>NZ_JBMLSK010000342.1:0-8017 GCF_049240545.1 Roseateles sp. | reverse complement strand
GTCCAGAGTCTGGACGGTACGGGTGCTCTGGACGTGTAGGTGGCAAGTCAGAACGTGCTCCTGTTCGAGTTGATTGCATTAATGTCTTGCTTGGGATTTAAGAGAATGGCTTTCGGTTAGCAAAGAGGCTGTGCTGACGATCCGTGAGCGTTTATTCAAACTTGGCTACTGGGTACACAGCGCAGGGTAGAGATGCTTCATTGCTGTCAGCGTTTGGTGCAGCCGGATGTGCTGCGACCAAAAGGGCGTTCTTACCAATGTGTCAAAAAAAACAGTCAGCCTCCCACTGCGCCTACCTGCAATTTAGACTTGAGCGAATGATGCATGAGGACCAGGAAATTGGAGCGGCACCGCTGCTCTTGTGGCTCGAATTCTGCAGACATGTCAACAACTCGAGCACGGCTACCGGGCTTGTCTGGCCTTTCACCCTACAATTTGCGCAGCGTAACTTTTGCACGCTGCGCAATCGGTCACGATCGCAGAAATACCGACGATGTAGTCGTGATTAATTCGGCATTTGAGGAATTCGGCTACGACATACAGCGTCAAGACTGAGCCGGGGGTGATAACTCGTCAATTTTCGCCCTTGAAGCCGGAAGCCTTGATAACTGGGCCGAGCTTGATATATTCGGAACGGTGCGCCAGGCCCAATTCGCGCGATGAATTGCCGATTGGGTCAAGCCCCATTCCCTTGAGCTTTTCTTGTAGATCCGGAGTGGTAATTGCTTCGGCCATGGCCTTACTAATCGCATCTACCACCGGTTGCGGCGTGTCGGCCGGCGCATAGGCCGCGAACCAGGCAGTGCCTACTACGTTCAGACCCAATTCCTTGAAGGTGGGAACTTCTGGCAAATACTGCGAACGTTGTTCGCCGCTCACTGCCAAAACCTTCAGCTTGCCACTGCGATGGTATTGCACGGTGTCGGCGATCACGAGAAACGCTCCCGGCACCTGTCCGCCGATTAAATCAGGTAGTATCTTTGCAGTGCCCTGATAAGGCACGTGCGTCAAAGGTATCTGCGACTCATTGCTCAGCATCACTCCAAGGAAATGAAGCAAGCTGCCGGCAGACGGTGAAGCGTACATCGCATTGGACGGGTTCTTCTTTGCGTTGGCCAGGTAGTCGCCCACGCTGTTGACGCCTGAACTGGCTGGCACGGCCAGCGCCATTTGAAAGCTGGCGAGTTGGGAAACAGGCACGAAGTCCTTGAACGGGTCGTACTTGAGGTTGCTATAGGCCAGCGGCTGTGCGACAACATTGGCAGAGGCCGTGATCCAGACCGTACTGCCATCGGCCGGCGCAGCCTTCACAGCTTCCGCTGCAATTCGGCCAGCCGCTCCAGCTTTGTTCTCAACGACGACAGGCCGGTTCAGCGTGACCTTGATCTTCTCCGCTATTAAGCGGGTCAAAGTGTCCATCGACGCGCCGGCCGGCGTTCCGATCACGATCTTCAAAGGTTTGCCGGATTGCGCGAAGGCCGTGCCGGTGAATGCGAGGATGGTGGCAAATGCCACAGAACGAAATGTGTTGAATGTGAATTTCATGTTTGCCCCTTGAGTTAATTTCATGTTTGCCCCTGTTGCGCTGAAGCGCCTTATTTATTGATAACCGTTTTGAGGGAAGTGAAGGCGGGCCACTGCAAACCTTCTCCGAGCGCGACCCACTCGACGCGAACGGGCAGGCCGGTGCGCAGTTGCGCCGGTTCGCACTCGACGAGCCAGCTCAGCAACCTAACTCCTTCCGCTAGATCGACCAGCGCATGAATGCGGCTTACCGGGCCTGCGGTGAGTGTGTTCATCCGGTCAACCGTCCAGCTCGCCACCACACCCTTACCGCTGACTTCCCGCCATTCCAGTTGCCGGCGTCCAGTGTAGACACTGCCGGGCCGCGGATACGCCTGCCATCGCTGTGACTGCGTGCAGAACTGCATCAGTAAACGCTGCTCGCGCGTTGCTTCCCAGAAAGGCAACGTGTTCATGTACTGGCCGATGGCCAAGCCAAGCCTTGACTTTTGAAGCTCGCTCATAAGTCCAGCACCAGGGCGTTGCTCATCATCCAGCCACGGCCATAGGCGATGCCACCGATGCCGGTAACCAGCGCGTTGCGCGGACTGTTGACCTGCGTCGCGCCGCCTTCGCCAAACAGCTGGCGCACAGCCTCCACCAGGTTCAGGCCGCCCGCGGCCAGGCCCGGCTGGCCGGCCGATAGTTGCCCCCCACCTGTGTTCAGCGGCAGATCGCCGCTGAACCGAAAATCGGTCTTGCCGATGAACGAGGCGCCTTCTCCCGGGCCGCAAAAACCCATATGCTCCAGTTGTATCAGCACTGCAATGGTAAAGTCGTCGTAAAGCTGCAGCATGTCTACTTGGTTCACGGAAAGCTCGGCTTGCGCTAGCGCGCGGACCCCGGCCACCTTGAAGCCCGAGTCGAGCAGGTCTGGCGTCTGATCCTGAACATTATGGTTGGTGCGCTCGGCATAGCCGGCCAGCCGCACCGACTTAGGTAGCCCCATCGCGTCCGCCGTTTCGGCCCGCATCATCAGCACACCGTTGGCACCGTCGCAGAACATCACGCTGTCCAGCAGGCGAAGCGGATCGGACACCTTGCGTGAGTCCAGGTAGTCATCCAGGGTGAGCGCCTTTCGCAGCTTGTCGCAGGCTCGCGCGTTTTGCAGCGCATGCTCGCGCTGCGTGACCACAATCTTTGCCAGCGCAGCATCAGGAGCGCCATAACGCTGTTCGTAGGCGTTTTGCACCAAGGCGAACGCCGCCGGTGGGCGAATCAGGCCCGTCGGCACCTGGAATTCCTCGCGGTAAGCGCGATAGTGGCTCGAATATGTGGTGCTGGGCGCATCGGCACCAATCACCAGCGCCACTTTACAGCGCCCGTCGCGCAGCGCCGAAGCGGCCGCCGAGACCGCGCAAAGCATCGCGCAGCCTCCGGTAGTGCCGGTGCCCAGCCAGTCGAGTTGCAAACCTAACGTGTCGGACAGGTAAGCAGCGTGAAAGGGATTGCTGCCTTCGCTGAGCGCCGCCGTCACCGCCAGCCCGTCGATGTCCGCCGGCACGATGCTGTATTTGCGCACGATTTCGTCCAATACATCCGCAGCCAGGTCATAAGCACTTCGGCCCGAACGGAACACGTTTCGAGTTTCGGCGTAGCCACTGATGACGATGTCGGAAGTTAGCATCTTGTTCACTTCGTAGCGGGATGAATAAGGCTATCGAGGTACTGCTGCTTGAGCTTGCGGCGCGCTATCTTGCCGCTATCTTCGCGCGGTAGCAAAGGCATACTAAGCAATACCTTGGGCGCGCGCAACCTTCCCAGCTTGGCCCTGAGCGCTTCGCGCATTTCGTCCGGCTCGATCTGTGCGCCTGCATGCGGCTCAAAGACCATCGCCAAGGCTTCACCAAGGTCCCGATCCGGTATGCCGAAGGCGACGCAGTCGCGCACCTGTGGCAATTGCAGCGCCGCTTCTTCAAGTTCCGCCGGGAAGATGTTTACGCCACCGGAGATCACCATGTCTTTCTTGCGATCGCTTATCCAGAGAAAGCCGTCCGCATCGACATGGCCGATGTCGCCCATCGTCAACCAGTCGCCTCGACGCAACTCAGCCATCGCTTCAGGTCGATTGTGATAAGTCACTAGGTCGGCCATGTCGGATTGGATGAACACCTCGCCAATGTCGCCCGTCGGCACTGGTAGGCCCTGGTCATCGACAATCGCGATCTGCACGCCTTCCGGCGGCGAACCCACGGTGCCAGGATGCGCCAACCATTGCTGCGAGGTACTCGCGGTGATGATTCCGATCTCAGTGGCGGCGTAGTACTCCATGATCACAGGTCCCCACCAATCAATCATGGCCTGTTTGACGTCGCGAGGGCACATCGCCGCACCATGCACAACAGCTTTCAGCGTCGAAGTGTCAAAGGCTGCCTTTTGCTCTTCGGGCAAGTCGAGCAAACGACTGAACATGGTTGGCACCATGTGCATGTGGCTAAGTCGATAGCGTTCGACCAGATCAAGCAGTCTTTGGGCATCGAACTTCGGCTGCAACACCAGCAAGTCGCCAAAGCGGACGCAGTTGAGCGCGTAAACATTCGGCGCAGAGTGGTAGAGCGGCCCCGTCATCACGGCGCGGATTGGCCGGATCTCCTGGCCGTGCGCCAGCCTAACGCGCTGACCGAACCTCGCAGTCATTTCGGGAGAGCTGCTCAAGCGCCTGACGCCTTTCGGACGACCCGTCGTACCGGACGTGTAGAGAAGACGAAAAGGAGTTGAGACCGGCGCAGCAGTTGAAACTTCTGATGCCTGCACCCAGTTTTCGTAGTTCATGGCGTTACCGGCGAGTGAACAGGATTCTTCAGTCAGGCGATAGGCAATCTGGATTTCGGGCGGCGTCACAGCCTCCAGAACCTTGCAATTTGCGGGCACCACAGATGCCACTTTCTTTAGCAGATCGGCATGCACGACCAGCAGCCGCGCCTGAGAATCCTGCAGGATGAAGCCTATTTCTTCTGCACTAGCGTGCCAGTTGAGCGGCACTGCGACAGCGCCTGTCCTGTCTGCCGCGAGCGTCACTTCCAGCAATGGGAAATCGTTGCGCATCAGGATGCTAACGACGTCGCCGGGCCCAAGGCCCAGGCTCATTAAGCCGCCCGCCACGCGCAGAACCCGCTGTTCCAAAGTTCCGCCATCTAGGGTGCGGTCTCCACTGATCAGGGTTGCGTACATGAATTCATTAAGGATCAATGTTCATCGAAGGTCTACCACGAGTCGGCCGCTCACCGTGCCGGCGAGAAGGTCATGCGCGCGCGTGATAACGTCTTCGAGCGGCAACGACACGGCCATGTTCATAATCGCATCGGGCGAAAGGTCTTGCGCGAGCCCTTGCCACACTGCGCCGCGGCTGGACATCGGAAAGGACACGCTGTCAATGCCCGCGAGCGTGACACCGCGCAGGATAAAAGGTGCTACCGATGCGGGGAAATCCATGCCTTGCGCTAAACCACTGGCCGCGACTGTGCCGCCGTAGCGCGTGCTGGCGCAGGCGTTCACTAGCGTGTGGCTGCCGACGCTGTCTACCACGCCGGCCCAGCGCTCTTTTGTAAGTGGTTTGCCGGGCTGCGAAAACGCATCGCGGTCCATGATTTCAGCAGCGCCAAGACGCAATAGGCGTTCACCTTCAGCCGCACGCCCTGTAACCGCCACCACCTTGTAGCCGCGCTTGGCCAACAAGGCGACCGCAAAGCCTCCCACGCCTCCGCCTGAGCCGGTAACGAGTACTTCACCCCTGTCGGGGGAGACGCCGTTGCGTTCTAGCGCCATCACCGACAGCATCGCCGTAAAACCGGCCGTGCCTATGGCCATTGCCGTCCGCGTCTCCATTGATTCTGGCAGGCGCACCAATTTGTCACCGTTCACGCGGGCCATCTGCGCGAGACCGCCGAATGCGTTTTCGCCGTATCCCCATCCCGTGAGCGCAACACGATCGCCTGGTAGCCAGGCGCCGCTGCTACACGACTTAACGGTACCTGCAAGGTCTATTCCCGGGATCATCGGGAACTTACGCACGATGGGCGACTTGCCTGTGATGGCCAAGCCGTCTTTGTAGTTGAGGGACGACCACTCCACGCTCACCAGAGTGTCGCCCTCGTCCAAGACTGACTCGGGAATGTCTTTAAGCGCCGCGTGGGTCTTTCCATCGGATTGCTCGAGCCAGATTGCCTTCAAAGGAAGTGCTCCAAAAAATTTAAGTAAATAGCTCAGGCGGCTCGCGCCGTGAGCATGAAATGGGCGAGAAAGCGCTCTAACGGATTGTTGTTACGCGTGAGCTTGGCGCGCAGAATGGCACCCTCCCATCCGATCCAGAAAAACTCGGCAAGCGCCTCGCAGTCCGCACTGACGGACAATTGCCCGGTCCGCACGGCGTCGCTCAGGCAACTCGCAGTTCGCGATTGCCAAGCCTGCAGCACGGCTTCCAGCTTGTCGCGGAACTCATCGTTCAGGCCGCCAAGTTCCTGCCCAAGATTGCCGATCAAGCAGCCCCGCTGAAAATTAAATTTGGCCATGCCACGCATGGCGTCGTTGGCGAAGGCAGAGATACGCTCAAGCGGCATCAACTGTGTGTCGTCGAAAGATCGAGCTAGCTTGCGTTCGAAATACGCGGCGTAGTTGTCTATCACAGCAAGTCCGAACTCGTGTTTGCTGGAGAAGAAATGATAGAACGAACCTTTAGGCACATTTACCCGCAGGCGGATCTCGTCTATGCCGGTCGCCTGAAAGCCTCTCTCAGTGAAGATTTCCGTGCCGCAACGCACCAACATTTCCCTTGTGCTGGTGCGTGCAGCTGCGCGCTCAGTGCGGCTGATTCGTTTAGGAGCGACAAGCGACTGTGAGTTCATGTATTTAATAATAGACCAGTCGTCTCAAAAAATAGCTAGGTATTAACCAGAATGACATTTACATTATTTTTTTTCACGTGACCGTGCCAGTCGACGCCTCGCCGCACGGCAATATCGGCAAGAGGTAGCCTTCACGTACGGATCACTTTTTAGGCCAGCAGAGGAACACTCGGTTGCTTGTCGTTAATCTGCGGCGTCAACACCACTGGTTGTCGTAGAGCTTGTAGCGGCATGGTCAAACTCGACTGTGGCTGCGCTTGTACAGCACCAACTCACCGTCTCTCAGCGTATGGGCACGGGCGGCTGCGGTTGAGGGTCCGTTGTAAGTCGTTTCCAACGTCGCTGTGGGCAGCTTTGCTGAGCCATTGCCAGTGTGGGGTAGCTGAGCTGCGACTGTTTCATACCCGCGCACAAGGCTTTGCCAACTGCTGCAGCTTTGCTGCTTTTTTCAGCACAGTTTCGCAGCGCCGCAAGTCAATGCCAGCAGCAAAGGAGTACGAAGAGTGTGCGGGTGTGTGCTAGCAAAGAAAAACCCCACAACCCTCTTGCGAAACTGTGGGGTGTATCTAGTGGCCGTATCCGGAGCAAGGCACGAGATAGCCCGTGCCCCAGGATGAATTAGAAATTAAATCTCAATCTTTTGAATGACCTGTAGCTTTTGCTCGAGCGTGTAGCCAACGCTGCCATAAACAGCAAAATCAGTTTGCCCGCGTCCATGTCCCGTAATGCTTTCGGCCAAAGGCAGTGGAATGTCATTTCGCGCTTTGAGTCTGTCGATGAATGCATGCCTAAACATGTGACTGCGAAACTCAAAGGGGCGCAAGTTTTTGTTCAAGATGGCTGAACAAGAGCAAGCTCCAAACTCCTTCGCGTATTAAGGCAGTAGCCAGGGGGAGTTGAGCCGTAATGCTCTAGCTTGTAACTCTTTAGCTGCATCCAGTGATACGCCAACGAGTGGCACAGCTCGAATGCTGGCTTTGGTTTTTCGATCTGTCAGTCGGTTCTTTCGTACCCAAAGATGCGGAATCTCATGTTCAAGCACCAAGTCTTCTAGCCTTGCCAGAGTGGGCTCAGAAATCCTAAGACCAGTGTTGAGTTGTATCAGTCCCACCAAGCTGGCTGGGGTGTTGTGACGGATCAAGAAGCTTTTGACCTTGGCAATCTTCTCTGGCGTGATGGGTGGTATCGGTCTTGTGTTTTCACCCTCGCCACGTATCTGTAGTCCCCTGAAGGGACTGAGCCTGTCAATGTCCAAGTGCTTGAATGCCATATTGATCATGGCATTCAGGATGTTGTTGTGTTTGCGGATGCTGTTTGGATGCAGTCCCTGCGCCAGCATGGCGTCTCGATATTGGGTGATGTGCCAGTGCTTAAGCTCATCAAGGTAAAGATCCCCATACATGGCGCTAAACCTGTTGAAGTATTGATTGGCATTGAGTTTGAACTTTCTGCGGTGTGCGGATGTGTTCTCTGCCATGTAGATGTCAAAAGCGTCTGAGAGAGTGGGGCGGTCATTTGCATCTCCCGTTCTCAAATGTTTAATCAGTAGTTCTTTAACGAAGTCTTCGTCAACATCGATACCGCCAACTGAAATGCGTTTTTTGATCTGAGTG
>NZ_JBMLSK010000341.1:0-1722 GCF_049240545.1 Roseateles sp. | reverse complement strand
GAAAGATGTCATCCAGCCGGGTAGTCGTGTGTGCACCGATGGCTCGGCGGCCTACTGAACCGCCCCGGGATTTGAGGAGGCTCCTTCGTTTGAGAAGATGGAGCCATGATGAGGAAATCCCCGAAGTTCTCCCCCGAGGTTGTCGAGCGCGCAGTGCGCATGGTGTTCGACGCCAAGGACCAGTACCCGTCGCAGTGGGCGGCCATTGAATCGATTGCCGGCAAGATCGGCTGCACGGCCGAGACGCTGCGGCGCTGGGTGCGCCAGGGCGAGCGAGACAGCGGGGCACGCGAGGGGCCCACGACCAGTGAGCAGCAGCGCGTCAAGGAACTCGAGCGCGAGGTGCGCGAGTTGCGTCGGGCCAACGAGATCCTGAAGCTAGCCAGCGCGTTTTTCGCCCAGGCGGAGCTCGACCGCCGCTTGAAGCTGTGAAGCCCTTCGTCGATCAGCATCGGGATTGCTTCGGGGTCGAGCCGATCTGCAAGGCATTGCAGGTCGCCCCATCGGGCTATTGGCGCGAGGCCGCCAGAAGCCGCCAGCCGGCGCGGTGCCCGCCCCGGCGCCAGCGCGACGCGGCGCTGCTGCCCGAGATCGAACGGGTGTGGCAGAGCAACCTGCGCGTCTACGGTGCCGACAAGGTCTGGCAGCAACTGCGCCGCGAGCGCTTTGTGGTGGCGCGCTGCACGGTGGAGCGGCTGATGCGCCAGCAGGGCCTGCGCGGCGTGATCCGGGGCAAGAGCGTGCGCACCACGGTGCCCGACGCCAAGGCGCCGTGCCCGTTGGATCGCGTCAATCGCCAGTTCCGAGCCGAGCGGCCGAATCAGCTGTGGGTGAGCGACTTCACCTATGTCAGCACTTGGCAGGGGTTCGTCTACGTCGCCTTCGTCATCGACGTGTTCGCGCGCTGCATCGTCGGCTGGCGCGTGAGCGCGTCGATGAAGACCGACTTCGTGCTCGATGCGCTGGAGCAGGCGCTGTATGCACGCGCTGTGCGGCGCGACGGTGAACTGGTCCATCACTCCGATCGTGGTTCGCAATACGTGTCGATCCGCTACTCCGAGCGCCTGGCCGAGGCGGGCATCGAGCCCTCGGTGGGCAGCATCGGCGACAGCTACGACAACGCGCTGGCCGAGACGATCAACGGGCTGTACAAGGCCGAGCTGATCCATCGGCGCGCGCCCTGGAAGACGCGCGAGGCGGTCGAACTGGCCACGCTCGAATGGGTCTCGTGGTTCAACCACCAGCGATTGCTCGAACCCCTGGGCTACATCCCGCCAGCCGAAGCCGAGGCAAACTACTGGCGGCAACAGGAAGCCGCCTCCGGCGGCCCCTGCGGCACGCTTGAAGAAAGAAAGGCAGAACAGCTACACAACCCAGTTCAACAGACCGCATCGGTCTGACTCACGCCAACCGGCCTCCGCGAAAGCCGGGGCGGTTCACATCGCATCACCCGATAGAGTTGCGTCAACGCGGCCGAGCCTTGTTACCCAGTGCGCCCAAAAGAGGCAATACCGACAGCCCTAGGAAAAAGCCAAACCAAAGTGTGGCCAAGCGGCAGACTGCAGTCGCCGCCGCCGCGGAAGATGCTTGCAATCCCGCTGTCGTGAGAAGGGTGAGCATGAGCAACTCTGTCCCGCCCAGCCCGCCGGGGAGAAACGTCAACGCACCGCCGAGGACGGCGGCGCCGAAAATCCCCGCAACCACCCACGCGGAAACGTCCGG
>NZ_JBMLSK010000340.1:0-1258 GCF_049240545.1 Roseateles sp. | reverse complement strand
CGGCAGATGCCGGCCAGTGACGCCCGATGCACCGCATCGGGCGTTTGCATTTTCAGCGAGCAATGCGGCCGCTCGTGGTTGTAGATCTGCACCGACTCTCGCACCATGCGCCTGGCCTGCTCCAGATTGGCCGGTCGCTGCAGCAATAACTCGGTTTTGAGGATGCCGTTGATCCGCTCGGCCAGTGCATTTTGGTAGCAGTCATAGCCGTCGGTCATGGAGCACCGCAGACCATGGCGCTGGTGGATGGCCTGGTAGTAGCTGGAGCAGTACTGCACGCCCCGGTCAGAGTGATGCACCAACTCTTGATCGCTCTGGCGTGCGCGCAAGGCCATCTTCAGCGCCTGTGCCACCGGCTCGGTTTGCAGACTGTCGTGCACGTGCCAGCCCACGATCTTGCGTGAGTAGGCGTCTGTCACCAGGCTCAGGTAGACGAACTTCTCGGCCGTGGGCAGGTAGGTGATGTCTGCCACCCACACCTGCTCAACAGCCGTGGCGCTCACCCGATGCTCACCCGCCTTGAGCAGGTTGGGGTGGCGACGATACCGATGATGGCTGTCGGTGGTCTTGTGATACGCGCGCCGCGCAGGCACCAGCAGCCCGGCGTTGCGCAGCACATCAAAGAGTGCATCGCGCCCAAGCTTGATGCCCGCCTGCTCCAGTGGCGCTTGCAGCAGGTGGTGCAATTTGCGCGTGCCCAATCTGGGCTGGCGACGTCGCCAATCGCGCACCCACTGCACCACCGCCTGCGCTTTCTGCGCGCGTTGGGCGTGGCGCCGCTGGCCTTGGTAATGCGCCTGCCGGCTCAGCCCCATGTGGCGGCAAGCCCTCGCCACGCTCAGCCCTTGGACGAGCTGCTGCGCGAGGACTTGCCCAAAGGCTTTTTTACGACGCGCACTCCATAGTCCTTCTTCAGAACGTCGAGCATCGCCTCGAACAATTGCGCCTTCTCGTTGGCCAGCTTGAGTTGCACTTGCAGCGCTTTGATCTGCTGCTCCGGCGTCAGCGCAGTGGGGGTCTTGTCTGGGGGCATGGCCGCACATGATGCCGCAACGCCCCAGCCTTGGCGCCCGTGTTTGCGCAGCCACACCAACACCGTCGAGCGACCCTGGATGCCGTAGCGCGCCTGCGCCTGTTTGTACGTCAGCTCGCCTTTTTCGACCTGCTCCACCACCGCCAGCTTAAAAGCCAGCGTGTAGTCCCTCTGCGTTCGCTTGATCCCTGTTTCCATGCGACTTGCCCTTTCTTGATAGAAAAG
>NZ_JBMLSK010000339.1:0-1269 GCF_049240545.1 Roseateles sp. | reverse complement strand
TGCCACTACAGCAGCGGCATCTGGGCGTCGATGGTCGGCTTCTTGACGTTGAGCGCGGCCAGGGCTGCGGCCTGGCGTGGTTGAACGGTGGAGACGCCGTGGATAGGGGCGCTGCGGTCAATGGTGACCGTGTGCCGCTGGATGCGACGCAAGTCCGCCAAGGCTGCCTCCGGCGACAACTCGCTGCCGGCGAGCTTCAGGCGCTGGCGCATCACGCGGTACAGGATCAAGGCCATGAAGCAGATGCTCGCATGGGCCCTGATGCGCTCGGGCAGCCGGTGGAAGACCGGCGCGATCTCGATCTCCGACTTCAGCACCTTGAAGCCGCGTTCGATGTCGGCCAGCGACTTGTAGCGGCGCACCACCTCGTTCGCGGTCATGTCGCGGACATTGGTGATCAGCATCAGCTTGCCGTCCATTAGCTGCGCCCGGGCCAGCGCGGCATCGTCGATCTCGTAGGCGAACAGGTCGGACTTCAGATCGACCCGGATGATGCGCGCCAGATGCGCGTCGCTGACCTCGTGGAACAAACGCGCCTTGGCGCCGGAATCCGAGAGCTTGCGGCCGCGGTGTACCTGGCCGGCGTCCTGCGCATCGAGCTTGCTGGCCCATTGCGCTGCGCGCTCTTCCAATGCGTGGATCCTCGCCAGCCGCTCCTGGGTCTGCTCCGTCGCACGCACGGGGTTGTGGGCGACCACCAGTCGGTGGCCCTGCCACTGCGCCTCCTCGACGACTTCGTCGGTGGCCTGGGCCATGCGTGCACTCATCGGCGCCAAGAGATCGACGAACTCCCCATAGCGCCGCCCTGGCACCGCCAGGATGAATTCCAGTGGCCGATCCCCCGCCACGTGGAGCTTGGTCAGCGCCTCGATGTTGTCCAGCGAGAGCAGCCCGCGGTCGGCCACCACGACCAGGCGGCGGATGTGCGGGTAGCGCGCCAGCACCTTCTTGAGCGTGGGCTCCAGCGTCGGCGCCTCGGCCGTATTGCCGTCGAAGACCTCGTGGTAGATCGGCATACCGTCGGCCGTCTGCACCACGCCCAGCATGAACTGGCGGGCGATGACGCCTTCCTTGGACATGCCGAAGTGCCGCACGTCGCCGTCTTGCTGGCTGTGGCCCTCGGCGCGGATGGTCGTCAGGTCGTAGAAGACCACCGAGAGGTCTTCGTCGATGAGCGGGCGCAGCAGCTGCGCCACGCAGTCATCCACGGCCTGCTGGTGGTCCATCAGCGCATCCATGCTGCGCAGCAGATGCTGGTGGCTCAGCTTG
>NZ_JBMLSK010000338.1:0-69275 GCF_049240545.1 Roseateles sp. | reverse complement strand
CCCCTGGTCAAAATTCAATCGGCGCGGGTGGTCAAAATTCGGTCGGCGCCAACACGGCCGCAGTTTTGAAAGTGATGGCAGTTGCCTGCTGGGCGCGTAGTAGGCTCGCCGCCTCTCGCTTCCGTTGGATAGGGTCAATGCCTTGAGCAATTTCGTCGCGGGCCTTCCGGGCGCGTTCCTTGGCTTGAGCAAGAGGAACATCTGGGAATCCACCCAAGCCGATGTGACGTCTTTTTGTTCCGACCATCACACGCAATACCCACGATCTCGATCCCGATTCAATGACATAAAGGTAGAGACCAGCCACCCCGCCTACGGCGTGATGGCCGGGCTGGGTCAGCCGACCCACCGACAGCGGAGAGAGTTCTTTAGCTTTGCGTGCCATAGGGAAGATGCGGTAGATTTATCTACCATCGTTTCTACCATAGGCTGTCCGAATGCGTTGTATTTAATTGGACGCAGTTGGATCGTAGAATGAGCGTCTCTCCTATGAGAGCGCTGAATTTTGAACGCTTTTGGACGTCGTTGAATTGGATGTAGGGGGACCCCCTCTCCTCCAAGTAGTAAGCAAAAACGGGCCCTAGCGGCCCGTTTTTCGTTTCTATCTGCCAGCGTTCTGCCAATCTCGGGCCCATTGCCTTCCGGGCATCGCCGCAGTACTGATCGACCGTGCAGTATTGGTTGTTGGCTGTTTTTCTGTAGCCTATTTTTCAATAGCGCCTACATCCAACTTGAGTTCTTGATGCCGGTCGACCAGGCCGGCGTACTCGCGGTGCATCGGCGTGTCGTTTGACGCCACTTCCGTCGTCACTTCCGTCGCCGGGTCGCTGAGCGTGGATCACTGCTGCATGTAGTGAATGCGCAACGTTGTCTTCATCGAGAACGGCAGGCGGCCGCGTCGAGCCTCGGGCATGGAGGATGCCACCAATTTGGGTTCAGGCCCCACTCGTCCCATTTCGTCGAGGGGCGCACGTGTGCGCGTGCGCGTGCGTTTGGGTGACTCTCCAAGTCCAGGGCTTGCATGTTTCTTGACGCATGTTTTCCCTGTTATGCAGCGCTTCCCAAAGCTGAATTGCCCGGCATGAATGCAGACCTCCCTTAACAAAGTCATAGCTTTTCGGAGTTAGAGTTTGGTTTCTATCTTTGAGAATGACAAAATAGATATATTGGTGCGTAGGCGGCGTGAAGCCCGAGACGAAAGCTAAAAAAACGCTGAATTCGAGCTCGGGTTCGGCCACTGTTGGGGGCGTGCACCAAGTCTGGTGTGCGATGGAGATGATGAAAAAGCGTTTGGCCTTTGCGGCCGTTCAATGGTCTTTGGCCGCTTGCGTTGTTGTGGCCCCTGTTTGGGCATTTGGTTTGCCGGCGGCCTACACGGCGGTCGCTGAGTCTCACCTTGATGGCAAGGCGACGCTGCAGCTGACCTTGCCGGTGGGGCGCTTGACGCAGCTGCTGCCTTTGAAAAATGGCAACGGCATTCGCCTGAACCTCAAGCAGGTGGAGCGGGCCGAGCTCGACAATATGGTTCGCCAGCTGCTCGCGAATCCCGCCTTGGTGAAGTCCGCGCGTGCCGACGTGCTGCCCAATCAAGAGGCAGTGCTTTGGCTGGAATTCTCGCCCAGTGTCCAACTGGTCCATCAGGTTTTGAGCACGCCGGCGACGGGCTTGTCCCGTTGGGACTTGCAACTCCAGCCTCAAGCGCCTGTGAACACGCCGACGGCAGTGGCCGTGCCTGTGGAGTTGCGTGAGCTTCGTTTGGCTGCGCGTGATGATTTGCTTGATATTCATCTGTCCGGCAGCGCTGAGCTGGCGGCAGAAGTGTCTGTGCTGGATCAGCCGGGGCGTTTGGTGGTGGAGTTCCCCGGGGCCAGCATGGCCTCGGTTGAGTGGCTGGCCAGTCAATTCAAGGCGCCCGCCGTGCCGCTGTTTGCGCGGGTTAGCGCGGCCCAGCAAGGCGGAGTGCCACGTCTGGAATTCAGTTTCCATGAAGACATCGATCTGGTGGACAGCCTCGGTGAGGTTCGTGACGGCAAGGGCCTGATTCGCATCAGCTTGGCCGCGGATCGGGCCGTGGCTCAGGCTCGCCTGGGTGCGGGTGGCGCCGCCGGCGATTTGCAGCTGCGCAGCATTGATGCCAAGTTGACAGGTCGTGCCATTGAGTTGAGTTTGCCGGGTGTTCCGGTCTCGCGCCTGCAGTCCTATGCACTGGATGAGCCGCCGCGCTTGGTGGTGGACTTGCTGGGCTGGCGCCCTGACCAGGTGCGCGATGCCGCCACGCGCTTTGTTTCGCCGCATGCCAGCATTGGCGCGTTGCGGGTCGAGTCCAGCCGTCTGGGCTCGGCGCGCTTGGTGTTTGATTTGACGGCCGCCGCGCCCTTGCTCTCGCGCGGCGCTGCTGACGTGGATCGTTATGCCTTGGCCCTGCGTTTGCCGGGTGTGGCTGCCCCGGCGTTTGATGCGGGCAAAGCGCGCCCGGCGACTTCCTTCGCACGCCGCGATGAGCGCCTGGATCCCAAGGCGCCGCTGGTGGTGGTGCGGCCCTTGCTGCTCGTGCCGCCTGAGCAGCGTGCGCCAAGTGCTGAAGACAATAATGGCTTGAGTCGCTTGTACAACGCTGCCTTGGACCGGGATCCCAAGTATCTCAGCGCCAAAGCAGACTTTGAAATTGCGCAGCAAGCCGTGCCGCAAGCCCGCGCGGCCCTGTTGCCAACGGCGTCGATTGACTATCAAAAGTCTTATCTGCGTCAGGACATTCAGCAGGCCTCGAACATCACCTTCCCTACCGGAGTGACGCGCTATCCCAGCGCCAATTTGTCCTTGACCATCACCCAGCCGCTGCTGCGCTTGCCGGCGGTCATCAAGCACAGCCAGGCGGGCCTGTCTATCGACCAGTCCCGCTTCAATCTGCTGGCGGCCGAGCAAGAGCTGATCTTGCGTGTGGCCAGTGCCTATTTGAATGTCCTGGCAGGTACCGACGGTGTGGATCTGGCGCAGGCCGAGCGTGACAGTACCGAGCGTCAGTTCGAGCTGGCGAAGGCGCGCAAGTCCACGGGCCTGGGCAATGTGCCTCAGCTTTTTGAAGCCGAGGCTCGGTTTGCGCAGGCGCGGGCGCGTGAACGTGAGGCTCGCAACCGCTTGGAAGATGCAAGGCTGGCGCTGAAGGAAATTGTGGGCGAAGACCCAGGCGAGTTGCGCGGCTTCAAGGGTGACTTTGCGCCGACAGAGCCCATGCCTGCTGAAGTTGGTCCCTGGGTCGATGCGGCGGCGGAGCAAAACCTGGCCTTGCAGGCGCGCCGCCTGTCGGTTGAGATTGCTGGTTTGGAAATCCGGCGTCAGCAAGCGGGCTATGCGCCCAGCATCAACTTGGTGGCCTCGACGGCCAATCAGGACACGGGTGGCTCGCTGTTCGGTCGCGGCCAGCGCTACAACAACACGGAAGTCGGTGTGCGCGTCAACGTCCCGCTGTTCGAAGGTGGCATGACGAAGTCCTTGGTGCGCGAGGCCGTGGCTCGCAAGGAGAAGGCCCTCAATGAGCAAGAGCAGGAGCTGCGCCGCAGCGACCGCTTGGCGCGTACCGCCTTCAATGGCGTGTTGGCCAGTGTCGATTCTGTCGAAGCGCTGCGCAAAGCCGTGCTGGCTCAGCAAAGTGCGCTGGAAGCTCGCGAGGAAGGCTTGAAGTCAGGTCTGTTCAGTCCCATCCAGTTGATGGATGCTAACCGCCTGTACTTCACCGCCAAGCGTGAATTCCTGCAGGCCCGTTACGACTACCTGCTGAACCGATTGAAGCTCAAGCAGGCGGTAGGCGTGCTGAGTCGGAACGACTTGGACGATTTGGGTGCCTTGCTGCAGATCCAGTGATCACCTGAGTGCACAGCCTATACCAGGGCGGGCATGATCAGCCCCAGTGGCTGCCTGCCACTGGGACACACGGGATATGAGCGCGTCGCCACACCAGCTGGCCGGGGTGGCGACTTCAAACAAGATTCAGCGGGATTGACCAGTGAACAACTCCTCCACCAAGTCCAAGCGCAAGTTCAATGCAGCCCAACTCTTGCGCAATGCGCTGGGCGTGAGTCGCCTCAGCGTGCCGGCGCCTAGCCGCCAGCGACGTCTGCATATCGAGGCGCTGGAGCCGCGCCACTTGCTCTCGGGGGAGGGCTTGATCCTGCCGCCAACGCCTGAACGTTCGGCACTGGAAAGTCAGCAGCTGCAGCTGCCCATCGAGCACTTGCTCGAGCAAGTTGCGGCCAGCACACCCGGCTTCACCGGCGATGCCTGGCGGCCCGGGCAGGGCGCGGCGCAAACTGCGCAAACTGCGCAAGCTGCGCAGCGGGCCGATGAGGTGGTGTTTGTCGATCCTTCGGTGCAGGGCTTTGAGGCCTTGTTGCAAGACGCGCTGGGCCAGCGCCAGCCGGGACAAGCGGCCAAGGTTGAGGTGGTGGTGCTCGACCCCCAGCAAGACGGCGTGCAGCAAATCAGCCAATGGCTGTCGCAGCGGCAGGGCTTGACGGCGATTCATCTGATTTCGCACGGCGAAGACGGCCGCATTGGCCTGGGCCGCGGGGAGCTCAATGCCGACAATCTGGCAGCGCAAGCCGACTCGCTGCAACAGTGGCGCTCCGCCTTGGCGGCCGATGCTGACATCTTGGTTTACGGCTGCGATGTCGCAGCCGGTGCGCGTGGCCAGGCCTTCATCGAACAGTTGGCGGCGCTGACCGGCGCCGATGTGGCGGCGTCCAGCAATATCACCGGCGATCAAGCCCATGGCGGTGACTGGCTGCTCGAGCGCCAAACTGGCCAGATCGACGCCCAAGCACTGTTCAGCGCGGGGCAGACTTACGCCGGCCGCCTGCAACTGAGCGCGGCCACTTTGACCCTGAACGCCGGTGTCCAAGCGCAGATGCTGGCCGTGCTGGCGCAGGTGGATGCCAATGGCACCCAGGCCCTCAAGCACAGCTTGATCAATGCCGCCTTGCCGGGATTGAATGAGAGCGTCAACCAGTTCATCGGCCTCAGCAGCCAGAACGGCGCAGGTGCCACCACCACGCTGTTCGGCCTGCAAACCGCGGCGCAAAGCTATTTCACCAGCCAGGGCGCGGCCTCGACGCTGGACGGACTGAGCACCGCGCTGCAAGCTGCCGTCAAGGCCAAGACCGATGCGATTCAAGCCGGCAAGAGCGGGCAGGCCTGGTCGGTGACACTCACCCCTAGCTTTGATGCTGCTGCGCCCGAGGTGGTGGCCGGCTTCAAGCTGGCGATTGATTTGGACTGGACCCGAAGCAATCAGAACTTCACCCTCAACTGGAAGCTGGGTGGTGTTGACAAGAGCGAGGCCTGGACCGGCACTGCGCAAGCCGGCGTGCACATTGCCTTGAGCGCGGGCTTGGTGCTGGACGGTGTCAATGCCAACACCCAGCCCTCTGCTTTGCCCGGCATGGCTGCGCCGAGTGCGGCCCAGAGTTTCTTCAAGCTGGAACGTTTTGAGGTCAGCCTGGAACTGGCGCCGACCGGCGCGAACAGCTTCCATTTGCTGGCGGGCGTGCAGACCGCGCTGCGCGATCCGGACAATAGCGACAACAAGGGCCGCCTGACCCTGGCCGACATCGGCGGTCAAAGTGCCGCGCAGTTGCAGCTGCCGCAGATCACCGCCAGCATCGATGGCGCAGCCTCGGGCTCGGGTTTCTTCGGCAAGGTGGTGGGTGGCGCGCTGACGCTGCAAGCCTTCAGCGACAGCAATCTGGACGCCACCGGCAATGGCTTGAAAGCCGTGTTCGACGCTGGCAAGCTGCTCGGCGGCCAGCTCGATTTGCAAGACAGCCTCAGCCAGGTGTTGCCCTTCGCCGACACCGGCATGGCCAGCCTGTTGAAGACATCCGACGGCCGCAGCCTCGGCGATGTGCTGGCCTTCAAGACGCTGCAGGGCACGACGGTGCTGGACGACTATCTGGCCGAGGCGGGCAACAAGACGCTCAGCGGCCTGCTGTCCCGGCTGCGTGACTATCTGACGGCGCAAGGCCGCTACAGCCAGCTCGAAGCCTTGGTGGCGGCGGACTTCAGCACCGACTTCATGGACATCCTGGGCAGCGGCGCGCGCTCAGGCAGCACGGTGATGCTGGAGCTGGGCCTGACGCTGTCGCGCGACTTCACGCGGCGCTTCACTTTCAAAGACAAGCTCCAACCGCTGGGTCTGGACTTCCTGCCCGGCAGTGCCGTGCCCCTGAACGCCACCGTTAGTCTGGGCTTGCGTTATGACACCAGCACCGCCAAGTCCTTGGAGATCACCCAGCTCGACGCGCGTGTGCGCAGCACCGGCGCACTGGATGCGGCCATGTCCCTGGGCATGTTGGAGGCGCGCGCCCGTGGCAGCCTGAATTTTGATACCGGCACGCTGGTGATGCGGGCGGGTCATAGCACCGAGTACGCCCAGGCTCATTGGGGCACTACGCCGGTCCAGTCTGGCGCCGATGCCCTGAATCCGGCCGAAATTCTGGCCCCCAGCAGCCAAGACTTTGATCCGGTCACCAAGGGCAATTGGGCGGTCCAGACGGCCGCCCAAGTGGCGGCCTCGGCCAGCTTTGATATCGAAGGCGTGATCGGCGCCGGGGCCAGCGGCAGCACCAGTTTCAGCACGCTGGAAGGCGGCACGCCCCATGTGGAGATCAGCTTCAACGGCGGCAATGCGGCGCTCTGGTCTGAGGTCAAGAGCAAGTCCTTGCAAGTCAGCAGCAGCAACTTCGTCAAGCTGCAGGCCTTTGCCGCGCTCGATGCCAAGGCACTGACGCAGATGATGCAGGACCTGGGCACCTATTTGCGCCAGCTGCGCGATGCCGGCCCCTTCGATGCCGTGCTGCCCTTCACCGACAAGCGCTTGGGCGAGGTGCTGGACTTCAGCAAGCTCTTCAACCAGGTCTTGAACGAGAAGCTGCAAAACAATGGCGGCGCCACCCTTGTCGGCGGCCGCTTGATCTCGCCGGTGTTGCCTGCCGACACCAGTTTCGATTTGCAGATCCAGCGCCCCGGCGATCTCGCGCCCACCTTGGTGAGCGTGGGCGTGCGGGCCTCCGAGACCACGGGCTTCACCCACATCAACCAGCTCGCCGAGCTGATCAATCGCAAGCTGGCCGCGGCACTGGACGGCAATCTGCGCTGGCAGGCCGACCAGGCGGCGGCGCAAGCCATCGTCACCCAAAGTTTGGCCGGCGGCCTGGCGCTCAACAGCGCCTTGCGCAGCAATGAAGAGCAGCGCATCGACTTGCTGGTGGCGGGCGGCAATTTCAGCCTCAAGCTCGGCAATGGCGGCACGGCGACGTCCATGTTGTCGGTGCTGTCCAGCAGCATCGAGGTGCAGCAAGCCCTGGAGTCCTTGCCCGAGATCGGCAAGGGCAATGTGCTGGTCAGCGGTGGGCCTAAGCACTACATCGTTTCATTCGTGCGCGAGAAGGCCGGGCAAGCGATGGACTTGCTGCAGGCCAGTCTCAGCGACACCAGCGCCGCCAACGCCGGCGGCCTGGTCGATGTGATCAGCAGCAATCTGGCCACGGGCAGCGATGGGCATGTCTGGGGCCGTCTGAATATTGTTCAGGCCCGCCCGGGTGTGGGTCTTGACTTGCGGGTCTCGGCCTCGGCCGGTGCCAGCGTCAGCGAAGTCACTGCAGGCAAGGACACTGCCGACGCTGTTCAGCGCCTGACCCTGGTGCATGCGGGCGATGGCAGCTCCTTCATTCTGGGCGGCACGAAAGCCGATGGCAGCAAGTTCACGACCGCGTCGATCAGCCGGCCCGGCAATGCCGGCAGCTGGAGCCAGCCGATTGCGGATGCGCTCAATGCCGTTTTGGGCGCCGGTTCGGTCAGCGTCAACCCGGTGGCCAGTGACACCATCAGCGTCAATCAAGGCGTGCAGGTGTTTGACATTGTTTTCAGCGGCGCGGCCGTGGCCAAGAAGGCCCAGGCCTTGTTGGCCGTCGATGGCCGTGGCCTCCTGGCTAAGCTGGAGGCGCAGGGCGCACTGACGGTGCTGAGCCCGGCAAAAATGGCGCTGGGCAACGCGCCCGCCAGCAATGAAGTCCAGCGCTTGATGCTGGATCAGGCCACGGCCGGCAGTCTGGGCTTTGGCGTCACGGTGGGCGGCAAGGTGTATGAGTCCAACCCCGTCAGCTGGAGCGTGCTGCAAGGGGCTGGCAGCGAGGCCGCGCTGAAGACCGCGCTGGTGGATATGTTCCGCCAGTGGGATGCCAATTTCTCGGCCGACAGCCTGCAGGTCAGCCAAGTGGCGGGTCGCGCATCGACCTGGGACATTCAGTTCGCCGGGCCCTGGGCCGGCGGTGCCGGCCCTGCGCTCAAGCTCAATCTGAGCGGCCTGATCGGGCCGACCAGCAGCGGCTTCAAGGCCTTGGACAATCTGGGCTTCTCGCTGGCCGGACAAGACAGTCAGGACAATCGCAGCAGCAGCTTCCGCAGCTTCAATGACTTGATGCATCGCTTCCAGCAAGCGGTCAATGAGAGTCTGGCCGGCACCGGCACCAGCTTCTCGGTCAACCCCCGCTTCGATCCCGCGAGCACCAGCCTGCTCTTCGATCTGGACTTGCGTCCGGCCAGCAGCACCGAAGCCGTACGCTTGCAGCTGCAAAGTGCCTTGGGCAATCTTTCGGGCATCAGCACTCAGGCCACGCTGGAACTCAGCAGCAAGAGCTATTTCAAGACGACGGTGGGCATTGATCTGCGCCAAGTCAACGGCTTCTCACTGCGGGCCGGTGGGGCTTATCAGACCACCATCAAGAGCAGCATGGATGCGCCCGCGAAAATCGGGCAGGACGGCAATTTCGGCCTGAGTTTTGACGGTGAGCGTTACGACTTCAGCCTCTCCGCACAGGCCAGCCAGAGCAATGCCTCCGCTGAGGATCTGCGCGCGCAGCTGCAGACGCTGCTGAACGGCCGCTCGGTCGCCGGCGGTGGTGTCCTCTCCAGCCTGGGTTTTGCCAAGGTGGGCGATGCGGTCAAGGTGCGCCTGGATGGCAAGAAGCTGAGCCTGGTGAGCCTGGCCGGTAGCGAGGCCTTTCAGCTGAGCATTCCTTCGGATACCGATTCGATGAGTGCTGTCTTGGGTTTCAAGCCCACGACCATGTACACCCAGATCAAAGCGGTCAAGCTGCCTGAAACTGGCCGCCTGAGCGCCAATGCCAATTTCGAGCTGGTCTTTGATCAGTCCGGCCCGGTGTCGGTGACGGTGTTGCGCGACAGCGGCAACGCCACGCTCAAGGACTTGCTGGACGACATCAACGCGACCCTGGGGCAGACCGATGTCAGCAGCCACGCCTATCTGGGCGCGGGAGGCAAGGGCTTCAACAATCTGGGTCAGTTTGTGCGCGCAGCCCTGGTGAACAACCAGATTGAGCTGATCAGCACCAGCCGCAGCATCGCCTCGCTGCAGATTCGCACCAGCGGCGCTGATCCGGCAACGACCGAGTTGGGCTTCACGCCCGGCCAGTTCGCCCGCACCGGCGGGGCCGAAGTGTTCCTGCAAAACGCCAGCCTGGGTGGCCAGTACAGCGCCATCGTTCATGGCCAGGTGGGCAATAACGCCGCCGTGCTGGACCAGGCCGGCCGGGCCCGCCTGGGTCTGCTCGACCTCACGTTCGGCGCGCTCAAGGCCGACTACCAGGGCAGCCTGAGCTTCCAGCTGCGCAATGGTGTCAATGGCCAGGCGGGTGATCGGATCAGCCTGAACAGCTTGTTTGATGCCGTCGCTGCGCAGGACATTCAGCTCGGCCTGGGCAGCTCCTTGAGCACCAATGACACCAGCGCCGGCCTGGCCGCCACGCTGACCCCGGCCTCGGCAGACGGCCGTCTGCTGCGCGATGTGGGCCTGCAGGTCACCATTGGCGCCTTGCGCCTGGATGTGGTGGTGCGCCAAGCCGACACCGCAGGCAATACCAATCTGGCCGATCTGGCCGCGGATGTCGATGCGGCGATTCATGCCGCCGTGCTGGCCAAGCTGGGCAATGATCCCTATGCCGGCCACGCCTTTGTCGGCGTGGACAGCACCAGCAAGGACAAACTGAGCTTCAAGGCTGCCAACTCCACCCTGAGCCTGGCGCAGAACGCCGCGCAGATGCTGGATGCCAATACCGGCCGCCTGCTGGTGGACTTGCCCTTGACGCTCACCCAAGGCGCGACTCAGCTGAACGTGTTGGTGAATGCGGCCAGCACTGCAGGCAATAGCTCGATGGCGCAGCTGCTCGATAGCATCCGCACGGCGGTGGCCGAGGCGGCGCGTCTGAAGTTGACCAATACCAGCGACGCGCAGACCCTGCGTGATCTCAATATCATCCTGGCCCGCACGGTGCAGCCGATGGCGGTGGCCGATGGCCTGCTGCTGACCGGCAGTTCCGGCCTGCTCAGCATCTCACGCAATGAAAGCGCCTTGGCCGCGACGGCACCCTCGCTGGAGCGCAATCCCGAGAAGTTCTACAACAGCGCCAATGGCCGCTTGTTGCAGGACTTGACGCTGGAGGCTGTGTACGACGGCGCCAAAGTCAGCTTCACGCTGAGCGTGGCGGAAAGCCAGTCGCATCAGTCGATGGACGATCTGCTGGCCTCGCTCAATACCAAGCTGCGCGCCGCCCTGGTGGCCGCCAAGACTGCAGCTCAGGGCGATGCGGCACTAACAGCAAAATTGGACGGCATGCAGGCGGCGCTGGACGGCCTGCCGATGCAAGTCAGCGGCAATCAGCTGCAATTGCAAAGCGACCGCGGCCTGACGATGGCCAGTGGCACGCTGACGCTCACCAACCTTGACATCGTCGGCCGCGCCTTGCTGGCCGATTTCGTGACCAGCCCGGTCTTTGCCAATGGCGCCGGTGCGCCCGGCAGCAGCCCGAGCGCTTCGCTGACCTTCGGCAATCTGGCCGTGCTCACCCCTGCCGGCGTGAGCACCACGGTCACCTCAGGCACCACGCTGGGCGTGACGGTCAACAATCTGGTGGCCGCCCTCAGTGGCGAGGCTAAACGTGCCGATACGGTGTTGGTGCCGAGCGATGGCCTGGGCCAGTTGACCGCCTTGAGCCAGATGAACTGGGGCAATTTGGTGGGCGAACTGAGCCTGCTGCCGCAGTTCATCGGCGATCTCGCAGGCATGGGCAAGTTCGGAGAGCTGGGCCGCTTGTTGCCGCTGCTGGGCAGCAGTCTGGGCGACTTGTTCGGCCTGAAAGACCTGTTCGCCAAGGTGGTGTCGCAATTGCAGAAGCAGACCAGCGGCAGCCTGCAGGAGATGCAGGCCTTGCTGGCCGCCGCCTTCGGTGCCAGCGCCGGCGATATCCAGCTGGGGCTGGATAACGCGGCCGGCGCCGAGGCGCTGACCATCCGCCTGCCCCTGACGCTGAACATCAACCAAAAGCTGCCGCTCAAGCTGCTGCTCAAGGACCCGGATCTGCTCAAGCTGCTGAGCCCGGCGCAGCAAACCGCGCTGGCCAACCTGGCGGGCAACTTCAACCAGCTCAGCGATGTGGACGGCTCGGCGCTGATGACCATCAGCGGCAGCTTCCGCCTGAATTTGGCCTTGGGGCTTGACCTGTCCGGCGGCGCCAATCGCGGCAAGCTCTTCCTCTATGACCACCGCGCCGACACGGCCAAGACGGCCACGCTGGACGATGACACCGGCACCTTCGCCACCTTCAGCCTGACGGCGGTGGGTGAGAAGATGGCCTTCGACAGCAACCAGGGCCTGTACTCCTTGGCCGTGCGCGACGGTTCCGCCACGGTGGTGCAGAACGCCAACTGGCAACTCAATGCCGGCGACAAGGCGAGCGATGCCGATCGCCTCTATCTGAGCCCCAGCACGCCGCTGAATGCCGACGGCCTGGCCAGCATCAAGAAGGATGCATTCGACATCTGGGTGGACAGCGCAAGCAAGGCCACGGCCAAGCTGCCCATGCAGCTCTTGCTGTCCGATGATCTGGGCCAGTTGGCGATCCAGAACATCGAAGGCTTCGTCAACCCCATGCCGCTGGGTACTTTGGAGTTGAGTTTTGCCAATCTGGCCAAGGGCTTCGCCTTCATCGGCGGCGACACCTCCCAAGGGCTCATCAACGCCCAGGTGCTCGAAGCGGCCAAGCCGCCGCGTCCGCCCAGCACCGGCAATGGTTCGGGCAACACCACGCCGGAAGGCGCGCCTGTAGATACGGCCGATGCCAGGCTGCCTGGCAGCAACCTCAACCCTTACCAGGACAGTACGGCCGGGCAGGGCAGCAGCACCTCGGGTGCCTTGCCAGGCGGCCAAGCGCCGGGTAGCACCTCACCTTGGGGTACGGGGGGCACCAATCCCAGCTCGGCCGGCTTTGATCTCAGCTTGGTGCTGCCGAATCTGAAGAACTGGCAGAGCGTGATCACCAGCGTGATCGAGAAGGCCGGCGGCGGTGCGTCCACCGACGACAAGCCGATCAACTACTCGCTGATCTTCCTGCTGCGCGACCCGACCATCATCGTGAACACGGTCGACACCTTGCTCGGCACGGTGCAAAAAGGCCTGGACGCTTTCAGCTCGGTGCTGAATCTGCCCATCATCGGCGACAAGCTTAGGGATGCGACGCAGTTCATTGCCAACCTGCGCGGCAATCTGATCGATGCCTTGAAGGACGCGCTGAGCTCCGCCGTGGCGGAGTACGGTGGCCTGGACAATGCCCTGCGCATGTTCTTGTTCAAGCAACTGACGCTGGACAAAAATGGTGACGGCATCATCAACGCGATTGATCTGGCCGAAGAACCCTTCCGCAACTTTTTGCAGGACTACAACGGCGACGGCAAGATCACAGCGGACGATGTGGTGGTGGAGTACATCGCCGGGCCGCAGCGCCCGCTGGACCCGCGCCTGGCCAAGTATCTGGGCGTGGAGCAGGGCAATACCAAGCTGGTGATCCCGGCCATCTTGCCGGGTCAGCGCACCGCCTGGGTGACGGCTGGCGTCAACACGCCGGTCTGGGAAACCGACAGCAACGGCACGCCTTTGCTGGACGGCAATGGCGCCAAGATCCCCAAGCTCAATGCCGATGGTTCGCAGGTCTACACCCAGAGCGCCGGCAATGTGGTGATGGACGCCAGCCTGCGCAAAATCGTCGACGATGTGGTGGGCGCCATGACCAGCTCCGGCGCCACGCTGGAGGCCTTGTTCAACAAGCTCAAGGCCACCAACGACGACTTCAAGAAGAACGGCTATCCCGACACCATCGAGAAGATTGCCGAATTCGTGGTGAAGGCGGCGGCGGACGTCAACAAGTCGGGCTACAACTACGACGCACTGCTGCGCGACCTGTTTGGTGGCAGTGTGGCCATGGCCGCGGCCAAAGAGGTGGCGAAGAAGTTCAAGCCCAGCGATGCCGCCAAGAAGGACGCGGCCGACACGCTGAGCCGCGACTTCGCCAATGGCAGCTACGACGTTCCCGCCACCTTGCTCAATGAGTTCAAGCAAGCGGTGTTCAAGCGCGCCAGCACCATGGCGACCAATGTGGCCCTGGGGCAGAGCAGCGCCATCCAGTTCCGCATGAAGCTGGGGCAGACCTACACGCCCCAGCTGGATCTGGGCTTTGACATCGGCATGCCCGGCCTCAACCTCAAACTCGACGGCGGCCTGGATCTGCGTCTGGGCTGGACCTTCTATCTGGGCTTCGGCGTTGACATCAATGACGGTTTCTACGTCGTCACCAATATGCCGGGCACGGCCGGCATCGGCGAGCTGACCAATCTGAAGAATGACGGCACGGTGGATGCCAGCCGCCCCTTCGTCAGCAATCCGCTGGACGCGCACATCAACAACCTCTGGCTGGTGGGCAAGCCCACGCAAGCCAATGCGGTCAAGGAGCTGCAGTTCACGCTGGACGCCTACCTCAAGAGCGGCAGCGACGGCGGCCCGGCCTCTTTGAAGGCCGAGGTGCTGACCCTCAACGGCACGCTGACCGACAACTGGGACGGCTGGATCCGCGACAACGACGGCGGTATCTGGGGCAAGGGCGAAAACAAGGTGACCGGCGAGCAAATGAGCCCCACCTATGGCCGCACCGAGGAACTGTTCCGCGGCCAGACCGGCAAAGACGGTTCACGCACCCAGTTCCACGGCGCCTTCTCGGTGGACTTGAAGGACCGCGGCCTCTTTGGTGTGGCGGCGCTGAGCAAGCTGACCAATGGCCGATTGACCTACGCCGACCTGCGCGCGGGCAAGCTCAGCGATCTGGTGAAGGTGGACTGGGCCGCGCAAGCCCAGGTCAATATGCGAATGACGCTCGGCAGCACGCTCGGCCGCTCGCCGGGCGACAAGAAGGAGGGCTTTCTGCCTGAGGTCAAGGGCGATCTGCATCTGACCTGGCAAGACAGCAGCAAGAGCGCTGTGGCCAAGAAGATCGATGGCTTCTTCGCCGAAGGCTACGAGAAGCTGATTCACTACCAGCCCAGTGTCTGGATGACAGATATGTATCTGGACGCGGGCACCTTCTTCTCGCTGTTCCTGAAGCCGATTGTGGGTGTCGTCAATCAGGTCACCGGCCCCATCATGCCGGTGATCAATGCACTGACCACACCGATTCCGGGTCTGAGTGAATTCATGGGTCGCGACTACAGCGCGCTGGATCTGGCCTCGGACATGGCCAAGATTTCGGGCGGCAATGCCAAGGTCGACTTCGTCGTTGCGATGGCGAACATGATCCAAGTGCTGCAAAAGCTGCCGGAGAATTCCGACGGCCTGCTGCTGTCGGTCGCCAAGTCCATGATCATCATCGGTCAGAAAGATCGCAAGCTGAACTTCGGCGCCAGGTTGCCGGTGCCTGATGTCACGGTCAAGCTGCCTTACAAAGAACTGCCTTCGGTTCATGTGGATGCCGGTGACGGTGCCACGCATTTCGACCTGGACTGGGGCGTGGGCTTTGACAAGGACCTCAAGCTCAGCGATGCCATCAAGGGCAATCTGCCCAACTTCAGCTTCGACTTCAAGCTCAGCGCCGATGCCAAGGTGCCCGCACCCTACGAGACCTGGAAGGTCATCGACTTCACCATTGCTGGCCTCAAGGACACCACCGGTGCCGATGCCAAGTTCAAGATGGAGATCGGGGTTGGCTGGCAGAACCTGAAGGTGTCCGACATCTTGAGTGGCAATATTGCGCCGCAGTTCGACGTCAAGGTCACTTGCTCTGACATCAACTTCAATCTGCGCACCTTGCCGCCGCTGCAGATCAAGGTGCCCAAGATCACTGCCCGCGTGCTGGGCCAGGACTATGAGTGGACCACCGCCGGCGCGGATGCCAACGGCTACCTGAATGTGGAATGGGCCGGCCCGCTCAAGCTGCTGCAAAACAACAACCTGCCGCGCTACCAGATCGCGGATCTGAGTGGCGCCTCGATCGCGCTGCCGGAGATCAAGCCCTTCTTGTTGCCGGTGGAATTCAAGCCGATGACGGTGCACTGGGACTTGATGGGCAAGGAGCATGTCTGGAAGGCCTTCGACCTGAGCGCCGCTGCGGCCAAGTTCAATACCGACTATGCGCGCCTGATCGACTTCAGCTCGGGCCAGAAGGTCAGCGTCGCTCTGCCCGATGTCTGGTTGCCGACGCTGAATCTGCCGGACTTCCTGCCGGACTTTGACTTCAGCTTGCCGGACTTAAGCTTCCTGAAGAACCTGATCCCCAGCATCTCGGTGCCGGATCTGCCGGGCCAAGTTTCCATTGGCCTGGCTGACGGTATGAACGATTTCAAGGCGGCCTTGAAGAAACCGGGCAGCGCGCTGAAGTTCCCGGTGCTCGACGATCCGCTGGGTGCGGTGATCAATATGCTGAGCGGCAAGCCAGCGGACTTGATGACCTTCACGCCGCCCAAGCTGGAGGTCAATGTTGGCTTCCGCCAGCAGTTCCCGATTTACCCGCCGCTGTTCGGCGGACTCAAGGGCGAGATCAATCTGAAGGCCAATCTGACCTTCGGTTTCGACACCTTCGGTATTGCCCAGTTCCTCGAAAGCCAAAAGATCACCGATATCTTCAACGGCTTCTACGTCGGCGACAACATCGTGCGTGGCAAGGACATGCCCGAGGTGGTGCTGCAGATGAAACTGGCCGCCTTTGCCGAGCTCAACGGCGGCATCATCCGCGGTGGCGTCGAAGGCGGCATCCGCATGATCGGCACGCTGGATCTTTACGACGAGAACAAGGACAACAAGTTCCGCGCTTTGGAGATCATCGCGGCGGCCTCGGACGATCCTTTCGACGTGGTCGAGATGCATCTGAAGGGCACGGCCTATATCGCCGCTTACCTGGACGTCTTTGCACTGGTCAAGTACGTGCGGGTGTTCGAGTACACCTTCGTCGAAGCGACGCTGTTCGAGTGGAAGCACGACCCTGCATCCAAGAAGCCCGTGCTGGGCTCCATGGACGGTGATGTGCTGACCCTGCATATGGGTTCGGGCACGGCCGGTATCGACGGCAATGCGGCCATCGACAAGAGCGCGGCCGACCGCAAGCGCCGCGACACCACCGACGGTAACGAAGAATTCACGCTGACCGAGCAAGGTGGCCTGAAGGTGACCGCCCTGCTGCCGAACGGCAAAACCTATGACAAGACCTTCGCCGGCGTGCGCAAGGTCAAGGCCTACACCGGTGCGGGCGACGACAAGATCGATGCTTCGGCACTGTCTGCCAATGTTTCCGTGCTGTTCGTGGCGGGTGGTGGCAGGGACGTGCTGATGGGCGGCGCGGGTGACGATGTGCTGATCGGCTCTTTGAGCGGTCAGGCCACCTTGTACGGTGGCGGCGGCAATGACCGCCTGATTGCCCGAGGCGGTGTGACCCAGATGGAAGGCGGTGACGGCAACGACACCTACCGCTTCCTCAATGGCTGGGGTCAGGCCACGGTCAGCGATGCCAGCGGCGCCAATGTGCTGGACTTCAGCGCGCAAACCCAGGGTGTGGTGCTGAACGACGGCCTGCATCAGGTCAGCCAAGGCGCCAACAAGGCCAACTTCAGTGCCAGCGATCGCATCGACCTGGTCAAGGGCGGGCAGGGCGCCGATCTTGTGGACTTCTCGGTCAATCAGGCCGATCTGCTGATCACGCTCACCGGCATGAATGCGGGCTGGGTCAAGAACTCGGCCAGCGGCATGGTGCAGACCGGCCTGATCGCCGGTCAGGCGCAGACGCTGGCCGGTGATAACGCCGGCTTTGGCTACAAGTTCGAGGGCATGGAGCACATCATCGGCGGCCGCGGCAGCGATGTCATCCGCGTTCGCGACGGTGCTGGCGTCAGCGGCAGCCTGACCGGCGAGTCCACGCAGGGTGATTTGCCCAATCAGCGCAACACCTTGGACTTCTCCGAGTACCAGCGCGGTGTCACCGTCAATCTGGAGGGCAATAGCGCCTTCGGCAGCAGCGGCTTGAGCAATATCGTGGTGCGCGGCTTCCACAATGTGTTCGGTGGCGCGGGCAATGACCGCCTGACCGGTGATGGCCGCAACAATCTGCTGGTCGGCAATGGTGGCGCCGACGTGCTGGAAGGCCAGGCGGGCAATGATTTGCTGATCGCCGACAACTTCATCAGCTACAAGAACGAGGCGGCCAAGCCCAATGGTCTGCTCGCGATCAGCGACTATCTGAGCCTGCAAACCGCCGGCGGCTTGGCTGGCTTTGGCATGCCGGGGCAGAGCGTCAATCGCACCTGGATCTGGAAGGGTCAGACACTCGAGAACCTCAGCCTGGGCAATGCCACGCAGACCCTCAAGGGCGGCAGCGGCGACGACGTCCTGATGGGCGCCCTGGGCTCGGATACCTTCAATATCGGCGGCACCGGTGAAGGCAATGACACCATCATGGGTGACCTGGGCCAGATCGTGGTCGACTTCGAGTCCCGCCAGGCCTTGTTCGCCAAAACCTTTGGAGGCCTCGGCGGCAGCGCCGACACCATCTACTTGGGTGGCGGCAGCAATCTGGTGCTGGCGGGCAATGGTGGCGACACCATCGTCGGCGCCGACACGGCCAGCAGCAGCAACATCATCCTGGCCGATAACGGCGAGGTCAGCTTCAAGCGCGCCCTCAATGCCAAGGGCAAATGGACCTTCACCGAAGTGGATGGCTTCCAGCACATGCTGGACTACGCCACCAGCGTGGTGGGCGAAACCGGCGGCGGCAATGACACCATCTCCTTGGCCAATGGTTCGGCCCTGGTGATCGGCGGCGCGGGCAAGGACCAGATTGGCTTCTCGGCCGGGTCTTCGATTGCCAAGAACTTCCGCTTCATCGCCGGTGACCACGCCCGCGTGGAGACCGACGCCCGCGGTGGCATCAAGGCCTTCTACAGCCTTGATACGCAAGCCTCGACCGGCGGTGATGACCTGATCATGGTGGGCGACCCACGCGACGCCTCCGACCGCTTCCTCGGCAGCAATTTCATCATTGCAGGTGTGGGCAGCGACACGGTGCTGATCAGCGCCGGGCTCGACGCCGCGACCGGCGCCTACACCTACGGCCGCGCCCAAAGCAGCGATGTGATCATTGGCGACAACGGCCGCATCGAGCGGCATGACAGCGTCCCAGCGGCCGGCAGTGTGGCGGCCATTGGGAACCAACTCAAGAGTGTGCTGTCCACTGACTTTGCTGACGCCAGCATCCCTGCCAAGGACCTGATCGTCACCGGCAATGGCGACAAGACCATCATTGGCGGCTCAGGCGAAGACACCATCACGGTGGCGGCTTTCGGCGCGGATGCGGTGGTGGGTTCGCCGCAGTCCCAGGCCACTCGCTTGATCGCGGGCGATAACGCCAACATCAGCTTCGACGCCGCAGGCGGCATGACCGAGATGGTCTCGACCGATCAGCGCGCCGAGACTGCCGGTGCTGACCGCATCGCCGTCGGCAGCGCAGGGGACGCGTCGAACCATTTGCTGGGCAGCAACTTCATCATTGCCGGCTTCGGCAGCGATACGGTTTTGGTCAGCGCTGGCCTTGACGCCGCGACTGGCGTGCTCAGCTATGGCCGCGCCCAGAGCACGGACGTGATCATTGGTGACAACGGCCGCATTGAGCGTTCCGTCAGCGTGCCGGCCTCGGGCGGCCAGGCCGCGGTGCCGAACATCCTCTCGCGGGTACAGTCCACTGACTTTGCCGATACCAGCATCGCCGCCAACGACCTGATCGTCAGCGGCAATGGCGACAAGACCATCATTGCTGGCTCTGGCCTAGACCGCATCACGGTCGCGGCTTATGGCGCGGACGCGGTGGTGGGTTCGCCGCAGTCTCAGGCCACGCGTTTGATCGCGGGCGATAACGCACGCTTCAGCTTCGATGCCGCAGGTGCTATGACCGAGATGGTCTCGACCGATCAGCGCGCCGAGACCGGTGGCAATGACGTGATTCGCATCGGCAAGGCCGGCAGCAACACGGCGCTGGGCCTGAACTTCGTGATCGGCGGCATGGGCAGCGATGATCTCTTCATCGCCGGGGAAGTCGATGCCAACACCGGCCGGGTCATCAAGGGCACGGGTCTGAGCGAAGACGTGCTGATCGGAGATAACGGCCTGATTCAACGGGCGGCGCTCAGCAACAAGATGTTGCTTGTTCGTTCAACCGAGACCGATAAGGGCGGCAACGACCGCATCGTGACGGGCAACGGCGCCCAAGTGATGTTGGGCGGCTTCGGCAGTGACCTGCTGCAAGGCGGCAGCGGAACGGCGATTGCCATCGGCGACAACGGCGAACTCATCTACGACCAGCTGGCCAAGAACGGCGTGCTGCGCCAGGCGCGCAGCATTGACGAAGCCATCGGTGGCAATGACATCCTGGGTTTTGGCGAAGGCTACAAGCTCTTGATTGGCGGTTTCGGCCGCGACTCGGTCGAGGTCAGCGCCACTGGGCAAGGGGTGGCGGCCGATCTGGCCTTCGTCACCGGCATTGCGGGCTTGGTCAACACCACGGGTCTGAGCGGCGCCGCCTTGAAGGCCGCGCAAACCGAGAACCGTGGCCGCACCGGCCGCTTCGTGGCCGGCGACAACGCTCGTGCCTTGTTCGATGCCAAGGGGGGGCTGATCGAGTTCGGCTCCACGGATGCCATCAGCGCGACCGGCAGCGACGATGAGATCACCCTCGGCGCGCGCGACACCACGGCTGACCTCGGTTTGCAGGTGGTGATGGGCGGCATGGGCAGCGACCAGATCAGCGTGCGCTCGGGCAGCCGCAGCGAGGACGTGATCTTTGGTGACTCGGGCGAGTACAAGCGCCAAGCGCTTGGCTACGGTGTGCTGGCCATCAACAGCCTGGCGGCCGATAAGGGCGGCGACGACCGTATCAGCACCGGTGCCGGTGAGAAGATCGTGCTCGGCGGCATGGGGGGCGACCGCATCGATGTGGCCACGCGTGAGCGCAGCGACAACAGCATCGTGCTCGGCGACAGCGGCGCGCTGGCCTACGACCCGACCGGCAATGGCAATCTGCAAACCGTCAGCAGCCGAGAGTTGGGCTTCGGCGGCGATGACCTGATCAGCTTGGGCGCCGGCGAGATCGTAGCGCTGGGCGGCTATGGCCGAGACAGTATCAAGATCAATGCCGACAGCCGCAATATGCGGGTGGTGGTGGGCGATAACGCCGACCTGCGCTTCTACGCCGGTGCCACTCCGGGCGAGCGCAGCCTGGCCGAATTGGTCAGCTCCGACGCCAGCATCTCGACCGGTGACGGCGACCTGATCCAGGTCGGCGTGGCCGGTGCAGACCAGGCCGATATGGGCGAAGCCATTTTGGTTGGCGGCATGGGCGCCGACCTGATCAATGTCAGCGGCCGAAGCGCCAAGGTGGTGATGGCCGGCGATAACGTCGAGTTGCGCCGCCATGCCAATGGCCAGTTGCTGTCCATCGGCAGCTTGGGCCTGGACCAGGGTGCAGGGGACATCCTCAGCACCGTGGCAGGCGATGTGGTGATGATTGGCGGCGTCGGAGGCGACACGATCCGCGCCGGCAGCGGCAACAGCCTGGTGCTGGGTGACTCGGGCCGCTTCGTTTTCGATGCCTCCGGCTCGGGCACTTTGCGCCAGGCCATCAGCCTGGGCCTGGCCCTGGGTGGCAATGACGATATTGCCTTGGGCAATAGTGGCGCCACTCAAGACGGCGACAAGGTCGTGATCGGTGGCGGCGGTGCCGACACCATCCTGATCCAGTCGGTGCGTGGTTCCAGCGATTTGGCGGAACCGCGAGCCAGCGCGGCCAGCAATCCCGAACGTGCGGTGGCCGGCGACAACGCCGCGCTGCAGTTCGACAGCGCCGGCCGCCTGACCGACTTCATCACGCTGGATGCCGACCCGGCCACCGGTGGCAATGACGATATTCAGATCGTGATGAGTGGCTCGGCCCTCAATGCTACGGCCTTGACCGATGTGAATATCGTGGCCGGCGGTGTGGGCAACGACCGCATCAGCATCACCGGCGCCAGCCGCAGCCGTGACGTGATCAGCGGTGATAACCTCGAGTTCCATCGCACCGATGGCAGCGCGGCCGACCCGGCGCGGCGCTACCAGAACCTCTACGCCGAGGCCATCTATGGCGCGGTGGGCGGCGATGACGAAATCCGCATCGGCGCCGGCGAGAAGATCGTGCTGGGCGGCGCCGGCCATGACAAGCTGGAAACGCAGACCCAGGGCGGCGACGACTACAGCGTCATGCTCGGCGATGCCGGCAGCGTGGTGTTTGAGTCCGACGGTTCCGGCCGCCTCAAGCAAGTCTTCGCCACTCAGCCGCTGGTGGGCGGCAATGACCGTCTGCAAGTCGGTGGCGGGCGCAGCTATGTGCTGGGCGGCCGCGGCAGCGATGTGATCACGGTCAACGCCAGCGATGCGCAGCGCCGCATTCTGGTGGGAGACAACGGTCAAATCGACTTCCTGGCCGGTCAGCCCAGCTTTATACAGAGCACCGGGCCAGATATTGCCGACCCCAGCCTGAACGTCGACACCTTTGTGTTGCCGGCCACCGGCAGTCAGGTCTTGCTGGGCGGCAATGGCCTGGATCAACGCCTGGGCGGTGTCGCCGCGCGCGACATTCAATTGCCGGGCAACGGCAGCATCGATCTGCGCGACCCGCTCAACACGGTGATCAGCGTGACGGTGCTGGGTGAGTACGGCGAACTCGGCCTCTTCGGCCGGCCGCTGACCAAGCCCGATCCGAACAGTGGCGCAGGCAATACCGAACCCATCACCGGCAGCCCCAGCGGCGAAGGCCAGGTGGGCGAGGACGGCCAGCTCAGCGCCAGTGGCAAGCTCGGCCTTGCGGCCTTGGGTGGCGGGGCGGCGACCTTCCCGGTGCAGACCTTGGTGGGCCAGTACGGCCGCCTGAGTTTGTTGGCCGACGGCAGCTGGACCTATGTCCTGGACAACGCCAGTGCGCAAGTCCAGGCGCTCAAGAGCGGCGAAACCCGCTTGGACAGCTTCATCGTGCAAACCCTGGACGGCAGCAGCACCGTGGTGAGCATCACCGTCAAGGGCCAGGATGACGAGACCCTGTTCGGCGGCGATTTGCAGGCTGGCCTCAGCGAGAACCAAGGCTCCGCCTTGTCGGGCCTGATCAGCTTCAGTAATGCCGATGCTGGTTTGCTGCTCATGCAGATGCAGCAACGCCGCACGGCTTACGGCCAGTTCACGCTGACCGAGGGTGGTGCCTGGACCTATGTGCTTGACACCGCATCGGCCAGTGTGCAGGCCCTGGTGGCAGGTCAGCAAGTCGAGGACACGATCGAGTTGCGCGCCAGCAATGGCACGGTGAGCCTGCTCCGCATTCGCATCACCGGTGTCAACAACACGCCCGTGTTCGGCGGTAGCGCCGCTGCTGTGGCCGTGGATGGCAGCCAGCAGACGGTGGGCGGCCAGCTCACCGTTCTGGATGCTGATGCGGGTCAAAGCCTGTTTGTGGCCAAGCGCCAAAACAGCGCCTTCGGCCAGTTCAGCTTGGCGGCTGACGGCAGCTGGCAGTACCAGCTGGATTACGGCTCCGCCGCACTGCAGGCCTTGGCCGAGGGCGAGGAGCAACTGGATCGCTTCGAGGTCCTCAGCGCGGATGGCAGCAAGACGCAGGTCGTGATCACGGTGCGCGGCATCAACAATGCCGCTGTGATTGGCGGCGGCACCAGCGCGGGGCTCAAGGAAGACAGCCGTGAGCTGGCGCGCGGCCAACTCAGCATTGCCGATGCCGACGCGGCTCAGAGCCGCTTTGTGGCGAGCCAGCAGCGCAGCGCCTTTGGCCAACTCAGCTTGCAAGCTGACGGAAGCTGGGTGTATCAGCTGGATGCCCAGTCCACTGCGTTGCAGGCGCTGGTCGCGGGCCAGCAGCAAGTCGACCGCTTCGAGGTCCGCAGTGTCGATGGCAGCGTCGTGGCGATCAGCATCAACTTGACCGGCGTGAACAACGCTGCACAGATCGGCGGCAAGCAGACCGGTGTGGCTTTGCAAGGTGACAGCCAGGCGGTGCGCGGCCAACTGAGCGTTGTGGATGCGGACGCCGCGCAGTCCGCCTTCCGCGCCAGCCAACAGCCGGGCCAGTTCGGTCAGCTGAGTCTGGCGGCGGACGGACAATGGCAGTATGTGCTGAATGCCGAGTCCAGCGCCGTTCAGGCCTTGCGCGAAGGCGATTTGAGGCAGGAACGCTTCGAACTGTTCAGCGTGGACGGCAGTTCTGTGTCGGTCGTGATCGAGGTGCGTGGCACGGTGTCGCGACAGGTCGATGTGATCGCCCGCGAGTTGGAGCAAGCCCGCAATGAGGCGGGTGATGCGGCGAGTTTGCTGCTCGCCGTATCGCCCAACGCGCAGCGTGGTGGCACCTTGAGCGCGGCTGCTGCTGCTGCTGCCGGCTCGCCAAGCCAGACCGCTCAGCAGCTGAATCAGGAGATGGGCAGCCTGCTCGGCAACTCGGCCGCGGCGCGACCCGGCGAAGGCGCTGTTGTCGTGCTGGACTTGTTCAATGCCTCTCGCTCGAACGAGCAGGGTCGGGCTGCCCCGACGGCGTTTGATCGCGTGCAACAGGCATTGCGCGAGGCCGAACGCAGCGCTCCGCTGCAAGAGCGTGGCGAGTCGGGCGTGCTGGGTCTGTCCGTGGGCGAGTCGTCCGACCTGGCACCTGGGTTTGCGTCCGCAGGCACAAGCGCTGCGCAGGTCACGAGCTATGCCTTGGGTGCGCAGTTGTTCTGGAATGTGCAGACCGCTGTTCCGTCGGGCGTAGGTGTTGGCCTGGATGCTTTGCGCGCCCATGCCTTCGAGGGCGCTTATCTGGCCCTGATGACCGGGCCGGGTGAGTTGGCTGCTGCGACGGTCGGTGCAGCTGCCGAACTGCTTGGGGATAATGCGCAGCCGCAGCGGGATGTGGTGGCCGAGTCCAGCGCGTCTTCGAAAGACGGCGCCGTTGCTGACCCAACTGCGCTGCCCAAAGCCAACCCAGGCGAGGCGGCAGCGGCACCGCGGGCGGCGGCAGATTCGCAGGCCTTGTTGGCCGCGGGTATTGGCCTGGCGGCATTGGCGCGGCCTGCTGGGGCCGCCGCAGGCGCAGCACCCAAAGTGCGCTGGGATGTCAGGCCGGGCGGCGGGTCTGCCGGGTCGCGCAAACCCAGTGAAAACAGCCGTTTTGGCAAGTAGGGCGCTGCAGTACAGCGCCCCGCTTGATCATCATTTTTTTACCGAAGAAACGAGAGTTTTTGATGAGTACCGAGAACAAATCTCCAGTCGAAGCGATGCCCCAAATCACTTGGGACGATTCCAAGATGGAGACCACCTACGCCAATGTCTGCAATGTGCTGGGCACGCGTGAGGAAATCATGTTGCTGTTCGGGGCCAATCAAGCCTGGCAGACCCAGCAGTCCGAAGTCAAGGTCGCCTTGTCCAACCGCATCGTGTTGAACCCCTATGCCGCCAAGCGCCTGATGACCCTGCTGGAACTGGGCTTGCGCGAATACGAAACCCGCTACGGCGAACTCAAGCTCTGAAGACGCTGCACCTTAAGCCCAGGGCGCTCGCGCAGTCGAGCGCCCGTGTCGGCTGAGTTCCCTACCTTTTTCGACGGTCTCCATGCTCGCGTCCTCTTCCTTCGTCGCCGCACCGGTCTGGCAATTGCTGCTGGACGGCCCGCGCGCGGGCGATCGCCAGGCCTTTCATGCGGCCTGGCTGCATACCTTGGTGCAAGGCCTGCAGCCGGGTGTCAGCGAGGCCGTGCTGGTGCTCGACGGGCGCCACCTGGATGCGAACCCGGGTGAGCTGCAGCCGGCCGCGTTGTGGCCTTTGCATCAAGCCCCCAGCCCGGCATTGACCGGCTTGTGCGAGGAGGCCTTGGCGGTTCGCATGCCGCTGAGTCGTGATGGCATGTTGGCCATGCCCATGCTGGATCAAGTGGGTGTGCAGGCGCGAGAGCAGGGCACCGCTGAACCGGTCTTGCACGGTGTGGTCGGATTGGTTTTCGCGGCTGGGCAGGTCCCGCGTCATGCGCAAGACTGGTTGCGGTGGGGCTTTGGTTGGTTGTTGGGCCAGGGCAGCGCAGCCTCAGGCGAGCGCGCCGACCTGGGCGAGCATGAGCAGGATGCTCTGCGCGAACGCATGTTGCTGGCCTTGGAATTGCTAGTGGCGGTGCTGAGCTGCAGCGATCCCCAGGCCGCTTGCAATACCGCCGTGAACGAAGCCGCGCAGCGCTTGGGCTGTGACCGGGTCTCCATCGGCTTTGGCAGTGGCCGGCGTGTGCGGCTGCAAGCCTTGTCCAATGCGGCTGACTTCTCCCGCCGGCTGGATTTGGCCCATGCCATCGAGGCGGCCATGGATGAGGCTTGCGATCAGGCCCGCCCGGTTCTCTGGCGTGGCGAGCAGGCGGGACCAAGCGCCCCTGGTTCTCAAGCCGCACCGGATCAAGCCGCTGCTGTCGTGCACCGCGAGCATCAACAGCTGGGCCGTGGATTCGGCACGGACACCCTGCTGTCGGTGCCATTTTTCCAAGCTCCTGAGGCGGAGTTGGGTCGGCACGCTTATGGCGTGATCCTGTTTGAATGGACGGGCAAGACGCCCGATCCCCTGGGTTTGCAAATGGCCGAGGGCCTGCCGCCATTGCTGGGCCGGCTCTTGCTGGAAAAGCGCCATGCCCGACGCGCCTGGTATCTGCGCTGGCGAGATGGCTTCGAATCGCAGGCGCGCGCCCTGTTCGGCCCGCGTCATGCCTTGCGCAAGCTGGGTGCTTTGGGCTTGGTGGTGGCGACGCTGTTCCTGGCCACGGCCACCGGTCCGTTCCGCGTGGCGGCCCATGCGGCGCTGGAGGGGCAAGTCCGCCGCGTGGTGGCCGCGCCCTTTGACGGTTTTGTGGCCAGCTCCCTGGTTCGGGCCGGTGATGTGGTTCGGCAGGGTCAAGTGATGGCCTCGCTGGATGATCGCGATATGCGCCTGGAGGCCGAGAAGTGGAGCAGCCAGCAAACCCAGTACGCCAAGCAGGCGCAAGAGGCACAGGCACAGCACAGTCTGGCGCAGATTCAGATTTCGATGGCGCAGATTGCGCAGGCCGCTGCGCAACGTCGCCTGTCCGAGGCCATGGCCGCGCGCAGCGCCATTCGTGCGCCGCTGGACGGCCTGGTGGTCAGCGGTGACCTTTCGCAAAGCCTGGGCGCGGCGTTGAAGAAAGGGCAGAGCCTGTTCGAGATCTCGCCGCTGGACGCCTACCGCGTGATCTTGCTGGTGGATGAAGCCGATGTGGACTTGGTGGCGGTGGGGCAGCGGGGTGAGCTGATGCTGACGGCCATGCCTGGCCGCACCTACCCCTTCACCGTGCGCTTGCTGACGCCGGTGGCCCAGGCCAAGGACGGGCACAACCAGTTTCGCGTCGAAGCTGCGCTGGACTTGCCGCCCGAGGCCGTGCGAGAAGCCCAGCTGCGGCCCGGCATGGAAGGCTTGGGCAAGATCGATATGGGTGAGCGCCGCCTGATCTGGATTTGGACGCACCGCATGTCGGACTGGCTGCGTCTGAAGCTGTGGCAATGGTTGGGCCTGTGAACCAAGCATGAGCTCCAGCCTGTTTTCATCCGCCTGGTACCGCGTGGCCGAGATGCGGCCGCAGCTGCGCGGCCACGCCCGTCTGACTCGGCATCACTACCGCGGCAAACGCTGGTATGTGTTGCAAGACCAGGCCAGCGGACGCTTCATGCGCCTCAACCCAGAGGCGCATCGCATTGTTGCGCTGATGGACGGGCAGCGCACCCTGGCGCAGATCTGGGCGCTGTGCTGCGAGAACCTGGGCGATGCCGCGCCGACGCAAGATGAAGTCCTGCAACTCTTGACCCAGTTGCATCAGGCCAATGTGCTGCTGAGCGAGCGCAAGCCCGATCTGGAGGATTTGGACAAGCGCCGTCGCAAGCTCGGCTGGGCGCGGCTGAAGCAGTACCTGGGTAATCCGCTGTCGTTGAAGTTCCCGCTCTGGGATCCGGATCGCTTCTTGAGTGCCGTGGCCCGCTGCCTGCCGGCTGGGCTGCTGCCTTGGCTGGGGCTGGCGTGGCTGGCCTTGGTGGGCTCGGGCCTGGTGGGCGCCGCCATGCATTGGGAAGAGCTCAGTGCCGACATCAGCACCCGCATCTTCACCAGCGAGAACATGCTGCTGCTGGCCGTGGCCTTCCCGGTGCTGAAGGTCATTCACGAGCTGGGTCATGGCCTGGCGCTCAAGCTTTTCGGCAACAGCTGCCATGAAATGGGGCTGATGTTTCTGGTGGCCGTCCCTGTGCCTTATGTGGACGCCAGCCAGTCGACGGCCTTGGTGTCCAAGCGCCAGCGCATGATCGTGGGCTTGGCCGGCATGATGGCCGAATTGGCGGTGGCCTCGCTGGCCTTGTGGCTGTGGGTGCAGGCGCAACCGGGTGTGGGCAAAGCGTTTTTGCATCAGGTGTTGGTGGCCGCCGGTGTCAGCACGGTGATCTTCAATGCCAATCCCTTGCTGCGCTTCGACGGCTACTACGTGCTGGCGGACTGGTTGGAGATCCCCAATCTGGGCCAGCGCGCCAATCAATACCTCGGCCATTTGATCAAGCGCCACTTGTTCCGCATCGGTGCGGATCAGCCCGCCTCGCAGTTCCATCCCCCGCTGACGCAGCGCGAGGCGCCCTGGTTGCTGAGCTATTGCCTGAGCTCTTTCGTCTACCGCATGACGGTGGCCGTGGCCATTGTCCTGATGGTCGCGCAGCAGTTCTTTTTCATCGGCGTGCTGCTGGCCATTTGGTCGGCCTGGGGCACGGTGGGCGCGCCACTGGTCAAGCACCTCAAATACCTCTGGTCCCATCCCTCGCTGGAGGGGCGCAGAGGCTGGGCTTGGTCGCTGAGCCTTGGCTTGACTTCCGGCTTGGCTGCGATTGTTTTTCTGGTGCCCGTGTCGTCCTGGACCAATACCGAGGGCGTGATTTGGATGCCCGAACAATCGCGCGCACGCGCCAGCCATGCGTGTTTTGGCACCGAGCTTTTGGTGGCACCCGGCGCCCAGGTAGCTGCTGGGCAGGCACTGTTGGGTTGCAGCGATCCGGAGTTGGACGCGCAGTTGGCGCAGGCCGATGCCAAGCGCCGGGAAATCGAGGCCCGGCTGGCCCAGGCCCAGGCCATGGATCGCTTGCAAGCCCAGGTGCAAGAAGCCGAGCTGCGCCATGTGCGCCAGCGCCTGGCGGATTTGCGCCAGCGCCGCGAGCAACTGGCCATCACCAGCCCGGTGGCCGGGCAGTTTGTGATGGCTTCGCCGCAGGACTTCCCCGGCCGCTTCTACGAGCGGGGCGAGGAACTTGCCTATGTGCTGCAGCCCCGTAGCTTCAGCTTGCTGGCCGTGGTGGGCCAGGGCGATGTGGATCAGGTGCGCACCCGCACCAGCCGGGTGGAACTGCGCAGTGTCGAGAATGTCGGCCGCTTGCTGGCCGCGAGCCTGGACCGCGAGGTGCCTGCGGCCACCAACCAGCTGCCCAGCATGGCGCTGGCCTTGCAGGGTGGCGGCAGCATTGGTCTTGATCCGGCCAAGGATCAGGCGGGCCAGGGGCCGCAAACCTTGAACAGCCTGTTCCAGTTTGAATTGCGCCTGCTGGGCGATGAACTGCCCAGTGCAGTGGGGCAGCGCGTGCATGTGCAGTTCGTGCATCCGGATGAACCGCTGGCGCGTCAGTGGTACCGCCCCTTGCGTCAACTCTTCCTTCGTAGCTTCGCCACCTGATGCAGCGCACGCAGCCTTTTGCGCTCGGTTTCCGGGCCGATCCTTATGCACAACGCCGCGACTGGGGTGAGATCTCGGTCTGGGATCGTGCGGCCGATTGGTGCGCGCGTCATCTGCTGCGCCGCGATCAGTTGTCGGCGCGCAGCTTGAATCGCTTTGTCGCCGCCGTTCATCGCGCCGCGGCAGACCTGGAAGGGCTGTCCGCTGAAGCTTGGGGCCTCCAGATTGCGGAACTGCGCCTGGCCCTGGGACGCCAAGGCTTCACCCCGGCGCTGTGCGCCAAAGCATTTGCGCTGATTCGCCTGCAGTCCCAGCGCAGCCTGGGCCTGGCGCATTTCGACACCCAGCTCAAGGGCGCTTACGTCATGCTGCGCGCCCGCGTGCTGGAGATGGACACCGGCGAGGGCAAGACGCTCACCGCCAGCCTGGCCGCTGCCGCCGCCGCCTTGGGTGGCCTGGCGGTGCATGTGATCACGGTGAACGATTACCTGGCCGAACGCGATCGCGACAGTTTGCGCCCGCTGTACGAGGCCCTGGGCTTGAGCAGCGATGTGGTGCTGGAGGCCATGGACGAGTCCGCCCGCCGCGTGGCCTACCGCGCCGACATCGTCTATTGCAGCAACAAGACCGTGGTGTTTGACTATTTGCGCGACCGCCAGCATCTGGAAGAGCGCATGCAGGCTCTGCCCATGGCGTTGGCGCGTGTGTTGAAGTTGCAAGGCCAGCGACCCACGACCTTGCGCGGCCTGCACTTTGCCATCGTCGACGAGGCGGACAGCATCTTCATCGACGAGGCGCGCACGCCGCTGATTCTGTCGGCTCAGCGCTCCGACCCAGCGGCCCAGGCTTATGCCGTTCAGGCCATGGCGCTGGCCGAACAGCTGCGCCTGCCTGAGCATGCGTTTTTGGAGGCCGGGCAGGTCCGTTTGACGCCGGCGGGCCGCGATCATTTGCGCGCCTGCCTGCCGGTCTTGCCGCCGGTCTGGCATGCGCCGCTGCGCAGCGAAGAAGCGGTGCTGCAAGCGCTCACCGCGCTGCATGTCTATCAACGCGATGTGCACTACATCGTGCACGATGGCAAGGTGCAGATCGTTGACGAGAACACCGGCCGCGTGATGGCGGATCGCTCCTGGGAGCGCGGCCTGCATCAAATGGTGGAGGTCAAAGAAGGCGTGGACCAGTCCGCGGCGCGCGAGACCCTGGCTCGCATCAGCTATCAGCTCTTCTTCCGCCGCTATCTGCGTTTGGCTGGCATGACCGGCACTTGCCGCGAAGTGGCCGCCGAAATCGAAGCGGTGTTCGGCCCGGCCGTCACCCGGGTGCCGCCGCGCAAGCCCTCCATGCGCCTGGCCCAAGGCGAGCAGCTGTTGGCGACGATGGCCTTGAAGTGGGAGGCGGTGGCGCAAGCGGTACAGCTGCGCCTGGCGTTGGGTCAGCCGGTGTTGGTGGGCACGCGCTCGATCGCTGCTTCGGAAGCACTCAGTGCTGTCTTGCACGCGCATGGCTTGCCGCATGTGGTGCTCAATGCCAAGCAAGATGCCGACGAGGCCGCCATCGTCGAGGCCGCAGGCCAGGCTGGGCGCATCACCATTGCCACCAATATGGCCGGGCGCGGCACCGATGTGCCGCTCAGCGAGGCCGCACGCGCCGCAGGTGGTTTGCACACCATCCTGACGGAGCGCCATGACAATGCCCGCGTTGACCGCCAATTGATCGGCCGCTGTGCCCGCCAGGGCGATCCCGGCAGCTGGGAGGCCTTGCTCAGCTTGGACGATGAGTTGCTGGCGCAACGCCCCAGCCGCTTGTTGGAGACGCTGCGCCAGGTGCTCTTGAAGCACCCGGGGCAGCGCCAGGCTCAGCGCCTGGGCTTGTGGCTGTATCGCCGCGCCCAGGCGCGCAAGGAACGTGAACATGGCCGCGTGCGGCGCAATCTTTTGAAGACCGACTTCCAGACCCGGCAGTCGCTGTCGTTCAGTGGACAAATGGAGTGACGATGATGAACTTTCCGACCCCTCCGGGTCATCTTTCCGCCAGGGCGCTTGCCCAAGCTTTGCCGGGTACTCGCGTGCTTTCGCGCAGCCTGGCACTGCTGGCACTGGCTGTGGGTTTGTCTTTCGCACCCATGCTGGATTTGCAAGCGCAGCCGATGTTGAGCCCGGCGGATCTGGCCCGGCTGAATGCGGCGGGGGCTGCAGCGCCTATGCCTATTGCGGAGACCTTGTGCCTGATCGAGCCCTCGCAGGAAGTCAATGTGGGCACGCCGGTTGATGGGGTGCTGGAGGGCATTTATGCCGACCGCGGCGATATGGTTCGTGTCGGCCAAGTCTTGGCGCGTCTGAGTTCCGGCGTGGAGCAGGCGTCCGCTGATTTGCAAGCGGCCAAGGCCGAGTTTGGTGCCCGCAAGCGCGCACGTAACGAGGAATTGCATCGCAAGGAGTTGATCTCTCAGCACGAGTTGGATGAGCTCAACACCGAGTTGCAAATCGCCGAGTTGGAACTCAAGGAGCGCCAAGAGCTACTCAAGCTGCGCGCGGTGGTCAGCCCGATCAACGGCGTCATCGTGGATCGCCTGCGCAATCGCGGTGACTTGGTCAAACAAGAGCGGATTTTTCGCATCGCCCAGATCGATCCCTTGCATGTGGAGGCCGTGGTGCCGGCGAGCCGTTTTGGCCGTATCCAGGTCGGCCAAAGCTACGATGTGCAGCTGCTGCTCGCCGGAGGTCGTGTACGCGCCCAAGCGACCCAGGTGGACCGGGTCATTGACGCCGCCAGCAACACCTTTCGCGTGCGCCTGAAGCTCGCCAATCCCAACCATCAAATTCCTCCTGGCCAGCGTTGCCAGATCCAGTTCGGCGCCCCGCGCGGCTGATCCTGAAATAGATAAGCGCTTTTGACCCTGAAAACCATGAAAACAATGAACCGTCCAACGGGAGTACAAGCTAACTCGCAGGCCAAGCTGACTTGCGCCTTGCTGATGTTTGCGCCGGTGCTGGCGCCTGCAGCCAACCCGGACATGGAGCGTCCGGATGTGGGTGTGGTGGCGGAAAGCCTGCGCCGCGTCGATGAACGCCCGGCCCTGCCGCGCTCGGCCAACAAGACCGTGATCCGCGCCAATCAGCCGCGCGTGCAAACGGGGCTCAGCAGCCTGCGCATGTCCTTGGGAGAGTTGCGCTTCGAAGGAGATTCGGGCGTTTCCAGCACGGAGCTGAACAAGGTCTTGGCGCCCTGGGCCGGGCGTGAGCTGAGTTTTTCTGAATACGAAACCGCCGTGCATGCGGTGGCGCAGTACCTGCGTGAGAACGGCCACCCGCAGGCCGAGGTGCGGGTCTCGACGGCGCAGGTGCAGGGCGGCCAAGTGGCTATCGCCATCCAAGGCCTGACGCCGGTGGTTTCATCCACCCAGCTCGCGCAAGCACCCGCAGCGCCCGAGCTGCCGCCGCAACAAGCGGAACCGCGCGTTTTCGTCAAAACCTTCAAGGTGGACGGTGTGGTGCAAGTCTCGGCCGCCGAGATTCAAGCCAAGCTGGAGCCTTTTGCCGAGCGCGCCTTGACACTGCAGCAACTGGACCAAGCCACCGCGGCTGTGGCGGGCCTGCTGCAAGAAAAGGGCTATGGCCTGGCTCAAGCCTATCTGCCGCCGCAGCGCATCGACGGCGGCGAGGTCACGATTGCCGTGCAGCAAGGTCTGGTGGATGCCACGCCCGGCCAGCGCGGGCTCAAGATCGAAGGCGCTGGCGAGCGTGTGCAGGCCAAGGTGATTGAAGCACTGCTGGCGCCAGCGGTGCGGCCAGGTGAGCCGCTGAATACGCTGGAGTTGGACCGCGCCCTGCGCTTGGTGGCCGAAGTGCCGGGTATCAAATCCGCACGCGCCGCTTTGAGCCCGGGCGAGCAGCCCGGCAGCACACAGGCCGTGGCCACGGTGGAAGAGGCACGTCTGATCAGTGGCTCGGTGTGGGCGGATAACCATGGCAGCCCTTACGTGGGCACCGGTCGTAGCAATGCTCTGGTGAACCTGAATAGCCCGGCCGGTCTGGGCGAGCAGTACAGCCTCAATCTGAGCCATTCCTCGGGCATGGACAGCCTCAAGCTGGCCTCGCAGATGCTGGTGGGCGCGCAAGGTGGCAAGCTGGGTGCCTCTTGGTCAAATATGCGCATGAATCTGGGCCAGGACGTGACGGCACTGGACTTGAACAGCCGCAGCACCATCTTCTCGCTGTTCGGTAGCCAGCCGATGGAGCGCTCCTTGCGCCGCAACAGCACCTTGCTGGCCAATCTGGACATCAAGCGGCTCGACAACCGCGTGGTCGGCACGCTGCGCCAGACACGCTCGATCGACGTGGGCAGCCTGACTTGGGTGGGCGACTCGCTGGATGCCAGTGGCGCCCAGTGGGCCTGGAATGGCACGGCCTCGCTGGGCCGCTTGAGCGCGCCTGAAGGCTCGGACTTGGCCGCGATGGACCGCCAGACCGCTCGCAGCATCGGCTCTTTCGGCAAGCTCAATGCAGGCTTCAGCCGCCTGGCCCGCTTCGCGGATGCTCCGGCCTGGTCCTTCTACGCCAGCTTGTCCGCGCAGTTGGCGAGCCGCAATCTCGACGGTGCCGAGAAATTCCAGCTTGGCGGCCCGACCGGCGTGCGCGCCTACCCCGTGGGCGAGGGCCTGGGCGACGCGGGCTGGCTGGGCACGGCGGAGCTGCGTTACAGCATCGTCTTGCCCCAGGGCCAGATGCAGCTGTTTGCCTTCTACGACGCGGGCGGCTTACGCCAGTACAAGGATCTGTGGCAGAACGCGCTGCCGGCAGGCCGTCCCAACTACTTCACCCTGCATGGTGCAGGCTTAGGCGCTCAACTCAGCTATCAAGACCAAGGCAGCGTCCGACTGGTCTATGCCAACAAGCTGGGCAGCAACCCCAATCCCACGGCAGCGAATACAGACAGCGATGGTCAGACCAAGAACAGCCGCATCTGGGTTATCGGCAACATCGCCTTCTGAAGCAGCTTCGCGCGAGACAAGAGCAATGAGCAAGAATTCTCACCCCACGCAAATGGCCGGCCGCAAGGCGTTGGCCTGTTTCCCTTATCCGCTGAGCGGTTTGTCGGTGGCCGTGTCCCTGGCCTTCCAGCCGCTGTTGCTGATGTCGGCCCAGGCCGCGCCGCCAGCCCCTAACGCCTTGCCTGTGGGTGGCCAGGTGGTCGCTGGCCAGGCGGTGATCTCGCAAGCCGGCCAGCAAATGCTGGTGCAGCAAAACAGCCCCAAGCTGATCACGAACTGGCAAAGCTTCAATGTGGGCAGTCAGGCCGCCGTGGTGTTCCAGCAGCCGGGCAGCGCCTCGGTGGCGCTGAACCGCGTGCTGGCGGGCGATGCCTCGCAAATCATGGGCAAGCTCAGCAGCAATGGGCAGGTCTTCCTGATCAACCCGCAAGGCGTGGTCTTTGGCAACACGGCGCGGGTCGATGTCGGTGGCTTGATGGTGTCCTCGCTGCCGATGGCAGACAAAGACTTCCTGAGTGGCAACTACCAGTTCGGTGGCAGCGCCATCGATGCCGCACAGGCTGGCCTGATCCGCAATGAGGGTCAGGTTCAAGGCCGTTATGTGGTGCTGGTCGGCCCTGAAATTGAGAACAGCGGCCGCATCGAGGCGGCGCAAGGCCAGGTGGGCCTGCTGGCCGGCAGTGGCGCCAAATTGCAGCTGGATGCCCAGGGCTTGGTGTCGGTTCAGCTGGATGCGTCGACTCGTGCCCGCATTGACAACAGCGGTGCGATCTTGGCCGACGGCGGGCGCGTGCTGATGAGCGCGCAGGCGGCCGCACCCGGACTGGCCGCGGCGATCAACCAAAGCGGCACGGTGCGCGCAGACAGCTTGCAGCAGCGCAATGGCGAGATTTGGCTGGACGGCGGCCGCGGTCGCGTCGAGTTGCAAGGCCAGACCTTGGCGCAAGGCGGTCAAGGCCTGAGCGGCGGCAAGATCGTCGCCACGGCTGCGAAAGTGGCGGTGGACGGGCGTGTGGATGCCTCCGGCCAGCAGGGCGGCGGCACGGTGCTGCTCGGCGGCGGCGTGCAGGGCAAAGACGCCAGCGTGCGCGAAGCCGGCACGATTGGCTTGAGTACAAACAGTGTGGTGGCGGCCGATGCGCTGAGCAGCGGGCAGGGCGGCCAAGTGGTGGTGTGGTCTGCCGAGCGCAGCAGCTTGGCCGGCCAGATCAGCGCCAAGGGTGCGGGGGGGGCCAAGGGCGGCTTCATCGAAACCTCCAGCCGTGGCCAGCTCGATGTGGGCGGCCGGGTGCAAACCGGTGCCGGCGGCACTTGGTTGCTGGACCCCAGCTCCTTGACCATCGACAGCAGCAATAAGGCGACCTACGAGGCCCAGCTCAATGGCGGCGGTAATGTGCAGGTGCAGGCCACGGACACCATCAATGTCAACGATGACCTGTCCAAGACCACCGGCCCGGATGCCACGCTGCAGTTCAAGGCCGATGGGGTGATCACCCTGGCCAGCGGCAAGGCCATTTCATCCCTGGTCGGCAAGCTCAATATCGACTTCTGTGGCAGCGCCACCGGGGCTTGCAGCACCGTGGGCGGAGGCAGTGTCAACCTGGCCGGCCAACTGGCGACCAATGGCGGCAATGTGCACTTCTACAAGGACACCACCCTGGCCAGCTCGGCGCCAATTTCGACCAAGCTGTTGGGCGTGAGCTCCGGCGCCTCCGGCGATATCGTCTTTCACAAGGATGTGACCCTGGCGTCCTCGACCTTGGGGGTCAACATCAGCAGCCAGGGTGCGCAAAGCGGTTCGACCTATGTAGGCACGGGCGGCTTGATCGATTTCCAGGGCAAGATCAGGTCTGGCGTGGTCACCGGCATCGGCAGCCTGGTGCCGCAAGGCCTGACTCTCGACAGCACCGGCACTGTGCCGGGCGCCATCACCCTGGGCGATAGCGTGGGCACGGCGGCGGCGCCGCTGGGCAAGCTGGTACTGGCCGGGCCCACCGAAGTGGCGCTCAATGCGGCTGAAGTCAATCTGCGCGCCACCTCCGGTGATGTGCTGACGGCTTCCTCCGCCTTGGGCATGCCCAAGCTGGTGCTGGGAGCTGCGACCACCGATATCCGCGTCACCGGCGGCACGGTCAACGGCGTGACGGGTTATGCCGACTACAAGCAGGAAACCTTTGACATTGGTGTCAAGGACGCCACGGCGCGCACCTTGACCATCACGGCCGATCGCTCCATCAAGATCAAGAACCGCAGCATTGACGGCGAAGCCAATGCCGGCGCCAGCGCGCTGACGCTGAACCTCAAGTCTTACCAGGCCGACGCGGCCGGTGGTGGCGCGATTCATCTCAACAACGCCACCCTCAAGACCAATGGCGGCGCCTTGCAGCTGGGCGGCAGTGGCACGGCGGCCAATGGCGCGGCGGTGGGCACGGCCAATGACCCGGATGGCAATACCGACGGCATCCAGATCTTCAACAGCCAAATCGCCTCCAAGGGCGGCAACATCAGCTTGAACGGCCGTGCGCCGGACAGCTTGGCTGGCGGCGCCGGCGTGCATGTTTTCGGCCTCAGCACCCTGGACAGTGGCAGTGGTTCCCTGAGCATTCAGGGCGCGGTGAACCAAGCCTCCAGTGCCGGCAATAAAGATGCCGTCTTGATCGGTGAAGGCAGCTCCTCGCAGGTGTCGCTGCTGGCCAGCGGCAATGGCGCCATCAGCATTCAAGGCGATGCCAGCGGCGTCGGCAGCAATGTCACCTCCGGCTCCCGCTATGACGGCGTGATCATCTCGCAAGGCGCCTTGGTGAAAACCGCGGCCGGCAATATCCGCGTGATCGGCAAGGGCGGTGGTGGCAACGACTATGTGTCCGACCAGAACCATGGCGTGCGCCTGGACACGCTCAACACCCGCGTGCTGTCGGACAGCGGCAGCATCCTGATCGGCGGCGTGGCCGGCGGCAAGATGGGCAGCTACGGCGTGTTCGCCGCAGGCAATGCCATGTGGCTGGGCCGCCTGGATGGCGGCAGCGCGACCGGCAATATTGACCTGGTGGCCGACAGCCTCTTCCTCACCAACAGCAGCTCGGCACGCCTGAAGGCGGCCAGCAGCGGTGAGCTGCGCCTGCGCACCTGGACGGACAACCGCGACATCCTGCTCGGCAGCGCGGACAGCAATGGCTGGGGCAGCGCCTTGGGCCTGTCCAGCAGCTGGTTCAGTGGCAGCAATGCCATCTTCCAAGGCGGCTTCAGCCACGTCACCGTGGGCGGCGCGGCCGAGACCCCGGTGGCCGGCAAAGGCACGCTGACGGTGGACGCGGCAACGACCGTGCGCGACAACCTGAATTTGGCCATGCAGGGCAGCGGCGGCAAGGTGCAACTCAATGCCGCACTGACGGTGCAGGGTGCCAGCGGCGTGGCCAATGCCGACAAGCGGACGGCCTCGCTGCGCGTGGACCAGGGTGCGACCGGCGCCGGCCTGCTCAGCGTGGACAAGCTGCAGCTGATCGGCAAGGGTGACTTTGTACTCACCGGCCCCAATTTGGTCGGCACCTTGGCCGGCAATGGCCTGGACGGGCAGGTCGCTTTCAACAATGCTCAGGCGCTCAACGTCGGCAGCGTGGGTTCGACCAGTTATGGCGTCGCCAATGGCCCGGCCCTGGGCCTGAGCACCATCAACGACAAGGCCGTGAGCTTGAGCACCAGTGCCGGCAATCTGAGCCTGGATCAATCCATTCAAGTAGGCCAAGGGCGGGTGAGCTTGCAGGCCTTGGCCGGTGCCGTCAATGAGACCGGCAGCGCCATCGTCAGCGCCGATCAACTGGCGGTGCAGTCGCTCAACGGCGGCAGCCTGATGAATGCGAACACCGTTCGCGGCCTGGCGGTGCGCGTTAACGGCAGCAACCAGGACTTGAGCTTCAAGAATCAGGGGGCGCTGACGCTGGAAACCGTGGCTGCCACGCCGTCCATCAATGTGGCAGCAGTCAGCGGCGTCAACGTGAGCGGCACGGCCTGGTTGGAGAGCCAGACCGGCGGCATCAACCAAACCGAGGCGGTGCAAGCCAGCAAGCTCGGCCTGCAAGCCCAAGGCGATATCGCCCTGGACCTGCAGCGCAATGGCGTGGCCCCGAACCGGGTGGGCACCGTGGCCGCTCGCAGCACCAACGGTGAATTCAAGCTGCTCAACGGCCAGGCTTTGACCATCGGCGCGGTGGGCACGACGGCCGCTGGCAGCACCTTGGCGGGCATTGACACGAGCAGCGCTGCCCGTGGCGTGCGTGTCGACGTGGCCAACGGCAATCTGGTGCTGGCCAATAGTGTCAATGCCGGTAGCGCCAGCGTGAGCTTGAGCGCCACTACGGGCGGGGTCAACACCTTGCGCGTGGCCAACGGCCCCGAAACCACGGCCCCCATCATCACGGCCGGGCGTTTGCAGGTGTCCGCCCAGGACCACTCCGACCTCAGCAATGACAACGCGGTGGGCGTGCTCGCCGTGAATATGACGGGTGCACCGAAGGACTTCACCTTCGTGGCCAAAGACGGCCTCGTCATCGACAGCATCAGCGATATCGGCGGGCGCCAGGTGGACGGCGTCAACGTCAGCGGCAATGCCTGGCTGCAAGCCAATAACGGCACGATCACCCAGACCCAGGCGGTCAAGGTCGGCGGCCTGGCGGCCAAGGCCAGTGGCGCCATCACGCTTGATCTGGGCGCGGGCGCCACGCCTGCCAACCTCATCGGCAAGCTGGCCGCCGCCAGCGCTGGCGGCAGTGTCAATGTGCTGAACAATGCAGCGCTGCAAGTCAGCAGCGTGGGCACGGCCGCAGGCAATGCGCTTGCGGGCGGGCCACTGCAAGGTGTGAGTACCAATAACCAGGACATCACCCTGCGCACGGCGCAAGGCCGCATCGGGCTGGATCAGTCCATCAGCGCCGGCTCAGCAGTGCTGAGCTTGGAAGCCGCCGTAGGTGTGCAGCAAAGTGGCGGCAGCCTGAGCGCCGACCGCCTGCGCGTGCTGGCAACGGGCAGCGGTGCCATCGACCTGCAGCAAGCGGGCAACCGTGTTCGCGTGCTGGCGGCTTCGGCCGCGGATGGCAGTATTGCCTACCGCGACGCCGACGCTTTGGAACTCGGCAGCGTGACGGTGGCCTTGGGTGGCCTGGCCGGCAGCACGGCGGGTATCCAAAGTGCTGCGACCGGCAAAGACCAGCTGATCAAGACCGGCGGCGCTTTGACGCTGAGCCAGAACCTGGCAGCAGGCCGTGGCGTGGTGAATCTGGAGAGCGCGACCGGCGGCATTGCCCAAGTCGGCGGCGTCATTCAGGCGGACAAACTGCGTGTGCTGGCCGAAGGCAGCGGCGCAGTGGATCTGCAGAACGCCAATACGGTGGGTGTGTTGGCGGCACGGGTGCAAAACGGCACCTTGGCCATCAATAACGCGGCCGCCTTGACAGTGGGCAGCGTCACCCGCGGCCTCGGTGCGCCGAGCAGCGATGCAACGATTGCCGGCGTCAACACCGCCGCAGGCAACCAGCAGCAGCTGATCAAGAGTGCAGGCAAGCTGAGCCTGGAGCAAGGCCTCGCAGCCGGCACCGCCATGGTCAATCTGGAGGCCGCTAACGGCGGCATCCAGCAGACCGGTGGTGTGATCAGCGCCGACAGCCTGCGCTTGCTGGCCGGTGGCAGCGGTGCGGTGGATCTGCAAAAGGCCAATGCCGTCAATGTGCTGGCCGCCAAGGTGCAGGGCGGCACATTGGCCTTCAACAATGCCCAAGCCCTCAGCGTGGGCAGCTTGACCCGCAGCGTGGGTCAGGGCGCTGGCGTGGCCGTGGCCGGTGTGGATACCGCGGCCGGCAATGGCGAGCAATTGATCAAGAGCGCCGGCAAGCTGACTCTGACGCAAGCCCTGAGCGCCGGCAGCGCCACCCTCAGCATGGAAGTTGCCAACGGCGGCATCCAGCAAAGCGGAGGTGTGATCAGCGCCGACAAGCTGCGCATCCTGAGCGCAGGCAGCGGTGATGTGACGCTGCAGCAGGCCAATAAGGTCGCCAACTTGGCCGGGCAAGTCAACGGCGGCAAGCTGGCATTCAACAATGCCCAAGCCTTGACGATTGCGGCGCTGGCGCGCAATGTCGGTGCCGATGCCGGCGTGAGCCTGGCCGGCCTGGACACCAGCGCGGCCAATGCAGACCAACGCATTCAGAGTAGCGGTGCGCTGACTCTGGCCCAAGGCTTGAAGGCCGGCAAGGGAACGGTTGAGTTGCTGGCCAGCAATGGCGGCATCAGCCAGACCGGCGGCAGCGTGTCTGCGGCGCAATTGAAGCTGACGGCCGAGGGCAGCGGCAATGTCGATCTGCAACAGGCCAATGCGGTGGGCACGCTCAGCGCCAAGCTCAATGCCGGCGATCTGGACTTCGTCAATGCCGGGGTCTTGACCCTGGCCACGGTGGACACGGCAGCAGGCAATAAGGCGCAGCGCATCCGCTCCGGCGGCAAGCTGACGCTGACCGAGCAGATTCAAGCCGGCAGTGGCAGCATTAGCCTGGAAAGCACCAGCGGCGGCATCGCCCAAACGGCGGGCAGTGTCCAGGCCGGCCAGTTGAACCTGCGTGCTCAGGGCAGTGGTGATGCGGATCTGCAGCAGGCCAACCGCGTCGGTACGCTGGCGGCCAATGTGGCCGGTGGCAGCCTCAGCTTCCGCAATGCGGCTGAGCTGAAACTGGCGGCCATCGATACCTCGGCAGCCAACAAGGATCAGCGCATCGTCAGTGCCGGTCGTTTGACCCTGAGCGATGCCGTCAACGCCGGCAGCGGCGCGGTGAATCTGGAAAGTGCCGCTGGCGGCATCACCCAGACTGCGGGCCTCGTGAAGGCCGGCAAGCTCAATCTGGCGGTGCAAGGCGCGGGCCATGCTGATTTGCAGCAAGCCAACCGCGTGGGCACGCTCAGCGCGGTGCTCGCCGACGGCGCGCTGTCTTTTGCGAATGCGCAGGCCTTGACGGTCGGCGTGGTCAACACTGCGGCGGGCAACAAGGATCAGTTGATCAAGGCCACCGGCGGCCTGACATTGAGCGATCAGCTTCTGGCAGGCAAGGGCGCGCTTAACCTGGAAGTGCAGGGCGGCGGCATCCGCCAGACCGGAGGCGTCTTGAACGCCGACAAACTGCGCGTCCAGGCCACGGGTGCCGAGGCGGTGGAACTGCGCCAGGCCAACCGGCTGGCCAGTGTGGCCGCGCGTACCGAAGGCGCTTTCGCGCTGGAGAATGCGCAGAGCCTGAACGTGGCCGAGGTGGGCAATACCAAGGGCGTGCAGGCCGGCGGTGAGGTCTACATCCGTGCAGAGGGTGATCTGGGTCTGGATGCCGCTGTGCGCAGCACAGCGGTCTCCCAACAAACGGTTGTTCTCGCCGCGTCCCAAGCCTTCCGCAACCGCGCAGGCGCGCAAGCGGTTCAGGCCGATGCGGGTCGTTGGCTGATTTATGACGACAACCCGACGCTGGACCTGAGCCGCCTGGGCGGCCTGCCCTTTGCCTTCATGCAAACCGGCGTGACGCTGGCCAGCCTGCCGCCGCAAGAGGTGCTGGGCCTGGGCTCTGGCTATCTGACCACGGCCAAGCTGCTGCCTCCTGAGCAGTTCGCACGCTTGGTGGGGGGCACGACCCAAGCCGAGAACTCGGGCAATCTGTCTACGCACATCGGCGCTTCGCGCCCGCTGGCTGCCTCAGTCAGTGCTCCGGCCTGGTCACAAACGGAGGCTGCTCAAGGGTTTGCACCACCGCCTCTGGCGCAAGATGGCAGCCGCCTGCAAACCGCCTGGTCGGTGAAGTTGCAGGCCGGGCAGCGCTTTGTCAGTGATGTGGCCGCCTTGCTGGGCCAAACACCCGCCGGCCTTGAAAAGCTGCAAGTGGCCGATGGCGTCGACTTGCCTGCCTGGCTGCACTACGACGCCGACAAGCGTCAATTTGCCGGTTTGGTGCCACCCGATCTGGCCAAGCCCATCCGGGTCCGGGTGCAGTTGCAGGCGGCCAAGGACAAGGCGCCGCAGGCCTTTGAGCTGGATTTCGTGCCCTGAGTTGAATGCCGGTTTCTTCCGGCACTCCGCCCGGGCTCGAAAGGCGGCTCGGCGGCACTGAACCTGTCGGGGCCGCGCCGCCCTGTTTGAGTAGGCGGGCGCTCTCTTCGAAGAGGGCGCCCGTCGTCACCAGCGCCCTTTGCCAACGTTCCAGAAAGCGCTGCACGTCGCCGTTTTCAGGGTGCAAGACCTGCCGAAGTCGCGTGGGGTGTGGTGCGGTGCGTGAGAGGCCCTGAGCTTGTTGGTGCTTGGGCCATCACGCGAATGCCCCAATTAGGGGGTGTTCTGTTTTCGGTGTTTCTCGACCAAAGTGCGGCTTTTGCAAGACGCAGTTGGGTGCGGGAGCTGACCATGTATTTTGAAGAGGTTGACACGGGCGACTACCGGATCTACGCGGGAGCCATTGATCGCATGAATAGCTACGGCTATGTCGCGGCCGTGGTGGTGATGCGCGTGGGTGGTGGGCAGCCCAGGCAGGAAGCGTTTCGTGATGAAAGCTTGGCCGGAGGTTTTTGCTGGTCAACACCGCGCGAGGCGCTGCAGTTCGCCTTGAATGCCGGGCGTGATGTGGTGATGTGTCGGCTTGGCGCTCGCGCATAGCCCTTGATCCTGGCCGTTGTTCAAAAGTGTTCCGTGCTGCGAGTTCTTCCGCGCACACGCTTCGCTGCCTGAGGCCAGAAAACCGTGACTCGTCGCTTCTGCGCGCTGTAGACCTTGCGAGCGAATGCGCAGGGCGGCTACGCTGCGCACATGCTTAAAGACCCCGCTTCACCTTCCTCGCCCTCATTGATCGCTCCCGAAGTGAGCCACGCCCAAGCATGGCAAGGGTTTATGGCGTACTTGACTCCGCAACGCCTGGGTCTGGCGCTGGGTTTGGCAACGCTTGGCGCCTTGTTGCTGAGTCCGATTTTCGCGACCCCTTTGCCGGTGCTCCTGGGGCGCACCTTGTTTGTGGGTTTGCTCGGGCTGATGGCGTTTTCTGCAGCGGGCCAATGGCCGCGCCGTTTGCCCGTTTGGCTGGCGCGCTGGCTGCTGCAAGTGGTTGTGGTGGTGGTCGCTGTGCCTGTCGCGACTCTGGTGGTCTATTTGGTTGCGGTGGGAGGGGATATCGAGTCCTTGCTTCGCAGCCCGGGTCGCGTGATGGGATTCATGTGGATTGCAGGCTCCGGCCTGCTGGTGGCGCCATTGCTGGCGATGGGCGCCCTGTATCGGCAGCGTGATGCAGAAGCCCGCAATGAAGCCCTGCGTTTCGAGTTGGAACGCAGTGAATTGGAGCGCCAGGCATTGGATGGCCGTTTGCGGCTGTTGCAGGCGCAAATCGAGCCGCATTTTTTGTTCAATACATTGGCCAATGTTCGGGCCTTGGTTGAGACCGGCTCTCCGCAAGCGGCGCCAGTGTTGCGCAGCCTGATTGCCTACCTGCGTGCGGCGATGCCGCGGCTTCAGAATGAGTCCGCCAATTTGGGCGACGAACTTCACCTGGTGCGCGCCTATCTGGAATTGATGCATTTGCGCATGCCGGATCGGCTTGATTTCCGAATCGAGGTGCCAAGTGAGTTGCTGGCATTGAGGTTTCCGCCCATGGCTTTGCTGACTCTGGTGGAGAACGCGGTTCGGCATGGCATTGATCCGAGTGAAGAGGGGGGGCGCATTGATGTGGGCGGCGAGTTGAATCCCAAAGATCAGTCGGTGCGCTTATGGGTCAGCGACAGTGGCGTTGGCATGACGCAGAGTGCGGGTACAGGCACAGGACTGCGTAACTTGAGCGAACGACTGAAGGTCTTCTACGGGGCCGCTGCTCGTTTGGGTTTGAGCGAAAATTCCCCTCATGGGCTTTGCGCTGAAATCTGTTTTTTAGCGCATGACTTGACGCCACCGGCTTCTTGAGGCTTCGCCCAATCAAGCGCCGACCCATAGTGTGAATTCATCAGGCCGAATCCCAACAGCATGAGCACTCAGGACCTAACCATTCAGACGGGCGGTGCTGCCCCCACCGCTTTGATTGCCGATGACGAGCCCCTGTTGCGCGACAGCTTGGTGCGCGCTCTGGCTGTCGCTTGGCCTGAATTGCTCGTGCTGGGACAGGCACGCAATGGGCGCGAGGCGCTCGAGATGTATGAGGAGCTTCAGCCTGAGTTTGTGTTTCTGGACATTCACATGCCTGGTTTGAGCGGCATTGAGGTGGGGCGCCAACTGGCACGTCGAGCGCATTTGGTCTTTGTGACCGCTTATGAGCAATATGCGGTGCAGGCTTTTGACCAAGGGGCGGTGGACTACTTGATCAAGCCGCTGGATGAGCTTCGACTGACAGAAACGGTCGAGCGACTGAAGGCTCGATGGGCCGAGCGTCGCAAACAGGGTGCGGGTTTGGCGGGTGAAACGATGGAGGCGGTGCTGAGCAAACTGCTGGAGCGCCTCGGACAAACGTCAGTCCCATCGAACGCAAGAACCGGAGCGGGGATTGATGCGGGTCAGACGCAGCCCGGCAAGCCCTATCTGCGCTGGATCCGAGCGTCAGTGGGCGCGGCGCTCAAGTTGATTCCGGTTGAGGAGATACTTTATCTGCGGTCGGATGAGAAATACACCTTGGTGGCCTGGCGCGAGGGCGAGGCGCTGATTCGAACGCCCATCCGTGAGTTGCTCGAGCAGATGGATCCCGCGTCTTTTGTGCAGGTCCACCGTTCGGTGGTGGTGAACCTGCATGCCATCAGTCATGTCACCCGTGGCCCCAATGAAACCGCGGATGTGCACCTGAAGGGGCGCAGCGAGGTGCTGCCGGTCAGCCGCAGTTATTTGCACTTGTTCCGGCAGATGTGATGGGTCAGTGGTTCGCGTCTTTGCTCGGCTTTGGCGCCCCGTTTCAGCGCCCCGTTTGCGCCTGACCTGTGATCACGACGGGCTCCAAGCGCCACAGCACTGGGGTGCCGCCCTCGGGGGTGAAGAACAAGGCATCGACGAGGCCGATCAGCAGGACCACAAACAGGGCAATCAAAAGCGCTGAATGCAGGCCAGATTCGGAAAAGGTGTGAATCTTGTGACTGGACATGAGCTTCTCCTTGGCGCATGAAACAAGACCATGCCTTGAAACTCTATGCGCTGCCGGTCTGATCTTCCAGGGGCTTGGCCAATAAAAAAAGCGCGGATCCACCGCGCTTCTTGACGCAAGCCTTGGCGCTTGGGCTGCGAGTGTTGGCGCCGGTCTTCAGATGGCTTGCGTGCGGGTTTCAAGCCAGGCCAAGGCTGCGCCGTTCAGCAAGGGCGACAGCTTGGTGCGGACATGTGCGTGGTAGCGGTTCAGCCAAGCGATGTTGTCGGCACCCAGCAGTTCCTTGTCGATACAGCGGGTATCGATCGGGCACAAGGTCAAGGTTTCAAAGGCGAGCATGTCACCGAACTGGCCTTTCTCAGGCGTCTCGAGCGGCACATTGAGCACCAGGTTTTCGATGCGAACCCCCCATTTGCCAGGGCGGTAGATGCCCGGCTCGATGGAGGTGATCATGCCGATTTCCATCGCCATATTGGCATCGGGCAGGCCTTTGGAAATGTTCTGCGGGCCTTCGTGCACATTCATGAAGTAGCCCACGCCATGCCCAGTGCCATGACCGAAATCCAGGCCATGCTCCCACATGGGTGCGCGCGCCAGCGCATCCAGCATCGGGCCCAGCGTACCGCGTGGGTAGCAGGCGCGCGACAAGGCCAGCGTGCCCTTCAGCACCAGGGTGTAGTCGCGTTTTTGTTCGGCAGAGACTTCGCCGATGGGCCAGACGCGGGTGATGTCGGTGGTGCCGCCCAGGTACTGCGCGCCGGAGTCGATCAGCAGCAGGCCATTGCCTTCGATGACTGCATGAGACTCGGCCGTGGCGCGGTAATGCGGCATGGCACCGTTGGCGTTGAAGCCGGCAATGGTGGGGAAGCTCAGGCCCACAAAGCCGGGGCGGCGCGCGCGGGCTGCGCTCAGATGCTCATCCACGCTCAGCTCGGTCAAGCGTTCTTTGCCCAGGGCTTGCTCAAACCAGGCATAGAACTCGCACATGGCGGCGCCGTCCTGCGCCATCGCTTCGCGCACAAATGCGGCTTCAGCGGCGGTCTTGCGGCTCTTGGCCAGGGTGCTGGGGTTGATGGCCTCCAAGACTGTGGCGTGGCCGGGAACGGCCTCACGCAAGCCGAGGGTCACGCGGCGCGGATCCATCAAGACGTAGGACTGGGCCGGCAGTGCTGCCAAGGCAGCGGCAGCGGCGGTGTAAGGAGCAATCGTTACACCGTCCTCGGCCAAACGCGCCTTCAGTGCTTGGTCAATCTTGCCGTCGGCCACAAACAGGGTGGCACTGTCGCGGCTGAGCAGCGTGTGCGCCATGAACACCGGGTTGTAGCTGACATCGGCACCGCGCAGATTGAACAGCCAGGCGCTGTCATCCACGCTGGAGATGAAATGGTGGCTGGCACCGTGGCGCCCCATCGCGGCGCGCACATCGGCCATTTTTTCGGCCCGTGACACCGTGGCCTGAGGGGGCAGATGCTCGTAGATCTTTCCGGTGGGGAGGCCCGGACGATCAGGCCAAATCAGGTCTATCAGATCGACATCGGTGCGCATGACGATGCCAAAGCGCTGCATGGCACTGCGCAATTGCTGGGCCAAGCCCAAACCCAGTACTTGGCCGTCGATGGCCAGAGTCTGGCCGGCCTGCAACTGGCTGCCGATCCAGTCGATGTAGTGGGTCGCAGCCGCGGTGGGGATTTTCTGCAGCTCAATGCCGGTGCCGGCCAACTCCGCCTCGGCTTGTGTCCAGTAGCGGCTGTCAGCGAAAACAGCGGCCCGATCGAGGGTGACGACCAGGGTTCCGACCGATCCGGTGAAGCCGGAGAGCCATTGCCGGGCTTGCCAGCGCTCGGGCAGATACTCGGACAGATGGGGGTCGGCGGACGGCACCAGGCAGGCGTTGACGCCCTGGGTTTTCATCGCATCACGCAGTTGTTCGATACGCAGCGTGATGGTCGAGGTGCGGGAATCCATGGCTTGTCTCCAGCGGTCCGCGTGGCGCTGGATCGGCGCTGCAGTCCGCTTGTTGTGGTTGCGGGTAGGGCGAGTTCGAATTGTAGGGCGAGGCGAGAAACCGAGTGCTCTTGCCGCGCGATCAGGCCGCGGGCAAGCGCAGCTCGAACTGTGCCCCGCCTTGTGCGTGGTTGCGCGCGCTGATGCTGCCGCCATGCGCTGACAAGATTCGGCGGCAGACCGCCAAGCCCAAGCCGGTACCGCCTTTGCTGCCCTGGCCGTGGGCTGTTGATGAGAATTTTTTGTTCAGGGCGCTCTGAGAGAAGGGCTCGAAAATGCTCTCGAACTCGGCCACGGGAATCCCCGGGCCTTGGTCAATCACGTGGATGCAGCTGCCATTGGTATCTCGGAACAGTTGAATCTTGATCTGGCCGGCAGGCGGGGAGTAGCGCAGGGCGTTGTCGATCACATTGCGCAGTGCTTGCTGCAGTCGGGTGGCATCCACCGAAGCGAGCAAGTCAGGATCCAGGACCTGCAAGTCCAATTGGATGTTTTGTTTGTCGGCCTGGGGCCGCATCTCGTTCACCACGGCGCTCACCAAGGGTGCCAGGTCTTGCTTGTTCAGAGAGAGATTGCCGATTGTGCTTTCGAGCTTGGACAGATCGAGCAAGTTGTTGACCAGATCTAGCATGCGCAATCCCGAGCTATGGATGAGTGCAAACATGTCTTGTAGCCGCGCGTGCTCGCCGCTGCGCTCGATGCCCAGCTCCGAGAATCCGATGATGCTTTGCAGCGGAGTGCGTAATTCGTGGCTCATATTGGCCACGAACTCGGTCTTGATGCTGTTGGCACGCTCGGCAGCATCGCGGGCCTCGGCAATCTGGCGTTCCGCTTCGACGAAGCGGCTGATGTCGATGGCGCTGGCCAGCACACCCGCAGGCTTGCCTGCCGCGTCCAGGTAAACCGCGCGGTGGGTGAGGAAGTTGCGCCCGCGATCCTGAACCTCCAAATGCTCGCTGCCGCCCTGAGTCAATAGTTGTTTGTCGCGAGCTTCGACCGGATCGGCCAGCGCGGCAGGACGCAGTTCGCTGAGCTTGCGGCCCAGCGCCAGGTTTTTTTCGACCCCGGTCATGTCGGTCCAAGCTTGGTTGACCATTACGAAGCGCAGGGCCAGATCCTTGGCAAAGATGGGGATGGGGCAGACGTCGATCAGCCGGGCCGTGAACTCCAACTGCGCTTGCAGGCGCAGCCGTGCATCCTCGCGCTCGGTCACATCCAGGGCAAAACCCACGTAGCCGAGCAACATATCGTCTTCATTCTTGATCGGTGTGACGCTGACCTCGAGCACCCGCTTGCGGCCCTTCTTGGCGGCCAAGCGCAGGGTGACCGGCAGGTTCAAGAAGCCCGCGGTGCTGCGGTACAAACCCCTGGCGCGGGCTTGGTCAGCCGGATCCACCAGGCTTTCAAAAGGCAGGCCGATCAATGACTCGGCATTGCTGACCCCAAGAAACTCCGGGTGGTTGATGAACTGCAGCAGGCCCTTGGCGTCGGTGTGAAACATCAATTCCTGCACATTGTTGATCAGCAGGCTTTGTTCCCGGTCTCGGTTTGCCAAGTTGCGCAGGGCTGCCTCCAGATGAAGGCGGGCGCTGTCATAGGCGCTCAAGGCCCGCCAAGCCATCGCACCCAATCCGCCAATGACGAGCAGGCCGGTCGACAAGGCCAGCCCGGCCAACTGAAGGTCGCCCGTCCAATGCGACCAGATGACGGACATCGGCAACTCGACAATGAGCGCCAAGGGCTGGTCTCGAACCAAGCGGTAGCTCCCTATGCTGGCTTGCTGGTCCAGGCCTTCGCCGCGGAAGCTGCCAAACTCACGCAGGGGCACGGCTTGTTTGAACGCCGCATGCTCACTCAGTCGGGTACCTGGCTTGAGCTCCAGGGCCTGCGTGCTCGAAATCAGCTCGCCATTCAACCCCAGCAGGGCGGCGTGGTGTTCACCTTCGCCGATCAGCAAGGCAAAGAAGTTGGCGAAATAGTCCGGGTTTAAGGCCGCAACCCAGTACTGGGGACCCTGGGGGTCGGGGGCCTCCCAAGTCAGCGGCAATAGGAAATGCTTGGCCTGGGCTGCGGTTTCTGCCTTGCCTTGGGTTTGCTGGGCCAAATGGTTCAGGTCACGCCCGACCATCAAATGGCCCAGGCCTTGGGGTGCTTGCTGCTCCTTTTGCTGCAGCAAATGCAGGGGGATCAAGAGGCCCACATTGCTGGCATTGCTGCTGGCGATCACCCGGCCTTTGGCGTCCAGCAGGGACAAGCTGCGGACATAGGGCATGCTTGCTAAGGGCAGGCTTAGTCGGCTGCTCAGTTCGGCATCCGAATCCGGCTGGGGTTTGGCCTCTGCCGACCGCGCCAAACCTTGCAGCGTCAGCTTGGCGGTGTTCAGCGTCAGGCTGATATGGCTTTCCAGCGTCCGCGCAAACAAGTCATTGTTAGAGGTCTCGGCTCTCAGGTGATTCTTGTGCTCCAGCCAAATGAAGCTCAAGGCGGTCAGCAACATCGCCAATCCCAGCAAGCCGGTCCCCCAAAGTGCCATCTTCCGGTTGACCCAGGCGGGCAGGGTTTGTGGGGCGCTGGGCTGCATGGTGTCAGTTGCGCAGCAAGATTTCACTCAAGCCGTGTTGCTTGGCATAGCTTTCCAGGCGCCCATCTTTTTTGACCTTGGCCACAAATGCGTTGATGCGCGTGAGCCAAGCCTCGTCACCGGGCTTGACTGCATAGGCATAAGGCATCAAGTGAAAAGGGGCGGGCGGCGAGACCAGCCGGGCCCAGTCGGCCGTCGCCAGCCAGTGCCGGCTGTAGGGGTAGTCGGCCATGAACACATCCACCCGGCCGGACTCCAACTCCTGTTCACGGGATTGGGGCGCCTGGAGCACCACCAACTCCGCTTGCTTGAGCCATGCCGCCATCACCGGTTCGATGAAGGTTCTGGCGGGAACGGCCACCCGGATACCCGGCTTGTCGATGTCCGCCCAGGACTTGATCACGCGGTTGGCCTTGGTGGTGACGCCGTACACATCGCTTTGCAGATAAGGCGTCGAAAAGCGCAGGTGCTTTTGGCGCTCGGCTGTGATGCCGATGGCGAACATGGCAATGTCGCAGCGGTTCTGGTTGAGGTCATCCACCAGCTTGGCATAGTTGGAGTCGACGTATCGCAGTTTGACGCCCAGGTCTTTGGCGAGGGCGGCGGACAGGTCAATATCGATGCCGCTGAGTTCTTGGGTGCGTGGGCTGCGATAGCTGACGCCGTGGTAGGCCGGTGAGATGCAAACCTGCAGCGTGCGTCCCGTTTGAACCCGTTGCATCACCTCTCCGGCGAGACTGCCTCCTGCACCACTGCTCCACAAAGCCAAGACTGAAATCAGACAGCGCAGCGATACAGGCATGACAAGAATCCCTGAGTTTCTCGGCCAGGAGGATCCGCTTCTGTTGTGGCGGCGCTCCTGGAGTCCGACTCTATCGCAAGGCCGAGACCTGTCAGTGCGAAAACTTGGCTGATTTCAGCTGGCTTTTTCAGAGTTCGGTGCGCAGGGCCCACAACTCGGGGAAGAGCACCACATCCAGCATCTTGCGCAGATAGCCCACGCCCGAGGTGCCGCCGGTGCCGCGCTTAAACCCGATCACCCGCTCGACGGTGGTCACATGGCGGAAGCGCCAAAGCCGGAAGGCATCCTCCAGATCGACCAATTCCTCGCCCATCTGATAGAGGTCCCAGTGCTTGCTCGGGTCCCGGTAGACCTCCAGCCAAGCGGCCTTGACGCCTTCATCGGCGCTGCGCGCTTGCGTCCAGTCGCGCTCCAGGGCCTCAGCGGGCACCGCAATGCCGCGCCGCGCCAGCAGGCGCAAGACCTCGTCGTAGAGCGAGGGTGCGCGCCAGGCGGCCTCCACATCGGCCAGCAGGTCCGGCCGGTGCGCATGGGGTTTCAGCATGGCCGCGTTCTTATTGCCCAGCATGAATTCGATGCGGCGGTACTGCGCGCTTTGAAAACCGCTGCTGTTCGACAGATAGGGCCGGATGGCGGTGTACTCGGGCGGCGTCATCGTGGCCAGCACATCCCAGGCATGCACCAGTTGTTCCATGATGCGCGACACCCGTGCCAGCATCTTGAAGGCCTCGGGCAGTCGGTCCGCCGCCACGCAAGCCACAGCCGCCTGCATCTCGTGCAGCATCAGCTTCATCCACAGCTCCGAGGTCTGGTGCTGCACGATGAAGAGCATCTCGTTGTGCTCGGGCGAGAGCGGATGCTGGGCGCTGAGGATTTGGTCCAGATGCAAGTAGTCGCCGTAGCTCATGTCCTTGGAGAAGTCGAGCTGGGCCTTCTCTTCGCGAACAATGTTCTCGGTGTGGTGCGGGCAACTCATGTCACGGCTCCTTGCTTTTGAAACTCAGGGCGCTGCCATTCCTTCAGGCTCAGGACCTGATGCAAATGCTCGACGGCATCGAAGACATCGGTAAAACCGATGTAGAGCGGGGTGAAACCAAAGCGCAGGATGTGTGGCACTTCGGCGAGGCGGCTGGGGTCGCCGGCGCGGAAGTCGCCGATCACGCCGCGCGCGATCAAGGCTTGGATGACGGCATAGCCAGCTTCGTGCAGTGGCGCATCGAGGCTCAGGCAGACTTGGCTGCCGCGCTTGGTTTCGTCGCGCGGCGAGGCCAGGCGCACGCCCAGCTTGGCGCAGCGGGCCTCGGCCAGCTCAATGAAAAGCTCGGTCAGTGCGATGGACTTTTTGCGCAGGGCGGCCATGCCGCCGAAGGGCTCGGCCGCCAAGACCGTGTCCACGCCGCATTCCAGCGCCGCCAACGAGAGCATGGCCGGTGTGCCGCAGATATAGCGCTTGATGCCCGCCGCCGGTTGGTAATCGGTAGTGAACTGGAAGGGCGCTGCATGGCCCAGCCAGCCCGAGAGCGGCTGCCAGAAACGCTCGGCATGGCGCGGGTGCGCCCACACAAAGGCCGGAGCGCCGGGGCCGCCGTTCAGGTACTTGTAGCCGCAGCCGATGGCGAAGTCGGCGTTCGCGCCCTTCAGGTCCACCGGCACCGCGCCAGCCGAGTGGGCCAGGTCCCAGATCACCAGCGCGCCGGCGGCGTGTGTGGCGGCCGTCAGCGCACGCATATCGTGGCGATAGCCGGTGCGGTAGTTCACCTCCGTGAGCATCAGCACGCCCAGCTCGGCATTCAGCGCGGCAGGAATTTCATCCACATGGTCCACCAGCTTCAGCGTCCAGCCATGTTGGCGGGCCAGGCTTTCGGCGATGTAGAGATCGGTGGGAAAGTTGCTGCGCTCGGAGACCATCAGCTTGCGCTCGGGAGAGAGCTGCTGGCTGATGCCGATGGCGGCGGACAGCACCTTGTACAAATTCAGCGAGGTGGAGTCGGCCACGATCAACTCGCCGGGCGCCGCGCCCACCAGTCGCGCGATCTTGTCGCCAATGCGGCTGGGCAGGTCAATCCAGCCGGCGGTGTTCCAGCTCTTGATGAGGTCTTGGCCCCATTCTTTTTGAATCACTTCCTGCACGCGGCCCAGTGTGGCGCGTGGCAGCACGCCGAGCGAATTGCCGTCCAGATAAATCGTGCCGGTCGGCAGATCAAATTGATGCTTTAGTTCGCGCAGCGGATCTTCTTGGTCCAGCACATCGCAGTCTTGTCTTGTGGTCATGGGGGACTCCTGTGGGAATTCAAAGTTCGCGCAACACGGCGCGGACGGGGGATGCGCAAGCGCCAGCCAGCTTCAGCGGCAGCGCAATCAATTCATAGTCGCCCTCGGGCACCCCGTCCAAAACGAGGTTCTCCAACACGCGCAGGTCCAGGCGCAGCAGTTGCTGGTGGCTGTCCAGGCTTTTGCTGCTGCTTGGGTCCACGGAGGGGGTATCCAGGCCGATCAGCTTCACGCCATTTGAGGCCAGCCAGGCCACGGTCTCGGGGGCGAAGGCGCTGAAGTCGGGGTTCCAGGTGGTGTCGGCGCGCTCGCAGCAGCGCACCAAGACGCGCGCCGGCAGATTGGCCGCCGCATGGCGCAAGTGCTCAATCTGAATCAGCGGGCCGCAGTCGATGGCATGGATCACCCGGCAGCGCCCGAGATAGGGGTCCAACTCCACCTCGGCGCTGCTGGGTGCACCGTTCGCGTAGTGCAGCGGCGCATCGGCATGCGCGCCCACATGGGGCGACATGGTGATGGCACTCAGATTGACCGGGCAGTTCGGCGAGAGCGTGGCCGTCCAGTTCAGGCGGTAGGGTTCGTCGCCCGGAAAGATCGGCGCCTCAGCGCTGACCAGCGGGGAAATATCCCAGAGTTTTTTCATCGGTGAAAGCCTTTCTTGGGCTTGCGTTTGCGCAGCGGGCGAGACCATAACAACGCTTGCGCCTGCGTGGTGTCGGTTAATTCCAACATCGCACCGTCGGCTTGGCAAGCGCTTGTTTTTTGAAATCTGCTGCGGGAATCTCCGGGTGCTGAGTCTTGGGTAATTTGATTGACACCTAAACTATCAAGACCTAAAGTGGCTGCAAACGAGGAGACTCCAGCATGCGCATCACCTGCATTGGCGGCGGCCCGGCCGGCCTGTATTTCGCGCTCTTGATGAAGCAGCAAAACCCTGCGCATCAAGTGACGGTGCTAGAGCGCAACAAGCCTGGCGACACCTTTGGCTGGGGCGTGGTGTTCTCGGACCAGACCCTGGGCGCCATGCGCGAAGCCGATGCGAAGACGGCCGATGCCATCCTGGGTGCCTTCAATCACTGGGACGATATCGAGGTCCATATGCAAGGGCGCACACTGCGCTCGGGTGGACATGGCTTCTGCGGCATCGGCCGCATGAAGCTCTTGAACATTCTGCAAGCGCGCTGCGTCGAACTGGGCGTGGATCTGCGCTATGAATGCGATGTGGTGGATGACGAAGGCCTGGACGCCGATCTCATCATCGCCTGCGATGGCTTGAACAGTCGCATCCGCAACAAATACGCGGCGACCTACCAGCCCGACATCGACCTGCGCCAATGTCGCTTTGTCTGGCTGGGTACGACCAAGCTCTTCGACGCCTTTACCTTTGATTTTCAAAAGACCGAGCAGGGCTGGTTCCAGGCTCATGCCTACAAGTTCGACGACACCCATTCGACCTTTATTGTTGAAACGCCGGAGTCGGTGTGGCAGGCCGCTGGCCTGGAGTCCATGAGCAAGGAAGAGGGCATTGCTTTTTGCGAGCGACTCTTCGCCAAGGTTTTGGACGGGCACAAGCTCATCAGCAATGCCGCGCATTTGCGCGGTTCGGCGCAGTGGATTCGCTTCCCGCGCGTGGTCTGCAAAAACTGGGTTCATCACAACGGCCGCGCGCCGGTGGTCTTGATGGGCGACGCCGCCCACACCGCACATTTCTCTATCGGCTCCGGCACCAAGCTGGCTCTGGAAGACGCCATTGCCCTGGCACGCGACATCGAGCAGGCTGGTGGCGATCTGGACGCAGCGCTGACTGCCTATCAAGCCAGCCGCTCGGTGGAGGTCTTGCGCATTCAAAACGCGGCGCGCAACTCGACCGAATGGTTCGAGAACGTGGAGCGCCATGCGCGCCTGGCGCCCGAGCAGTTTGCCTATTCGCTGCTGACCCGCTCGCAGCGCATCTCGCATGAAAACCTGCGCCTGCGCGATGCTGCCTATGTCGATCAGTTCGAGACTTGGCTGGCCGCGCGCTCTGGTCTGCCCGTGCAAGCCGGCGTGCCGCCAATGTTTACGCCTTTCAAACTGCGCGAGTTGACGCTGAAGAACCGGGTGGTGGTCTCACCGATGGCTCAGTACTCTTGCCAGGACGGCCTGCCCGGCGACTATCACCTGATGCACCTGGGCGCGCGTGCCGCCGGCGGCGCAGGCCTGGTTTTCGTGGAGATGACCGCGCCCTCGGCCGAGGGTCGCATCACCCCGGGTTGCCCAGGGCTCTACACCGATGAACAAGGCGAGGCCTGGGGCCGCATCGTGGACTTTGTGCACCGCCACAGCAGCGCCAAGATCGCCATGCAGCTGGGCCACTCCGGCGCCAAGGGTTCAACCCGGCTGGGCTGGGAGGGCATCGACCAGCCGCTGCACGAGGGCAACTGGCCGCTGATCTCTGCTTCGCCGCAGCAGTATTTGGAGGGTGTGAGCCAGACCTCGCGGGCCATGAGCCGCGCCGAGATGGACCAGGTGCTGGCGGACTTTTGCGCCGCCACCGAGCGCGCTGCGCGTGCAGGATTCGACTGGTTGGAGCTGCACTGCGCGCATGGCTATTTGCTCTCCAGCTTTCTCTCGCCCTTGACCAATCGTCGCGACGATGAATACGGCGGTTCGCTGGAAAACCGCCTGCGCTTCCCGCTGGAAATCTTCAAGGCCATGCGCGCGCTGTGGCCACAGGAACGGCCGATGTCGGTGCGCATCTCGGCGCATGACTGGGTGGAGGGCGGCAACACGCCGGAAGATGCGGTGCAGATGGCGGCGGCCTTCAAGGCGGCCGGGGCCGATTTGATCGATGTGTCCTCCGGCCAGGTCAGCAAGCAAGAGAAACCGCGCTACGGCCGCATGTGGCAAACCCCGTTCTCGGAGAGCATTCGCAACCGGGTGGGCATCGCCACCATGGCGGTGGGTGCCATCTCCGAGGCCGACCATGTCAACAGCATCATCGCTGCCGGCCGCGCCGATCTCTGCGCGATTGCGCGCCCGCATCTGGCCAATCCGGCCTGGACGCTGACCGAGGCTGCCCGCATTGGCTACACCGGGCGGGTGGGCTTGGACTGGCCCAAGCCCTATCTCTCGGGCAAGTCGCAGCTGGAAAAAGAATTTGAACGTCAACGCACGGCCTCGGCGGCAGCGGCGGGTGCAAGTCAGGATGAGGCCAACAAAGCCTTGGGAGTTTGAGTGGTGAAATCTCTGAACCTGCAAGGCCTGCATGCGGTGGTGACCGGCGGCGGCAGCGGCATTGGCGCGGCGGTGGCCCGCGCGCTTTTGGAGGCCGGCGCCTCGGTGACGGTGATGGGCCGCAATCTGGAGCGTTTGCAGGGGCAGGTGGCGGCCTTGATGCCGCTCGGTGTGATCGATTGCTGCGAACTGGATGTGAGTGACGAGGCCAGCGTGAAGTCCGCGTTTGCGGCTCGGGCCAAGGTGGACATCCTGGTTAACAACGCCGGTCAGGCCGAGACCGCGCCGTTGGCCAAGACCTCGCTGGACCTGTGGCAGCGCATGCTGAACGTCAATCTGACCGGCACTTTCTTGTGCTCTCGCGAAGTGCTGGCCGGCATGAGCGAGCGCGGCTTTGGGCGCATCATCAATGTGGCAAGCACCGCTGGCCTGACCGGTTATGCCTATGTGGCCGCTTATTGCGCGGCCAAGCATGGGGTGGTGGGCATGACCAGAGCTTTGGCGCAGGAGGTGGCCAAGAAGGGCATCACGGTGAATGCCGTTTGCCCCGGCTACACCGAGACCGAGATTGTGGACCGTGCGATTGCCAACATCATGGCCAAGACTGGCCGCAGCGCCGAGCTGGCGCGCGCAGAGCTGGCCGCCAGCAACCCGCAGGGGCGGCTGGTGCAGCCGCAAGAAGTGGCCGACGCTGTGCTGTGGCTGGCGCGGCCCGACAGCGCGGCCATGAACGGGCAGGCAATTTCGATTTGCGGCGGGGAACTGAGCTGATGGGCTTGGACCTCGAATCCCGCGCGCTGGCGGAAGACCACCAGGCTCTGCGTCTTTGGCTGCGCCTGCTGGCCTGCACCAATCGGGTGGAAGGCGTGATCCGCAAGCGCTTGAGCCAGGACTTCGCCACCACCTTGCCGCGCTTTGATTTGCTGGCCCAATTGGAGCGTGCGCCGCAGGGCCTGAGCATGCGCGAGCTGTCCAAGCGCTTGATGGTGACCGGCGGCAATATCACCGGCATCACCGATCAGCTGGAGTCCGAAGGCCTGGTGCTGCGCGAGGCCCACCCCAGCGACCGGCGCTCCTACACGGTCAAGTTGACGCCGGCCGGCAAGCGCTTGTTCAAGCGCATGGCGGCCACCCATGAGCAATGGGTGATCGAGTTGCTGGAGGGCTGGAGCCCGGACGAGAAGACCCAGGTTTACGGCCTCCTGGCCGGTTTGAAAAGCCATTTGAGCGGCCTGGAGTCCGACCCGCCGGCCAGCAAAAAAACCGTGCGGGCGCCTCGTGCGGCCCGCCCATTGAACAAGGAGTTTGTGTGATGAATCCCCAAGGCATCAGCCCCCATCTGCTTGAGGGCAATCGACAAAGCCTGCAAGGCTTTGCCCCGCAGCATTTCGGCTGGCAGGTGGAAGGGCAAGTCGGCGTCATCACGCTGAACCGCCCGGAGCGCAAGAACCCCTTGACCTTTGAATCCTATGCCGAGCTGCGCGATCTGTTCCGGCGCTTGAGCTATGTGGACGAGGTGCGCGCCATCGTGCTGCAAGGCGCCGGTGGCAATTTCTGCTCGGGCGGCGATGTGCATGAAATCATCGGCCCGCTGACGCAGATGTCCATGCCCGATCTTTTGGCCTTCACCCGCATGACGGGCGATCTGGTCAAGGCGATGCGGGCCTGCCCGCAGCCCTTGATTGCTGCGGTGGACGGCGTGTGCGCCGGGGCGGGGGCCATCATGGCCATGGCCTCCGATTTGCGAGTGGGCACGGCGCGCTCCAAGACGGCGTTCTTGTTCACCCGCGTCGGCTTGGCGGGCTGCGATATGGGCGCTTGCTCCATCCTGCCTCGCATCATCGGCCAGGGGCGCGCCTCCGATCTGCTTTACAGCGGACGCAGTCTGGGCGGCGAGGAGGGCTTGAACTGGGGCTTCTTCAATCGCCTGGCCGAGCCCGAGGAACTGCTGGGCGAGGCGGTGGCCTGGGCGCAGCAAATCGCCAGCGGCCCCAGCTTCGCCCATGCGATGACCAAGAAGATGCTGCATCAGGAATGGGCCATGGGCGTGGACGAGGCCATCGAAGCCGAAGCCCAGGCCCAGGCCATTTGCATGATGACGCAGGACTTTCACCGCGCCTACCAGGCCTTTGTGGCCAAGCAGCGGCCCGAGTTCAAGGGAGATTGAGCATGAATCCGCTGAAGCATTTGGAATGGCCGTTCTTTGAAGACCGCCACCGTGAGTTGGCGCTGCAACTGGAGGCCTGGTGCAGCGAGTATCTGCACAGCGGCCATGGCGACGATGTGGATGCGGAGTGCAAGTCCCTGGTCAAGGCCTTGGGGCAGGGCGGCTGGCTGAAGCATGCGATTGCGGGCGCGGCCTTGGGCGGCGCGGCCGAGGTGATCGACACCCGTGCCATTTGCATCCTCCGGGAAACGCTGGCGCGCTACAACGGGCTGGCGGACTTTGCTTTTGCGATGCAGGGCCTGGGCTCCGGCGCTATTTCCTTGGCTGGCACTGACGCACAACGTCAGCGTTATCTGCCTCGCGTGGCGCGTGGCGAGGCTCTGGCGGCATTCGCCTTGTCAGAGCCCCAGGCCGGCTCGGACGTGGCGGCCATGCAGTGCAGCGCGGTGCTTGACGGTGACGACTATGTCTTGAATGGCGAAAAGACCTGGATCTCCAACGGCGGCATTGCGGACTTCTACATTGTCTTTGCGCGTACGGGGGAGGCTCCGGGTTCAAGGGGCATCTCGGCCTTTATCGTCGACGCGGAGCTGCCCGGCTTTGAGATCGCCGAACGCATCCAAGTGATTGCCCCGCATCCGTTGGCCCGGCTGCGTTTCAACAACTGCCGTGTCGCCAAGAGCCAGATGATTGGCGCGCCCGGCGAGGGCTTCAAGCTGGCGATGCGCACGCTGGACATCTTCCGCACCTCGGTCGCCGCAGCGGCCTTGGGCTTCGCGCGCCGAGCGCTGCAAGAAGGCTTGCAGCAGGCCAAGAGCCGGGCCATGTTTGGCTGCACCTTGGCCGAGCTGCCGCTGACCCAGGCCAAGCTGGCCGATATGGCTTGCAGCGTGGATTCATCGGCCTTGTTGGTTTACCGCGCCGCTTGGCAACGCGACCAAGGCCAGAACGTGACCCGCGAGGCGGCGATGGCCAAGCTGATGGCCACCGAGGGCGCGCAGCGGGTGATTGACTCGGCGGTGCAGCTTTTCGGCGGCCGCGGCGTGCAAAGCGGCGAGGTGGTGGAGTCGCTCTACCGCGAGATTCGCGCCTTGCGCATCTACGAAGGTGCCAGCGAGGTGCAGCAACTGATCATCGGAAGGGATTTGTTGAAATGATTGCCTCTGCCCATCTCGACACCTTCACCCGCGACCACCTGCCTGCGCCCGAGCTGTGGCCCGAGCTGATCTTTGAGCTGCCGGAGCTGCAGTTCCCCGAGCGACTCAACTGCGCCACCGAGCTGCTGGACCGCTGGGTCGAGCAAGGGCAGGGCGAGCGCCTGTGCCTGCAAGGCGCGGACGGGCTGCGCTGGACTTATGCCGAGCTGCAGCGCCAGGCCAATCGCATCGCCCATGTGCTGGTGCAGGACCTGGGCCTGGTCAGTGGCAACCGCGTCTTGCTGCGCGGCGCCAACACGGCGGAGATGGCGGCCTGCTGGTTTGCGGTGCAAAAGGTCGGCGCGGTGGCGGTGGCCACCATGCCGCTGCTGCGCGCCAAGGAACTGCAGCAAGTCATAGCCAAAGCGCAGATCAGTCATGCGCTGTGCGATCACCGTTTGGCGGAAGAGTTGCAGCTGGCGCAGGCGCAATGCCCGCAGCTGCGCAGCGTTTGCTACTTTCACTCGGAGGCTGAAGACGGCTTGGAGGCCCGCGCGGCGCGCCACAGCGAGGTCTTCGCCAATGTGGATACCGCCGCCGATGACTGCTGCCTGATTGCCTTCACCTCGGGCACCACCGGTGCGCCCAAGGGCACCATGCACTTTCACCGCGATGTGATGGCCATCTGCCGCTGCTGGCCGCCACAGATGCTGCGCCCGCAGCCTGACGATGTCTTCATCGGCAGCCCGCCGCTGGCCTTCACCTTCGGGCTGGGCGGCTTGCTGCTGTTCCCGATGACGGTAGGCGCGTCCACCGTCTTGTTGGAAAAGGCCTCGCCCGAGGCCTTGTTGCCGGCAATAGCCCGCTTTGGCGCCAGCGTGATGTTCACCGCACCCACCTCCTACCGGGCCATGGCGCCGCAGGTGGGGAACCATGATTTGAGCAGCTTGCGCAAATGCGTCAGCGCCGGTGAGGCCTTGCCGGCCGCCACCCGCCAGCTCTGGAAAGAAGCCACCGGCATCGAGCTGATTGACGGCATTGGCGCCACCGAACTGCTGCACATCTTCATCTCACACGACGAGGCCCATGCCAAGCCGGGTGCCACCGGCGTGCCGGTGCGCGGATACCGGGCTTGTGTGCTGGACGAGCAGGGTCAGGTCTTGCCTGCGGGGCAGGTGGGACGGTTGGCGGTCAAAGGGCCGACCGGCTGCCGCTACCTGGCCGATGCGCGCCAGCGCAACTATGTCTTGAACGGCTGGAACCTGACCGGCGACGCCTATCTGGTCGATGAGCAAGGCTACTTCGTCTACCAAGCTCGCACCGACGACATGATCATCTCCGGCGGCTACAACATCGCGGGGCCCGAGGTCGAGGCGGCGCTGCTGCTGCACCCGGCGGTGGCCGAGTGCGGCGTGATCGGCCAGCCGGACGAAGAACGCGGTCAGATCGTCAAGGCGGTGGTGGTTTTGCGCGAAGGTTTCACGCCCGGGCCCGAGTTGCACAGAGAACTGCAAGACTTCGTCAAGGCGACGATAGCGCCCTACAAGTATCCCCGTGCCCTAGAGTTCCGTAGCAGTCTGCCGCGCACCGAGACCGGCAAGTTGCAGCGTTTCCGCTTGCGCTCGCAAGCATCCTGATTGATCGATGTTCAAACCTGTGTTGGAGATATCCATGACGATGAAGCGTTCGATGATGAGTACGGCCTTGGTGTTGACGGCTGGCGTGGCGCTGGCCAGCGGCGCGATGGCGGCCGACAAGGTCAAGGTCGGCATGCTCAGTACCTTGTCTGGCCCCGGCGCCGGGCTGGGCGTGGACATCCGTGATGGCTTCAATCTGGCGCTGAAACACAGCGGTGGAAAATTCGGGGGCCTGCCGGTCGAACTGGTGATTGCCGATGACCAGCAAAACCCCGAGGTGGCCAAGCAGACCTCGGACCGCCTGATCAAGAGAGACCGGGTGGATCTCATGACCGGCATCGTCTTCTCCAACATCATGCTGGCCGTGGGGCCGAGCGTGTTCGAGAGCAAGACGCCCTATATCAGCGCCAATGCCGGACCCTCGCAGTACGCGGGTGATCAGTGCAACCCCTACTTCTTCAACGTCGCCTGGCAAAACGACAACCTGCATGAAGCGGTCGGCAAGACGGTGCTGGACAAGGGCTTCAAAAAGGTCGTCCTGCTGGCGCCCAACTATCCGGCCGGCAAGGATGCGCTGGTGGGCTTCAAGCGCTTTTACAAGGGCGACAAGGCGGTGGTCGCCGATGAGATCTACACCAAGCTTGGACAACTCGACTACGCGGCCGAACTGGCGCAGGTGCGCGCGGCCAAACCGGATGCGATGTACATCTTCTTGCCCGGTGGCATGGGCATCAACTTCATCAAGCAGTTTGTTGGCGCCGGTCTGTCCAAAGACATCACCTTGTTTGGCCCCGGCTTCTCGGCCGATGAAGACGTGATCAAGGCGGTGGGCGAGCCGATGCTGGGCATGTTCAACAGCTCGCACTGGGCGCACGATATGGACAACGCCGCCAACAAAAAATTCGTGGCCGATTTCCAGAAGGACTACGGCCGCTTGCCCTCGCTGTATGCCAGCCAGGGCTATGACGCGGCGCTGCTGATGGACGCGGCCGTGCGCGACGTGAAGGGCAAGATCGAGGACAAGCCGGCCTTGCTGAAGGCGCTCAAGGCGGCCAAGTTCAACTCGGTGCGTGGCAGCTTCAAGTTCAACAACAACCAGTATCCGGTGCAGGACTATTACCTGCGCATCATCGGCAAGGACGCGCAGGGTCGGGTCACCAACAAGACCCTGGGCAAGATCTTTGAGAACCATGCCGATGCCTATGCGGCCTCGTGCAAGATGAAGTGAACGCCTGAACATGGACTGGATTCTTGTCACCGAGCAGGCGCTCAATGGCCTGCAGTTCGGACTGATGCTGTTCTTGCTGGCGGCCGGCCTGACGCTGGTGTTCGGCATCATGGACATGATCAATCTGGCCCATGGCTCGCTTTATATGGTGGGGGCCTACTTGGCCGCCGCCGTGTTCCAGGCGAGTGGCTCTTTCGGCCTGGCGGTGTTGGCCTCGCTGTGCGGTACCGCCGTCTTCGGCATGCTGCTGGAGATGACCCTGTTGCGTCGCCTGTATCGGCGAGATCATCTGTCGCAGGTTTTGGCGACCTTCGCGCTGATCCTGATCTGCAATGAGGGTGTGCGCATGATATGGGGCTCGCAGCCGGTGATGCTGAACACGCCGGCCGCCTTGTCGGGGCCGGTGGAGTTGTTGCCGGGCCTGATGTATCCGGCCTATCGGCTTTTGATCATCGCGGTGGGCCTGGGCGTGGCGGCCTTGCTTTATGTGCTGGTCGCGCGCACGCGCATCGGCATGTGGGTGCGGGCCGGGGCCTCGAACCGGGACATGGCCACAGCCATGGGCGTCAATATCCGCTGGCTGTTCACGGCAGTGTTTGGCTTTGGTGCTGCGCTGTGCGCCTTGGCGGGCTCGCTGCTCGGGCCTTTGTTGGCGGTGCAGGTCGGCATGGGCGAGAGCATCTTGATCCTGGCCTTTGTGGTGATCGTGATCGGCGGCATCGGCTCGATCCGCGGCGCCCTGGTGGGCGCGCTCTTGGTCGGCATGGTCGACACCTGCAGCCGCACCTTGCTGCCTGCTTTGTTGCGCCAGTTGGCCTCGCCCGAGGTCGCGGCCAATCTGGGCCCGGCTTTGGCCGCCATCTTGATTTATGTGTTGATGGCCGGCGTGTTGTTCTGGAAGCCGCAGGGTTTGTTCCCGGCGCGCGGTTGAGGGGGAGATCCGATGCAAGTGCTTCAAGAGCAAAACAGTCGGCTGCACCACCGCGGCCTCAAGTCCTGGGCCTGGCCCTTGTTGCTGGTGTTGGCGGCATTGCCGCCGCTGCTGGCGGCCTTGGAGATGGAGTTCTATGTCGGCGTGGCCAGCCGCGTGCTGATCTTTGCCATCGCCGCCTCCAGCCTGAACCTGATCCTGGGATTTGGCGGCATGGTCAGTTTCGGGCATGCCGCCTATGTGGGCCTGGGCGCTTATACCGTGGGCATTTTGATGGATGCTGGCGTGCAATCGGCCTGGATTGCCTGGCCGGCGGCGATGCTGGTCAGCGGGCTGGCCGCCGCCCTGATCGGCTGGGTCAGCCTGCGCACGCGTGGCGTCTATTTCATCATGATCACGCTGGCCTTCGCGCAAATGTTCTATTACTTGCTCGTCTCGCTGAAGACCTATGGCGGCGAGGATGGCCTGCCCTTGAGTGGCCGCAATCAGGTGGCCCCTTGGCTCAGCTTGCACAACGATGCCCATTTCTATTGGCTGCTGCTGGCCCTGGTCGGTGTGTTGATGGTGGGGCTGACGCGCTTGATCAACTCGCCCTTTGGTCAGCTGCTGCAGGGCATCAAAGAGAACGAGACGCGCATGCATGCGCTCGGTTGCCGCGTCTTTGTCGTGCAGTGGCAGGCCTTTGTCTTGGCCGGTGCGCTGGCCGGCTTGGCCGGTGCTTTGCTGGCCAATCTGAATGGACTGGTCACGCCGCATACCTTGCATTGGTCGCAGTCCGGGCAGTTGATGATCATGGTCATCCTCGGCGGCGCGGGCACGCTCTGGGGCGGGGTGCTGGGCGCTGCCGTTCTGCTGCTGTTGGAGGAGTTCCTGGCGGGCTACACCCTGCATTGGCAAATGGCCCTGGGCCTGCTGCTGCTGGCGGTGGTTCTGCTGGTGCCGCAAGGCTTGGCGGGCTTGTTTGCGCGAGGACGGGGGCGTCATGGTTGAGCCGCTGTTGAAGGTTGACCGATTGGTCAAACGATTTGGTGCGCTGGCCGCGACCGATGAGGCCTCCTTCGAGGTGATGCCGGGCGAGATCCATGCGCTGATCGGCCCCAATGGCGCCGGCAAGACCACGCTGATCCATCAGATCTCCGGCGCCTTGCCGCCCGACGCCGGCCAGATCCTGTTCCAGGGGCGGGATGTCAGCCGTGTTGGCATGGCAGCGCGGGTGCAGTCTGGCTTGGTGCGTTCTTACCAGATCACCAGCATCTTCAAACGTTTCAGCGTGCTCGATAACCTGGTCTTGGCCTGTCAGGCGCGCCGGCCTGGGCAGCCCAGCCTGTGGCGACGCGCCAGCGCCGATGCGCGGCTCTATGAGGAGGCCCACGCCTTGGTCGATCAAGTGGGGCTGACGGCTCAGTCAGCGCGCATTGCTGGCGACCTGGCCCATGGTGAGCAGCGTGCGTTGGAGGTGGGGCTGGCCCTGGCTGCGCGGCCGAGTCTTTTGTTGCTGGACGAGCCGATGGCGGGCATGGGGCCGGACGAATCGGAAAAAATGGTGGCCCTCTTGCAGCGCTTGAAGAGCGGTGAGGGTGGGCAAGGCCTGACCCTGCTCTTGGTGGAGCACGATATGGAGGCGGTGTTTCGGCTCGCCGACCGGATCTCGACGCTGGTGTTTGGTCGCGTGATTGCCAGCGGCACGCCGCAGCAGATCCGCGAACACCCCGAGGTCAAACGTGCCTACCTGGGCGATGAAATGGAGGTGGCGCTGTGACGGCCTTGCTTGAAATCCGCGATTTGCAGGCCGGCTATGACGGCAGCCAGGTCCTGTTTGGGCTGGACCTGAACGTTGAGGCCGGCGAGGTGGTGACCTTGCTGGGCCGCAATGGCATGGGCAAAAGCACCACCTTGCGATGCCTGTGTGGCTGGATGAAACCCAGCAGCGGCAGCATCCGCTTTTGTGGCGAGAACATCAGCGGCTGGTCGGCCGATCGCATCGCACGGCTGGGGCTGGCCATCGTGCCCGAGGGGCGGCAGGTGTTTCCCAATTTGTCGGTCCGCGAGCATTTGACCGCCTTTGCGGCGAACCGCTGCGCCAGCCAAACGCCCTGGGATGTTGAGCGCGTGTTTGATTTGTTCCCGCGCCTGCGTGAGCGCAGCGCCAATATGGGCAACCAGTTGTCCGGCGGCGAGCAGCAGATGCTGGCGATCGGGCGCGCCTTGGTCACCAACCCACGGCTGATGATTCTGGACGAAGCCAGCGAAGGCTTGGCGCCCTTGATTCGCGAGGAAATCTGGCGTTGCCTGGACCTCCTGCGTGCGGCCGGACAAACCATTTTGGTGGTGGACAAGTATGTGCGCCGCTTGATCCGCCTGGCCGATCACCACAGCATCTTGGAGCGCGGCCATGTGGTCTGGCGCGGCTCTTCGGCCGAGTTGGATGCCGACCATGCGCTCTGGCAGCGTTATCTGGGGGTTTGAATCTATGCACCATTGGGTTTATCAGCGTCAGGAGTTGGTGCGTTTCGGCCATTGCGATCCGGCCGGCATCGTCTTTTATCCGCGCTATTTTGAGATGCTGAACGCCCTCGTCGAGGACTGGTTCACCGAGGGCTTGGGCGTCAACTACGCCGCACTGCTGGGGCCGCGCCGGGTGGGCATGCCGACCGTGCATCTGCGCAGCGACTTCAAACGCATCAGCCGCATGGGCGAAACCCTGAGCCTACGGGTGGCCATTGAGAAACTGGGGCACACCTCACTCACGCTGACCCTTCATTTCGACGGGCCGTCGCACAGCGCACAACTCGATGATGGCCGTGTGGCCTTTCAGCAGGTTTTGGTGTGCACCAACCTCGACACCCACAAACCGCAAGCTTTTCCGCCAGATCTGCGCGCCGCCCTGGAGCGCGCCCAAGGAGTATCCGTATGACAAACCCTCTGCTCAAACAAGTTCTGCAACCGGCCGATTGGGCCCAGCCGCGAGGCTATGCCAATGGGGTGGTCGCCAGTGGGCGGCAGGTGTTTGTGGCCGGCCAAATCGGCTGGAACGGGCAGTGCCAGTTTGAGAGCGACGACTTCATTGACCAGGTGCGCCAGACCCTGTTGAACATCAAGGCCGTCTTGGCCGAAGCCGGCGCCACGCCGGCCCACATGACCCGCATGACCTGGTATCTGCTCGACAAGCGCGAGTATCAAGCGCGTGGCCGCGAGGTCGGCCAAGCCTACCGCGAGGTCATGGGCGCCGAGTACGGTGTCGCCATGGCGGCAGTGGTGGTGTCCGGCTTGATGGAAGATCGGGCCAAGGTCGAGATCGAAGTGACGGCCGTCGTGCCCGACTGAGACGGCCATTCAAGCCCCACCCCCCGCAGCGGTTCATTTATTTATCAAGTCAGACGAGACATCACCATGAGCAAAGCCAAATTCCACTGGGACGACCCGCTGCTGCTGAACGAGCAACTCAGCGAAGACGAACGCATGATCCGCGACGCCGCCCAGGCCTATTGCCAAGAGCGCTTGGCGCCACGGGTGCGCGAGGCCTTCCGGCATGAGCGTACCGATCTGGAGATCTTCCGCGAGATGGGCGCCATCGGCCTGCTCGGCCCCACCATTGCGCCGGAGTACGGCGGCCCGGGTCTGGGCTATGTCGCTTACGGCTTGATCGCCCGCGAGGTGGAGCGCATCGACTCGGGCTACCGCTCGATGATGAGTGTGCAAAGCTCGCTGGTGATGGTGCCGATCAATGAGTTCGGCAACGAGGCCACCAAGCGCAAATACCTGCCCAAGCTGGCCAGCGGCGAATGGATTGGCTGCTTTGGCCTGACCGAGCCCAACCACGGCTCCGACCCGGGCAGCATGATCACCCGCGCCAAAAAGGTGGACGGCGGCTATGTCTTGAGCGGCGCCAAGATGTGGATCACCAACTCCCCGGTGGCCGATGTGTTCGTGGTCTGGGCCAAGGACGACGGCGGGCAGATCCGCGGCTTTGTGTTGGAGAAGGGCTGGAAAGGCCTGTCGGCACCGGCCATCCATGGCAAGGTGGGCTTGCGCGCCTCCATCACCGGCGAAATCGTCATGGACGAAGTGTTCTGCCCGGAGGAAAACGCTTTTCCCGAAGTGCGCGGCCTGAAGGGCCCGTTCACCTGCTTGAACAGCGCACGCTACGGCATTGCTTGGGGCGCCTTGGGCGCGGCCGAAGACTGCTGGCATACCGCGCGCCAGTACACCTTGGACCGCAAGCAGTTCGGCAAACCGCTGGCTGCCAACCAGTTAGTGCAAAAGAAACTGGCAGATATGCAGACCGAAATCACCTTGGGCCTGCAAGGCTGCTTGCGCCTGGGGCGCATGAAGGACGAAGGCTCGGCCGCTGTGGAAATCACCTCCATCATGAAGCGCAATAGCTGCGGCAAGAGCCTGGAGATCGCCCGCATGGCCCGCGACATGCTTGGCGGCAACGGCATCTCGGACGAATACGGCGTGGCCCGCCATTTGGTGAACCTCGAAGTGGTCAACACCTATGAGGGCACGCACGACATCCATGCCCTGATCCTGGGCCGCGCGATGACGGGGATTGCAGCGTTCTGAGTCGCCGCAAGCTCTGAGGCGCGGCCGACGGGGCGCGCCTCCGTATCAGCGCAGCCAAGGCGGCTGTCGGCCTTGTGTTTGTGCTTGTGCTTGTGCTTGTGCTTGTGCCTGCGCCTGGGCCTGCGCTCGCTCCTGTTCCTGCTGCGGTCCAGGCATCAAGCCTGGCAAGCGGTCTACGGGGCTGCGCACCGCGCCGCCGCCGAGATTGAGCACATGGGTGTAGATCATGGTGGTGGCCACATCGCTGTGCCCCAGCAGTTCTTGCACCGTGCGGATGTCGTAGCCGGCCTGTAGCAAATGGGTGGCGAAGCAATGGCGCAGCGTGTGTGGTGTGGCTGGCTTGCTGATGCGAGCCGCTGAGATTGCCCTTTTGAAAGCGCGCTGAAACGTCTCGGCATATAGGTGGTGGCGACGAATCACCCCACTGCGTGGATCGGTGGACAGCTGCGCTTGCGGAAACACCCAGAACCAGGCCCAACTGCTGCCCGCGCGTGGGTACTTGCGCTCCAGGGCGTAGGGCAATTCCACGCCTGCTTGCCCGGCTTCCACATCGGCCCACCAGATGGGCCGAACGCGTGCCAACTGATCCCGGAGTGCGGGGCTCAAGGAACTGGGCAACATGACCACCCGGTCTTTGTCCCCTTTGCCTTGGCGCACATAGATGGCACCCTGGGCAAAGTCCAGATCCTTGACCCGCAGCCCCAGGCCTTCAGAAATGCGCATGCCGGTGCCGTAGAGAAGCTGGGCCAGCAATTGATGCTCGCCCGCCATGGCGTGCAGCACCGACGACACTTCATCGACGCTCAAGACCACCGGCAAACGCCGCTTGGGCACAGGCCGGCCAATGTCCTTCATCCAGGGCAGTTGCAGCCCCAAGACCTGGCCATACAGAAAGAGCAGGGCAGACAAAGCCTGCCTGTGGCTGGACGGCGCTAAGCCCCGGTCCGCCGCGAGGTGGGTCAGGTAGGCCTCAACTTCTGCTCCGCCCATGTCCTGAGGGTGGCGCAATCCATGAAAACGGATGAAGGCCCGACACCAGTACACATAAGCCTGCTCCGTACTGCGGCTGTAGTGCAGCAAGCGAATCTTCTCGCGGAGCCGATCCAGCAACTTCACCGGGCGCAGCGGTGACGGGTCTTGCTGCTGTTGTTGATGTCGTTGATGTTGTGGCGAAAGCTCGCCCACTTCTGCGCCGGAAACCTGTGAGCTTCGCCCCCTTTCGGGGGGCGAGATAACGTCATGATTTGATGGCAACATACGCACCAGCCTTCCGCCTGACGGCGCCGCGCGAACCGGTCAGAGTGTTTGTAACAGGCGCGGCTTTTGTCGTGAAATTTAATACTGTATGGAAAAACAGTCAACCAATAAGAAAATGCAGTGCCGACAAGCACTTAGCTGTCGAAATGTGCAGGCGGTTATTACGACGTCAGCTTTGATAAGCGGCGCTCCATGCCGCTATAC
>NZ_JBMLSK010000337.1:0-14838 GCF_049240545.1 Roseateles sp. | reverse complement strand
GAGCAGCTCATTCGTAATGAGAAGGTCGGGTGTTCGATTCATCTCTCCGGCACCAAAATCCAAAGAAAACCCAGCAGGCTCGTGGCCCGTTGGGTTTTTTTTCGACTCGCCGAAAAAGTGGTTTCTTTTTTGCCTCACTGACGGGGCTGTCGTTTCATTGTCCTGGAGTGCATTGTGCAGCGTCGCAACTCGTCCATGCTCAAAGTCTTGTTGCTTGGCGCGCAGGCCCAGACCGGCTGGCGCTTGCTGCTGCTGGCCCTCGCTATTGCGGTGAGCTATCTTGCGCTCAGCCCCGTTCCGCCCAAGACCCCGCTGGAAACCGGCTGGGACAAAGCCAACCACCTGCTGGCCTTCGGCGCACTCGCCTTCAGTGGTCATTGGGGCTGGGCGACGCGCTTTGATCGCTATGTCAGATTGCCGGCGGGGCTGATGCTCTTCGGCGCTGCCATCGAATTGCTGCAACTGCAGGTACCGGGTCGGGATGGCGAATGGGCCGACCTGTTCGCCGATGGTTGCGGCGTGCTCATCGGCTTGCTGCTGGCCTGGCTGACCTGTTACTTCATCGGTGCCAGCAAGGCCATCGCCGAGTGATGCCCTGTCCGGGCTGAAACCACCAATCTTCAGAGCTGTCACCAAGGCTTCACGCAAGTCGGCAATGCTGGGTCAGCGGCAATCAGCCGCGCAGACACTCCGCAGGAGACCCAAGCCATGAGCAATGAGAACAACCTCGATCTGCCCGCAGAAGCCGAACTGGACGAATTCCTCGAAGAAGACGATGAGTCCATTGGGGATCTGCACCGCATTGCAGCCCAGCACTTTGCCGCCGCCGCTGACCACCATCTGGCCGCCGCTGCCGCCGATGATGAAGGGGACATGGAGGCACTGACGCGACATGCCTACCTGGCTTATCGTCACCAACTGAATGCAGTGCAATACGCCGAGATCGCTGCGCTCGACAACGATGCGCTGGACGGCGAACTCGAAGGCTGAGCACCCAAGACCCTTCCTCTCCTCGCAGTCATCCGCCTGGCCCGCCGTCCATCGAAGGCGGCCAGGCTGCCTTTCCTTGAAGAGCGAAGAAAGAGCCTGCAAGCCAGCCCGCATTGGTGTTTGAGCCGGCTTGCAGGAAACGAGGAAGGTCAAACCGAGCGCGCAGACAGCTCAAGCTCAAGAACCCCAAGGTTCTCAGGCCGCAGCTTTGCTAGCTCCATAACAGCACAAACCCAGTGAACCTCACGACTGCGGTCAACAGCATCAACCGCCGACAAGGAGTTCTGGCTTGCACTGGCTGAACCATAGATGTACCCGGCATGTAACGCAAGCCGCCAAGGCTCACGACGCTGCGGCCACCCTTTTCAATCCAGCGACGCGCCTGATTCGCTAACGATAAAACTCGGCAGATGGCGATTCAAGCACTTGAGTTGCTGGGCCATGCCCCAAGGCCGCCGACGTTTCTCCTCCAACAGCGGAACTGTGGCCAGGCACCACGACCTTACGTTTTATTACATGCCCGTCCAGCCCGTATTCATGCGCTCCAGGCCCCGAGTCGCGCCCTCGCCCAGAGAAACCCCCAATCGCCAAGCGCCGGGCAAGCTCTGAGAATTGTCACAACAGCGCCAGCGTCTTCCCCTCTGTGACTTACACAACATCACCGAAGTCCAACAGTTCCTTGACTTGCAGTCCACCATTGCAAGGCAAGATGCGCCGCATGTGTGCTCTCGCCCTGCTTCCACTAGGTCTGGCCGTATCAGAGGCCGGACGCGGCGCACCGCCTGCGGCCAGCGCGGATGGCGCGAATGAGCTCAACGTCCTGCACTGGTGGACCTCCAGCAGCGAGCGCGCTGCGGCCGACCATGTGGCGGCTCGCATGGCGGAGGTCGGCCTGCGCTGGGTCGACGGCGCCGTGGCTGGCGGCGGAGGCAGCGCCGCCATCAAGGTCTTGAACGAACGCACGCTCCGCCGCATGGCACCCAAGGTGGCGCAGCTGAATGGGCAATCCATGAGCGAATGGGCCGATATGGGTCTGTTGCTGGAACTGGATGCTGTAGCGCAGCGGCGCAATTGGGCGCGCACCATGTTCCCCCAGGTGATGTCGCAATTGACGGTACGCGACCATGTGGTTGCCGCCCCCTTGGGCATCCACCGGATCAACAACCTCTACCTGAACAAGGCGCTGTTCCGTCAACACAAAATTGAACTGCCCAGCGATTGGGCGGGCCTAGAGAAAGCCGCCCAGGCCTTTCGCGCGGCGGGCGTTACCCCGGTTGCCTTCAGCGATGAACCTTGGCAGGTTGCCACCGTGTTTGAAACCCTGTTGCTGGGCGAGGCCGGCCCGGCCCTGTATCGCCGCATGATGGTTCAACGAGAGCTGCAGGCCTTTAGCGACCCCGCCTTGGAGCGCGCCTTCAAGCGCCTGCGCGATTGGCGCAATATGGCCATGGCCCCGACCCAGGCGAACAGCGGCAGCACAGGATCTGCCAGCAACAGCACCGCAAGCACGCCGCGCGAGCGTCCGTGGACCGAGTTGGTCGCCGACTTTGCTGCCGGGCGCTCGGCCATGCTGATCACCGGCGACTGGGCGCGCGGTGAGTTGGGGACCCTGGGCTTGGAAGGTGGGCGCGATTTCGAATGCAAGGCCGTGCCCGGAACCGCCCAAGCCCATCTCTTCAGCATCGACACCTTGGCCATGCTGGCCGGCAATCTGAGCTCGCAGGCCGAGCAAGAAAAAATGGCCGAACTGCTCGGCAGTGCGGCTTTGCAACTGGGCTACAACCGAATCAAGGGCTCGGTGCCGGTGCGCCGCGATGTGCCGGTGGATGAGTTGGATCTCTGCGCCCAGCAGTCTTTCAAGCTGTTCGCCAATCCTGGCACGCCACGCGTGCCCAGCCTGGTGCACCGCATGGCTTTTGAAGAGGTCGGCAAGAACGCCGTGATCGAAACCGTCCATCGCTTTGCCCTGGACCCGAACCAAACACCGGCCGCGGCGCAGCGCAAATTGCAAGGACTCTTGCGTGCGCTGGGCCCCAAATCAGTGAAAGCCGCCCCATGACCCGCACGATCTTGCTTGTCGACGACGACCAAAAAATCCGCACCCTGCTGAAAACCTATTTGGAGAAGAACCAGTACGAGGTCCGACTCGCGCATGACGGCGCCAGTTTCTTGGCCGAGTTCGAGCGCTTCAAGGACGAGATCAGTCTGTGCATTTTGGACGTCATGCTGCCCGACACCGAAGGTTTTGCCTTGTGCCAGTCGGTGCGCAGGCGCTCCGATGTCCCAGTGATCATGCTGACGGCCAGCGCCGAAGAAACCGACCGCATCGTCGGGCTGGAGTTGGGCGCCGATGACTACATTGGCAAGCCCTTCAATCCGCGCGAGTTGTTGGCGCGCATCAAGGCCATCCACCGCCGCTCCGGCCTGGACCGCAGCCAGACCCCGCGCTATTTCCGTTTCAACGGTTTTTGTCTGGATGTGCTGGAGCGCAGCTTGATCGACCCTGACGGCGCGAGTTCCGCCTTATCGGGCATGGACTTTCAGCTGCTCAAGCTGCTGGTCGAACACCCGGGCGAAGTCCTGGACCGCAGCCGCTTGGCGGAAGTGACCCGTGGCCGGGATCTGGGGCCGCTGGATCGCTCACTGGATGTTCAGGTCAGCCGCCTGCGGCAACGCCTGCAGGATGACGGCAAGCAACCCGCCCTGATCAAAACCGTCCGGGGCTCAGGTTATGTGTTTGCCACAACCGTCAACGCCGGACACACGCTCTGATGGCTGACGGAGGGTTCGCGCCGGGCGGTTCCGGCAGTCATGGAGCCCGGCCTCAGCGCGCTTGGTCACAGCGCTTCCTCGCTTTTCTGTTCGACAGCCTGCAGGGGCGCTTTGTGCTGGCCATGCTGGGCGGCATGGTCTTGTTGCAGCTCTTGATCAACTTGCTTTGGTACAGCCAGATCGAACAACGCGCCCGTCGCCAAACCGAGATGGCTGCTCACCACGTGTCCAGCAGCGCCCTGGGCGCCCTGCGGGCGGTGCGAGAGCTGCCGCCTTCCGAGCGCCAACTGGTGCTGCAGCAGTTGCGCAATATGGGCGGCACCCGCTTCCTGGTCTTCTTCAACGACGCCGAGGTGCCGGCTCAACCACTGCCCCGCCAAGCATTGGCACGCCTGCTGGAAGCCCAGGTGCAAGAGAAGCTGCATGCACAGCTGCCGGCCAATGCCAAGGTCAGCGTCACGCTGGCCTCCCCGCTGGACTTGAAGGTCTCACCGAACGGTGCCTTGTTGGCCGACTTGCCCGACAGCTGGGTCGACCCTTCCCTGCTCTCTGCCGACCGCCCCGCCCCCTTCTTGGTCATTCAAGCCGAGACCGAACCGGGGCACTGGCTCTACCTCAGCAGCGCCATGCCCGACCCCTACTTTCTGGAGCAGCTGGAATTCTTCACCTGGCAAAGAATGGCGCCACAGCTGCTGACGCTCGGACTGGCCCTCTTGATGACCTTGATGACGGCGCGGGCGCTCACCCGGCCCCTGCTGGGCTTGAGTCGCGCTGCCGCACGCATGGGACACAAGTCAACGCCGAAGCCGCTGCGCGTCACGGGCACGGCAGAGGTTCGGCGTGCCATCCAAGCCTTCAATGAGATGCAGGAGCGCATCCGCCGCTATCTGAGCGACCGGGAACGCCTCTTTGCCTCCATCTCGCACGACCTGCGCACCCCCATCACCCGACTGCGCTTACGCAGTGAATTGCTCGACGACCCGGCCGTGCAAGATGAGTTCCATGAGGATCTCGACGAGTTGGACATGATGGTCAAGACAGCTCTGCAGATCGTCAAGGACACCGATATCCATGAGAACCGCGTGCCGGTACGCATCGACTTGGTGCTGCAGAAAATGGTCCGAGACGCCCGCATGGCGGGCCAACAAATCGAGCTGCATGAACGCCCACTGACGGTATTCGGCAAGCCGCTGGCCCTGAAGCGAGCGCTGGGCAATTTGCTCGACAACGCCATGTTTTACGGCGCAGGCAACGATGTCCCCAAGGCGGAGCTGCGAATGCATGAGGGCGAGCTCGGCAGCACTGAAGAGGGTCAGGTCTTGCTAACGGTGCGTGACCATGGCCCGGGTGTGCCGGAAAGCGCCCTGGCCAAGCTGGGCCAACCCTACACCCGCCTGGCGCATGGCGCCAAGCTACGCGCCGAGGGCCTGGGCCTGGGCCTGTCCATCGTGCGCGACATCGTGGCTGACCACGGCGGCAACTTGCGCTTCCGCAATCACCCCCAAGGTGGGTTTGAGGTGTGCGTGGCGCTGCCCAGCAGCCGCACGTCCTGAAAACACATCCGCACCGCACCGAAGGCAGATCCGTGAACTCGATTCCCCTGCAACACCTCGTCATCGTCGGTGGCGGCACGGCCGGCTGGATGAGCGCCAATCTGCTCGCTCAGCAATGGGGGCAGCGCGGACTGCGCATCACGCTGCTGGAATCGAGTGAGATCGGCATCATTGGCGTGGGCGAAGGCTCCACGCCTTACCTGCGCCAGTTTTTCGACCGCTTGAACATCAAGGAAGCCGAATGGATGCCGGCCTGCAATGCCAGCTTCAAATGCGGCATTCGATTCCCCGGCTGGTCCACAGTACCCGGCTACGAGTCCTATGTTCACCCCTTCTTCAACCATGCCGACCTCGCCACCGGCAATGCATTCTTCAGCAATGCCTGCCTGCGTCGGCGCGGCGCCGACGTCGATGCCAATCCACAGGATTTCTTCATTGCTGCAGAGCTGGCTCGGCAATGCCGCGCGCCTCATTACCGCCCGCGTGGCGATGGGCAAGCCAGCCCGCCCACCGATTACGCCTACCACTTCGATGCCGGCTTGCTGGGTCAGTTTTTGAAGAGCCATGCGCTGAAGTTAGGCGTCAGGCATCAGGTGGGTACGGTCAGCCAAGTCTTGCGGCATGAGAACGGCGACATTGCCAGTTTGCAGCTTGAAGACGGCTCGCTGTTGGCCGCTGATTTGTTTGTTGATTGCAGTGGCTTTCGCGGGCTGCTGATCAATCAAGCCTTGGGCGAGCCCTTTGTGTCCTACCGAGACCAGTTGTTCAATGACCGGGCCATTGCGATTCCCACGGCCTTGGACCCGGACCAAGACATCCCCTCAGAAACCGTTTCCGAAGCACTCAAGCACGGCTGGGCCTGGAAGATTCCGCTCACCAATCGCTACGGCAATGGCTATGTCTACGCCTCCAGCTTTGTCAGCGACGATGAAGCCGAAGCCGAGTTGCGCCGTCATCTCGGCCCGGCGGCCGAAGGCCAAACGGCACGACGCCTGCAGATGCGCGTGGGTCGAATCCATCAGCATTGGCGCAACAACTGCCTGGCCATTGGCCTGTCACAAGGCTTTATCGAGCCGCTCGAAGCCACCGCATTGATGCTGATTCAGTTCTCGGTCGAATTGTTCATCGCCGAGATGGCGCAAGGCGGCTTCAGCCGCTCAAGGCAAACGAAGTACAACCGACGCATCCAGCAGATGTTTGATGGTGTGCTCGACTATGTGCAGACCCACTACCAACTCAACAGCCGCGAGGACAGCGACTACTGGCGCGAGAACCGCGCCAACAAGAACATCTCGGCGCGATTGGCCAGCATTCTGGAGGTCTGGGACCGAGGCGGCGACTTTGAAGCCGAGCTGACGCGGCACGGCGACGATCTGATGTACATCCGCCCCTCCTGGTACTGCCTGCTCGCCGGCATGGGTCGCTTCCCTTCAGCCTTGCGCGCGCCCACGACAGGCCAAGAACACCTCAGCAAGGAGTTGGCCCGTCGCGCCATCGCGCAGATTGCAAACCAGTTCTATGGCCAAAGGGAGCGTCTGCAGATGCTGGCCTCCTCCCTAGACGGCGTCGCTACACCGCTGAAAGATCTGGCCAGGGCTTGAGCTCACTTTCGCCGCGGGGTATGCACCCGCTGCCATCGTCCGCTCAGCAAAGCGCGAGGGGAGTCGACCAAAGGCCGACGCCCCTCATTCATGGTTTGCTCTGGTTTCGGAGTCGCTTCAGGCGCGCTTCAAGGCCTGCCCCGAGGTACCCCAACTGCGCAGCTTGTGACCATGCAGAGCGTAGTAAAGGATCAAGGCATAGCAGGGCAACATGATCCAGTAAGCCCGCTGCGTGTGTCCGGCATCTGACAGACCACCGTACACCATGGGCAGCAAGGCGCCACCGGCGATCGCCATGATCAGCAAGGCCGACCCGGCCGCGGTGTATTTGCCCAAGCCCTCCAGCGCCAAAGGCCAGATGGCAGGCCACACCAAGGCATTGGCAAAACCCAGCAGCGCAAGAAACATCACCGTATCGGGCACCAGCGGCACACCAGCCCAGCCCAGCAAGGCGGCAGAGATTGCCGTGCTGGAGCTGGAACCGAGAATGACCCCCAGCGAAAACAAGATGCCGTTCACGGCCGACAGGATCAAAGCGCCCTTTTGTGAGAGGTACTTCGGAATCGCCACCACCCCCAAGCAATAGCCCAGCACCATAAAGCCCATGGTGTAGGACGTGAGCACGGCAAAGTTCTGCACACCCAGGTTCTGCCCGTACAGGCCAATGGTGTCGCCCGCAATCACCTCCACGCCCACATAGGCAAACAAGGCCAAGGCGCCCAAGACCAGTTGCGGGAACTGCAACACCCCCATGGCACCCACCGGCTCACCACCGCTGCTGGGCAAGTCCTCTTGGGGCAACTCCGGCAAGGAGGAAAACAGAATGATCAACATAAAGACCACCAAGCCTCCTGCCATGGCCAGATAGGGGAAGATCAGTCGCGAGGACAACTCCGCACGGGCTGCCGCTCGCGCGGTGGCGTCCATGGCGGCCAGAGCACTGTCCGAGTACTGATCGATCCCCGACAGCATCAGCGCCGAGAACACCAAGGGCACAACAATGCCCGCGCCCTTGTTGAACAGGCCCATGATGCTGATGCGCATGGCCGCGCTCTCCCGCGAACCGATGCAAACGATGTAGGGATTGATGGCCGTTTGCATCAAGGTCATGCCGGTGGCCAAGGTGAACAGAGCCAACAGGAAAAGGCCGTATTGGCTGCTCTTGGCTGCGGGGATGAAAAGCAAGGCCCCAACCGCCATCACACCCAAACCCAAGGCCATGCCCTTCTTATAGCCGGTACGACTCAAGACCGCGGCCGAAGGCAGGGCCATGATGGTGTAGGCGATGTAGAAGGCAAAAGTGACCCATAAAGCCTGAAAGTTATTGAGATCGCAAACGATCTTCAAGAACGGAATCAATGCCCCATTCAACCAGGTGACGAAACCCAGGATGAAGAACATCATCGCGATGAAAAACATGGCCAGGATCACGCGCGGTGTCGATCCTGCCGATTGAACTTTGTTGCCCATGACAGCTTCCATAGAGGATGAGGATTGCGCTGACTGGCCTGCACCTTGCGTCTTTTGAAAAAAACAAGCCTCCCTCCCTTCGCTGGGGGGAGGCTCCTGAGTCAAGGTGTCGACCCGGTCAATTCCGGGTCAGCTTCAGTCGGCGCTCAAGCCTTAGAACTTGGCGCGCAGGCCGAGGCTGTAACGAGGGCCGTTCTCATACACAGAGACAGGCACGCCGTCGGTGGTGTTGGTGCGCACCACCTCGTTGTTCAGGTTCACACCCGAGGCAAACAGGCTGATCTTCGGCGTGATGTCCCAGTTGGCGGTGGCGTCCCACTGACCGTAGGCGCTGGTGACCTGCTGGCCCCCCTGATCCAGCTTGCCGTAGAACTTGGAGCGGTAGTTGTACGACACCCGCAGGCTGATGCCATGGCTTTCATAGTAGGCGCTGGCGTTCACCTGATCACGCGAGTTGCCAATCACATTCAGCTTGGGCTTGCCGGCCACCGAGCCGGTCTTCGCATCGGTAAAGGTGTAGTTCACGACCGTACCGAAGCCCATACCGATGGCTTGCTGCCACTGCAGTTCCAGGCCCTTGATGTCAGCGCCGTTGTCGGCATTGAACGGACGTGTGACCGGGCGGGCCACACCGCCGACGTTCTCGGTCTTGGTATCGGTGTAGATGAAGGTATCGAGCTTCTTGATGAAAGCAGTGCCCGACAGCAAAGAGCCCTTGGCGAAGTACCACTCGGCGCCGATTTCAGCCTGATTGGCGTGATACGGCTTGAGCATGGGGTTGCCGGCGGTCGCGGCATTGGTGGTGCCACTCAGCTCAGTACTGGCGCTCAAATCGCTGAAGGTGTTGCGAGCCATCACACGCGAGACCGCACCGCGCACCACCACATCCTTGCTCAGGTCATAGATGACGTTCAAGTTGGGCAAGAAGTTGGTGTAGCTGTTCTTCACCGATGCAATGCCGTAGTTGGCGCTGCCGGCCAAGCCTTGGTAGGCCTCGGAGGTCTGGTCGGTCTTGACCAAGCGCCCACCGAAGTCACCGCGCCACTGCTTGGTCGAGAACTCGGCTTTCACATAGGCGGCGGTGATGCGCTCTTTGATGCGGTAGTACTCGTTCGTCAGATCCTTGTACTTGCCGGCCATGCCCTGGTCGTACATCGGGATCAGCTTGCTGGCCACCAAGCCATCGTCCACCCAGGCGTACTGTGTCAATGAACCGGAGGTCGCGGCGGCTTGGCTCAGCAGCGGCGAAGCACCGGTGGAGAGATCCGCCAAAGTCAGCGTCTTCCAGCCCACAGAGCCTGGCCCCACGGAAGCCGCAGCACGGTTGTTCTTGACCGTGTTGTCGCGCAGCTTCAAGCCGACCTTGACGGCGTTGATGAAGGAGTTGTCGAGCTCGAATGTCAGGTCACCCTGCGCATAGTTCTCTTTGCTCTCCATCTTGCGCACCCAGTCGCGGCCGCCACCCAAGGTCATGATCTTGGGGTCCAGCGGGCTGGCATCCAGGTAAGAGACTTCGTACTTGTCCGGGCCCAGATTGAACTTGGCGCGGGTGTCACCTTCGAACCAGAAGCTGCGGTCATGCTTGCTGCCGCCTTCGGCCTTGGTGGTGCCGATCTGACCGTGCGCCTTCCAGTTGCTGCCGCTGTAGGTGCCGTCCAGGTCCAGCACTTGCGACTTGATGTAAGACTCGCGATAGATCGGCTCGAAGGTCACGCCACCCTTGGGGCCGACCGTGCCGCCCACCAAGGCCTTCTTGCCGTCCGAGGTGGTGATGAATTTCGGATCCGTGATGTTCACAACCGGCAGAGCGTCGTTCATACCCTCGGCACGCCAGAGATAGTTCTGGTTGTTGTTGTTCATCTTCATGTCTGAATTCATGTAATTCAGAGCAATGTCGGTAGACGAGTTCGGGCGGAACTGCAGCACCAGATTGCCGGTGGTGCGCTCGCGATCTTGGCGGAAGATGGCCGAGCCACCACCCCAGGAAGAGTACACATCGGGCGTGGTTACGCCGTTCTGGTCCACCACGGGCTTGGGTGCACTTTCAGTGAAGTTCTCCAAGCCATCACGGCGCATGGTGCGCTTTTGTTGGCTGACAGACAGCAGGACACCGAAGGTCTTGTCATCGTTCTTCCAATTGATCAAACCATTCAGTTGCGGATCGGTCTTCTTGGACAACTTGCTATAGGTGGCCTCAGCCGAAACTACACCCGAGAGCTGATCCTTGAAGTCCATGGGCTTGCGGGTCTTGACGACCACCAAGCCACCAATGCTGCCTTCGTCCAAATCGGCCGCAGGACTCTTGTACACATCCAAGCTACCGATGATTTCAGAAGGCAGGATGTCGTAGTTGAAGCCACGGCTTTGCTTGTCGTTACGCCACCAGTAGGCGGAAGCAACCGACTGGCCGTTCAGCAGCGTCATGTTCAATTCTTTATTGGTACCGCGCACAAAGATGTCGCGCCCTTCGCCCCAGCCCCGGTCGACGGAGATGCCAGGCATGCGCTGCAGCGAATCGGCCACGTTTTTGTCGGGGAACTTGCCCACGTCTTCGGCGCGAATCGAGTCGACGATGTTCAAGGACTCGCGTTTCTCAATCAGGTTTTGCTCCAGCGTTGCGCGCACGCCGCGGATTTCCACCACTTGGAGCTGCTCGGCCTTCTTGCCGGCTTTGGCATCGGCTTCTTGAGCATGAGCGGCTTGCAAAGCAAGCGACCCCAACATCAGGGTGATCAGGTTGGGCAAGAGTTTCTTCTTGAAGCTGGGCTGAGTCATGGCATATCTCCGTAGGAATTTTTGGGAAACCGATGTTGGAAGGGAGACTCAGCCCGAAAAGCTACGGTCTGCAGATGGACCTAACCATGCTTTCAACAGACCCGCTCAGATGCCGGGCGGAGCTTCTTGTCAGCGTTGCATGCAGCGCGACAAGCCTTCTCGACCGCCGCAATTTACCGCCGCTGAAGGCGCCTGCGTCAGCACGTTGCGTTTTGACGGACTTCATTGCACCCACGTTACATTGCCCGTGATGGCGGCAAGATTTCAGGCTTCAATAGGCTGAAAAGCCTCGGGTAGACCCTGATCTCCCGATCAGGATCTACCGCGCGCACTGTCGATTCAGAGCGCGGGGGCCGGCACGATAGTGGCGACACATTCGCCAAAGCCGATGCGGCGTGCGCCCTCGCGCACCGCATAAGCCCGCAGGCCGACGGCATCCCCATCCAGCAAGAAGCTGCGCGTCTCGCCATTCGGCAAGGTCAGGCTTTGCTTGCCGCCATTGGACAACTCCAGCATCGAGCCGCCTTCATTCGCTTCGGGGCCCGATTGCGTGCCGGTGCCCAATAAATCACCCGGCTGCAGATTGCAACCATTGCTGGCGTGGTGGGTCAGCATCTGCGCCAGGGTCCAGTAGGCATGCTTGAAGTTGGAGCGCATCAAACGCGTGGCCGGCTCGCCCTTGGCGCGCATGGCTTCGGTCTGCAGCCAAACTTCCAGTTCAATCTGATAGCCACCCTCGGCGCGGTTCTTGGCCGAGTCGATATAGGGCAGCGGCTGCGGGTCGCTTTCGGGGTGCGCAAACGCGGTGCGGAAGGGTTCTAACGCGTCCATGGAAACGATCCAGGGCGAGATGGTGGTGGCAAAGTTCTTGGCCAGGAAGGGGCCAAGCGGCTGGTATTCCCAGCCCTGCATATCGCGCGCCGACCAGTCGTTCAGCAAGGTCACGCCGAACATATGCTCGTCGGCGTCTTCCATATCGATGGGCTCACCCAGCGCATTGCCGCCGGCCACAAACAGTCCCAGCTCCAGTTCATGGTCCAGGCGCTTACATGCGGCCCGCACCGGCGCTTCGGCGCCCGGCGGCATCAGCTGCCCCAAGGGGCGGCGCACCGTGCCGCCGCTGACGCCGATGGAGGAGCTGCGGCCGTGGTAACCAATCGGCACCCATTTGTAATTGGGCAGCAATGGGTTGTCCGGACGGAACAGCTTGCCCACCGTGGTGGCGTGATGGATGCCGGTGTAGAAGTCGGTGTAGTCGCCGATGCGGCAAGGCACGGCCATCTGCGCCGCCGCCTGCGGCAGCAGGCAAGCGCTCAGAGCCGTCTGCTGCTTGGAGCCTTCCAGCAAGGCCTCAAAGATCGCGTGGCGCAGCAAGCGGCGCTGCGCCGAAGGCTGGGCCATGAAGGTGTTCAAGTCGCCATCAGCCAAAGGCTGCAGCAAGACCTGCACGGCCGAGCTCCATTTGCCCGCCGCAGCGGCGAGCTTCAGATCGAGGATCTGATCGCCAATGGCGATGCCGACGCGGGCGCTCTCGTTGGAGCCGGCGCGGCGGAACAAGCCGTAAGGCAGGTTCTGAATCGGGAAATCGGTGTCGGCCGCGTTGGCGCTGGTCACCCAGCTCAAGGCGTCGGGGCGATGGGTGTGGTCAATCAAGCTCATGGCGGGTTCAGGCTTTCGTGTCGGGGGTGAATTGATCGTTCAGGCCGGCCCAGCAGTCGGCATAGCTGCGCTCCAGGGCGCCGCCATTCAGGGCGAAATCGGTGGGCAACAGGCGCCAGCGGGTCTCGAACATAAAGGCCAGGGTGTGGTCCAGTTTATGCGGGCTCAAGTCGACGCTGGAGGCCTTGGCAAAGGCTTCGGTATCGGGGCCATGCGGCACAAAGGCATTGTGCAAGCTGGAGCCGCCGGGCTTGAAGCCCTCGGGCTTGGCGTCGTACTGGCCCAGCACCAGGCCCATGTACTCGCTCATCACATTGCGGTGGTACCAGGGCGGACGGAAGGTGTCTTCGGCCACCATCCAGCGCGGCGGGAAGATGACGAAGTCACAGTTGGCCCAGCCGGCGGTGTCAGACGGCGAAGTCAAGACGGTGAAGATGCTCGGGTCCGGGTGATCAAAGCTGATCGAGCCGATGGTCATGAAGTGCGCGGTGTTGTACTTGTAGGGCACCAAATTGCCATGCCAGGCCACCACATTGAAGGGGCTGTGGCCCTGCTCGGCGCGCCACAGACTGCCGCCATACTTCTTGACGATCTCGTACGCGCCCGGCTCGGCCTCAAAGGCCGCCACCGGCGCTTGGAAGTCACGCGCATTGGCCAGGCCGTTGGAGCCAATCGGGCCCAGCTCGGGCAGGCGGAAAGCGGCACCGTAGTTCTCGCAGATATAGCCGCGCGAGGGGCCGTCCACCGCCACCTTGAAAGCCATGCCGCGCGGCAGCAAGGCGATCTCGCCCGGCGCCACCCGCAAGAGGCCCAGCTCGGTGGTCAAGGTCAGCACGCCTTGCTGCGGCACGATCAGCATCTCGCCATCGGCATTCACAAAGGCGCGGCGCTCCATGCTGCGATTGGCCACATACAGATGCGCAGCGATGCCGAGGTGCGAGTCCGGGTCGCCGTTGACGGCCATGGTGCGCAAACCCTCGATGAAATCGGTGGGCTCCGCCGGAATCGCGGTCGGCGCCCAGCGCAGTGGGTCGGGCGGCGAGACCTGACCCTCTTTGGCACCCGTGCGCAGATGAGCGTGCGCCATCGGCTGATAGCCACCCACCACCACCGAGGGCTGGCGACGGTAAAGCCAAGTCCGCAAGTTCTCATTGCGCGGCGCGGTGAAGGCCGCACCCGAGAGCAACTCGGCGTACAAGCCATGGGCCACTTGCTGCGGGCTGTTGCGGCCAATCGGCAAGCTGCCGGGTACGGCTTCGCTTTGATGCTGGTTGCCGAAGCCCGCGAGGTAGTTCAGTTCACTCATGGTGTGTTCTCGTGCAGATCGCTTGAAAGAGGTTCAGTAAATCTGGAAGATGCGAGAAAGGCTCACACGCCTTCCAGTGCGCGCCACATCTCCAGGTCGCGCTCGGCGGTCCAGATGCGCGGATCGGTGTGGCCGAGTGCCTCGTCATAGGCCCGGGTCACATCAAAAGGCATGCAATGGGCAAAGATCACCCAGTGGCCATAACTCCGCGCCAGCTTGGCATAGGTCTCGCGGTAAACGGTCGTCAAATCACGACCTGCGCGTGCGCCCGCCTGGACGCTCTCATACAACTCGCTCACAAAAGCGCGCGTCCCGCTCAAAGCCGCCGCCACTTGTTCGGGCGTTTGCAGCGCAGCCCCGCGGCCCGGCACCAGCTTGGCGGGCTGCAAAGCGGCCAGGCGGTCCAGCGTTTGCGGCCAATCTTGAAAGTAAGCATCTCCGGCATAGGGTGTGGCATCGAATTCCACCAAATCGCCGGAAAACAAAATGCGATCCTTGGGCAACCAGACCACCGTGTCGCCCTTGGTATGGCCTCGACCCAGTTGCAGGATTTGCACCTCCAACTGCCCCAGCCACAGCGTCATGCGCCCCGAAAAGGTCAAGGTCGGCCAGGTCAGCCCCGGCGGCACCGTCTCGACATTGCTGAACAAACGCGGGAAGCGGCCAATCTCACTGGCCTTGTCCTGCTCACCGCGCTCCACGATCAAGTCAT
>NZ_JBMLSK010000336.1:0-3527 GCF_049240545.1 Roseateles sp. | reverse complement strand
GTCCACCAGAGACATTGCCAAGGCTGAGGCGAGGAGCGTCAAGCACCAGGGAGTGCGGTGTTCCTGCCATCGTTTTCTGCAGCAGTAGGAGTTGGGTATGGCACTGAGCGCAATTGCACTGGCCGCGAGTCTGGCCGCCAATGGATGTGGCCTGGAGTTGGGGCAACTGCCGGCTTATGAAGGCAATGTCGCGGATGCGGCGCTGCGCTTCGGGGACTTGCCGGCGCAGACTCGGCAGCGGCTGCGCGAGCGCATGGACAAGCTGCGCTTCGATGAGCTGGTCGAGATCTCTCGTGATGGTATTGAAGGGCGGCAGAGTTACCGCCCCGAACTCGCTGGACTGCAGTACGGCAAGCAGTTCTGCGAGTCGCTGTCCCGCAGCGACTGGGGGCGCAATGCCAAATACACCGCGCTCAGCTACTGCGAGGGAACCCACTGTCTTCTGGTGACGGTGGAGGGGCGGCATGTGCTGCGTGCTGAGCGTGTTCTGTCCGAGGCTGATCTCGAGGAATTCCTTCGACAACAACCCACTGCAGCGGGTGCTGAGCCTCAGTTTGCCCCGGGACGGCTGCTGGCGGGAGTCCGGGCCGGCTTGAAGGACTCGCAGGTGGATGCGCAGGCCAGGGGTCTGGGAGCCGCCAAGGCGCGCCGCATTGCCAAGAGCAATCTCTTTGTGATTGACCTCCCCCATGTGGGTAACGAGCGCGCCATGCTGGCTGTGCTCGGGAACAATCCCCATTTCCGCTTTGTCGAGCTTGATTACCGCGTACCGGCTTCGTTGACCCCCAACGATCCCTATTTGGGTAGTCAGTGGCATCTATCGACCGTCAAGGCCCCGACCGCCTGGGATAGTGCACAAGGTGCTGGCGTGACGGTTGCCGTTCTCGACTCTGGCGTCAATGGTTCCCATCCCGATCTGGCGGCGCGCATGGTGCCGGGCTGGAACGTCATTGATGGCAACAACAACACCGCCGACGTGAATGGGCACGGCACCATGGTGGCGGGTGTGGTGGCCGCCAGCCTGAACAACGCCGCGGGCGTTGCGGGTACGGCAGGCGCCGCTCGGCTGATGCCGATACGGATTTCCGATGCGAATGCCTATGCCTACTGGAGTCATGTGGCCAGCGGCTTGTATTGGGCTGCTGATAACGGGGCCAAGGTGGCCAATATCAGCTACGGCGCCGCCAGCAGCTCCTCGGTCATGTCGGCGGCCGACTACATGCGATCCAAGGGCGGCGTGGTCTTCGTCAGTGCGGGCAATGCCGGTACCGAGATCACCACGGCCACCAGCACCTCGATCACGGTCGTGTCGGCGACCAACAGCGCCGATGCGATCACCTCCTGGTCGAACTGGGGCAGTCTCGTGAGTCTGGCTGCACCCGGTGAAGGTATTTGGACTACGGAGCGCGCGGGGGGCTATACCGCACCGTCGGGCACCTCGTTTGCAGCGCCTCTGGCCGCAGGTGTGGCGGCTCTGGTGATGTCTGCCAGGCCAGATCTGAGTGTGGCCCAGGTGCAGAACGCGCTCTACAGCAGCGCCCGGGATCTCGGTGCGGCAGGCCGAGACAAGCAGTATGGCTTCGGTCGGGTCGATGCGGCGGCGGCGGTTCAGACGGCCAAGGCCATGGCTGTCGCTGATACGCAGGCACCCGTGGTGAGCATCACCAGCCCCGGCAATGGAAGCAGCGTCAGTGGGTTGGTGTCGGTGGGCGTGAATGCGACAGACAACGTGGGGGTGAGCAAGGCCGAGTTGCTTGTCAATGGTGCGGTTGTTGCCACGGAGACATCAAGCCCCTTTGGTTTCAGCTGGGACACGGCATCGCTGGCCAATGGCAATGCAACGCTGGTGGTTCGCGGTAGCGACGCGGCGGGCAATACGGGGACTTCGGCGACCCTGACCGTCAGCGTGGCCAATGCCGTGGCCGCCGACACGGTGGCGCCAGTCGTCAGCCTGCTGAACCCCGCCAATGGCGCCGTGGTGTCCGGAACGGTCAGCATCAGCGTGTCCGCTTCCGACAATGCCGGTGCGGCGGGTCTGAGGCAAAGCCTCTTCATCAACGGCGCCCAGGTCGCCAGCGGCACGGGCGCTAGCCTGAGCTATAGCTGGAACACGCGCAAGGCAGCGGCCGGCTCCTACAGCATCAGGGCCGTTGCCACAGACGCCGCGGGCAACAGCACGGCGGCAACGGCATCGGTCAGCAAGAAGTAATCGAGGTCTTGCATCTGCCCCGGCCGCCGCAAAGCAGCCGGGGCTTTCTTTTGCAGCGACACCGGGCGTTGCTTGTTGGCGCGCTCTAGCGGACTGTTGGGACTGATCCGCTACGCCACAGGGGGCACGGTCGCTTGAAGCGACTTGTCTTCGCTGCCCCGCATCCTCTGCACCGCACCGCACCGCACCGCACATAGCCATCGCGTGCCGAGCTCTAGCGCAGTGAGTGCTCTGACAGGATCGAACCGAAGCCTCAAGCGTCAGGCACAAAAAAGCCGCACCGTCGAAACGGGTGCGGCTTTGGGCTTGTGCGCGAAGTCTGTGGTGTCGCGCAGCAGCGCCGTCAGTGCGCCTTGACCGCGGTGTGACGACGGCGGCTCGCAGCGAACAGGCCAAGCAGCCCCAATCCGGCCAAGCCCAAACTGGCGGGCTCGGGAACGGTCCGCGGGCAAGTGCCCGGCAGGCATTGACCGCCACCGCCGCCATCTTCACCAACACGGCCGAACAGGCTCAGGTGGGACAGGCCCGGCGTTGAGCTGCCGTTACGGTTTGTCCAGGTGATTTTGTAGGCGCCCGAACCGGAATTGTTGTTGGTGGTGAACTCAATGTCGTCGAAGAAGTACATTGCCCAGCCCGTGGAGCCTGCCTTCAGCAGAACAACAAAGTCCATGAAGAGCGGGCTGACGTTACCGGTGTACTTGAGGTTCCAGGTGCCGGTGGCGGACGGGTCTGCATCCAGCTTCCAGAGATCGGCGCTTTGGTTGGAGTTGTCCGACTTTTGCAGCAGGCTGAACTGATCCGCCAGCGATGCCCACTTGAGCGCATTCACCGCGGCAAGCTCGTTGGCGTCGCCGTTCAGTGCCACGGTTCCGAGGCCATAACAGTCGTTCGCGGCAGCATTGCGGAAGGTCACGTCGCCGTTTTTCTGACCGTCGGCCGTGACGCCAGGTGTTGCGTCGACGTTGCTGCAATATTCTGGACCTGCCCATGAGGCCGTGGCGCCCAAGGCCACGGCGGTGGCGGCGAGCATTTGGGTGAATTTCTTCATATTGACACCTCGATGGTTGTGAGTGCGCCTTGTGGGTTGACTTGGGAGCAGGATTCGCGCCAGCCGCCGCAAGTCATTGTTTTGTAACAATATCGGCGTGATCCTGCCGACTGCGAGCGGCGGCAATGTCAGATATTTCGACAGCGATGTCCCAAGTCTGTCGGGCTGTGCGTCAAGCCGAGCGGCTGAACCCTATCGCCCGCCGCTGCCGTACATCCGGCTTCACCCGGTGCTCGGCCTCCAGCTGGCTGAGGAACTCGTCGGGGCTGA
>NZ_JBMLSK010000335.1:0-26824 GCF_049240545.1 Roseateles sp. | reverse complement strand
GAGCTTGAGCTTGAGCTTGAGCTTGAGCTTGAGCTTGAGCTTGAGCTTGAGCTTGCGCACGTTCGGCTTGAATCCCTGTAGAAGCCGCACGCAGGCCGCTGCCGCCGCTGTCACGCGCCACGTCGGAAACAAAGCCAGAAATCATGCGAGCTTTTTCGCTGCCACTGATGCCTGAAGCCGAGCCCATCAAGGCCGCACCGAACAGGCCCACCAAGACCTGGCTGGTATCGACTTGCGATTTGGCTTGGGCTTCCCGCTTTTGCTGGCGCTCGGTGTCGAACTTGGTCTTGCCTTGGCGCTTGCCTTCAACAAACAAGCCTGCAAATCGGTCGCCATCGGGCCAGGTCATTTCACCTTGACCGTCCATCTTGTCGGCACGGAAGTCACCGACGTAACGCTCGCCGCTCGGCCAGACGTAGGTGCCTCGTCCATGTTTTTTGTCGGCCAACCATTCGCCGTCGTAGCGTTGTTTGCTGGCATAGACCATGCTGCCGTGCCCCTGGCGGGCATTGGCCTGCCACTGCCCCTCATACCGCGCACCATCGGGCCAGGTGTGCACACCTTGCCCAGACTTCACGCCCTCTCGCCATTCGCCTTCGTAGCGTTGTCCGCTCGGGTATTCAATGCGTCCGCGGCCAGACCTTTTGTCACGCTCGAAGCCCCCGCTGTAGCGGGTCCCGTCGGCACCCACCCACTCGCCTTGCCCATGGGAAAGGTCGTTGGCGAACTCGCCCGAGTAGTGCGCACCATTCGGCCATGTCCAGAGCCCGCGGCCGTGCCGTTTACCGTCGACAAAATCGCCCGAGTAGCGATCACCACTCGGCCACGACATGAGGCCTTGGCCGTGCATCTGGCCCTCGACAAAATCGCCCTCGTAGCGTGCACCGGCACTGTTGACCGTGGTGTGACGCCCGGTCAAGCGCTGCACTTTCGCCCGCTGGTCGAGTTCAAACACCGAGCCCTTGGCATTGGTGAATTGGCCCAACAACATGTAATTTTTTTCAAACTTCCCAACGAATCGATCACCGTTGGGCCAAGTCATGGAGCCCTCTCCGTTCGCCTTGGTATCGAGGCATTCCCCTACGTAGCTGCTGCCGTTCTTGAAACGCAATTGGCAAGGGCCGGAAAGAACGTCCTGGCGCCAGTCTCCCTCATAGCGCTCTCCGTCGGGCCAACTCATGACCCCAGGACCTTGCTTCAGGCCCTTGACCCATTGCCCCTCGTAGCGCTGGCCATTCTTCATGGTCATGGTCCCGGCGCCTTGATACTGACCCTGGCTCCACTCGCCTTCATAGCGCTGTCCATTGGGCCAAAGCATGACCCCTCGGCCTTGTCGCACGCCATGGGCCAGTTGGCCTTCGTAGCGTATGCCGCTCTGGTCGACGATGGTCGCGCTGCCACTGAAGCGTTGCAGTTCGGCGCGTTCATCGACCTCAATGCGTTGACCGTCTGCCTTCGTCAACAGGCCAAAGGCCGGCTTGTCGCCGATGAACTCGCCCTCGAAGCGGCGGCCATCCGGCCATTGCAGGTTGCCCCGACCATGGCGGGAGTAGCCGCGCAGCCCGCCTTCATAGACTTCGCCATTGGGCAAAAAAAGGCGTCCAGAAACCGGCTCGTTCTTTGAGAACACGCCCTCTAACCGCACACCGTCCGCCCACACGATGGTGCCGCGGCCATGCCTTTGATTGTGGGCAACCTCGCCCTCGTAAACCGCGCCATCGTCCCACTTGAAGACGCCGGTTCCGCGAGCTTTGTCTTGGCTGATCCATCGGTCTGCCGCCCAGGATGGTGCGGGGATGCTGGCAATCAGCAAGCACAAGACCGCGGCGGCTATGGCCGATTGGTGGCGGGGCAGCTGCGCATTGCTCGGGCAAAGCGACTGGAGTCGGGGCATGTCGGGATGAGTCATCCCAAGATTTTAGAAATTGGCTCGGTTTCGTGGCAAAGGATCTTGCTGTTTCAAACGCGAGTTTGCGGCAGTTTTTGGCGCTGATATCAGTGCGAGAAGGCCGTCAGGGGGGGGAACGATCAGCGGGCGCGTTCCCCCAACTGGGTCAGCGCCGCTTCGAGCACCTCGTCGCGGCCGGCGCGCCAAGCCGCTACCGAGGCCGCCACGGGTACGTCGACGGCAATGCCTTTGCCGACGAACTCGGTGCCGTCGGCCAGCAGGTCGCGCTTGGCGCAGATGCGAGCCTGGCCGCCGCCGGGAAGCTTGAAGAACAGGGGTTGGCCGGTGCTGCCGCCGGTGGCCGTACCCACCACCGGGCCGCGACGCAAGGCCTTGAAGGCGGCCACGAAGTCCTCGGCGGCCGAATAGGTGCCGGCGCTGGTCAACACGGCCACGGGGCCGGAGAAGTGCCGCTGGGCATCGGGCTGGATCTCTCCATGAGAGCCGCCCTCGACGGGCATGGGTCGGCCCCAGGCCCGCCAGGCCGAGACATGGCCTCGTGTCCACCACTTAGAGGTGGGCAGAGGCTGGCTGGTGAGCGTGGCCAGGATGCGGTAGCCGACCCCGCTATTGCCCCCGCCGTTGTGACGAAGATCGAAAACAATGGCGCGCGCCTGGGCGATGGCGTCGAAAGCCTGGAGATAGGCGTCCGCGGCGGTGTCATCGTCAAAGCCATTGAGCGTGACCAGGGCTACTTGCCCGGGCAGCATGCGCCAGGCAAAGGGCTCGCGCTGCATCAGCGGGAAGACCTGCTCCACGCCCAGTCGCGGGATCGTCACGGTCTTTACCACTGCTTCCGCTGCACCATCCCTAACGCGCAGCTGCAGCGCCACCTTCTGACGTACATCGCCCGCCAGCAGTTCCGCCCCGTAGGCGCGCGCCTCGCGGTCTTGGGGGGTGGACGCAGCCAGGAAGGGCAGCACCCGCGCACGCACATGCGCATCGACCGCTTGCCGGTCGATGCGCAGGATCTCCTGGCCCGGGGCCAGTCCCTGGCGGCTCAGCTGTGGGTCCAGCACTTCGGTGATCAGCACCCGCCCCTCGATGCGTGCGGTGCGCAGCGCGGGCCGCGCCCACATACGGTCGAAGAGCGCCTCGGCTGGGTACACATTGCTGTGGCCGTCCTGCAACTGGGCGATCATGCGCTGCAGCTCGCGGTAATAGTCCAGCGTGCGAGGCGTGTGTTTCACCCGCTCCAGCGTGCGCAGGTAGACAGCGTCCCAGTCCAGCTGGGGCACCAGGTCGAAGTTGGCAAAGTTGTACTTGGCCTCACTCCAGAGGCGGGACACGCCGGCCAGGCGTTCGTTCAGGGGCAGAGTCTCGCGGTAGGGGGTTTCCAACGCGGCAGCGCCATAGAGCCGCTGCTGCTGGCTATCTCTGGCCTGGGCCTGGGCCAGCACGGCCGGCCAGCGGGCATCGTTGCGCATCGCAGCCAGGGCAGGCTCGCCCTCCAGCCATTCGGCGGGCAACCACTGCTGACGCTGGGTGAGCTTGGTGATCGTCGCAAAGGCGGCATCGATCTGTCCCTGGGCCACCTGGGCCCGCAACAGTAGCCAAGCTGACTCGGTCTGCAGGCCCTGGTCCTGAACCGCCTGCTCCACCAGGGCCTGGGCTTGCGCCGCCTGACCGGCTTGCAGCCGCTGCTCCGCTTGTTCCAGCCGTGTGGCGTTTGACCAAGCGGGCGTGAGCAATAGGCTCAGGGACAGGGCCAGCAGAGAGGACTTGAAGGAGATGGGCATGAGATCGGCGGCTTGAAGCGAGTGTCGCAGATTATGTCGAACCGTTTGGGCAGCGAGTGCCTGGGAAATTGCTGACATCGCCGTAGCCGCGATGGGTTTGGATCGCGGCGGCTGGGGTGCGCGGGTATTGCACGGACTTTCCGCCAATGAAGAGCTAAGCGCTGTTGCGCTGAGCCGCAGACCTGAACCTGTAACGATACGGGTCTTTTTGTCTATTGCGTTTGGGTGCTTTTTGCTGGAGGCCGCCTGTGGTCGGCTTCGGCATCATGAACACCATGCCGGCCACGCCCGCAGCGATGCCAAATGGATCGTCGGCATCGACCCCTTGTCCGAGGTCGTCGCCACCGAGCGCTACGACCTCAGCGTTCGCCTCAGGCGAGCGCTCGCAGCGACTCAATCCGCAGCCATCCAGCCTTGGCACTGGCCTGCGGTGAAATCAACAGCTCACTGATATCGCCCAGCGCCGGGGTTTGCGCCGTGGCACTCAAGCCCACCCAGGTGTTGCGGCCACTGCGCTTGGCCATGTAGAGGGCCTGGTCGGCCAAGCCCACCACTTGCTGCCAGTCCAAGCGCTCGGGTTGGCTGACGACGAAGGGCAGGGTCGCATAGCCGACCGAGCAGGTCAGCGCCAAGGGCGCGGCGGCTTCGATGTCAAACGGCCGTTCGGCCACCGCTGCCCGGATGCGCTCGGCAAACTCAGGCGCTGCTGTTGCGGTGGTCGCCCGTGCCACCACCAAGAATTCCTCGCCGCCCCAGCGCACCAGATAGTCGGACTCTCGGCAGGCCTGCTGGAGCCGTGCACGCATTTGCACCAAGATCGCGTCGCCAGCGGGATGGCCCCAGTCGTCATTGACGCGTTTGAAATGGTCGATGTCGACCAGCATAAAAATCAGGTCAGCGTCTTCCGGTGCCGCCTGCTCAGGGTGGCGCCGCCAATCTTCATACTGGCGCAGGCATTGGCTGACTTCGGCGCTGAGGTTCTGTTCGAGAAAGCGACGGTTGCGCAGGCCGGTGAGGGGGTCGGTCAGGCTGATGTCCTTGAGCGACTGGTAGGCGCGCTCCAGCTCTTGGTTTTTGTCCAAGACCTCCGCCTGCGCCTGGTGAAGGCTCACCAAGGTGGCCTCCAAGCGTCGATAGTTTTGAGCGTTATCCAGCGCGATCGCACCGTAAGCGGCCAGGCTGCGAAAGATCAACCGTTCCCGGTCGGCATAGGCCTGGGCCTGCCTTGATTGAATCGACATCACACCCAGCAGTTGATCACCGACGACCAAGGGCATGAACATCGCGCTGAGCGTCTGCTGCGTGCCGGGGATCGGGTTGTTCTTGCCCTGCTGGTCGATCTCAAGAAAGATCTCGTGCCGTTGGATCGCGCAACGCACGCTGTTGGCGCTCGGGTGATCCATCGGAATGGAAAAGCTCGCCATTTGCTGCCCGTCTTCCGTGCCATAGGCCAAGTCCAGATTCTCACCGGCCGGGTCGAGCAAATAAACGCTGAAATGGTGGGCCGACAACAAGCCGTTCACATTGCGGTTGAGCGTCTCATAGACCGCCGATTTGTCCAGATGAGCGGTGATTTCCTGGCCGATCAGGCTCAGGCGTTCCAGCGTCGAGCTGGTCTGGCTCAGCAACTCGGTCCGCTCGGCGTGAAACTTGGTCTCGAGCAAGATCAAGCGTTTGCTGACGTCTTGGCCATGCACCGCGTCGCTGGCGGCGCGTGCTCTTTGGCTGTATGCATAGGCTTGTGCGTGCTCGCCCAGCCGCGCATATTCGGCCGCAATCGCGTCGTAGACTCTGGGCGGCGCGCCGTTTTGCTGCTGTGCTGGCGGAAAGGCCGCCAGTGACTGCAGCAAAAAATGCAGGCTGGCGCTGGCGACCTGCATCTCTGCGGGGGCGGGCAGGCTGTGCTCGCTGTGAATGGTCGCCAGGGTGCGGCAGACATCCGACAGATGCAAGGGGAGGTTGGCCGTCAGCGCCAGGCGACGCGCGCGCTCAGCGGTGCTTAAGGCCTCCTCGGCGCGGCCCAGCTTGGACAGGGACAGCGCCGCCACTCCCATTGCGTTGAGCCGCAAATCCAAGGGGCGGGGCGTGGCGGAGGGTGCTTCGAGCTTCAGCGCGGCGCTCAGTGCAGCCTCGGGCAGGTTCAGGTCGCGATTCAACTCGGCCATGTACAGCAGGCCCAGCGAATAGGTGCGCGAATTCTGCAGCGGCGCCAGCAAAGCCAAGCCTTCGCTCATCGACCGTTCGGCGATTTCAAAGCGGCCGAGCGCACATTGAACGCTGCCGACTTGCAGCAAGGCATTGCCCAAAGGCAGGGGCCAGCCGGTCGGGCGCGCCAAGTCAAGGCTGCGCTCCATCCATTCCAAGGCTTGAACGTTGTCATTCAGGTTGGCGAAGGCAACGCCCAAGGAGGTCGTTGACAGCGTCACCTGACGTACCAAACCGGCTCCCTTGAGCGCGCTGACCGTATGGCTGCAGACCCGAAAGACGGTCGCAAAGTCGGAGGCTTGCAGCGCTTCAAAGGTCAAAAACTCATTCGCCATCAAGTGCAGGGCCGGATGCGCCGGCCTGGCCAAGACCTCGCGCACATGGGCGCCCCATTGGGCCGAGGCGCTGGCACTGTCTTGGCGCAGTGCAGCCTGGGCAATGCAAAGCTGGGCAAACTCCATGCGGAAGTCGTCGTCGCTGCCCGACGCCATGGCGGCGCTCGCGTCCAGCTGGGCGCAGCGTCCGGCAAGGTCACCGCGGTCACCGGCGATATGGGCCAGCAGCAGGTGGGCGTCGGCCAGGATCAAGATGTCAGGCAGCGCCATCGCGGCCCGGATGACGGCCCGGGTCTGCGCTTCGGCCACGTCCAGCTCGGCAAACAGCCAATGACACTCCGCCAGCAATAGTTCCAAGCGCAGGCGGAGCGGAGCGGTAGGAGCCCCATCGGTGGCATTCAGCTCAGCCAAGGCCTGTGTCGCCAGTTTGCGGGCCCGGCGGCTGTCGCGTTCCCGTAAATGCCAGGCCAATGCAACACGGTCGGCCATGCTGGCGCGTGGGCCAGCGCTCGCCACGGATGCTTCAAGTTTGGCGAATTCTTCGTCGGTTAAAAACAGATCCATCGCAGCTTTCTTCTCCACCAAGTCAGCATATCGGATGGGTGTCTTTCAGCACCTCGAAAAAAGCCCTGCTTCCCGTGCAATGCGAGAAGAAGTTGGGCTAGGTGGGTGGAGGTCGAGGGTGCCGAGTTCAAGCTGATGCTGTGGGGTCAGGCGAGAGCGCACGCCAGGTGTCGCGGAACACGGCCTGCTCTACCTTGGCGCGCTGTCCGATGGGGCAGGCGACCCGAATCACGAGCACCAGATGCTCGGCGTTCGAGAAGTCCCAAGACACTTTGGTCTTGCCCGAAGGCAGTTCGATGAAGTTCTCTTCAGACAGCTTGCGGAAATGGGCCTTGGCTTCGTCTTGCCAAGCGGCGGTGGCGTGATCGGCGGCGGCCCAGGCGGCGGTTTCAATGCGGTCCAGATCATGCGCCATGCGCTCAGGGATGGGGATCTGTATCGCGTGCAACTCATAGGCGCCATTGGGCGATGCGTTGACCAGCGGGTGCGTCAGCAGCAGACCATTGGGGAATTCGGCCACTTTGCCGGTCCGTTGTCCGGCCTTGTCCAGCTCCACCAGGGTGGTGGCAAACATATCGATGTCCACCACCCGACCGCGCAGTTGATTGAACTCGATCACGTCACCAATCTTGTAGGGCTGCACCAGGCTGACGTAGAGATAGCCGTGCACGCACATCACCAACTCTTTGCTGACGATCAGCAAGGCACCCGCGACCGCCGCCAGCGACAAAGCGAAGCCCGCAATCGTCGACGCCCACACCGAGACGATGATCAGCAAGGCAACCAACCAGATGATGTTGCGCGCCCAAACCAGATGTATGCGGCGCTTCTCCGCCGACATCTCGCCGGTCGAGAGGTAGCGCGCCCACAGGTGGGACGCCAGCAAGGCCATGCCGACCAGCAAGGCGGTCAGGATGACCTTTTCCCAATGGCCAGGAATCCAGGTGGCGAGGCGTTCAAAAATGGACATAGGCTGATTTCAGTGAGGTCGAGGCTTGTGGCGCTGGCCCAAGTGTCGCCGAGCCCCGGCACGACCCGGCTTGGGAGGCCTTGTTTCTGGGCCTTGATTTTTGGCCCTTAAATCAGCAAGGTGGCGACAAACACGCCCACCATCACGAAGGCCAGCACCACTTTCGCCAGCAAGCCCAGCATGATGCCCAGCCAGGTGGAGAGGCCAACCTTGACGGCGCGGCTTTGGTCTTTGCGTGCCAAATACTCGCCGATGGCCGCGCCGACCAAGGGCATGAACAGCACACCCACCAGGCCCATGAAAAGCCCCAGCACCGTGCCGAGCGCAGCGCCCAGCAGCGCCTGTTTGCTGGCCCCCGCTTTTTTCGCCCCGAGCAGGCCCGCCGCATAGTCCAGGCCCCAGGCCACCAGGCCCACGACGCTGATGAACACCACGGTGGCGACGCTCACTTTGCTGAAGTCATCAATCCAAGCGCCCAGCACAATGCCGGCCCAGATCAGCACCGTGCCCGGCAGCACCGGCAGCACCGTGCCGGCCAGCCCCAAGAGGATCAAGGCCGCACTTAACACCCACAACAGAGTCACATCCATGAACAGCTTTCAAGTCCCAACACTTTCGCATGCTCCGCAGGTGATGCTGTAACACTGGACTTCAAGGCCGAAGCCTGGCCTTGGACTCTTAAGAATGCTCCCAAAACGACTGCTTGCTGCTTGGGTTGTCGTATGCAAGCGCGAGTACGGCGCACGCACGATGGACTCCGTGGCATGACGCGCTGGTCCGGGCGTCAGGGCCTCAATGCGTTGGATTCAAATGATCTCGCCCATGCAGGCCATACAGCCCATAGAAGCGCTCGCTGGGCACGCCGATCAAGCGGCGTTTGTCGGCTTCCACGCCGACGACTTTGTATTCGGGCTTGGCCGTGTCGTAGCTGATGAAGTTGGGCTTGAGGCGCCCCATGCCGTCGGCCAAGGCCATCACGATAGGGCTGGTCAGACTGGCGCCGCGGCGCACCACCACGGCCAGATCACCATTGGCCAGGCGCACCAATTCGCCCGGCGGATACATGCCGAATTCCTTGATCAGGCTGGCCACCATCGGATCACCGGGGCCTTGCTCGTAGACCTGCCTCGCGGCGGTTTTGATCTCCAGCGCCGGACGGTTGATGCGCGGGCTGATTTTGGCCAGGAACACATCGACCAGCCGGAGCAGTTGCGCCATTTCTTCGACCTCGCTCACGCCTCTGGGATAGCCTTTGCCGCCCACTTGCTCATGATGTTGGGCCACGGCCATCAGCCATTCTTCATCCTGGATGCCAGCCCGGCGCAGGCGTTTGACGGCTTCCTCGGGGTGATCCCGCAGCTGTTCGCGCTGGGCGGCGCCGGGGCGCAGGCCGCTGACGGCAAAAGCGCCCTGCAGTTCGATGATGCTGGCATTCATGGTCAGGGCGGCTTTGACGGCAATGCGTTGGCGCTCCTCCGACCAGGCCAGCCGCCGGGCGACCATCCAGCACAGCGTGGCCACATGCAAAGAATGGCTGACACCGTAGAGGCGCAGCTGTTGTTGCTCTTGGCGCACCGCTTGATAGAGCGCCAGATCGCCGTCCTCGCTCGCGAGCGCGATGACTTCGCTGCTCACTTCCTCGCAGCTGCCGATGAAGTGCTCGCCCTCGGCCAGTTTCTTCAACAAGGTGTCCAGCGACCACACTGCTTGGGACCAGCGGGTGGTCAGCGGCGGGGGCTCGGCCGGCGGTGTGTGCCCGGCTTCGAGGGCCAGCAGCTCTTCCTGGTCGGCATACATGCCGCGTTCCAGCAAGGCGCTCAGCTGCGTGGCGCTCAGGACCATCTGGCCACGCGCCAGCAGCAAGCCGCCCTCGGAGTTGCGCACATGAAAGGGCAGGTGCGCCCCGATCTGAATTTGCTCCGCGACCAACTTCAACAATTGCATGCGCTGCAGCCGTTTGAATCAGGCGCCAAGTCTCCCCTTGGAGGAGAGCTTCTGACGCCCCATGTTCGACACATTCATCCAAGACTTGTGGGGCTATTGGAGCATTGATCTGCTGGATCGTCCGCGTGTGCCGGCCGCCGTGTTGCCTGAGTCTGTTGCAGTCTTGCCCCCACGCGAAACGCGTGGGTGCTGCATGGGCGAAAAAAGCCGCTCAGCCCTTGCGGGCCGGCGGCTCTTCATTCGCTGCGACGGGACTCGCTGTTTCTCGCTGTGTCCCGGCTGCGTGTTACCAGCTCAGGCCGAGTGAATACACCAGGTTGCTGCTGCCAGCGTAGAAGCGCACCTGCACGAACAGCGTCTGCGCCGTTGTGCCTGTGTTGCGATAGCTGATGCTGTCGGTCAGGCCCCGGTCCTTTTCGCTCACGGCCAGCGAGGTGCCGGCGCTGTTGCGCAGCGTCAGGTCATAGTCGGTGCTGGCATTGGGCATTGGCAGATTGACCGTCAAGGTGCGGCCTGCAGGCAGGCTGATGCGGAAGTAGTCGGTGTCACTGCTGTTGCCCAGCACCGCCCGAACGGTGCGCGGTGCGCTCACCACATTGGCCTGAGCCATGCTGTTATTGGGCTCGACCTCGTCAACCGTGGGCACTGTAGTGCCGCCGCCGATGGCGACGACCGCGGCTTGCGCGTCCAGCAAGCCGGTGCCGCATTGGCTGCAAGTTCCGGGGAAGGCGCGTGCGCTGCTCTTCAAGGCGTTGGCAATTTGGTCCGGTGTGGCGTTTGGCTTGACGCTGAACATCAGGGCCGCCACGCCGGCCACATGAGGTGCGGCCATCGAGGTGCCTTGGTAGAAGCTGTAGTTGTCTGCCCCCGGCCCTTGGCTGCCTGCGTTGAGTGTGGACAGGATGCCATTGCTGCTGCTGCCGGCGGTGTTGCCGCCGGGTGCGGCCAGGCTGACCACGCTGCCGAAGTTGGAGTAGGGGGCCCGTGCGCCGTAGCGGTCGGTCGCCGCCACGGTGACCACACCGCTGCAACTGGCCGGATTGAAGTTGGCTGCGTTGGCGTTGGAGTTACCGGCCGCCACCACGATCACCGAGCCGCGTGCGCGCGCGCCGTTGATCGCAGCCTGGCTGGTCGAGTCGCAAGCCCCGCCTCCGCCCAGCGACAAATTGAGCACTTTGGCCGGGGTGGCGTTGGCAGGTAGGCCAGGCACCGAGCCTCCCGATGCCCAGGTGATGCCGTCCGCAATGTCTGAGGTGTAGCCGCCGCAGCGACCCAGCACTCGGACTGCCTGGATTTTGGCGTTGTAGGCGATGCCGGCGATGCCGCTGCCGTTGTTGGTCTTGGCGGCGATGGTGCCGGCCACATGGGTGCCGTGCCAGCTGGAGCTGCGGGCCGGCTCACCCGGGGCGCATTGCGAGGCGGTGCTCCAGTCGCCCGGGTCGCTGGGGTCGGCGTCGCGTGCATTGCCGTCGTTGGCCGTGGCGACGTCATTGATCATGTCGTAGCCGGCCACGGTTTGGCCGCTCAGATCAGCGTGAGGGCGGATGCCGGTGTCCAGCACGGCCACCACCACCCCGCTGCCGGTGGCCAGGTCCCAGGCGGCGGGTGCGCGGATGCCGCCTGTGGCCTCGAACAGATCCCACTGCTGGTTGTACATGCTGTCATTCGGCGTCAGCAGGGCGTACATCTTGCGGTCCGGCTCGGCGTACTCGATATTGCTGTCCTCGGCCTTCATCTGTGCGGCCAACTGCTCCAGCTGTGCCACGGGCAGGTGACGGTCCAGCTTCATCACGTGGGCGCCGACACCGGTCTGGCGCAGCAGCTTCAGCTGCAAGCCATTTCGGGCCGCCCGCTGCTCCAAGCGCCCCATGCGCTCTTGCATCATCTCGGCGCCAATGGCGCGAGACTGCAGGACTTGCTGGCTGCCTTGTTGGACGCTGACGCTGCCGTCGCGGTACTTGATGATGAGACGGTCGGTGCTGGGCTGAGCTCCATTCAGGAGCCGGCCCTGAAGCTGATCGGCTTCCGCGACCGAGATGCCGGCCTGGGCGACGCTCATGCCGGCCGAGCAAACGGCCAAGGCCAGCAATCGGAGGGCAAATCGAGCCCGTCCAGTGGGACGGCCGGCTTGCTTGTTGCGTTGAAATTCTGGGCGCATATTCAATCTCCAAACTCATGGGTGTGTGCCGTCGAGTTTGCACAGACCCGCTTGCATCAGCCCCAGGTATGGGGCACAGGAGTCACCCGCTTCGAGGTACGGCCCGCGGGTGGGATGAACTCTCAAGTCTCGGCGCTGGGGGCGCTGAGCCCTTGAAAGTGCGCGGAGTTTAGGAGTGAATTGGGCGCAATGCGCACGAGCTAGGGGTTACCTCAGGATGGGATAACCCGAGGCTTTCCAGGCCTCGAAGGCCAAGCCCTGTGTTGGTGGACTCAGCGGACCAGGCCTGCACAGTTGGCCACGCCGAAGCGATCCACCGGCAGTCGAAAACGCAGGCCTTGCGGGAGGGCATCCCAGCGCGGTCGTGGCACTCGGCAGGTCCAGGTCTGGCCATCGCTGTGGGCCAGTTCGAGCTCGTAGGTTTCAAAGCGTTGGCCGAGTCGCTCGACGCCTAAGGGCACTTGCGTGGAGGTCCAGCCGACGGCGTCCACCCGCAGCGGGGGTTGCGGCCATTGCGGCGTTTGGGGGAGGGCGCCTTGGTTCAGCGCTCGCCACGAGGTGCGCCAGGCGGGTGCGCGGTATCGGCAGTGCGGCCTGTCGCTCTGTTCGGGGCGTTTCGGGTCCGGCAACAGCCGGCGCGAAAGCTCCACCGCGTCTGCGGGCATCTCCTCGCACCAGCCTGAGCTCAGCTCCTCAAGCCGACGTTCGACGTCAATCTCCAAGCGCCAGGTCTTGCGCTCCACCGTCACCAATTCGCCACTGGGGCCGAAAAGTTTGAAACCCAGCAGCCCGAGCAGGGCCGCCATCAACAGCGCCAAACTGAGCTCGAAAGACGGGATGAACGGTGTGAGACGGGGCGGCGAGCCGGAGGACATGAAGTCATTGTCGCTGCAATGAAGCAGGCCTGGCCGCTGTCACTGGCGCTTCAAATTCGGTCACTAGACTGAAACACAAGCGTCGCAGACTCGCCTTCTTTGTGCTGTGCTGGATCTGAGTCGTCTGCCCCTCTTCTTTCTCCCTGCATCATGGCCATCCCTCGTTCGACCCCGCTGTTCCAAGCCTGGATGCGTCCTGCGTTCTTGTTGCTTGCGGCCTTGCTGTTGTCGGCCTGTTCGCCGCGCATGCTCTTGCTCAAGGGGGTGGCCGATGGCTTGTCCAACCAGGAGCAGGGCAGCGCGGAAGACGATTTGCAACTGGCGCGTGAGGCCAGCGCCTATCACCTGAAGCTGTCTGAAGCGGTGCTGAAGCAGACGCCTGAGCACCTCGGCTTGGCCGAATCGGTGGCGGCCGGATTCACGCAATACGCCTATGCCTTTGTGGCGCAATCCGCGGACGAGTTGGCCAACCGCGATGCGCGTGCGGCGCAGCGCCAAAGAGAGCGGGCGGCTCGCCTTTACTGGCGGGCGCGTCAGCACGCGATGCAGGCCTTGGAGTTGCGGCACCCAGGCTTTGCTTCCGCTTTGGCGGCTGCGGCGCCCGCTGGGCCTGTGACGACGCCCTTGACGGCTCAGGGCGTACTGAATCTGGCGCCGGACGAGTTGGGTCTGGCTTACTGGGCGGCGGCGTCTTGGGGCGCGCACATTGCCTTGTCCAAAGATCAGCCAGACAAAGTGGCCGATTTGCCGCAGGTGGTGGCCTTGGCCCAACTGGCCTGGCAGCGGCAGCCCGATTTCGCCGAGGGGAGCTTGAGCTCGCTCCGAGGCACCTTGGAGGCCGCGCGGCCGGGAGGCTCGCGCGCCGAGGCTGAGGCCTTGTTTGAGCGTGCCATTCAGGTCGGTGGCAAGCGCAATGCCGGCATCTGGGTGGCGCGAGCCGAGGCCTTGGCCTTGCCTGCCGGGGACCGCGTTAGGTTCGAGGCCTGGCTGCATGAGGCTTTGGCCGTCAGCCGTAGTCGACCCGATCTGGCCAATCAAGTCATGCAGGTCCGCGCGCAATGGCTGCTCGACAGTGTCGAGGACTTGTTCTGAGTTGCTGCGGCAATCCTGCCGCTCTTTGTTTCGTTCAATTTTCAAATCAGGCCGCTACAGCTGGCCTCATGCCCATGAAAACCATTCGTCGCCATCTTCTCGCTTCGGCTTTGTTGAGCTTGGCGTCACTGCTGCCGGCTGCTGCCCAGGCGCAGACGGTGCAACTGCGTTTGGGCACGGTGGTTCCCAAGAACTCGCTGTACCACCAGCAGTTGCTGGAGTTGGGTGAAGCCTGGCGGGCCGCTCAGCCGGGCGGGCGTTTCGTGGTCTTCACCGATGGCAGCCAGGGTGGCGAGGCCGAGATCGCACGTCGTATGCGCATCGGGCAGTTGCAGGGGGCGCTGATGTCGGTGGTCGGGCTGCGCGAGATTGAGCCCAGCATCGCCGCCTTGCAAAACCTGCCGCTCTTGTTCAGGAGCTGGGAGGAGGTGGACTATGTGCGCGAAAAAATGCGCCCGGCGATGGAAAAGCGCTTTTTGGAGCGCGGCTTCGTCGTCATCGGTTGGGGCGATGCGGGCTGGGTGCGCTTTTTCTCCAAAGACCCGGCCTTTGCACCGGATGACTTCAAGCGCATGAAGTTCTTTGCCTGGGGTTCCGAACCCGAGCAGCAGGCCATCATGAAGAGCCTGGGCTACACCCCGGTGCCGCTGGAGACGGCCGACATCCTGCCCTCGATGCAAACCGGCATGATCAACGTCGTGCCGTCGACGCCTTACTTTGCGCTGGCCAGTCAGGTCTACGGCACGGCCTCGAATATGTTGGAAATCAACTGGGCGCCGATTGTGGGCGCCTTGGTGGTGACCCAAAAGGCATGGGATGCGATGAGCCCGGCGGCGCAAACGGCCTTGCGCAGCAGTGGCGACAAAGTGGGCGTGCAGATGCGTGCCAAAGCTCGTCAAGAGGTGGACGAGGCGGTGGATGCGATGAAGAAGCGCGGCCTGACCGTCAACAAACCGAACGCGGCTCAGATGGCGCAATGGAACGCCTTGGCCGAGCAGCTCTATCCGCGCATTCGCGGCAGCATGGTGCCGGCCGAGACCTTTGATGAGGTCTTTATGCATCTGCGGGCCTACCGCGCCGGCGCGGCCAAGGGACGTTGATCTTGACGGCCTTGAATGCGCCCGGTTGGCGCGGTTGGATGCGTTTTGATGAGGGCTTGGCCTCGCTGGCCCTGGCCTTGATGATGCTGATCCCCATGGTGGAAATCGCCATGCGGCCGCTCTTGGGTCAAGGGGTTGAGAACGCTTCGGTCTTGGTGCAGCACCTGGGCTTGGTGATGGCGATGTTTGGTGCCTTGGCGGCCGAGCGGCATGGCCATCTGACCACCTTGGGCACGGCCAATCCCGGGCTGGCCGGCAGCACACCGATTCAAACGCTGATGCAGGCCTGCGCCAAAGGCGGGGCGGCGCTGATTTGCGGTGCCTTGGCACAAGCCAGTTGGTATTTTGTCCGCAGTGAAATGGCGGCTTCGCAGTCGCTGGCCTATGGGATCCCGGTGTGGTGGGTGCAGGCCTGCATGCCGCTGGGCTTTGTGTTGATCGGCGCCAAACTGGCTTCTCGCTGCGCTGAAGCCGGGGCTTGGCGGCTGCTCTGGGCGGTCTTGCTGCCGGCGCTGGGTTGGGCCTTGGCCGGCTGGCTGGACGGTCAACCGGGACCTTTGCTGTGGCCCGGTGTGCTGGGCCTGCTGGCCTTGCTGTTTTGCGGGGCACCGATTTTTGCGGTCTTGGGCGGCTTGGCCTTGCTGCTGTTCTGGCATGACGCTTTGCCGCTGGCCTCGGTGCCGCTGTCGCACTACCAGATCACCGTCAACCCCTCGCTGCCGGCCTTGCCCTTGTTCACCTTGGCGGGCTTGATCTTTGCCCGCACGGGTGCGGCCCAGCGATTGGGCGATCTGTTCTTGGCCTTGTTCGGCTCCGGCGTCCATGGCACGGTGTTGGCGGCGGCTGTTCTTTGCTCCGCCTTCACCGCCTTCACCGGCGGCAGTGGCGTGACCATTCTGGCCCTGGGCGGGCTGCTGCTGCCCTTGCTGCGCAAAGCGGGTTATCCGGAGCAGCGCGGCATCGGCCTGGTCACCAGTGCCAGTGCGCTGGGGGTGCTGCTGGCGCCCTCGGTGCCGCTGATCATGTATGCGGTGATCGCGCGGGTGCCGATCAAGGACATGTTTCTGGCCGGCTTGATCCCGGCTTTGGTGATGGTGGCCAGCTTGTTGTTCGTTGGCGGCTTCTGGCGGACCCAGGGCAGCACACCCGCAGCGGCGGGCGCCGGGAGCTTTTGTTGGCGCAAGCTGGGCGCCAGCGCCTGGCGCGCCAAATGGGAGATGGCGGCGCCGCTGGTGGCGATTGGCGCCTTGGTCAGCGGTTTGGCGACGCCGACCGAAAGCGCGGCGTTGACGGCTGCTTATGCGCTTTGCACTCAGGCCTTTGCGCATCGCGAGCTGAGTTGGCGTTTGCTCGGGCGCTGCCTGAGTGAATGCGCGCAAATCATCGGCGGGGTGATGTTGATCCTGGGCATGGCGCTGGCGCTGACCAACTTCTTGGTGGATGCGGGCATTCCGGATGCGGCGGTGGAGGCCGCCCAGCATTGGATCCCCAATAAGTACGCCTTCTTGCTGGCGCTTTGCCTGTTCTTGTTTGCCGCCGCCGCCTTGATGGAGATTTATGCGGCGCTGGTGGTGCTGGTGCCTTTGCTGCTGCCGGTTGCGCTCAGCTACGGCATCGAGCCGCTGCACTTCGGCATTATTTTTCTGGCCGCCATGGAGGTGGGATTTTTGTGTCCGCCCGCGGGCATGAACATCTACTTCGCCTCCGCGATGTTCGGCAAGTCTTTGCGTTATGTGGCGTCCTCGGTGCTACCGGCCTTGTTGGCCATTTTCCTGGGCACGCTGCTGATTGCCTGTGTGCCGCTGCTGTCGACCGGCTTGCCGGCGCTGTTGGCGCGCTGAGTAGCTTGAGGAAACGCGGGTCTCGGCGGCGGGCCCGAACTTGCTTAGGCAAGCGGGCGCCCTGGGTGGCTCCCGTCAGGCCAGATCGCCGGAGAGGGGCAATAGGTCGCTAAACTTGGCTCACCCGGCGTGCCTCCATGCCTCTGTCCCGAGATCCTGATGACTGTTCTGACGACACTGCGCCTGCGCCTTGAACCCTGTGCCGATGTGCATTTCGACGGGCTCTACGCACTCAACAGCGACCCGGAGGTGATGCGTTACATCACCGGCAAGCCCGATACACCCGAGGACACCCGGTCGATGATTGAGCGCGTCAAGGCGCGCTGGATCGACTTCGGCTATTCCTGGTGGAGCTTCATCGACAAAGAGAACGGCCAGATCATCGGGGCGGGCTGCATTCAGCATCTGGGTCGGGATGCCGCCAATCCTTTGGAGATTGGCTGGCGTTTGCGTAAGGATCGCTGGCATCAGGGCTTTGCTTCCGAGGCGGCCCGCTGCATGGCCGGCTTTGCCTTCGAGACCTTGAAGACTCCCTTGCTGGTGGCGGTGTGTGATCCGGCCAATACCGGCTCGTCCCGGGTGATGGAGCGTCTGGGCATGAGCTACCGAGGCCGTGAGCGCTGGTATGACATGGACACGGCCGTCTACGAGATGACTCAGCGGGACTGGCTGGCCCGTCAGGCTTGAGGCCCGTCTCTGATTCAGCAAGTTTCTTACTTACCCTGCAGCGAAAGCCCAATCATGACTCGTCACGCCGACTACCCCATCCACCCGCAGTTCACCGAGCGCTGGAGCCCGCGCGCACTCAGCGGCGAAGCCTTGCCGATCGACACCTTGATGAGTTTTTTCGAGGCGGCCCGCTGGGCGCCCTCGTCCTCGAATGTGCAGCCTTGGCGTTTTGTCTACGGCCTGGCGGGCACGCCGGGTTTCGACGCCATTTTTGGCAGCTTGGTGCCCTTCAACAAGGACTGGGCGCAAAAGGCCTCGGCCCTGGTGGCGGTGATTTCGGCCAAGAACTGGCCTGCCCGCGAGGGTTTTGATCCCAAGCCCTTTGGCTCGCACAGCTTTGACACCGGCTCGGCCTGGATGAGCTTGGCCTTGCAAGCGCATCAGGCCGGCTGGGTGGCCCATGCCATGGGCGGCTTTGATGCATCGGTGCTGGCGCAGGCTTTGTCCGTGCCGCCGGACTATGCCATTGAGGCCGTGGTGGCCTTGGGCAAGCAAGGCGACAAAGCCCAGTTGTCCCAGGCCTTGCAAGAACGCGAAGCGCCGAGTCTGCGCAAGCCCATGGCCGAGATCGTGGCCGAAGGCCGGTTCAGCTTCTAAGCGGTCAAGTCCGGCAGCCCAAGCCTGCCGTGAAAGCCAAGGGAAAAAAGGCTCAGCTTTCGTCCAATAGCGGGCGCAGTTGGTCGTCCCAGTGTTCAAGGTCGGCCTGGCTGATTTGTAGCCAGTCCAGCACCGACTGCCGATGCGCGCCCCAGTCGGCGTCATCGGGCAGTCCTTCATGCTGGCGCATCAGATGCTCGGCGATCAAGCCGGCGGCGATCAGGGTGTGAACCTCGGGCTCGATGCCACCATGGCCGAGCGAAGCCAGGTCATGGTGCAGGCGAATGGCGGCCATCAACTCAGGCGCCATATTCCAGGCTCGGGCCAGCAAGGCGCCGGCCACGGCATGATCGGTTCGGTGGTTGGCGTTCTCGGTCGCGATATAGCTGCGATCGACCCGTGCGGCCGCCTCCACCATGGTGGAGCCGTAGCCCCGCACGCATTGCAGCAGCACCGGCATACCGACATGGCAAAACAAACCGTAGCTGTGGGCCACATCCGGAGAAAGGCCGGGCAGCTGCCGGGCGACAAAGGCCATGGCAATCGCCCGCTTGGTCGAGCACTCCCAAAAGCGCGCCAGATGGGGGCTGTTGACCGGAATCGAGTTCTTCAACAGAAAACCGGTCATCACGGCCGCGGTTTCACGCAAGCCAATGCGTGTCATGGCCTGACCCACGGTGGTGCAAGGCTGGCCATCGGACAGGTGCAGGGGGCTGTTGGCCAGGCGCAGCAAGGTGGCGGACATGGCCACATCGCTGGCCGCAATACGGGCCACTTCATTCAAATCGGGTTCGGCATAGGCCATGGCCTGCTGCAAGCGGGCCAGCAACTCCGGGCAGGGCGGAATCACGATTTGCTTGAGCGCACCGCTTTTGCGGGAGTGGTCGATCTCTTGTTGGACGGTCTGAATGCTCATGGGGAATGGGGTCGGTGGCGCCCGGGGTTCGGCTTGCACAGGCCAAGACATCAAAAACTAGAAGCGGGCGGGGGCAAACCCGGCGCTGCGCTGATCCTCATTATCGGCCGCTGCTGGGCAAGCTTGATGCGGATGGAGTCGCTTGATGCCCGGTCCGGCCCAGTGTGCGGGCCTGGCGGCCGGAGGGAAGCGGGCGCACATGGGCGCGGCGCAGGATCTGTGGGTGAAGAAAAAGCGCGTGTCGAGCCGATTCGCGCGGCGCTCAGCCTGTAAAGTGGCCCTCATCTTGGCTTGCCTTTCAGGCGCACTTTTTTGTCCCGCATGATTGCTGGCCACCTCCACGTCACATCTCTTGCAGCCTTGGCAGCAGCACACCTAGCAGCAAGGCGGCTGCTGGCCGCCTTGCTGCTAGGTGTGCTGCTGAGCCTGATGCCGGCGCCCGGGCGCGCACTGGACCAGACGCGGTTTCTGGAAGCCGCCGCCAAGTTCAATGCACGCACGGTGAGTGAGGCCCAGGCCTTGCTGCAGATGATTGAGCGAGCCTCAGCCCAGGATGAAGAAACCAAGCTGACGACGGTGAACAGTTATCTGAATCGGCGCATCGAGTTTCGAGACGATATCGAGGTCTGGGGCAAAGTGGACTATTGGGCCAGTCCCTTGGAGGCTTTGGACAAGGGGCGCGGCGACTGCGAGGACTATGCGATTGCCAAGTACCTTAGCTTGGTCACGGCCGGTGTGCCGGTGGCCAAGCTGCGCATGGTTTATGTCCGCGCCACGGTGGGCGGGCGTTCGCTGGCCCATATGGTGCTGGCCTACTATGCCGAGCCGAATGCAGAGCCGCTGATTCTGGACAATCTGATCGGGGTGGTCCGGCCCGCCTCGCAGCGACCGGATTTGCAGCCGGTTTTCAGTTTCAATAGTGAAGGACTGTGGCAAGGTGTGGGGGCCACGTCGGCCGGTGACCCGCTGGCGCGCTTGTCGCAGTGGCGGGACTTGCTGGCCAAGGTCAGGGCCGAAGGTTTTTGAGTCAGCGTTTGATCATGAATACAGTCGATTGGGTTTTGTCATGTCCTTGATGCGTCAGGTTTGGCTCTTGGTGGTGGGCGCGGTGCTGCTGGCGCTGGCCGGCAGCGTGGCGGTGTCGACCTTGTCGATGCAGCAATTGCTTCAGTCGCAAATGCAGATCAAGAACAGCGACAACGCCGCGGCGCTGGCGCTGGCGATGTCGCAGCAGCAGGGCGATGCGGAGTTGATGCAGTTGTTGATGTCGGCCCAGTTCGATACCGGGCACTACCAAAGCGTGGTCTGGCGCGGCGCCGACGGCAAGGTCGCGTTCGAGCGCAGCGGGGCGGCCAAGCCCAGCCAGGCTCCGGCTTGGTTTGTTCAGTTGCTCCCGATCGCCGTTCAACCTGGCCTGGCGCAGGTGTCGAATGGCTGGAATGCGATCGGTTCGGTAGAAGTGCTCTCGCATTCGTCCTATGCCCATGATGAGTTGTGGCGCAGCCTGACGCGTACCACCTTGCTGCTGTGTGGCGTGGCCGTGTTGGCCGGCTTTGGGGCTTATCTGGCTTTGCACCGGATTCGCCGGCCGCTGGACAGCGCGGTGGCGCAGGCCCGCTCGGTCATGGAAGGCAGTTTTGGCTTGATCGAAGTCTCCACCGTGCCCGAGCTGAAAGGCCTGACGCAGGCGATGAATGCCATGGTCATGCGTGTCAAAACCATGTTCGAGGCTCAGGCCGAGCAGTTGCAAGTCTTGCGGGTTCAGGCCCACTGCGACCCCTTGACCGGCATGAGTTCGCGCAAACACTTTTTGGCGGAGCTGGACTCGGCCCTGACCCGCGATGAAGGCCCGGCGCGAGCCGGCTTGGTGCTGCTGCGCTTGCGCGATTTGGCCGGCCTGAATCAGCGTCTCGGTCGGCCTGCCGTCGATCAAATTCTGGTCAGCATGGCTGCGGCGGTGATGGTGTATCCGGAGCGGGTGCGTGGCTGCTTGGCCGGGCGCTTGAATGGCGCTGACTTCGCCTTGTGGCTGCCCGCGCCCGATGTGGCGGCCGAGACCGCTCAGGCTCTGGCTGAGGCGCTGCGTGCCAGTCTGCCGGCCTTCGGCGCCGGCATTCAAGTGGCCTTGGGTGCCGTGGACTTGCCGCGTGAAGCGCAGGTCGGCGTTTGGTTTGGGGAGGCCGATGCCGCGCTGGCGCGTGCAGAGAATCAGGTCGGCTTTGTGGTGGAGGCGATGACGGGCCCGCAGGCCGAGGGTGGGCTGATGCAAAAGGCCCAGGGCGAGCGTGCTTGGCGCGCGCAAATCAGTGAGGCTTTGCAGGCCCGGCGTGGTCAGCTTTTGCAGTTCCCGGTGTTGGACCGCGAAGGCCAGCTCTTGCACTGGGAGTGTCCTTTGCAACTGAAACTCGATCCGCAGGGGTCTTTTGAGTCCGCCACCCGTTGGCTGCCGCTGGCGGTGCGTAGCCGGCTGACCGCCGAGGTGGACTTGCTGGCCGTGTCGTTGGCGCTGGAGTCGATTGGCAAAGACGGCCAGCAGCGCTGCGTCAATATCGCGCCGACCAGCTTGCTGGATGGCAGCTTTGTGGCGCGTTTGCGCGAACAGGTTTTCCACGCGCCGCAGTCTGCCCGCAAGCTGGGGCTGGAACTGGCCGAGAGTGCCGCCATTCAGCATTTCGACCTTTTGTTTGAGATGGGGCGGCAGCTGCGCCCCTTGGGCGTGAAGCTGGGCTTGGAGCATGCCGGCGCAGGCTTGGCGCAAGTCGATCGGCTCTATCAAGCCGGTCTGGACTATGTGAAGCTAGACGCAGCCGTGGTGACCGGTGTGTCAGGTGACGCTGCCCGGGCCGCCTTTGTGCGCGGCATGTTGGTGATGCTGCGCAGCTTGGCGCTGAAGGTCTATGCCGAAGGCCTGCGCGATGAGATGGATGTGCAAGCCTTGTGGGATTGCGAGCTGGACGGCGTGACCGGCCCTTGGGCTACGGCGCAGCACAAGGGTTGACCGGAGCCATTAAAGGCAGTATTCGAGTCGGCCAGTCAGTTCAGGGGCTTGGGGTCGCCGTTGCCGCAGTATTTGCGTGCCCCGGACTCAGTGCAACGGCCATTTGACTGTTGGCACTTCCTTAAAAATTCTGCGGAAACCGGGTCAGCGACCCAAGCTCAATGAGCGGTTTCGCCCCCAAGGGCAGTAGTTGGATTTTTTGAAGGGCTGTGACGGCAATGTGCCCAAAGCCGAAATCGACCGAGCTACGGCAATAGGCTGGTAGCGGTCGCTTGATTTTGGCGAGCAAACAACCGCTGCGGTCGAAACCGGTCATTGAGCTTTTCGTTGGACGAATGTCTGCACCACCCCCCGAAGCTGCCGATCGGCAAATCTGCGACGCGAGACCATCAGTGCATGAGGCGCCGGCTGATCCAACGACAGCTTTCACAAGCTGCGAAATGGCATCAGGGCCTGCTGGCTAAAACGGCGAACGAGTCGGCGGCGGTCAACTCCGTGCCCATACCTGAACGAGAAGGCGCCGGTCTTGATCGTCGGGCCGTGCGGCACCGGCAAGAGCAACCTGGCGCAGGCGCTGGGCCACTGCGCGGTGCGCCAGGGCGTGGACGTAGGCATCCATAGCATCTATCCGTAAGGGAGCCGGAGTGTCTCCGCTTCCAAAGGGGGGCTGCAGAGCTTGCCGCTCGCGCCGGCTGGCTGTCGATTCAGCGCGCGGCTTGTCGATGCGTCGGGGCCTGCTTCTCCCCACCCAAGTCGATTCCTACATTGAGCCCATCGCCACCTTCTACCCACCTCAGGAGCCGCCATGTCACTCACCCTTGCCCAAGAGCTTGCCAACTACCGCCAACGCCGCTTTCTGGCCATGCCCTTGGCGGGTTCCATCGCGTGGTTGCTCGTTCTTGTCGCCGGGCAAGTGCTCGACGCACGCTGGCACTTGCTCTCCATCTTTGTTCTGACGGGTTGCATTGCCTACCTGGGCATGGGCCTCTCCAAGCTCACGGGCGAAGATTTCATGGCCAAGAAGAACAAGAGCCCTTTTGATGCACTGTTCATGCTGTGCGTTGGGCAGGCCCTGTTGGCTTACGCCATCGCCATTCCCATTGCCATCAAAGACCCCAGCAGCACCGTCTTCACCGTGGGCATGCTCACCGGTTTCATGTGGCTGCCCTGTGCGTGGCTGCTCGGCCACTGGGTCGCCGCTTTCCATGCCATTGCCCGTACTGTGCTCATCTTGTTAGCCTGGCTCCTTGCGCCCAGCCAAGGCATGGTGTTGGTGCCCTTGATTGTTCTGGCCCTGTACGCCATCAGCATCTTCAGCTTGGAGCGTCGCTGGCAAACCGGGCGGCTGCAAGTGGCCTGAGAAAATGCGCCATGCCCGAAACCTTGACCGCCCCGCCCATTGTTGGCGCCGGCGCGGAATTGAGCCACCGCGCCGACGTTTGAGTGAGCCTGTCTTTTCGATATCTGCATCCGAAGCCTTGCGCATTTGCGATTGATTTGCATGGCTCACCCGATTGTCGGCACAGGCGCCCAAAGTGGCTCAATGTCACGTCCTCGGCAACAGCGCTGACATTAAGGGCGAAATTGAATGCGGTGGGACGCTATGTGCCCTTTGCGGACTTTCACGCTGACTTGACGTGCTTCCGCAACCGGCCACAAGCCGTCGGCAACCACCGACCGCCTTCAGGTAGGCATGACACTCCATGCAATCTTCTGCATTCGACCTTGCGCGCGAGATGCTGGCTCACACGCTGACCTGCGACCAGATCAGGACGGAGTTGTCGAGTCAGACTGGTTCGCTCGACGGGTCCAAGGATCTTGTGCACTTGCCAAGTGCGCTGACTGCGTTCGGCACGTCGGCCGCAGATGACGCTGCAGCCGTCTGAAAAACGGCCATGCGCGGCGAATGCTTTGCTCGCAGTCCTGATCCGCAGCGCGGGTGGGACGCAGGCAACGATCGAGGCGACATTGACCGCCGCCTGACCCATTCAGGCCTACTCCACCACGAAGAGCGGCTTGACCTGCGTGAGGCAACTGCTGTTGGGCGCTTGCCTGGGCTTGGCAAGAAAGTCGGTGGCGATCTGCATCACGCAGTCTGTCGCCGGCATGCCCGGCGGCGGAAAGAACGACCCGTGCCCCAAGCCGGGGAAGGTATAGACATAGGCAGTTTTCAGGTTCCCTGCCACGGCTTGCCCGTAAGGCTGGGGCGTCACCGGGTCGTAGGCGCCGTTCAACACCAGCGTGGGGATGTCGGTGTTTTCGTAGACATAGGGTGGTTTCAAGTCGGCTTGGAGGACGGCGCAAACGTTCGCCACCGTTTCGGCTTCGCGGGTGCCCCAGGCAATGAGTTGCGGGAAGGCTGGCGGCAACACCTGGCTGGGCGTCGCCAGCACCGATTTGGCCCGAGCGCAGAGCACGCTGTGGTACATCCCCTTGGCGCTGCCGTCACTGCTTTCCAGATCCGAGGCCAGGTAGTCTGCCGCCCAGCCGAAGTCCCCCTGGCTTGCGGCATGGATGTACTTGGGGATGGACGTGCCGCGGGCGGTGTTGCCGGAATAGGGTCGGAGCAGCGCATACAGGACGGCAGTGGCAAAGCCATTGCCGTCGACTTGGGTCACGAACGCCTGCTTGCTCACCCGCGTGGTCAGGGTCAGGGGAACCGGCTTCTGGTTGAGTTGATCGACGATGGCCAGAAACTTCCGCTCGAGGTTGGGGTAGGCCTTGCCGCAACGTTGATGCTGGGCGCAGGCGTGAAACAGGTTGCGCAAGGCGAAGCTCACTGAGTGCCCCCCCGCCAGATTGAAGTCGATGTCTGGCCGGACGACGCCATCCAGGATCACGCTGCGGAGTTTCGCCTTGTGCTTGTCCGCCTGCGCGATGACGTACTGCCCCAGCAGCGTGCCGTAAGAAACCCCGTAGTAGTTGAACGCCCGGTAGCCCAGGGTCTCGGCGACGAAATAGACATCCGCCGCGTTCTCGCGCGTGTTGAAGGCGTTGAGGTTGATGCCCTGCGCCTTGAAACGCTCCTGGCAGGTCTTGAACCAGCTGGGGTCGGTGTATGCCATCTCGCCCTTGGCGACGGCGATGTTCTTGGCGTCGTACTCTGGGCAGGACAAGAAAGGTTTGGAATACCGTGTGCCGCGTTCCTCGACGAAGACGAGGTCACGGCTCCTCAGCACGGCTTGCAGTTCGGGCAGGGTCGGCACTGCCCAATCGACGATCACGCCGATGGTGGAATCACCCGGGCCGCCTTGTTCGACAAACAAGGGGTCGGCAGCAGGGCTCTTGCTGGTGCTGCGGATGCGCACGGCAGCGAGCTGGATGGTGGGCCCCTTGGGCAATGCGTGCTGTTCCGGGACCGTGACGTACCCGCAATCCGACTGGGCCGCCACGGCAGCCGGCACGTCGAAGGTCTTGCAGTCGACGGACTGCCATGCCGCACCCGCCTTGGCAGGGGCGAAGGACTCGGCATGGGCAGCAGGGCTGCCGGCCAGGATGGCCCCGACCGCCATCCCCAGCAGCATGCAGCGAGGCAACAGCGCGCGTGCCGGCTTCGGGGCGAGGAGACTGCGGGCCAGGCCGCACGCTGGGCTTGAAGGTGTCGTCATCGTTGGATTCTCCGGATGGTGTCGATACGCAGGGATCAGTTTTCGAGGCCGCGCAGCTGCCCCTCGATGTGTTCGGGGGCCTCGATGGTGCGCAGCCACTTTACCGAACCGACCGCCCACTTCGGGTCGAGCTTGCGCAACTCAGCCACCAGGCCGGGCAGGTGCGCCGCTCCGTAGGTGATGAAGATCTTGTCATCCGGCGACTGCATGATGCGCTGCGCGAGGGCACGGTTGCGGAAGTCCAGGATCACTGGCTCCATCCGGCCCGGGGTCGTGCTTGCGGCGGCTTGGTTGAGCGAGAACAGCCCCCGGCAAGTCACGCCGCCGAGTGTCTTCTGTGACTCACTCCCATTCTTCAACCATTCCATCACCTTCAACATGAACGCGTTGTCGTTCGCGGCAGGCTTGGGCTGGAAGTCGTTGGCATGCGCCTTCGCGAAGTCTGGATCCTCGCGCATCAGACGGTCGTACTCCGCCTTGAGCTCGATGGCATCGACGTCGGCCACTAGGTGGCGCTTCGGATGCTCGGCCTTGTCGGCTTCCAGCAGGCCGAAGTAGTCGAGCTGGAACTTCATCCCGCAGACCTCACCGATCGACTTGTAGGTTCCGCTCAGGTCGCTGCCGCCCACGAGTTCATGCGACAGCTTTTCAAAGAAGGCCTTTGATTCCGGCGTGGGGGTCTGCACGCCTTCGTAGTAGCTGATATAGCCCTCAGACAACGCCTTCTCCACGTCGTAAATGACGGCCTGGTAGAAACGCTCGGACCCGATGTGCTGCATGCCTTGGAAGACGATGCGTTTCGAGCCATTCGTCAGTGACACCTGCGGGACTGTTGCTGGCCGGGTGTCGGTGACGACCATCAGATAGTAAAAAGGCGCCGCCACCACGACGCCGAGGACCAGCGTCCAGCCAATCAGGCTGCGCGACCAGACCAACGCGAACGGTCGGCCTGCAGCGGTGGGGGAAAGTCGTCGCATGACCCACGCGCTCGCGACGGCGAGTATCGCCGCGCCGAACACCAACAGGGTGAGTAGGCCATAGCCCCAACCCAGGAGGATGGGCAGCCCGAGGACGAACGCGGCGACCAGCACGAACAAGGCAATCGCTTGCAGGCGGATGCGCCAGAGTGGCGGGGGCACAGCAGCGGATGTGTGTGCTGGTCAAGTTTTTTCGGACACAGCGATAGGTTGTTTGATTGCCGATTG
>NZ_JBMLSK010000334.1:0-108322 GCF_049240545.1 Roseateles sp. | reverse complement strand
ACGATCTGAAAGTTCAGCTCGCTCATCAAGCGAATGTCTTCCAGCCAGGTTTGAACGGATTTCGCGGCCACGCGTTTCCCCAAAAGTCAGTGGAACCACAATGCTAGGCCAAAGTCCGGCGGCGCTGCTGCCACCGTCGTGTCAGCAAGCTGCGCAAGCCGGCAGGTCGGCCTGGCAAAGCTTCATGCAGTTTTCGCAAATCTAGGCTATGGTCGCTTGGCCTCGCTGACAGGAGACCGAAGCGTGAGACCCAACCCAGCCGAAGACTCCAGCGAAAGCCGATTCGCCCCCAGGAGGGCTTGTTTGCAGCGGCTGCAAGCCGTGCGCCAGCACACCACCGACTTGGCCGCAGCCCTTTCGGCCGAGGACCAAGCGCTGCAGTCCATGCCCGATGCCAGCCCCTGTAAATGGCACCAAGCCCATACCAGCTGGTTTTTCGAAACCTTGGTCTTGCAAGCTTGGGCGCCCGGCTATCAGGTCTTTGACCCGGCCTTTGCGCGATTGTTCAACTCCTATTACGAATCGCTGGGCGCCCGCCATCCGCGCCCACAGCGCGGCCTGCTGAGTCGGCCCTCGCTGGCCGAAGTGCAGGCCTACCGCGCGCACATCGACCAGGCGCTGCACGATTTCATCTTGCAAGTAGAAGACGACACCTGGCACCAAGCGCAAGCGCTGCTGGAGCTGGGGCTGCAGCACGAGCAACAGCATCAGGAGTTGATCCTGACCGACATCTTGCACGCCTTCAGCCTCAACCCCCTGGCGCCGGCTTACCGAAACGCGGCCAAAGCACCCCGCCCCGAACAAGCGCTGAACTGGCTGCACCACCCCGGCGGCCTTGGCCAAATCGGCGCCCCACCGGCGGGCTTCTCTTTCGACAACGAAGGCCCTCGCCACACGATACAACTGCAGGATTTCGAGATCGCCAACCGCTTGGTGACGTGCGGCGAGTACGCCAACTTCATCGGAGACGGCGGCTATGCCAAGCCCGGACTCTGGTTGTCCGACGGCTGGGCGCTGCTGCAAAGCCAAGGCTGGCGACACCCCCTGTACTGGCGCCCCCGCGAAGCCGCGCATGCCGGTGCGGACGAGTGGCAGGTGTTTGGTCTCGGTGGCCTGCAGCCACTGGACCGCCATGCGCCCGTCATGCACCTGAGTTTTTATGAAGCCGCCGCCTATGCGGAATGGGCCGGTGCCCGCTTGCCAACCGAGGCCGAATGGGAGCTGGCCGCTGCCAAGTTCGGCGCGCAGTTGTTGGAGCTGCAAGACCAGGCTTGGCAATGGACCTACTCGGGCTATCACCCCTATCCGGGCTACCGGCCCTGGCCCGGCGCCGTGGGTGAGTACAACGGCAAATTCATGGTGGGCCAGATGGTGCTGCGCGGTGGCAGCTTGGCCACACCGCCCGGCCATGCCCGGCTGAGCTACCGCAATTTCTTCCCACCGCAGACGCGCTGGCAGTTCAGCGGCCTGCGCCTCGCCCGCGACGTCAACACCGGAACACGGCCATGAGTGCAGCCCCCAGTCTGAAGCTGATTGAACGCCAAGGCTTTGCCGAGGACCTGCATCAGGCGCTCGGCCACAGGCCACGCAGCATTTCGCCCAAATATTTTTATGACGAGGCAGGCTCGGCCCTGTTTGAGCACATCTGCCAACTGCGCGAGTACTACCCGACGCGCACCGAGTTAGCGCTGCTGCAGCGGCATGCGGTCGACATCGCCGACCTGATGGGTCCGGGCGCGCAACTGTTGGAGTACGGCGCAGGTGCGTTGAACAAGGTGCGCTGCTTGCTCACGCACATGCGTCAGCCACACAGCTTTGTGCCCATCGACATCTCCGGCCCGCACCTCTTGCAGGCCTGCACCAAGCTGCAAGCCGAGTTCCCTGGCTTGACCATTGAAGCGCAGGTGGGCGACTTCACTGGCGCGCTGCCGCTGCCCGCGGCGCCAGCGCAGGGCGCGGGCCGGCGGATCGGCTTCTTCCCCGGCTCCAGCATCGGCAACTTCAGTCCCGAACAAGCCTTGGATTTCTTACGCTTGACCGCCTCGCAACTGCGCGGCGGCAGCTTGCTCATTGGCGTCGACCTGATCAAAGACCCGGCCCTGCTGCATGCGGCTTACAACGACAGCGAAGGCGTGACCGCGCGCTTCAACCTGAACATCCTGGACCGGGCACGGCGCGAACTCGGCGCCCGATTCATAGCCGACGGCTTCAGCCACAGCGCCTTCTACAACGCCCCCATGCAACGCATCGAGATGCATTTGTTGAGCCTGCGCAAACAGGTCGTCGAGCTGCAGGGCGTGGACTATGTCTTCGAAGCCGGTGAAACGCTGCACACCGAAAACTCCTACAAGTACAGCATCGCGGGTTTCCAAGCCTTGGCCGGCAAAGCCGGCTACCGACCGGGGCCGGTCTGGACCGATGCGCAACACTGGTTCAGCCTGCATTGGTTGCATGCGCCCATGGGCTGAGGCCCAGGCTCAAGAACGCAGATAGACCTCTGCATCCAGCCGCTCCATATAGCTCTGCGGCTTCGCCACCGGCGTAAAACCAAATTGCGCATAGAGCTGTGGCGCCGTGCTGGTCACCAGCACAAAGCGGCGCAAGTCTTGCAGCTCGGGGTGCGCCATCACGGCCCCCACCAAGCGCTTGCTATAGCCCCGGCCCTGGTGCTCGGGCAGTACGAAGACATCGCAGAGATAGGCAAAGGTGGCGCCGTCGGTAATGACGCGTGCAAAGCCGACCTGGGCGCCGCTCAGGTAAGCGCCAAAACACAGGGAGCCCTGCAGCGCCCGCTGCAGCTTGGCCAGCGAGATGCCCAAGGCCCAGGTCGACTGTTCGCTCAAGAAACGATGGATCAGGGGTATGTCCAGCCGAGCGGGGTCGGTGCTGATTTCAAGAACGGCGCTCATGGACAAACGGCTTGGGAGTTGAGGACGGAGCCATGCTACTTGAGCCCTTCAGCCACCAAGCGTCGCGCCGGCTCGCCATTCGTCGCAAAGCGCTGCCCGCCGCAAGCGCTGCCCGCGAAGATTCGCAGCACAGATCAAGCATCGATCTCAACCCAAGAAGCCTCAAGCCAAACACCATGTTCACATCAATTTCTCCATCCTCCCTCGCCTGGGGCCTGCTGCTCATCGCTGGCCTTTTGGAAATCGTTTGGGCCAGCGCCATGAAGGCCTCGGAAGGCTTCACCAAGCTGCCCTACACTGCCCTCACCTTTGCCGCCGCCTGGGGCAGCTTCTGGCTGCTGGGCCTGGCCTTGAAGACCTTGCCGGTTGGCACCGCCTATGCGGTGTGGACCGGCATCGGCGCCGTGGGCGTCGCCACGCTGGGCCTGCTCTTCTTCAACGAACCCGCCAGCCTGGCACGGATCGGCTGCATCGCGCTGATCGTGATCGGCATCCTGGGTTTGAAGGCCCTCAGCGCCTGAGCTCCGCATGCCTTGGCTTTGACTCTGATCCTCCAATCGCTCGAACACCTCTTTTTGAAAGGACTTTCCATGTCGACGACCGCTCCAACCGCCATCCTGCGCAGCCTCTGCCTGGCTTCGGCCCTGGCTCTGACTCTGCCCAGCCATGCCCAAAACATTCGCGTCTTGCCCAGCGCCGAAGTGCTGGCCGGCACGCCGCTGCGCATCAGCGTCGAACAGCTCAAGCCCGGCAGCGAGTTGCGCCTGCGCGCCAGCCGCAGCTTGCCCACCTTCATGGGGCCGATGGCTTTCGAGTCCGAAGCGCGCTTCAAGGCCGATGCGAACGGCCGAGTGGACCTGACGACGCAGGCGCCCATCGCGGGCAGCTACCAAGGCGTTGATGGCCGAGGCTTGTTCTGGGCGATGCAGCCGGTGCCGAAAAACCCTGCTTCGACAGAAGCCAAGCCCGCCGCCGTCAACAGCGAACAGGTGCAGCTGCAAGCCTTTGCCCTGGATGCCGCCGGCAAAGAGAGCTTGCTCAGCGAGCAGACCTTGATCTTGCGCCGCGTCGCCAACGATGTGGAGACTCGCGCTGCGGACGCCTTTCCCGGCGCGCAGTTTGCCGTGCAGAAAGGCGGCGGCAAGCGCGCGGCTCTGATCGTGCTCGGCGGGTCGGAGGGCGGCAGCTATGTCGCCAAGAGCATGGCGCCGGAGTTGGCCTCGCAAGGCTATGCGGTGCTGGGCCTGCCCTATTACTCGCCAGCCGGCTGGAGCCCCAAAGGCCCCACGCCCGCCGAGTTGCCGTCCCTGCCCGCTTCGTTCAAGAACATCGAGCTGGAGTTGCTAGAGAAAGCCCGTGACTGGTTGGCCCAGCAACCCGAGGTGGATGCACAGCGCATCGGCGTGTACGGCATCTCCAAGGGCGCCGAGTTCGCACTGAATGCTGCTGCGCGCATGCCTTGGATCAAGGCCGTGGTCGCGGTGGTGCCCACCGATGTGGTCTGGGAAGGCTGGGGCCCCGATGTCAAAGGCCTGGACAGCGCCTCGTCCTTCAGCTGGAAGGGTCAGGCCTTGCCTTGGGTGCCCTACAAAGGCTTTGCCGAAGAGTTCGCCAAGGCGGCGACGGGCCAGCCCATCATCATCCGTCGCCCGCAAGACGCAGGCCGCGCAGCCCACCCCGAGCGCGTGCCCGCCGCACGCATCCCGGTGGAAAACTACAAAGGCCCGGTGATGCTGGTCGGCGGCAGCGACGACCAGGTGTGGGACTCCGGCGGCATGGCCCGCAATATCGAAGCCAGCCGCGCCAAGCTCGGCCTGCCCACCCTCAGCCTGGTCTACGAAGGCGCCGGCCACGCCATCAGCGGCCACGGCTACAACCCCACCACACAAAGCAACAAGGGCCCGATGAAGATGGGCGGCACGCCCGCGGCCGACGCTCATGCGCAGGGTGATTCGCACCTCAAGCTGCTGGAGTTCTTGCGCGAGAGCTTGCGTTAAGACAGCGCCCGGCCGGCGCTAAAGAAAGTATCCAGCCGCTCTGAACGGGCGGCAGCAAAGTGCCCGGAACGATCATTACTCAGCTGTTCTTGCGCGCACTTGGGCTCGCCCCGCCGCCGGGCTCATGGTGCCCGGGCTGGCTCTGGCGAGCCAGCTTCCCTCGGTGCTCACTGCGCGGGTCAGCGACGGCAAACTCGCTTCGTTCGCCGAAGCTCACTGCGCTCAAACAAGTGCCGCCAAGTCAGATGTTGAAGTGCGCTGCGCGCGCTTGACCCGCTCCGCTGCGCTCTCGGCCGGGCACAAATCGCCCGGCGGCGGGCCGAACCCAAGCGAAGCGGGTGTTCGGAGCGGTTGTGAGGGTAGTGCGTTCGCGATGCAAGCGCGCGGTAGCCCGGGCCGTTGCTGGGCGATTTGTGAGGGGCTGAGCAGCGCAGCGACTTGGGGCGCGCGCGCAGCGCGCTTCCACCTCTAGCTTGGCTCCGCATGCTTGAACGGAACGAGCGCAGCGAGTGAAGTGAGTTCGGAGCCGGCCCCAAGTTGCGAGCAGCGCAAGGCAGTCGGCCCACCGGGGCCGGCCCCCGAGCCATGAGCCCAGCGACGGCCTGGGCTGCCGTGCCTCACGCATAAAACTAACTGTCCGCTCTGGGCACATCGCTGAAACCGAGAATTTGAGAGTCAAGCCTGCCTTGGTTCGAGACCACCAGCGCTCAAGGCCAATGAACCCATAGAACGCAGCCTGAGCTCAAGGCAAGGCCGGCAGCGCCTTCAAATACGCATGCAGCTTGGCAGCAATGGCTTCACGCTCCGCAAGCGGCAAACCTTCGGGCAGCGGCGGCATGCTGGTGCCGGGCTTGAAGGCCTGCGGGGTCAGCAGCCAGATGGACCAAGTTCGGTCGTCCAGCAGCTTGGCGCGAACGGCCAAATTCAGCGGCATCTTGTCGCCGCCAAAGCCGTTGATCTGATGGCAACTCAAGCAGTACTTCTGCGCCAGCTTGGCATGTTCGCCCCAGCGCTCGGAGGCGCCCTCCCCCAGGCCGGCCGGCAGCAGCGCGGCCGGGCTGTATTCGCGCAGGCTGATCTGCGTCACCTGATAGGGCCAGAAGGAAGCGCCCTCCACCAACAAGTCGGGCGCGCCGATGTTGTCCCACACCAGGTAGTAAGGGCCGAGCGGCACGTTCTTCTCGTTCTGGCCCTTGTTGTCCACGGTGAACGGTTGCGAGACATCGGCCAAGGCGAACACCAGCGATGCCTTGTAGCGGGCAAAGCGCTCGACTGGAATGCGCGAGACATAACCGTCCAAGGCCCTGAACTCGACTTCTTGCTGAGGCTTGCTTTGCCAATCCGACCCCAGCACCTTCCGCAGCACCTGCTCGGCCGGATAGCCGCGGTAGATGCGCCGCACCGGCGGCTCGCCTTTGACGCTCAGATGCGGCTCGACCACCTCCACCCGCTGCGGTGCGGTGCCCAATGATCGCTGCAGCGCCCCCGGCTCGGGCAGGGTTTGTGCCGCACAGGCACTGGCCATCATCCAAGCCATGGTTAAGAAATACCACGGCCTCATGCCATGTTGGAGCAATCCACTCTCGATTCGATGGGACACCATGCCAACCTCCGCAGCTCAGCAGCTCTGAGCGGCTTGATTGCAGCACAAGCAGGCCAGCGCCGATAGCGGACTTGCGCCAAGCGCCTCACCTCACCTCACCTCACCTCACCGCACCTCACCTCTGCTCTGCTCTGCTCAGGACAGCAAGCTGGGCACCAAACTGATCCATCGCTTGAGAGCGTGGCGGTAATCGCTGCGCTCGTAAAAGCCCAGCGACTGGGCCTCGCCCATGTTGCTGCCCCCTAGCATGAGCAACAGGTACAGCGCCACTCGGAAGAATTGTTAGCTGCGACTGTTGGCACGCGGGTAGGATCAGGCGCTGCGGCCTCTGATTTTTAGCCTAGGAGTCAAGTCCATGATCGACATCCACTGGGATTCTCGTTATGAGATCGGACACCCCCGCATCGATCATGAACACCAGGTGTTTGTCGATCTCATCCGCGCAGTCTCGCGCGAAGCTCTGCATCCCGTCGCACCGGAACGAGCAAGCCGGTTGCTGCAGGAGGTGAAAAAGTACGCCGAGTTTCACTTCGTCAGCGAAGAGAACATCATGATGGACGCGGATTACCCGGATACCGAAAGCCACCGAGAACAGCATGCTCAGCTGCTTTTTCAACTCGACGAGCGGCTGCACCGGGTGAGATTGGGTAGCCTGGATTTGCAAGCCGTGGCTGAATTCATGTTCCACTGGTTTGCGCTGCACACCACGCAGGAGGACAAAAAAATCGCGGACTTTCTGGCGACGCGTCCCGCGCCAAGCAGCCCTCGCTGACGCGATGTTGCCGCCGGAGTTTGCGCAGTCCGTCCTGGACGCGGTGTCCGCGCAGATCGCGGTCGTCGCCCACAGCGGTGAAATCATCGCCGTCAACGCTGCTTGGGCAGCCTCGGCACTGAAGAACGGTCCTCATCCGGCGTCGGGCAGCGGCATAGGCATCGGCAGCAACTACCTGGAGGTCTGTCGTGTGGCGCTGGCCCACGGCGCGACCGATGCGGCCCTTGCACTTGAAGGCATCCAGTCGGTTTTGAGCGGCAAGCTGACTTGTTTCGTTCACGAGTACCCCTGCCATTTCGGCATTGAGCAGCACTGGTTCTCGATGCGCGTGACGCCAATGCCGATGAATCAGGGGGTGGTGGTGGCGCATGAGGACATCACCGCTCGTTGCTTGGCGGAGGCGCGGCTTAAACGCTCACATGAGCAACTCGAGGCGAGGGTACGCGAAAGAACCCAGGCCCTGGAGATCAGCCATGAGCAACTGCGGGTGGCTGCCATGGCCTTCAACAACACCGTGGAGGCCGTGGTGATCAGCGACCGAGAGCACAAGATCGTTCGGGTCAACGGTGCATTCCTCCGCCTGACGGGCTATGGGCTCGAGGAGGTTTTGGGCAGGAGTGCTCGCCTCTACAGTTCGGATCGCCAAGGCGAAGACTTCTATCGATCGCGCCAATCCACCTTAGACGAAACCGGCAGTTGGCAAGGCGAGATTTGGAACATTCGCAAGAATGGGGAGATCTTTCCTGCTTGGGAAAGCCTCAGCGCCAGCCGCAACGCCAATGGCCAGATCACGCACTACGTCAGCGTGTTCTCCGACATCAGCACGGTCAAGCGCGCGGAAGAGCGGCTGGTCTTCCTCGCCCATCATGATCCGCTCACCGGCCTCGCCAATCGACTGCTCTTCAGTGCCCGGCTGGAACAGTCTCTGGAGCGCGCGCGACGCCACGGCTCCACCCTGGCGCTGATGTTCATCGATATGGACAACTTCAAGCTCGTCAATGACAGCTTGGGGCATGAAGTGGGAGATCACTACCTGAGGACGGTGGGGCAACGCCTGCAAAGCCATCTGCGTGCTGAGGACACCGTGGCTCGACTCGGCGGTGACGAGTTTGGTGTGATCACCGAAGGCTTCAGCGACAACGCCGATGTGATTGGGCTCGCGGACGAGCTGGTGAGCTTGCTGGCCCAGGAAATGCACATTGCAGGCCACGAGGTCGCCTCGTCAGCCAGCATAGGCATCAGCTTGTTCCCGGATGATGCGGACTCCACCGACACGCTGATGAAGGCCGCCGACGCGGCGATGTACCTCGCCAAAGCGGAGGGACGCAACACGGTGCGCTTTTTTCATGCCGATTTGAGAGCTCGTGCGCTCCAGCGCCTGGAGATGGAAAGCCGCCTGCGCCACGCGGTAGAGCGGCAAGAGTTGCTGCTGCATTACCAGCCGCTGGTGGACCTGGCGTCCGGCGAATGCATGGGCATGGAAGCCCTGCTGCGCTGGAACTCGCCTGATTACGGCTTGCTCTATCCCGACAGCTTCATCCCCATGGCCGAAGAATCCCGCCAGATCATCCCCATTGGGATCTGGGTGGCGGAACAGGCCTTGCGGGACTTGACTCATTGGCGCACGCTCGGGCTTGATCACCTGGAGTTGGCCATCAACGTCTCCTGGCGCCAATTCAACGACTCGCACTTTGTGGACCGTTTGAATGAGATGCTGGCCGCTCAGGGCGTGAGGGCCTCCCAACTCAAGCTCAACATCGAGGTGACGGAAAGCACCTTGCAGAGCAGCGTACAAGCGGTACGTGAACTGGAACGAGCGCGCCAAGCAGGCGTGCACGTGCTGATCGATGACTTCGGGACCGGCTACTCCTCGCTTGGCCAACTGATGCACATGCCGGTGGACGGCGTGAAGATCGATCGGCTCTTTCTCCGCGATGCCACGCAAGACCAGCGCAGCCGCGCCATCATTCATTCCGTCTTGACCTTGGCGCAGGGTTTGGGACTGAGCGTGGTGGCCGAGGGCATAGAAACTCCAGAGCAAGCAGCCCTCCTGAAAGATCAAGGTTGTCGTTACGGACAAGGTTTTCTGTTTGGTGCAGCCATGCCGGCATCCGAGGTGCCCTCTGCAGTCCTCGCACGTGCCAAGGCGGCCGGCATCGGACCCACAGCGCGATCATCCGTCTAGACTGGGAATTCGCGAGGTATCAGCAGGTAAAACTCTCAGGCCAGCAAGCTGGGCACCAGGCCGGTCCAGCGTTTGAAAGAACGCCGGAAATTGCTGCGGTCATGAAAACCCAGTTGCATCGCCACCACCTCGTTGCTGCGCCCTTGCAGCAACAGCAGGTAGAGCGCCACATGGGTGCGAACCTGATCCAGCTGCGCCTGATAGTGGGTGCCATGCTGGGCCAGATGGCGCTTTAGCGTGGCGCTGCTGACGCCGAAGCTGGCGGCTGCTTCTTCGAGACTGGGGGCTTGCCGGTAGCGCGGCAGCAGGTAGTCGTACAAGGCGGCCAGCAGTCCGCGTTGACGGGAGGCCGCTTCTGCCCCTTGCGCCAGGGCTTGCACGGCCATGCTGCCTGGCACGCCGCGCGGCCAGGGCTTGCGGGCCCAAGCCATGGGCAGGCGCATCGCATCCAACTGGCAGTCAAACTGCAAGTCCGCCCCCAGGTAGACGGCATGCTGGGAAAGATCGCGCGGCCGGGTTCGGTTGAAGCTGTAACGCCAGGGCAGACGCTCGCCGCCAAGCCATTGGCACAAGGCGGTCACCGCGCTCATCTGCATGTCGACGATAAAGCTGCGCTGCGCCGGCGCGAGCCCGCAAGCCTCGGTCCACAGCAGGATCAGTTCGTCGCCATGGTGCAGCAGGCGCGGGGTCAACAGGGGCGACAGGCGGGCGGCATGATCCACCAGCAATCGCAAGGCCTGTTGCAGGTCCAGCGCCTGCGACAGCGCGTGGCTGGGCAAGCCATAGTGACCCGGAAGGCTGAGCTGACCCAAGACGAAGGGGACATCCGCCGCCTGCAACTGGCGCTGCAGTTCGGCCAGCAAACCCAGCAATTGCTGAGGGCTCACGGGGGCCGCCGCAGTCACACCCACCGCCTGCTGCAAGACCGCCGGCTCCAGCCCTCGGCTGCGGGCGAACTCCAGCACCAAGACGGGCCAATGCTCCCAGGCCAAGCAACGCGTCCCCAGCTGATAGGGCTCCAGCGTGTTGTGCGCCGGTGCATTGGGGATGAGCGCCTGAATCGCCGTCTGCAAGACCTGATCGAGGCCCGCATCGGTGGGCGAGCATGCACTCATGCGCCGCCTCCCGACAGGCGCTGGGTCAGGTGTAGCAGTTGCTCCTCGGCCGGCTGGCGCTCATCCAGCAAGGCCCAGGCGCTGAGCGCAGGCAGTTGCAGGCGTTGGCCGCTGCGGCTGTGGTGGGCCAGGCTGCTCAGCGCCTGGCGCAGATGCGCGGCCTGCTGGCGCGCGCCTTCGGCATCGGCGTTCGGCATCAAGACGCAGAAGCGATCGGCCGCATAACGACACAGCAAGTCCTCGGGATGGAGGTTCAGCAGCAAGAGATGGCTGGCGGCCTGCAACAAGCGATCGGCCTCTGCCCAACCGAGCTCGCGAGCGACCCGATCAAACCCATCCAACCGCAGCATCACCAAAGCGCCCGATCGATGCATGCGTTGTTCCAAACAGATCTGCGCCTCCAGATAGCCGGCGTCCCCGAGCTGGGTGATGCCGTCCATGCTGCGATGCTCGCGGAACAGGCGCTCCCGTTTGAGCAGTTGCTCGGTCAGGGCTTTTTGCTCCTGCCGCCAGTGATGCAGGCCCAAGGTCAGCAACAGAGTCCCGCAGGGCACCAGCGTTGATTCCAACCAGTTGTCCCAGTAAACACTTTTGGGCAGCTGCCAGAACTCATCCAGGGTGTCGACCCACTCGCCCAAGAAGATGGCGGCCAAAGCCAGACACAAAAGGTCGGTCACCCGGCCGGCCGGCCGGCTCAGGCGCAGCTGAATCAACCAAACGAAGGCCATAACAGTCATGCCGCCCTCACCCGCGATATCGACCCAGCGCCAATGCGATGCCGGCTTCAACTCACCCCAGGTCGCAAAAGCCCAGGTCAGCACGGCCGCCAGCAAGGCCAGAAAATGACCAAAGTAGTTCATGCCCAGCACCGGCACCAAGGGGCTGGGTTGCCAAGCTTTGAAGACAGCGAAAACGGAAGAGGTTTGCATCGGTGTGAATGCTAGGGAGTGAATGTGACAGGCGTTGTCACAAAGCGCGGTTTGTGGCGCGATGGGGTTCGAAAAGCTCACGCAACAGCAGCGGCCTGCGCTCATTGGTCCCCTGTGCCTGCGGCAGCCGGCCTTGTCACGCAAGCGCCATATGGCCTGCCTAAGGTGCAACCCCATGGCCTGAGTCGGCAAACGCCGGACAGGCCGGCGCCGCGCAAACGGCGCTCATCGTGCCAACCCTCTCCTCTCCAATCCACCGAGCCCTCCTCCCATGACCTCGCACTTCAAAACGTCCAAGCCTTTACGTCTGAGCGCCCTCAGCCTGTGCCTGTTGAGCGCCTTTGCCGCACCTGTCTTGGCGCAAAGCAAGCCAGAGCCCGCCAACAAGGACGCCAGCAATAAAGCGGCCGCCCCCACCAAGACCCTGGACGCGGTGGTCGTGTCCGGCCAGGCGGCCAGCCTGCGCAGCGCCCTCGACAAGCAACAAGGCGCCCAAGGCGTGATCAATGTGGTGCACGCCGACGGCATCGGTCAACTGCCGGATACCAATGCTGCCGAAGCCCTGGCTCGCATCCCCGGGGTCTCGGTCGAGCGCGACCAAGGCGAGGGCCGCTTCATCCGTGTGCGTGGCTTGGGGCCCGACTTGAACGCCGTCAGCATCAACGGCACCCTGGTGCCTTCGGCCGAGGGCGACCGTCGCGCCGTGGGTCTGGATGTGGTGCCGGCCGGCCTGATCCGCTCGCTGGTGGTGACCAAAACCGCCACGCCCGATCAAGATGCCAACTCGCTGGGCGGCGCGATCGAGGTCAACACCCTGTCGGCGTTTGACCAGCCCGGGCGCTTCCTGACCGTGTCGGCAGGCGTCAATCATTCCCGCTTGACCGGCAAGTCGGGACCCACCGCCGCCTTGATCTACAGCGATCGCTTCTTCACCAACACCCTGGGCGTGGCCGTGGCGCTGAACTCGGATGAGCGCAGCTTCGGTTCCAACAACGTCGAGACCGGCGGCGAATGGGAGCTGGGCGGCGCGCAGCCCGGCCTGAGCGAGGTGGAACGCCGCAGCTACACCATCCGCCGCGAACGCCGCGGCGGCGCCCTGAATCTGGACCTGCGTCCCGATGCGAATCAAAGTTACTACCTGCGCAGCTTCAGCAGCCGCTTCACCGACACCGAAACCCGCCAGGCCCAGGTGCTGGCTTTCTCCTCGGCACTGACCGAAGGCAGCAAGGGCTCGGCCAAAGCCGCGCGCACACTGAAGGCGCGCGAAGAGGTGTCGCAGATCGACTCGATCAGCCTGGGCGGCGAGCGCCGCTTTGGCGACTGGAAGCTCTTGGCCGCGGTGGGCGCCGGGCGCGCCAGCGAAGACAAGCCCGACACCTTGTCGGGCGCCACCTACAAGAACTCCAGCGCCTTCAATGACGTCTCCTTCAGCAACAGCCAGCAACCGCTGATCAGCGGCCCAGCCGGCATGGCGAGTGCCTCGGGCTTCACGCTGGACAAGGTCAAGATGGAAAAGAGCTTGGCCACCGATCGCGAGCGCAACCTGAAGCTGGACCTGCTGCATGAGTTGAACGCCCAAGGCATGGACATCGAACTGAAGGCCGGCATCAAGTTGGCGCGTCGCCAGAAGGACAATGACACGCAGGTCTGGAGTTATGGATCCAAGGCGCTGGGCAAGACGCCCTACGCCTTCAGCAAGGACAAGCTGGCCATGTCCGCCGTGGTGGCCGAGGGTTCGCCGCGTTATCCCTGGGGCGATCTGGGCCCGAACCTGAGTGAAGCCGCCGTGCGCAACTTGATTGCCTCGCTCAAGCCCAGCGAGTTCCTGGCGGCCAGCGACTCCGCCGTCAACGACTTCAAGATCCGCGAGAACAGCGACGCGGCCTACCTGCAAGCAACCTTTGAGATGAAGTCCACCCAGGTCATCACCGGCCTGCGTCACGAGAAGCTCAGCCTGAAGGCCGAAGGCAGCGGCGACAAAGATGGTCAGCTGAGCAGCAAGTCCACCCGCTCGAGCAGCCATCACTGGCTGCCCGCCCTGCTGCTGCGCCATGATTTGATGTCGAGCACGCAGCTGCGCGGCGCCTACACCCAGTCGCTGGTGCGGCCCACATTCGGCCAGCTGTCCCCGGGCTTTGTGATCGAAGACGAGGACGCCGAGTTCGGCAACCCCGATCTCAAACCATGGCGTTCCAAGAACCTCGACTTCGGCATCGAGCACCGCATCGACCGCGATGGCGCCGTCTCCGCCTATGCCTTCCACAAGGACATCAAGGACTTCGTCTACCGCAGCAATTTGGCGGGCCAAGGCGCTTGGGTCGGCTTTGACTCGGCCCTGACCTATGCCAACGGTGACAAGGCCAAGGTCAGCGGCCTGGAACTGTCTTACAGCCAGGCGCTGCGCCGTCTGCCGGCACCGCTGAACGGTTTGATCGTCGGCGCCAATGCCACGCTGGTGTCCTCAGAGGCCACGATCGGCGGCTTCAGCGGCGGCAAATGGCAGCAACGCAAGCTCGCCCTGCCCAGCCAATCCGACCGCAGCTACAACTTCAGCCTGGGCTGGGAAGGCTACGGCTTCAGCGCCCGCGCGGCGGCCAATTACAAGTCGGCCTATCTGCTCGAGGTGGGCGATGTGCTGAATGCAAGCAAAGACATGTGGGTGGACGCCCAGACCCAGGTGGATTTCTCGCTGCGCTATGACATCAGCCCCAAGCTGCAACTCAGCTTTGAAGCCTTGAACCTGCGTGACACGCCCTACTACGTCTACGCTGGGCGCCAGGCCCTGAACTCGCAATACGAACAATATGGCCGCAGCTACAAGCTGGGTCTGAAGCTGGTGGTGTTCTGATGACTCGCTCCATTCACTCCTTGTGCCGCATCGCCGGCGCGGCGCTCAGCCTGGGCCTGCTGCTCGGCGCATCCGCCCAGGCCTCCGGCGCCAACACCGCGGCCCCGGCCACACAGGGCGCGCCTGCCAACAGCTTCAAGCTCGACAAGGCCGGCCTGCACCTGCTGGACCGCCAGGGTCGCGAGTTGGACCGCCTCAAGCTGCGCGCCAAGCGCTGGGATCAGCGCGGTGCCGGACCGGGCCAGCCCGAGTCGGTGGCGGTGTTGCTGGATGCCGACCGAGGCCGTCCGGTGCTGGTGCGCTCACAGGGTCAGGTCTTGCGCGCCCACGATCTGCCCGAGCCGGGCTTCCAGGTGGAGGCCTTGTGCCTGCATCGGGACCCCCAAGGCCTGCTGCATCTGTTCTTGCTCGGCGAGGAAGGCTTGAGCGAGCAATGGCTGATCACCGAGCGCGAGACGCGGGTCCTGCGCCGTCTTTCGACCGCCCTGGCGCCCGAATCCTGTCAGGTGGATGACGCCCGCCAGGTGCTGCAGGTCCAGGAGCCCGGCGTTGGCCACTGGGAGTACAGCACCGAGGTCGAGGATAAGCCGCAGCGCCGTTTGGTGAAGGTGAGCAAAGCCAGCACCGCCAAAGCGGCAGCGCCCAAACGCTACGACTGGCCGGTCTTGCCAGCCAGCGCCCAGACCGATCCGGTGGCACGCTTTGGCGATGCCGCCGACGATCCGGCCATTTGGGTCCACCCGCAAGACGGCAGCCTCAGCCGGGTGCTGGGCACCAATAAGAAGCAAGGCCTGCTGGTCTACGATCTGCAAGGGCGCGAGTTGCAACTGCTGGACGTTGGCCGCATCAACAATGTCGATGTGCGCCAAGGCATCCAAACCGGCGGCCGCAACCGCGATTTGGCGCTGGCGACACAAAGAGACGAAAACTCGCTGCTGCTTTTTGACATCGATGCGCAGGGCAAGGTCTCCGAGTTGGCCCGCCTGCCAACCGATCTGAAGGAGATTTACGGTGTCTGCCTGGGCCGCACCCCCGACGGGCAATTGGACGCCTTCCCGAACGACAAGGATGGTCGGGTTCAGCATTACCGGATCGAGCTCAACGCCCAAGGCCAATGGCAGGCCCGCCTGCTGCGCGCCTTCAAGCTGGCCAGCCAGCCCGAGGGATGCGTGGTGCATGAAGCGGAGCAGCGCTTGTTCGTTGGCGAAGAGAAGCACGGGATTTGGGCACTCGACGCGCGCGCCGACATTCCGGCCAAGCCTCAGATGGTGATGCCGGTGGGCAGCGCCTTGCAGGCCGATGTAGAGGGCTTGGCCATTTATCAAGGCCGGGACGGCAAGCCCAGCTATCTGGTGGCCTCTTCACAAGGCAATCACAGCTATCTGGTGCTGGACGCGCGCCCTCCCTTCGCCTTGCGCGGTGGCTTCCGCATCGGCATCAATGCCGGGCTAGGCATTGACGGCGCCTCGGAAACCGATGGTCTGGAAGTCAGCTCGGCAGACTTGGGCGGGCCCTACCGCCAAGGCCTGCTGGTCGTGCAAGACGGGCACAAACGCCTGCCCGATGGGCCGCAGAACTTCAAGTACCTGCCTTGGGCCGATGTGGCTCGGGCCTTGAAGCTGGACTGAGGAAGCCCGCCCCCAAGAGCCGGCCGCGATGAGCACGCGGTCGGCTCGCCGAGGGGCCTACCGGGCGGCGGCTGGCGTGAAACGCAGCTCGCTGCGGGTCTGCGCCATCACCTCCTCGGCCGCCAGGTATTGCCGGCGGTACTGCCCCGCGGCATGCATGCGCGCCTGATCGGCGTAGTGCGGGTCACCGTAAACACCGCTTTGCCCCACCGGGTTGATGCCCAGGCCCTTGGCCGGATCGGCCAGGTCGATGATGCGACGGGTGGACGGGCCGTAAATCACCGCCCAAGGCGCCGGACCGAGACGGGCCGCCATATTGTTGGGCGTCTCATGGCTGCCGGGCGCGGCAAAGGGGCCGACATTGAAAACCTTGTCGAGCGGCTTTTGCAGGCCCAGCGGATGCCCATGGGTCACCGTGTGTGCAACACCCCAGCGCCATTGCTTCGCATCCTTGCCCAAGCTGCTGCGCAGATGGTTCAGGGCCAGGCTCCAGGCCTCAGCCACCAGCTGGGCCTGGGTTTCTACAGCCGGCGTGCCGCGCTTGTCCCACCACGGTGAGGCGGGATCGGCCATCAGGCGTGGCACCGCATGGTCCAAGCTGCGGGTGCTGCGCAAATTGTCAAACGCCTTCTCGCCCAACTCATCCTGCAGGGCCAGCTTCAAAAGCTCGAACAGAAACTGCTGAAACAGCACCGGCGCACGGGCGTCGCTGCTGTAGGCGCCGTTCCAGGCCACCAGCTCGGCCAACAAGGCGCGGTCTTCATCGCTGAAGCGCTGGGCGTCGCTGAGGGCCGACTTCAGCAAGGGCAAGAGCGGCTTGAGCACCCGCTGGCTGTAGCCGTTACGCACATCCAGTTGCAGGGCGCGGGTGTTGGCGGGCGACCAGCGGATCGACGGATCACGCAACAAAGAGTCGATCCGCTCCGCCCGGTCCCACAGGTTGTAATAGCCCGGCACCGGCTCGGCCATGGCCGGCTGGTGATTGGCCGAAAGGATGTAGCCCCGCGCGGGATTTTCTTCCTGCGGGTTCTTCTCGAACGGCAACCAGCCGAGCTTGTCGGCCTCGCCGCTGGCGCCGTCCAAGATCAAGTTGGGATTCACGCCGGCCGGGCGAATCGGCAACTTGGCCGCAGCCCACCAGCCGATATCGCCGGCCGCATTGGCCCACACCACATTCAAGCCCGGCGCATGGATCTGCCGTGTGGCCGCGCGCGCGGCCGCCAAGGTATCGGCCCGGTTGAGAGCGTAGAACGCCTCCAACACCGGGTTCTCGGTTTCCAGGAATCCCCACCACAGGGCAATCGGCGTCTCGCCCACCGACCCCGCCAAGGCATCATTGATGATGGGGCCGTGGGGCGAGCGGCGCAGCTTCAAGACGATCGGCTCGCCGCCCTTGACTTCGATCGTTTCTTCCCGACTTTGCAGCGCCACCCATTGCCCGCCACTGGGGGTCTTTTGCCACACCTCATTGGCATTGGCCGGATTCAGCTTTTCGGCCACCAGATCAACATCGTCATTCTGAAACATGGTCAGGCTCCAGGCGAATTGCTGGTTATGCCCGATCAAGGCGAGCGGGTTGAGCGCCTGGAAATGGCCATACAGCTCGAAGCCCGGCGCCTTCAGATGCGCCTCGTACCAGACCGCCGGGGTGGCGAACTGAATGTGCGGGTCACCCGCCAGCAGGGGCTTGCCACTGACCGTGCGCGAACCCGAAACGGCCCAGGCATTGCTGCCCTCAAACAGCGGCTGGCCAGCCGCTTCCAGCGCGCTGTGGCTTAGCTCGGCCAGGCGGCCCAGGTCTTGCCAGTCGCCGGGGCGCAGGTTCTGGCGCAAGACGCCATCGGGCCGCCAGGCTTCGTCAAAAATCTTCAGATACGCAGGGCCAAGTTGGTCGCGGATCTTGGTCAACGCAGGCTCGGTGCGAAACCCGGCCGCGAAGCTATAGGCCAGATAGCCCCCGATGCTGACCGTGTCGGCCGGCGTAAACGGCCGCTTGGGGATGCCCAGGATCTGAAACTCCAGCGGCGCCGGGCGCGTCGCCTGGTACTGGTTGACACCGTCGATATAGGCCAGCAAAGCCCGCTTCGCCGGCGTGTCCACGGCCGCAAACTCGCGCGCCACATAGGCATCGGCATGCGCGCGGATGCCCAGGGTACGAAACAGCCGATCAATCTCCACCAGCTTGGGGCCGAGAATGGCCGCCAACTCGCCACGCGACAAGCGCCGCAACATCTCCATCTGGAACAAGCGGTCTTGGGCGTGGACATAGCCCAGCGCACGGTAGAGATCCGATTCGTTCTGCGCCTCGATATGGGGCACGCCCCATTCGTCATAACGTACCGACACCGCGGCTTGCAGGCCCTGCAGCGGCAAGTCACCCGAGCGCACGGGGCGCAGCGAGCGCAAATGCCAGGTCAAAACCGCTGCCAACACGCCGGCGCTGACCAGCAGGACCACGCCGCTGCGCAGCGCCCACTTCTTGACTTTCGATGGCTTGTTCATCATTCGGCAGTCTCCGACAAAGCAGCCCAGTTGCGACGGGCCAGCAGCAGCAAGACCACAGCGGCCGCCAGCGGCACCGCATAGATCAAACCTTGGGCCAAGGCCTGCAGAGCCGGCGTCGCCCAGCTACCCAAAGAACTCAAATACTTGCGCAGATAGAGCAGCAAGAGCAAGGGCGCCAGCCACAGGCAAACGCGGCGCAGCGAGGCCCCGGCTTGTGCGCCCAAGACCTCACGGCCAGCCAGCATGAAGAGCGCCGCCACCACAAAGACCAAGGTGAAGAAGGTGTTGAAGATGGCTTGGGCCGAGCCGGTTTCGGCGCGCCAGGTCCAAAACGGCAACCAGGCCAAACACAGCAAGCCCAGCACCAGGGCGCTGCGGCTGGCGCGGCCGGCGGCACGGGCATCGCCTATTTGTTCGGCCTCGCTGCCAGGCTTTTTCATCCAAGGCAACAGGGCCAGGCCGAGCAAACCGAACACCGCATCCACCGCCAGCGTGACCGGATAACCCCAAGCTTCAATGGCCAGGCCCTGCCAGGTGGCGGTGTAGGCAATCGCCACATTCATCAAGGCCATATAGGCCGTGAACTGGGTGGCGGCCACGCGGGGGTTGGTCACATCCATGAACAAGGCCGAGCGCACGCCGTACATCAGGCCCAGGAAGATATTGAAGCTGATGGTGGCCACCCAAAGCGCCGTCACCAAAGTCTGCGGCACCGCTGGCCCGCCGCTGCCGGGTTGGCGCGGCATCACATAGCCCGCTTTCAACAACTCCGCCATCAAATAGAGAACCGGCAAGCTCATCAAGGCGATAAAGATGGTCAGCACGCGGCGGCGCCCAAAGCGGTCCGACAAGATTCCGCCAATCACCATGGCCACCGCGCTGGACACGGTGGAAGCCAGTTGCAGCCAGGCCACTTGGTCGTCGTTCAGGCCCAGTTCCACCGAGAGATTGGACTGCAGAGCCAAACTCAAAGACATGGCGCCCGCCGGCAACAAGGCAAAGAAGACGCCGACAAAGGCACCACGCGTGCCCAGGAAGGAGCGGAACGCGGCCACGGCGAAGTCGCGCATGTCGGCGCCGGCCTGCCTCAAACCTGAACCGGCTTTCTTGGCCGTTTCGGCGCTGGCTTGAACCAAGGCCTCTTTCATCGGCAGCACCACCAAACCGGTCACCGCCAAGATGCACAAAGCCACAAAGATGAAGCTGGACTGGAAGCCCAGATACGGCATCAAGAACAAAACGCCGCTGCCGCCCACCGCCTGGCCAATGGCCGCGCCGGCAAACATCAGGCCATTGGCGAGGCCCCGCTCGTTCTCCTTCAAGACATTGCAGGCCAGGGAATCAATCGCCACGTCTTGAATGGCCGCAAAGCTGTTGTGCAGCAAGAGAATGGCGGTGAACAAGGCCAGTTGTTCAGGCAGCTTGAGGAAGACCAGCACCGCCAAGGTGGCGGCCATCATCAGCTGGGTGCCAATGATCCAGGCACGCCGATGGCCGAAGCGCTGCGAGCGGAACACATCCACCAGCGGGCCAAACGCCCACTTGAAAGCCCAGGGCAGATAAAAGGCCGCCACAAAAGCGCCAATCTCGGCCGGCCCCACGCCCATGCGGCGCAGTTGGGTGGCCACCGCCGTAGCGGCAAAACCGAGCGGTATGCCCTCGGTCATGTACAAAAAGAAAAAGGCCGACAAGCGGCCATTCTTTGTGCCCAGCAGATTGGGAAGATTCATCGGGTACCTAATGCGCCGGTGCTGCGCCATCTTTGCTCTTGGTTGCTGGAATTATCAGGGGCAGGGCCGGGGCAATGGACAGGCGGTTTACCCGGTCTGGGCGGCAGCAAAGCGGTGGCGCTGGGCCGTGGAGAGCTGGCGCGGGGCAGGCGCTGAAGCCCCGCCGCATGAGTCGTTTGATCGTTTGCGTCAAAAGCTGTATAAATATACAGTTAGTCGACTACCCAATTTTCAACTCAAAACGGACTTGCGTCCGTCAATCCCATCATGCTCGACCACATGACCTTCCGCGTGACGGACATCGCCCGCGCCAAAGCTTTCTACAGCGCAGCCCTCGCACCCTTGGGCTACAGCCTGACCTTCGAGGGCCACTATGGTTCCAACATCGTCGGATTTGCTTACCCTGACGCGGCCGAGCCCGAGGGCAAGAAGGCCGACGTCTGGTTCATCGACGGCCCCTCCCCCTACGGCGGGCCGCCCGCTACCACCGGCTGCCATCTGGCCTGGCGCGCCCAAAGCCGCGCCCAGGTCGATGCCTTCTACCAAGCCGCCCTGGCCGCCGGCGGCCGCGACAACGGCGCCCCGGGTCTGCGCCCCGACTACCACCCCAACTACTACGGCGCCTTCGTCATCGACCCCGAGGGCAACAATGTCGAGGCGGTCTGCCATTTGGCGGAGTGAGAGCTTGGCGGCGTTGCCGCCATCGATAACGCGCGGAGAGCCGCCGAAAGGCGTCCGTCGCCGTAATGGCTTACTGCCGCGCAGCCGGCCGCAAGCTGGAGAGAGTCTCCACGCGCTTGAGCAGTTCGCGGTCGTTCCAGGGCTTTTTGAAGATGCCATAGAGGCCTTGGACCTGGTGGACGCGGGCTTGCATCTCGTCATGGCCGGTGATGGCAATGATGGGCAGGTCCTCGGTGGCCAGGCTGCCCTGCACATCGGCAATCAGCTCAAAGCCGTCTTTATTGGGCATTTCCAGGTCGGTCACCATGACGGAGAAGTGCTGTTCTGCCAGACGCTCCAACGCCTCCAGCCCGTCCTTGGCCAGGGTGACACGGTAGCCCGCGGCTTCAAACAGCTTACCCAGCTTGGCACGGGCCACGGCCGAGTCGTCGACCAGCAGCACTGCCACAGGCGCTGGTGTCGGCGCGGGAGGCTCCGGAACGATCGGTGCCGCCGGTGCTAGCGGCGCTGAAGGTGCAGATGCTGGTGCCGGTGCGGGCTGCGGCGTCGTGGCCGGGGCTTGGGCGGCATCGCGGTGCAGCTTGCCGTCGTCACCCTCGTCCCCGCGACGGGTGCTGATCAGGAACACAACGATGGCCAGCGGTACCGCTATCAGGAGCGGCAGCAGGTAAGGGCCCAACAAGTCCGGCAGGTCAGAAAACATGGTGATCGGTCTCCAGCCCTGGGGTATCGCATGACCCGCAGGGGATCCAGCAATCTAACACCATGGCCCAAGGTCAAAAAACGAAAAAGCCGGCGCTAGGCCGGCTTGTCCCGAGGAGGCCGCAGCAGCGACCTCCTTGCCAGGCATCTGGACTCAGCGGTCGCTGCTGCCCACAAACTTGTAGGCCAGGGCGCCGATGATGGCGCCGATCACCGGCGCGACCCAGAACAGCCACAGCTGCTCCACCGCCCAGCCACCGACGTACATCGCCACAGCCGTGCTGCGGGCCGGATTGACCGAGGTGTTGGTGACAGGAATGCTGATGAGGTGAATCAGCGTCAGGCACAGGCCGATGGCGATGGGCGCAAAACCGGCCGGTGCGCGCTTGTCGGTCGCACCGAGGATGACGATCAAGAAGAAAGCCGTCAACACCACTTCAATGATCAGCGCCGACTGCATGGAGAACTTGCCCGGCGAATGCTCGCCGAAGCCGTTGGAGGCGAAGCCGCCGGCCAGATCAAAACCAGCCTTGCCGCTGGCGATCAGGTAGAGCACACCACCGGCGGCCAGGCCACCCAGCACTTGGGCCACGATATAGGGCAACAACTTGGACGCCGGGAAACGGCCGCCCACAAACAGACCCACCGACACTGCCGGGTTGAAGTGGCCGCCCGAAATATGGCCCACGGCATAGGCCATGGTCAACACGGTCAGGCCGAAGGCCAGGGACACACCGACGAACCCAATGCCCAGTTCAGGAAAGGCGGCAGCCAGCACGGCACTTCCACACCCCCCCAAAACCAACCAGAACGTCCCCAGAAACTCTGCGCCAAGTGCTTTCAATTTTTTCACCTCTCTGAATGTTGCTATCGACCCGGCCATCCTCTAACGCCGGATTGGGGCGCCATCATGCCGGAGAAATATGTCACGCCCAACACGGGCTACCCCCTAGTAAAGTAGCGTCCCGCAGTACCTAGAGGTGCAATTTTCGAGACCTGTAAACACGCATCCAGCGGCGGGCGACGATTCGGCACACTGCGCCGGCGCCTAAAGCGGGGATCACGAGTCCACGCTGGCGAGGTCCAAACCTGACGACTCATTCACAGGGAGAAACCGACATGGACAGACCCAGCAGCCAGCCCCATCCAAGGCCCACACCCGTCCGAGGCCGCAACCCAAGGCGCGCCGCCTCCGGCGCCCTGGCACTCACTTTGCTCTCCGGCCTGGCACTCAGCGCCTGCGGCGGCAGCAACTTCATCGACGAGTTTGTCGAAGACACAATTTGCGGCGTCACCAATTGCAAAGAGTCCGAGACCTTGAAGGTGGAAGACATCAGCCCCCGCTACAAGGTCACGCAAGACAATGGCGTGGTGAAGATTGACGCCCGACTGAGCCAGAGCGCCAATCTGATCACCGTGGTGCGCCCCAGCGGCTCCGACCGCATGTCGGCCAGCATCGGTGCGCTGCGCGTCGATCTCACCGACATCAGTGGCCGGCGCAGCGACTACAGCGCCAAGATTGCAGATGCCAGCGAGGAGCCGGTGGTCACCATCAACTTCCACCGCGGCGCGGAGGTCTACCCCAGCACCGTCACGATGCCCAAGCCCTTCAGCGTGCAGTCACCCACCGGTACGCCGCTGATTGCCCGCTCGACCGGGCAGTTCAAGGTGCAGATGACCCAACTGCCCAGCTCGAAAATGTCGCTGCTGGTCGCGGCGCAATGCAGGCGCGCCGACGGCAGCAGCTTCGAGAGCAAAGGCGAGCCAATGGGGGTGGCGCTGGATGGAGCCGCCTATCGCATCAGCACGCTGGATCTGGACTTGGCACTCAACCGAGCCAGCAAAGGCGTCGATCCGGCAACCCCCAACACTTCGCTGGTGCAAAGCTGCGACCTGAACTTCCAGTGGACCCTGAACAACGTGGGCAGCATGGCGCCAGGCCTGAATCGCTACGGCAGCATCGTGGCGAGCCGCAGCGCCGCGCACAAAGCCAGCTACGACGCCCGGCTCTGACCTCGGCTCTGAGTGCGGTTCACCGCCGCCGCTCAGAGCCCCGCGCCTGCGCCACCTGCAAGGCCGAATGCGGCAGCGGCGACTCGGGATTGGCAATCTCGGCGTCTGCTGCGTGTTGAATCCGAGTCCGAGTCCAAGGCTCAGCTGAACAAGCCCGTCGGCATGTAGGCCTCTCGCTATTGGCGTTCAGGGGCTCAAACTTACAAGGCCAGAGGAAAACTTCTGGTGGAGGCCGCGCTACAGTCTCACCGCCGCACTCTCCTCCCCTTTTCTGACCGCCTCCTGCCAGCGCCAACGCATGTCCGACTCCCCCTCTCTCAGCCGCAATCCTTGGGCCTGGGTGCCTTCGCTCTATTTCGCGCAAGGCTTGCCTTATGTGGTGGTGATGACGCTGTCGGTCATCATGTACAAGAACCTGGGGCTATCGAACACCGACATCGCGCTCTACACCAGCTGGCTGTATCTGCCCTGGGTGATCAAGCCGCTGTGGTCGCCACTGGTGGAGCTGTTCCACACCAAGCGCGCCTGGATCTGGGCCTTGCAGTTCTTGATTGGCGTGGCGCTGGCCATGGTGGCGCTGACCATTCCGGGCCCTAAGGCCTTTCAAATGACGCTGGCGGTGTTTTGGCTGATGGCCTTTGCCTCCGCCTCCCACGATATTGCGGCCGACGGCTTTTATCTGCTGGCCCTGCCGCAGCGCAGCCAAGCCGCTTTTGTTGGCGTGCGCTCGACCTTCTATCGCCTCGCCAATATTGGCGGGCAAGGCGGCTTGGTCTATCTGGCGGGCGAACTGCAAGAACGCACCGGCAGCGTGGAGACGGCATGGTCGCTGGTGTTCGGCCTGATGGCGGCCGCCTTCGTCATGTTGGGTTTCTTCCATCTGGCCCTGCTGCCCAAGCCCAAAGCCGATGTGCCCGGACCTGGGCGACGAGCCGCGGGCGGCTTGGTCGCCGAGTTTCTAGGGGTCTTTGGCGATTTCTTCCGCAAGCCCGGCATCGCCATCTGCATCGGATTCTTGCTGCTCTACCGCTTTCCCGAGGCTCAGCTGCTGAAGCTGGCCACCCCGTTTCTTTTGGACGGCAGCGCGCAAGGGGGCTTGGCCCTGTCGACCAAACAAGTGGGGATTGCTTATGGCACGGTCGGCTTGATCGCACTGACGCTGGGGGGCCTGCTGGGCGGATGGATCATCTCGCGCGTCGGGCTGAAAAAGGCGCTTTGGCCATTGGTGATGGCCATGCATGTGCCCAACATCATTTTCTTGTTCTTGGCCATGGCCCAGCCATCCAATCTGTGGCTGATCAGCGCCGGCATGGCGGTGGAGCAATTTGGCTACGGCCTGGGCTTCACGGCCTACCTGATGGTCATGATCTGGATCGCCGACGGCCCCCACAAGACCGCCCACTACGCGATTTGTACCGGCTTCATGGCCTTGGGCATGATGCTGCCCGGCATGTGGAGCGGCTGGCTGCAGCAGCAGTTGGGCTACACCTTGTTTTTTGCCTGGGTGCTGCTGGCCACGCTGCCCTCGCTGGCGATCACGGCGCTGATCAAGGTGCCCGAAGACTTTGGCAAAAAGGCTGAGGAAGCATGATGTTCGCGCGACGTGGGTTCTTGATCGGCACGGGCGGCGCGCTTGGCCTGGCAGCCTGCAGCGTCCCGACCTGGCTTCCCTCGCGGCCGCCGAACGGCCCATCCACCGGCACCTTCAGCGGCTCCGTGCGTTTGAAACCAGCGCACGAACTGGCTGTGCAGGCCCCCTCGGCGCCGCGGGAGTTCCGCGCCGCTTGGGTGGCCACGGTGGCCAACATCGACTGGCCCAGCCGCAAAGGACTGAGCAGCGAAGCGCAGCAGGCCGAGGCCATCGCCCTGCTGAACCAAGCCCAAGCCCTCAAGCTCAACGCCATCGTTCTGCAGATACGCACCAGCGCCGACGCGCTCTACCACTCGCGGCTGGAGCCCTGGAGTGAGTACCTCAGCGGCAGCCAAGGCCAGGCGCCCGAGCCTTTTTATGACCCGCTGAGCTTCTGGGTCGAGCAAGCCCATCAACGCGGCCTGGAGTTGCACGCCTGGTTCAACCCCTTCCGCGCCCGCCAAAGCCAGGCGACCTCTAGCCCCGACGCCAGCCACCTCAGCCGCAGCCAGCCGCAATGGGTCAAGCGCTATGGCGATCAACTCTGGATCGACCCGGGGGAGCCCGCTGCCGCCGAGCACACGCTGGCCGTGATCCAAGATGTGCTGCAGCGCTATGACATCGATGCGGTGCACATCGACGATTACTTCTACCCCTACCCGGTGCAAGACCCGCAAAGCAAGCAGGAGCTGGACTTCCCCGACGAGCCTTCTTGGCAACGCTATGTGCAAGCCGGCGGTCTTCTCAAACGGCACGACTGGCGGCGCCAGAACGTCGATCAATTGGTGCAGCGCATGGCTCAGCTGATTCGATCCACCAAGCCCGGTGTGCGCTTTGGCATCAGCCCCTTCGGCCTGGGCAAGCCCGCGCTGCGCCCGGTGGGCATTGCCGGCTTCAGCCAGTATGACAAGCTGTATGCGGATGTGGAACGCTGGTTGGCCGAAGGCTGGCTGGACTATCTGGCGCCCCAGCTCTACTGGCCGATTGCGCAGAAAGCCCAGGCCTTTGAGGTCCTGCGCGACTACTGGCAGGCGCAGAACCCGCAGCAGCGCCATATCTGGCCGGGCTTATTCACCAGCAAAATCACCGACAAGCCGGACAGTTGGCCCAGCGAGGAAATCTTGAACCAGATCGCGCTGAGCCGGGAGCTGCGCCCCAGCAACCCCAGCATCGGCCATCTGCACTTCAGCATGGTGGCGCTGAAGCAAAACCGGCGCGGCCTTGCCGATGCCTTGCATGCCGGCCCCTACGCAAACCCGGCACTGGTGCCGCCAACACCCTGGCTTGCCGAAGCCGGCGAGCAAACCTTAGAGCCCGCGCCTGAGGTTCAGTTGCTTCTTGCCGACCCTGTCGAAAGTTACACCATGCGCTTGAAGAGCAACAGCAGCAACAAGAGCGGGCTGCAACGCTACGCGGTCTGGCTGCGTTATGCCGGCTCGGGCTGGGTCTTCCGAAGCGGGTCAGAGCTCTTGATTGCCGCCCAAGGGCTGGAAGTCATGGTCGTTTCAGCACTCGACCGCATCGGACGCGAAGGACCGCGCAGCGCCTACACGCTGGCCTGAAGAGCGCAGCAGGATCCGAATTGCGAGAAAACCCTTAAGGCCTTTCCGCAGTTCGTCGCCGATTTCAGCTTCTCATCTCACAAAAGCCGGCGTTGGTCTTACGGCACTTGGTTCGTGCCAAAGCAACTCCTATTCTGAACCCAGATCAGCACTGTTTCACGCCAAACAAAGGGAGCGGAAGCGGTTGCATCTTGGCCCGATGAACACTAGGAGTAACTTATGAACCGCACGTCTTTTTCCAAGCTCGCAATTGCCGCCATTTTGCCCATGACTTTGTGCATGGGTGTCGCCCACGCCGAGTCACCCGTGACCATGAAACGGGTCGAAGTGGCCGGGCAATCGAACCCCGATATCGCCAAGCTGAATGTCTCCAACGCCTGCCCCGGTATCGAGCAAGCCATGAAAGAAGCCTTGACCCCGGTCTGGACTAAACACACCCAGCCTGGCTTGGTCAATGTGCAGTTCCGCCTGCAGGGCGACATGGTCAACTCGGTTGCGGCACGAGGCGGCCCCGATGTCTACCGCCAGCCCATTCGCACCGCCATGCGCCGCTTGAGCTGCACCGACGATAGCGGCAACAACCAGCTCTACGCCTTTGAACTTCACTTCAAAGAGAACGGCAACAGCGCCGGGGTGGAGACGGTTGCGATGCTGAGCAAGTAATCCTTTACTGCTGCGTTAAGACAACCACTGCAGCCATCGCCCATGCGGTTGCGACCAAGCCAGGGCGCGCTGTTGCAGCGTGCCCGACTTCGCCCACTGCAAGGTCCACAGCGTTGAGGCCGTCGCACCTTCAGCCAGGTCGGGCAATTCAAGCCCGGCCGGCCGCAGCTGCGGCGACTCGGCGCTGAGCCAAAACAGAGCGCCTTGTCGCATCAGCGCAGCAAGGCGCTGACGCATCAGGACCAAGGCCTCCTGCTCGACATAGTGCAGCACCCAACTGTTGAACAAGACGGGTTGCAGGCCGGCCGGCAAGGCTTGCAGCCAGTGTTCCAAGGCATCCAAGCAGTCGGCCGCCTCCACCACCGGACGCTGCTGCAAACGCGCCAACGCTACGGCCTGTTGCAAGCGCGATGCACGCTCGCGATCATGCGGCCAGAGACAAGCGGCCAGCCAGCGCACGGCGCTCTCGTCTTGCACATCGATGGGCGCGGGGTCCGCACCCATACGCTCGACCACCCGCCATGGGTGGGCAGGCATCGGCTTTGCGGAACCCAGCCACTGGCATTGAATCCAGGGCCGATGCGGCGCCGGTGCAGCACCCGCCTCAAAGCTGCCGGCGGCGGACTCATAGCGGTAGCAATACTCATCAAGACCCAGGTTCAAGCCGGCACTGCTGCCGAAGTCAAACAAGGCCAGGTCGGGCCGGCCACTCAGGGCTGCGATGTGTTGCAAGGCCGGCCACAGCACGGCGCAACGGCCGATCTCATTGGTCTGCGTGCTGCGCGTGCGCAGATGCGCCATCAGCGCAGCTCGCTCGTGCCGGGTGAAGTCCAAAAGCACAGCGGGCAATTCGGCATCCGGCATGCGTTGCCCACCGACGCTGGGGAAATAGGCCGCCAGCGCATGATCAACGCCGGCCAAGACCCGCTCGTGCAGGGCGGCCAGCAAGAGATTGGGACGAGCCTGAGTCGGCGGAGCATGGTCCAACAAGGCCAAGAGTTCGGCCGAGTCGGCCACCATCAAACAGAGCGCCGCATAGAGCGGATCCTGGGGGCATTCCAGATGAGCAAAGTGTCGAAACTCTTGGGCTCGAGGCGAATTCAGCAGGGCTTGGGCTTTCATGACGGCAAGCCTAGCGGCAGCGGCGCCCGCAAAATGTCGGACAGCCGACAATTGACGAAGAATGACGATAAGCGAGCCGCAACTAGAACTGCGCCAAGTACTGCTGGGAAACTTCCCAACGCTGAACTTGGCGAACGATGCATTGGCGCGAGTCGCGCCCTTGGTCCCCGTGCGCCAGTTCGCCACCGGTCGTACCTTGTTTGCCCAAGGTCAGAAGCCCCGGGCCTTTTATGCCGTGGTCTCTGGCGAGATCGAAGCGCGCTTGACCGGCCCTAACGGTGAAGTCTCCAGCCTCGAGCATGTGCAGTTTCCGCGACTGTTCGGTCTGGCGGCTTTTGCCTCAGACCAGCCCTCCAGCTACGAGGCATTGGCAAGACAGCCGAGCCGGGTCTTGGTGTTTGGCCCGGGGGCTTACACCCTGCTGATGGACGAGGTACCGGGCTTTGCGCGTGCGCTGCTTGGCGAGTTCGCGCAACGCTATGGAGGTACTTTGCGTCTGCTGGAGGCTTCACGCCATCGCTCGGCTGGCGAGCGCTTCAGTCTGGCGTTGACGCAGTTGATGAGGGAGCGCGCGGAAGGCCCGCCCGACGCCGAGGGTTGGCAGACCTTGCGCTCCAGTCAGGCCGAGTTGGCCGCGCTCGCCAGCCTTTCCCGGCAGACCACCAATCAAATGCTGGGCGCGGCGGTCGCTGAAGGCTACATCCGCTTGGGCTACCGCCGCATCTGGGTCAGGGCGACAGCGATGGGGCCGAGGCGCTGAAGCCGGCGTCGGTTCAGGCCCCCGGCGCCTTCAAGGCCGCTTCAATATCCCCACGCAGCTTCTGCGGCTCATCATTCGGCGCATAACGCTTGATCACCTGACCATCTCGGCCGACCAGGAACTTGGTGAAGTTCCACTTGATGCCCTGGGTGCCCAAGATGCCGGGGGCCTCGCCCTTCAACCATTGCCACAAGGGGTGCGCCTCGGCGCCATTGACCTGCACCTTGGCCATCATCGGGAAGCTGACGCCGTAGTTCAGTTCGCAGAACGAAGAGATCTCTTCATTGCTGCCCGGGTCCTGACCGCCAAACTCATTGCTGGGGAAGCCCACCACCACCAAACCCTGCTCGGCATAGTCCTTCCACAGCTGCTCCAGGCCCTTGAACTGCGGCGTGAAGCCACAGGCGCTGGCGGTATTGACGATCAGCAAGACCTTGCCGCGCTGGCTGGACAAGTCGGCCGGCTGGCCCTGGATTGAAACCGCTTGAAAGTCGTAGACACTTTTCGCCATATCGGATGCTCCAGATAGTCCTTTGAGATCAGGCAGCGATGGTAGCCCCCTGCGCGTTTTTCTGCCGCTCTAGGGCCGCCAGCAGCGCCGCAGCCAGAATGCAGACGCCGCCCAAGCCGGTCTTCAGGTCTAGATGGCCGCCACCGAGCCAGATCGCCGAGACCGCAGCCACCGGCACCTCGGTCAACATCACGATGGCAGTCACATTGGCCGGCAGTCGCCCGGCGCCATATTGCAGCGACAGGTTCGACAGAAAGAACAGCACCGCCATACCGGCCAGGGGCAAGAACCAGATCGCCCCCGGCAGGCTGGGCCACGCGACCTGGCCGAATCCTGCCATCAAGGTCGCCGACACACCCGCCACCAGCACGCCACCGCTGAACATGGCCAGTGCACGCGCATGAGCCCCCCGGTGCGCCTCGCGGCGCAGCATCACATTGTTCAAGGCGAAGGTGAAACCGCCCAGCAGGCCCAGACCGTCAGCCAGGCTGGATGGCCAGGGCAGCCCCCCGCCTTCGGGCGCCAGCACGATGGCGGCACCACTGAGCGCCAACACCATACGCAGGCCCGCCAGTGCGGTCAGTCGCTCACCCAGGATCAGGCGCGCCAACAACACCGCCCACAGGGGCATCAGATAGAACAGCAGCACCACGCGCACCACGTCGCCGAGCGCGACCCCCCAGTTGAACGCCGTATTGGTCACGCCGGCGGCCAGCATGATCAGCCACAGTGAGGGCGTCGCCAAAAACTCACGCCAGGCCCGCCACTGGCTCATGCTGATCACCAGCAGGGACAGGATGTACAAGGTGACGGTGGTCCACAAGGGATGCAAGCCGGCATCTGCGAACTGCCTGAACGGCCACCAGGAGAGCCCCCAAACCAGGGCATTGAACATCAGGGCAAGAACGGGCATAGGCATTGAGAGGCCGGGCAAGAGCGGAACAGGATGCGCAGCGCCTGCGCCAAGAAGAAGGACTCGTCCTCCGTTTGTGACAAAGCCGCGAGGCTCAACCATGAGCCACTTGGCGCAGCGCTGGCAAGTTCGCTGCGGCGCGGGCAAGACCTGACCCCATACAGGCGCAGATAAAGCGCAACGGATCGGCAAAATCCCAGGGTTTATAGCATGGTGAAAACTGACGACCCAGGACTACAAGGCTCAGTTTTGAGATAGGCTTGCGCGGCGCGCGAACGCAAGTTCCGCATTGGTTTTCGCACGGCTTCCGCAACGCTTGTCGCTTTTTGCAAAAAAGGGAGAGTCTCTCTTGGATCATCTGGCCTGCTTTACCCCGGAGGACCTGGCGTCCGCGCCGGCACCCGACCTGAGCAACTTCCGCTGGCGCCTGCTGGCACAGGGAGATTCCTGGTTTTCAACGGCAGCCGCGAAACTGAATGCGCATGCCAATTTGCTGCAAGAAATGGTGTTCAAACAGCCCGTTTGCGCCATCAATTGCGCCGGATCCGGCGAAGCGCTGAGCCATATGGTGGATCTGGAGTCCGCCCCCGACTTCGTGCGCCTGCTCAGCAGCGACGAAGCGCCCACCTGGGACGGCATTCTCTTGTCGGTCGGTGGCAATGACTTGATTGCGGCCGCGCAAACCCCGGCGCACACCGCCGATGGGCAAGATGTGCCGCTGCACCTGCGACTGCTGCGCCGACAAACCGAGTGGGGTCCACCTTCGGCTGGGGTCGCGCGTTACTTCTCAGAGCCGGGCTGGGCCACCTACAGCGACTATTTGCGCACCAATGTGCGGCACCTGCTGACGCTGCGCGACCAAGGGCCCTCGGCCGGCAAGCCGGTCTTCATGCACTGCTACGCCGTGCCCATGCCACGCCCCGCCGGCGCTGAAGACGCCGGGTTCGGTGCCAGCGGCCCCTGGCTCTACCCGGCCTTGAAGGCCTGCGCCCTGCCCGCGGCCGATTGGGCGGCGGTCAGCCGACTGATGGTCTTCCATCTGGCCTTGTTGCTCAAGAGCATGGCGGCCGACAAGGAGCAGTTCCCCGGCTTGCATGTGTTCGACTCCACCGCCGTGCCTTTGGCACCGGCCACCCCGGGCTCCAGCGGCAGCAGCGGCGACTGGCACAACGAGATCCACTTGAACCACAGCGGCTGCTTCAAAATCGCCCGCGCCTGGTCAGAGAACATCGAAGATGTGCTGAATGGCGTCAAACATGTCGAACCCAGCAGCGGCCGCCGTAAGGGCTGAACGATCCCCAGCGACGCAAGAATGAAAACGGCGGGAGGCTTGAAAAGCTCTCCCGCCGTTTTTTCATTCAAACCGCGACCCGCTCAATGGCAATCGTCACAGCGGGCCAAGGCCTGCAACCGCTCCACTTCAGCGCCGTGGTGTTTCAGATTGCTCTGGTGCCAGCGGTAGACCCAGTACATGGTCAGGGCCACGATCAGGCCGAAGATGGCAATCGCCGTGAAGGTGGAGAAACCAAATTTCGCCATGCCGGTGTAGAGCGCGCCCAGCCCCAGGATGCAAGCCTGCTCATTGAAGTTTTGCACCGCGATGGAGCGGCCCGCGCCCATCAGGTTGTGGCCGCGGTGCTGCAACAGGGCATTCATCGGCACCACCAAGAAACCACCGATCAGGCCCAAGACCACCAAGAAGGGCACCGCCACCCAAACATTGGTCACCAGATTGAGGCCGACCACCAAAACACCGATGCCGATGCCCAAGGGGATCACCTTGGTGGCCCCATCCAGCCGCATGATGGAAGCCGCAATCACCGCACCGGCCACCGTGCCAATCGCCACCACGCCCGCCAAATTGGACGCCTGAGTGGTCGTGTAGCCCAAGGCCACGGCCGCCCAGGGGAAGACGATGATGCGCATATTGCCGGACACACCCCAGAACAGCGTGGTCGTCGCGAGCGAGATCTGGCCCAGCTTGTCTTTCCACAGGCGTGAGTTGCAATCGGCAAAGTCACGCACCAGACCGACCAGCCCATGGCCCAGCGGCTGCAGCGGCGCATCGGTGCGGGGAATGTAGAGATTGAAGATCGCCGCGACGATGTACAGGAGGACGATGCTGGCGATCGCGGCCTCCGGCGGCGTGTTGATGCCGGTATCAATAAAGGGCAAATCCAGTCCCAGCAGCAAAGGTGCCAGATGCGGGCCAACCAATTGGCCGCCGAGCAAGATGCCCAGAACGACGGAAGCAATCGTCAAGCCTTCCATCCAACCATTGGCCTTGACCAGTTGCGAGGGCGGCAGCAACTCCGTCAAGATGCCGTACTTGGCGGGCGAATACGCCGCGGCCCCAAAACCCACCACCGCATAGGCCAACAGCGGATGGGTGCCAAAGAGCATCATCAAACAGCCGGCAATCTTGATCAAGTTCGAATAGAACATGACCTTGCCCTTGGGGATCGCATCGGCAAAAGCCCCCACAAAGGGCGCCAACACCACGTAAAACAAGGCAAACATCGGCGCAAGTGCCGGAATCTGCCAGGCCGGCGAGCCGGTGCTCTTGAGCAGTTCGATCGCTCCGACCAGCAAAGCCTGATCAGCCAGCGAGCTGAAGAACTGCGCTGACATGATGGTGGAAAAGCCTTTTTTCATGAACCCAATCGATACTGCGAGAGATTCGCGCCGGCACCCTTGCGGGGGCTGCTGGAGACCGGGCTCACAACAAGCGCTGCGCCGGGTTTATAGCATGCAGGGCTTGCGCGGGTTTGGCTGAAGTCACGCCAGTGCCCCAGGGCGGTGCCACAATTCGGCCCATGCCACGTCCTATTGAAGCCCTGATCCACGTTCCCAACCTGGCCCACAACCTGGCCCGCGCGCGCGCTTGCGCACCGGATGCGCAGGTCTGGGCCGTCGTCAAGGCGAATGCCTACGGCCATGGGATCGAGAATGTTTACGAAGGCCTGCGCGCCGCCGATGGCTTTGCGCTGTTGGACCTGGACGAAGCGCAGCGCATCCGCGCGCTTGGCTGGCGCGGCCCGATTCTGCTGCTGGAAGGCTGCTTCGAAACCCGCGACCTGGAACTCTGCTCGCGGCTCAAGCTCTGGCATGCGGTGCATTGCGAACAGCAGATCGACTGGCTGGCCATGCACAAAACGCACGAGCCGCACCGCGTGTTCCTCAAATTGAACAGCGGCATGAACCGGCTCGGCTTTGCGCCGCAGGCCTTCCGCGCCGCCTGGACCCGGCTGAACGCCCTGCCCCAGGTTGACGAAATCTCGCTGATGACGCATTTCTCGGACGCCGACTCGCTGCGCTTCGGCAAAGATGGCATCCAGCACCAGTTGGACATCTTCAACCAGGTCTGCGCCGACCTGCCCGGCGAACGCACGGTGTCGAACAGCGCCGCCACCCTGCGCCACACGGCGCGTGTGAACAGCGACTGGGTGCGCGCCGGCATCATGACTTACGGTGGCGTGCCCGACTACCCGGAGCATGGCCCCGAGCATTGGGACCTGCGCCCCGGCATGACGCTGCGCTCCAAGATCATTGGCATCCAGCATCTGCAGCCCGGAGACACCGTGGGCTACGGCAGCAGCTTTACCGCCAGCAAGCCCATGCGCATCGGCATCGTCGCCTGCGGTTATGCCGACGGCTACCCGCGCCATGTGCCCAGCGGCTCACCGATCCTGGTGGACGGCCAACGCACCACCACCGTCGGACGGGTGTCGATGGATATGTTGGCGGTCGATCTGAGCGCCCTGCCCGCCAGCGCCGGCTTTGGCAGCGAGGTGACGCTTTGGGGCCGCGGCCCCAAGGGTCAGGTCTTGCCCATCGATGAGGTGGCCCAGGCCGCCGGCACCATCGGCTATGAGCTGATGTGCGCGCTGGCCAAGCGGGTGCCGGTGATCGTCGAGCCGATCGCCGGATGAGCCTCAGGGGCCTGACGCCCACCCGACCAAGGGCCTGAGCGGTGAACCTGCACTGGACCCCGGCCGACTGGGAGCTGGACTTCAGCTTCATCCGCGCCAGCGGCCCGGGCGGGCAAAACGTCAACAAGGTCTCCAGCGCGGTGCATCTGCGCTTTGACATCCGGCGCTCGACGCTGCCACCGGTCATCAAGGAGCGTTTGCTGGCCCTGTCGGATCAGCGCCTGACCTTGGACGGGGTGATCGTCATCAAGGCCCAGGAATCACGCAGCCAGGAGGCCAACCGCGCCGACGCGGTCAGCCGCCTGGTCGAACTGGTGCAAAGCGTGGCCCACACGCCGAAAGCCCGCCGCGCGACCAAGCCGACCTGGGGATCCAAGATGCGCCGACTGGAGGGCAAGGCGATCCGCAGCCATGTCAAAGCCGGACGCGGCCGAGTCAGTGAGTGAGTCAGAGACCAACACTCCAGGGAATACCCTGATCTGAACCGACCATGCTGCCCCTGCTGCAGTTCATCGCAGACGGTTGGCGTCACTGCTCTGCGATCGGCACACTTGCCTGCAAGACAGACCTGTTTCCCCTGTCGGCAAGGAGTCCCTATGTCATTCAGCACCGAATTCGAACGTCTGGCCGAGTTGCATCAACGCGGCCACCTGAGCGATGAGGAATTCAGCCGCGCCAAGGCCCGTTTGCTGGGAGAAGCCGCCGATGCGGGCTCGCAAGCCGGCACAGCGAACGCGCCTCGACCCACCGGTCTGGGTGGCGCGCTGAACGGCTTGCAGCGCAGCCGCGAAGACCGCTGGCTGGGCGGCGTCTGCGGTGGGCTGAGTGAGATCAGCGGCACGGCCTCATGGATCTGGCGCCTGATCTTCGTCCTCTTGCTGCCCTGCCATGGCATCAGCCTGGTGGTCTACGCGCTGCTCTGGGCCTTGGTGCCAACGCGGGCGCTGCCAAGGGTGCAGATTCCGAACTGAGGCCTGCTGATGCGCATCAGCTTCGCTGCCCCCCTGATGCATCCGGCTTCAAACGCTGGGGCTCAGGGGGCTGGGGTCGGGCGGACGAACTTCTCCACATCCTTGCTGGCAATCGCCTGCGCGATACGCTGGCTCAGATTCAACACCGACAGCGCGGCCTGTTCTGGATTGGGCACCCCTCGTCCCGCCAACTCTCTGGCCAGAATCGCCTCCAAGGGATCATCCCCGCAGTAGTCGGTGTGCATGGCGCAGCGCATGGCCCAGCGCAAACTGTCGCGGTCCTGGCAGCGGTTCTCAAGAATGCAGGGGACGAAATCCTCGGCGACGGAAATCTCTGCACTTGAGCCAGAAAAAGTCGATTCGTCCTTGCGGTAAGGGTAGCGCTGGCCTTCAAACCACTGGCCCTGAACCGACAGCTGAAACAGTCGAAAGACTGAAGACTCGGAGGGGAAGTCCAAGATGTTTTTGATGACTTTGCGCTGCTCTTCGACCGAAAGGTCGATCAAGTGAACTTTGGGATTGGCGGCCGCCAGATAGGGGTCTTTCTGCGCGGCGCCGTCTTTGAGCAGCTCCGTCAAGAACGGTTTCAACACGGGCTTGCCGAACTCGCTATCGAGCATTTGATTGCAGCTGGCCTGCAAGCGGCTGTGCGCCATCTCACTGCGCTGCTGCAATTGCTGTTGATGCGGGCCTTGCGCAGCGTTCCTGATCTCGGGTCGCTGACTCAACTGACTGGAGAACTCGCATACCTCGCCCAAGCGCTGCGCGACCCAAAAGCCACCTTGCTCCGGCATGGCCCTGGCCAAGGTCCAGATGGGCCGCAAACTTTCGCCCGCTTTCACTTGCAAAGCCCGCAAACCCGGCTGACCGGCAAACAATTCGCGCCACTGTCGCGTTTGGGCGTCCGTCACGGTCTGTACCGCCGAGGCAGGGCGCGAGACGGGCTCAGCGATGCGGGTCGAGGCTATGGAAGGCTCGGGCGCCGCCTGAAGGGGCTCCGCCTGGACAGCCGGCTCGGTCACGAACGATCGATCCACGACCCAAACCGCACCCAAGACAAGCGCACACATGGCGCCCCAAGCAAGTGACCCGTTTCGCATCCAAGACATAAGCCCCCCTATGTTTAGCAAGGCCTGTACCGGCCCTATCGAAATGTTCCTCAGCCGCCAACAGAACAAGCCACGAGCCTGAGTTGGGCGCGGCTCCTACAGCTTACCCCTTGCCCACTTGACTCGGCCAAAAGCCAGCTTCTGGCGGCAGCACTATCAAGCAACACTCTAAACGGCACGGCCTCATTCACAGTGGGGTCAGACATCATCTCACAGCTCAAGAACAAGCAAGGCTTGACCAGGGATCTCGCGTTCCCGCGTTAGCATGGCAACGGGCGCCCAAGCCCGTGGCCCACACCGTCAACCCAGACCGAGCCCGCTGCATGAACTCATGGCTCAGCGCCTTTCGTCAACAGTCGCTTTCCCGCCAACTGCTCACGCAGTTGAGCGCCTTGGTTGTTTTGATGCTTTTGTCATTGGCCGGGATTGCCTATGTCTTGATTGCGCGCTTGGCCGATCAAACGGTGCCGCCCATCATGCAGCGCAGCGTCGCTTCGCAGGCGGCCGAACAGGGGCGTAGCTTTTTGCAGGCGCAGGACAGCGTCAAGCGGCTGGCCCAGGAATGGTTGCACCGCATCGACTTGCCCAAGGATGCGGAGATTGAGCAGCGCTTCCAGCAATTGTTCGAGCGTCAGGCCGATGGCCTGTGGCGCATCAAGCCCGAGCAGATTGACACGCAGCGTGCGCCGACCTTCTACCTGCAGCACGGCAGTTCGGGGCCTGATGCCTCGGTACGCCGTCGCGCCGTGGTGAGCTATCAACTGCTGGCCGAACAAGGCCCGGCCCTGGTGCCGCCCTACTTCTCGGCCTACACGGACTTTGTCGAAAAAGGCCTGATGGTCTTCTCCCCAGGCATTGACTGGGGCAAGGGCGCCACAACGGCGACCGACAACTTCAACTACCCGACCATGACCGGATCCGATCCGGTGCGCAACCCAAGGCGCCAGGTGTTTTGGACCCCGGTCTACTTTGACGACGAAGCCAAGGCCTGGATGGTGTCGGTGATCCAGCCCCTGGACTGGCGGGGCCGATGGGTCGGCACCCTGGGGCACGACATCACCATCGACGGCATGCTCAAGCAAATCGCCGAGGCCAAGGCCCCCTTGGATGCAATCTCCATGATCATCAGCCGCGATGGCCATTTGATCGCGCATCCCGAGTTGCGCGAACGCATCGCGGCGGCTCAGGGTCAGTTGTCGCTGATGGAATTGAAGGACCCGCTGCTGAGTGCGGCCTATGCGCTGATCAGCCAAGCCGAGGCTGGAACCTACAGCGCGCGCACGGCCGATGGGCGCTATCAGTTGGTCTGGGCGCCGATCCAGGGGCCCGGTTGGTGGTCGGTCCAGGTCTTGCCGCAGTCGAAGGTCGAGGCCTTGCTTGAGCAGTTGGTCGGCATCATGTTGGCGCTGGGCGGCGGCACGCTGATATTGACCTTGTGGCTCTTGCGCGGCGTGATTCGCCGGCGTCTGCAGCAGCCCTTGAATGCGGTCACGGTGTCCACCGAGGCTTTGGCTGTGCGCGTGCTGCGAGGCGAGGAGCCCGAGGCGCTGCCGCCACAGTCCTCCCGCGACCTGCACCGTTTGAATCAGGCGTTTGACACCATGGCCGCCGAACTGGCCGCCCACCGCCGCCAGGAACAAGCCGCTCTGCGCGCCCTAGAAGCTGAGGTCAAGGAGCGCCGGCAGGCCGAGGAAGAGGTGCGGCTGCTGAACATCTCCCTCGAAGCCCGGGTTCGGGAACGTACGGCGGCGCTGCAGCAGGCGCAAGAAGAACTGGTCCAGCGGGAGACGCTGGCGGGACTGGGCTCCCTGGTGGCGGGCGTTTCGCATGAGCTGAACACGCCCATCGGCAATGCCTTGATGGCCACCGACACCGCTGTCGGCGCCGTGGGCCAAGCCCGTTTGATGCTAGACGGGGGACCGGTGCGCCGCAGCGAGCTGCTTGCAGCGCTGGACACGGCGGCGGCCTCGCTGGACTTGGCGCTCGGCAATGTTCGCCGCAGCGCCGGCTTGGTGCAGGATTTCAAGCAAGTGGCGGTGGACAGCTCCAGCCTGCAACGACGACCTTTTGGGCTCAAGCAAGTCACCGAGGAAGTGGTGCACCTGCTGCACTTTGCGCTCAAGGCCCAGCAGCATGAGGTGCTGATCGAGTTGCCCGAAGACCTCAAGCTGGACAGCTATCCCGGCCCTTTTGGTCAGGTCCTGACCAATCTGGTGCAAAACTCTGCGGTGCATGGCTTTGAGGGTCAGCCCGGGGGACGTATCGAGATTCGCTTGCAAGCCGCTGATGCCGAGCGGGTGGTGATCACCATCAGCGACAACGGCCAAGGCATTCCGCCCGAGCATTTGGATCAGGTGTTCAAGCCCTTCTTCACCACACGCTTTGGCCAGGGCGGCAGCGGCCTGGGCTTGCATCTGGTCTACCACATGGTGCGCAATGTGCTGGGCGGCGAGATCGACTTGCAAAGCACACTCGGTGTCGGCACCACGTTCACGCTGACCCTGCCACGCACGGCGCCCAAGGACGCCACCCCTTGAATCAACTGGGGCGGGTCGCCCAATAGATGCTGCCCAGGCACAAGCCCATGCCGGCCACCGACAGCAGGCTGGGCACCCAGCCCTCCAAGGTAGCCGAGATCCCCAAAGCGATGACAGGAATGACCACGCCGGTCAGCGCGGCGCGGGCCGGCCCTTGCAACTGGGCCAGTTTGAAATAGAGCACGAAGGCCATCACCGAGCCGAACACCGCCAGGTACAGCAGGCTCAAGACATAGGGCGCGCGCCAATCAAAGTGCAGTCCCTGGCCGCTGAGCAGCGACATCAAGAGCAGAAACGCCGAGCCATAGCCCATGCTCCAGGCCAGGATGGGCACCAAGGCCAGGCCGCGACGGGTCAGCGTCAAGGTCAGCACATTGCCGATGCAGGCCGCCAAGACCGCCAGCAGGCCCAAACTCAAGCCCAGGGCCGCCGATGGCCGCGCCCCGGTCGCGGCAATCTCGGGCCAAAAAATCATCACGACGCCCAGCACCCCACCGCTGGCGGCCAGCAAAAAGCGACGCGTCACTTTCTGCCCGAAAAACACCCGACCGCTCAGCGCATTGCCAAACACCATCAAACAGAACAAGACCGCCACCAAACCCGAAGGAATGTGGCGCTCGGCCTCATAGACCGAGTAGTAGTTGCCGCTGTACTGCACGATGCCGGTGGCCAGCATCAAGAGATGGGCCGAGGCGGGCATCTTCATCGACTCGCGCCGCCACAGGGCCAGCCCCAGCAAGAGCAAGGCCGCGATGGCAAAACGCCAAGCCACTGAGTTAAGCACCGGCACCCCGCTGTCCAGTTGGTACAGGATCACATGCCAGGTGCTGGCCCAGATCAGCGTTGGGCCCCAGAACAGCCAGCGAGTAGAAATGGTGGGCATAAAAAACAAAAAACGCCTGTCTCAGGCGTTTGTCAGAGAAAAGAAGAAAAGCCGCTGCGGCGGGAACTCGAATGCCGCTTCAGCCTAACAGGCTCAGGCCATAGGCCCAAAAGACATAGGCTGCTGAGGCCAAGAGGGCAGCGAAGGTCATGGCCATGCCAGCGATGCGGAAGTTGTAGTTCTCGCGCGGCTGGCTGACGCCGTAAGCATGCGAGCAGCGGCCCAGCAGCAAGAGCGAACACAAGCCCAGCATCGCCCAAGCCGGCGCCCCCAGGCTCTCGGCAAAAAACAAGAGCAAGAGCGTGAGGGGCACATATTCAGCAAAGTTCGAGTGCACCCGCACCGCGCGCAGCATTTCGCTATTGCCCGCATCGCCGAGACCGATCTTCAGCCGATGCCGCAAGCGCAGCGTTCGCACACTGAGAGCGAAAAACAGCAAGGCCAAAATGGCTGCAAACAAGGGAACGATGGGCATGAGGATCTGTCCTTGAACCAAGGGGGCCAGCAATTCAGACGCCACGTTTGAAAGTGGCCAGCAATTCAGACGCCACGTTTGAAAGTAGCCAGCAAGGCGCCGGCGGCAACAAAAAGGGCGCCAAAGGTCCGGTTCATCATCTGGATGTGATGGCTGGAGCGCAGCGCCGACAAGACCCGCGCGGCCAAGGCCGTGTAGCCTGCCATCACCACCAAGTCGGTGAAGCAGAGTGTGGCGGCAATCACCAGATACTGCTGCGTCAAGTCGCCCTGGAGGTTCAGGAACTGCGGCACCACGGCCAAGAGGAAGACCGTGCCCTTGGGATTGACCGCATTGATCATCCAGCCGCGCAGCACCAGCTGCCGGCGGCTGACTTGGCGCGACTCATCATGGGCCGCCACCATCGGCGTGGCCGGGGCGCGCCACTGCTGAATGCCCAAGTAAACGAGATAGGCCACGCCCAGCCATTTGACGATGGCAAAACCCAGGCTGGAGGTGGCGATCAAAGCGCCCAAACCGGCGCCCACCAAGACGATCTGGGTCAGGATGCCCAGGATCAAACCAAAAGTGGTGAAGTAGCCGCGCTTGAAACCATGGTTCAGGCCCGAGCTCATGGCCGCAATGGCCCCCGCGCCAGGGGACAGGCTGATGGCCCAGGCGGCGGCGAAAAAGGCCAGCCAAGTTGAGAACTGCATGCGATTGACTCCGACCGCTCCACAAAGAGCTGCGAGCATTGTCTCTTGTCCCCCTTCACAGCGCATGGCCAGGGGCAATCAGCCGGCTTCGGCGAGTTGGCCGGGGCGGAGTCGGCAAGAGCCATGGACAATCGCCCCATGGCCAAAGAAAAATCGATCTACACCTGCTCTGACTGTGGCGGCATCAGCCCCAAATGGCTGGGCAAATGCCCCAGTTGCGGCGCCTGGAACACCTTGGTGGAAGGCATTGCCGAAGCGCCCGGCGCCGGCGGCAAAAACAACCGCTACCAGGCCTTGGCCAAAAGCCAGCCGGTCGCCACGCTGAGCGAGATCGAGGCCACCGACTTTGAACGCACCCCCACCGGCCAAGAAGAACTGGACCGGGTGCTGGGCGGCGGCATCGTCGCCGGCGGCGTGGTGCTGATCGGCGGCGACCCCGGCATCGGCAAGTCCACACTGCTGCTGCAGGCGATTGAAGACCTCTCGCACAAGCTGCCGGTGCTCTATGTGACCGGCGAAGAATCGGGCGCGCAGATCGCCATGCGCTCGCGGCGCCTGGGCTTGGCGGGCAACAAGGTGCGGGTGCTGGCCGAGATCAGCCTGGAAAAAATCCTCGCCACGCTGGAGGCCGAGAAGCCGGCGTTTTGCGTCATCGACTCGATCCAGACCCTCTACTCCGAGCATCTGAACTCGGCCCCCGGCTCGGTGGCCCAGGTGCGCGAATGCGCGGCCCAGTTGACCCGCACCGCCAAGGCCAGCGGCTGTTCTATCGTGCTGGTCGGTCATGTCACCAAAGAAGGTGCGATTGCCGGCCCGCGGGTGCTGGAGCACATCGTTGACACGGTGCTGTACTTTGAGGGCGACACGCACAGCAGCTTCCGACTGGTGCGGGCGATCAAGAACCGCTTCGGCGCGGTCAATGAAATCGGCGTCTTCGCCATGACCGAAAAAGGTCTGAAGGGCGTGGCCAACCCCAGTGCCATCTTTTTGAGCACCCATGGCGAGCCGGTGCCCGGCAGTTGCGTGCTGGTGACGCTGGAAGGCACGCGGCCGATGCTGGTGGAGTTGCAAGCCCTGGTGGACAGCGGTGGGCCCAGTCCGCGCCGCCTCTCGGTGGGCCTGGACCGGGACCGTCTGGCCATGTTGCTGGCGGTGCTGCATCGCCACGCCGGCGTGGCCACCATGGACCAAGATGTGTTCATCAATGCGGTGGGCGGGGTGCGCATCAGCGAGCCGGCAGCCGACTTGGCGGTGCTGCTGGCCATTCAAGGTTCGCTGCGCGGACGCGCGCTGCCCAAGGGCTTTATTGCCTTTGGAGAAATCGGCTTGGCCGGAGAGATTCGGCCGGCACCGCGTGGGCAAGAGCGACTGAAAGAAGCCGCCAAGCTGGGCTTCTCCGTCGCCATCGTGCCCAAAGCCAATGCGCCCAAGAAACCGATCGAGGGCCTGACCGTGCATGCGGTCGAACGGATTGAAGAAGCCATGGAAATGGCGAGAGGTCTTTGATGAGCAGCCACAACACCACCACACACCCCGGCCTCGCGCCCTTGTTCGAGACCCCGTATTACGCGGTGATCTTCACCAGCCAGCGCAACTCGGTGGCACTCGGTTACGCCGAGACCGCCGATCGCATGGTGACCCTGGCGGCCCAACAGCCGGGTTACCTCGGCGTTGAAAGCACGCGCGGTGCCGATGGCCTGGGCATCACCGTTTCTTACTGGCGCAGCCTGCAAGACATTGCCGCCTGGCGCCGCGAAGGGCAGCACCAAACGGCCCGCGACCAGGGCCGCGCCGATTGGTATGAGCATTACGCGCTGCGCATCGCCAAGGTCGAACGCAACTACGGCTGGGACCATCTGGACGGCAGCGCCGACCCCCTGTTGCGAGCAGGCAGTTAGCATTCGCCCCCATGAATACTTGGATTGGTAGTGCGCTGGCCCTGGCCGCGCTGATTTCGGGCGGCCTGCTGTATGGCTGGAAGGGCGTGATCCTGGCGCTGACCATCGTGGTCTTTTGGCTGCTGCTGCAGTTCGCCAAGCTGATGCGCATCATGCGCATGGCCTCAGACGCCCCGGTCGGCCATATCGAAAGCGCGGTGATGCTGAACGCCAAGCTGCAAGCGGGCATGAAGCTGATCGACTTGCTGCCGCTGACCCGCAGCCTGGGCCGCAAACTCAGCGATGCGCCCGAGACCTATGGCTGGATCGACCCCGGCGGCATTCAGGTCGAGGTGGTGATGGCCGGCGGCAAGGTGCAGAGCTGGAGCCTGGTGCGACCCGAGTCCTTCAGCGATGCGGAGACCGAAGCCAATACCGAGACCATGACTCGGCCGGTCGAGTCGGCCTGAGCCTTCGGCAAGTTCAACGCGCCGAGCGGCGCCGCGCCAGAAAGCCGATCACGGCCAAACCGGCCAGCATCAGGCCATAGGTCTGCGGCTCCGGCACGGCCGACACCGAATACTGAGCCGCATTCGACGAACTGCCCAGGTTGAAGGTGAACGTGTCGAGATTGCTACCCGCGTTGATCTTGTAGAAGGCCGTGCCCTGGTCTTGCCCGCCACCCTTGTGGATGCCCAGATAGCTCACGCCGTTCAGCGGCGTATTGAAGTTGAAGACGCTGTTGCCGTTCAGGTTCTCGATCTTTTCAACCCAGACGCCACCGGTTCCGGCCAGGCCCAGGGCCGTGAGATAGCCGTCCACCGCGAGTTGGTCTGTGGGGTTGCCGTTGATCAGATTGCCCGAAAAGTAACCGCTGCAGCCCAAAAAGGTCACGCCGGACAGGTCGCCGGCCCCACAAGCAGTCATCTGGCTTGCAGCCGGTTTGGCCGCTACCGAGAGACTGATCGACATCAACAAAATGGCCGAAGCAGCAAATTGTTGGCTGCGTGTTAGGGCGGGGATCTTCATGTCAGCACTCCTCTGGGATGAGACATGGCCACTCGTTTGGGCCGGAAGCTTCAAACCTAGCCATGACTCCACTATGAGCGGCCGGCGCACAACTGTGGCCCGCCGACACCCCCGCGCCTGAGGGATCGCCGGCGTGCAAAAGTCGCAACTCTCGGAAGCCCTAGCGCCCAATGCCCCAGATGTCACGAAGTGGCGCCCCGCTAGAATCGCCAGCCAGGAAGCGCCACCTGGCGCCGGGATGCGCCCTGCACCCGAAACCCTTGAGCACAAGCATTGAGATAGGCAAGGAGAGCCCCATGTCCCTGGACGACCGCGACGGCAAGATTTGGATGGACGGCGAACTGGTGGAATGGCGCGACGCCAAGATCCATGTGCTGAGCCACACCCTGCACTATGGCTGCGGCGCCTTCGAGGGCGTGCGCGCCTACAACACCGCCAACGGCACGGCCATCTTCCGCCTGCGCGAGCACACCGAGCGGCTGTTCAACAGCGCCAAGATCCTGCGCATGAAGATCCCCTTCACGCTGGAAGAGGTGATGCAGGCCCAGAAGACGGTGGTGCGCGAGAACAAGCTCGAGAGCTGCTACCTGCGCCCGCTGACCTGGATCGGCGACAAGAAGCTCGGCGTCAGCCCCAAGGGCAACACCATCCACCTGATGGTGGCGGCCTGGGCCTGGGGCGCCTACCTGGGCGAGGAGGGCCTGAAGCGCGGCATCCGCGTCAAGACCAGCAGCTACACCCGCCACCACGTCAACATCACGATGACGCAGGCCAAGGCAGTGAGCAACTACACCAACTCCATCCTGGCCAATATGGAAGCCACGGACGATGGCTACGACGAAGCCATGCTGCTGGACGCCTCGGGCTTTGTGTCCGAAGGCGCGGGCGAAAACCTGTTCGTGATCAAGAACGGCGTGGTCTACACCCCCGATCTGTCGGCTGGTGCGCTGAACGGCATCACCCGCAACACCATCTTCCACATCTGCCAGGACCTGGGCCTGAAACTGGTGGAAAAGCGCATCACCCGCGATGAGGTCTATATCTGCGACGAGGCCTTCTTCACCGGCACCGCTGCCGAAGTCACGCCGATCCGTGAGCTGGACCGCATCGAGCTGGGCTCCGGTTCGCGCGGCCCCATCACCGAAAAAATTCAGACCGCGTTCTTTGACATCGTCAATGGCCGCAACCCCAAGTACGCACACTGGCTGACCCTGGTCTGAGACCGCTTCAGCATCTGCCCTAGCCCGCAAAGAAAGCCCAAGATGAGCAATACCCAATCTGTTGTTGAAGTCACCGCCGCCGACGTGCAAGGCCCTGGCGTTGTGGCCTGCCCCAACCCCAAGATGAGCTTGTGGAGCAGCCACCCCAAGGTCTTCATCGACGTCACCCACGAAGGCGGCGGCAAGTGCCCCTACTGTGGCACCGTCTATCAGCTCAAGGCCGGCGAAGTGCTGCACAGCCACCACTGAAATGCAGCGCAGCAAAGCCCAAGCCGCCGCTCTGCTGTCCTCGCCCGAGGACACGGAAGCGCAGTTTTACGAAGCGCTGCAGCAGGCCGATTTGAGTCGGCTGATGGCCATCTGGGCCGAGGACGAGGAGATTTCCTGCGTCCACCCCGGCGGGCCTCGCGTGGTGGGCATGGGCGCGATTCGCGCGGCCTTTGAAGTGGTGTTTGCGCAAGGCGCTATTGCGGTCACGCCTGAGCGGGTGCGTCGCATCCACACCGGCGAAACCGCCATCCATCAGGTGCTGGAGCGCGTCATCGTCGAAGGTGCGGACGGCCAGCAAAGCGCCTGGGTGATTGCCACCAACGTGTATCTGAAGACCGCCTTTGGCTGGCGCATGGTGGTGCACCATGCCAGCCCCGGCACCGCCCACGACATCCAAGAAGTGGTGGAAGAGCCGGCCACCTTGCATTGATTCTTTCGGGGCGCTGATGGCGCCTCGCGCCCTCCCCGCATGCAGCGATCCGCCCGAGTGATGCAGTACCAAGCCCCCCGTTGGTTGCCCGGCGGCCATGCGCAAACCATCTGGCCCGCGCTGTTCTCTCGCCATAACGGCGGGCCTGCGCTGAGCTTCCGGCGCGAGCGCTGGGACACGCCGGATGGCGACTTTGTCGACGTCGACTGGCTGGACTACCCCGACCAAGGCGAGGTCGAGCGGCCCTTGCTGGTGCTCTTCCACGGCCTGGAGGGCAGCTCCGAAAGCCATTCCTCTCAAGCCTTTGCCACGGTGGCGCGCTCGCGCGGCTGGGCCTTTGCGCTGCCACATTTCCGCGGCTGCTCGGGCGAGCTGAATTTGGCGCCGCGCGCCTATCACTCAGGCGACTTTGAAGAAGTGGGCTGGATGCTGGCGCGCTTCAAAGCGTTGCACAGCGGCCCGCTGCTTGCCGCCGGTGTTTCGCTAGGCGGCAATGCGCTGCTGCGTTGGGCGCAAGAACACGGGCAAAGCGCCTCGGCCACCGCCCGCGCCATCTGCTCGATCTGCTCGCCGGTGGACCTGGCGGCGGCCGGCCACGCCATCGGCAGCGGCGTCAACCGCTTGTTCTACACCCGCATGTTCCTCAAGACCATGGTGCCCAAGGCGCTGAAAAAGCTGGAGCAGCATCCGGGCCTCTTCGACGGCGATCGCCTACGCGCGGCGCGCGATCTCTATGAGTTCGACAATCTCTTCACCGCGCCGCTGCATGGTTTTCGTAACACCGAAGACTATTGGAGCCGCGCCTCGGCCAAGCCGCACCTGAAGCGCATCCGCATGCCGGCCCTGGTGCTGAACGCCCGCAACGACCCCTTTGTGCCGGCCGACTGCCTGCCGCGCCCCCAGGACGTCAGCCCCTACGTGACCTTGTGGCAACCGGCGCATGGCGGCCATGTTGGCTTTGCCCAAGGGCGCCCGCCCGGCCATGTTTTTGGCATGCCCGAGCAGGTTTGCGACTGGCTGGCGCGCTCGCTCTGAAGCGTCACCCCCCTACACTGCGCACATGGATGCAATCGTCGAAGCGGCCCTGAAGAAATGGCCGAATGTGCCGCACTGCTATGGCTGGCTGGCCTTGGATGCAAGAGGCGACTGGTATATGCGCGACGATCGCATTCAAGCGGCCGGCCCCTTCCCGCAAGTCAAGGGCAGCCGCATCACCCACGAGAAACTGCGCCAATTCATTGAGCGCAATTACGCGGTGGACGAGCGCGGTGCCTGGTTTTTCCAGAACGGCCCGCAGCGGGTTTACTTGCAGCTGGAGGCAGCGCCCTGGGTCTGGCGGGTCGATGCCGCCGCCCTGCAGCCGGCCGGCAGCGTGCAAAGCCACACCGGCCTGAGCACCACCGTCAACGCCAGTTGGCTGGATGAGCAAGACCGCCTGTTCCTGAGCACACCGCTGGGCCTAGGCTTGGTGCACAGCCTGGACATGGACTGGGCGGCCCAGGCCGTCGAGCAAGGCTTGTGGTCGCCTGAGTTCTGCCCCCACGCCGAGCTGTTGCAGCGTTATGGCGTGTGCTTGGTCCCGGAGGCAGGCCGCTGACCGCTCGGCCCGGTATTTGCGCCGCTGGCCATGAAAGCGGGCGACAGGCGGCGGGCGGCTGGGCACAGTGAGGCCCGTCGACACCCAAGCCTCCTGAAACTTCCTGCTCGCATGACCATGCCCCAATTTGCCCTCGCCCTCTTCGCTGCCCTGAGTTGTTTGAATGTTGCCTGCACGGCCACACCCGAAGCCCCCGCCGCCACGCAAGTTGCCGCCAGGGCCACGGCCAGCCAAGCCGACTACCGCCCCGCCCTGTGGTCGGTCGAGCACCAGGGCCGGCGCTCCTGGTTGTTCGGCGCCCTGCCCTGGAGCGAGCCCGGCATCAGCGCACTGCCCGCTCCGGTGCAAGAAGCGCTGAGCCAAAGCGATCAGCTGGCCAGCGAGCTGCGCATGCCGGTTTCTCCCACCGAAGTTGCGCCCCTGCTGGCGGCGCTGCGCAAACCCGGCGCCTCCTTCCGCGCCGGCCTGCCCGCCGAACTGGGCACCGAGTTGGATCAGATGTGCCAGCAGCAAAGCCTGCCCTGCAGCGCGCTGGACAGCCTGCCGCCCTTCTTCGTGGTGGCCGCCCTGCACAAGCTGATGGCCCAGAAAGCCGGCCTGCAAAACCAGGAACCACAGAGCAGCATGGGCCTGGTGCACCGCGCCATGAAGGACAAGCCCTTGCTGGAGCTGGAAGGCTTGCAGGCCGGCTTCCAACTGCTGCAATCCATCCCCGAAGCTGACCAGCAGGCCCTGCTGCGCCGCCTGCTCGTCAGCCAGGGCCAGGACAGCGTGCAGAGCTATGCCGCCTGGCGCCGCGGCGATATGGCGGCCCTGCAGGCCAAGCTCGAGAGCTCGGCCTTCACGCCCGCCACCCGCGAGCGCGTCCAGCGCCAGCGCGACCAGGCCTGGAGCCTCAAGATCGCCCAGCGCCTGCGCGAAGGCCAGCGCCTGTTTGTGGCCGTGGCGCCCGGCCATCTGGGCAGCGAGGGCCTGCCGACCCTGCTGCAAGCCCAGGGCTTCAAGGTGGAACGTGTCGCGTACTGAAACCACGCATACCGCTGCCTCGTCGGCCTGGCCGAGCTGGCGCCAGACCGGCCTTTTGCTGTCCTTGTGCGGGCTGCAGGCGCTGTTGATCCTGCTGATTCAACTCGCCCTCTTCGGTGACACGGGCTTGCGCGTGAGCACGGTGCAGCGCGTCGGCCTGATGGCCCTGCTGCGCTGCGGCCTGCTCTGGCTGCTGGTCTGGCAAGCGCGACCGGCGCAGACCTGGGCGCGCCGCCTGCCCCTGTTGGGCGCACTGGCCGCCATCGACGCCCTGTGCATCCACACCCTGAGCCAACAGCTCGGCAGTGGCGTGCCCCTGGACCCCCAAGCCCTGAAACTGAGCCAGGAGCAACTGCGCTGGATCAGCCAGGGCGGCAGCTGGGTGGTGGCCCTGGCCCAGTACCTGTTGTTCAGCCTCGCCTGGCAAAGCCATTTGGACCGGCGCCAGCGCGCCGCCCTGGAGCAAGAAGCCCGCGCAGCCCAGCTGCAAGCCCTGCAGAACCAGCTCAAGCCACACTTTCTGTTCAACGCCATGAATACGGTGCGCGGCCTGATCTTCGAGAACCCCGAGCGCGCCGCCCATTTGCTGACCGAGCTGTCCACCCTCTTGCGCGCCAGCCTGGAGCAAAGCGGCAGCCTCTGCCGCCTCGACGAAGAATGGCAGCTCTGCCAGCGCTATCTCGCCCTCGAAAGCAGCCGCCTGGAAGCGCGCTTGCAGCTGGACCTCACGCTGCCGTCCGAGCTGATGGCCCAGCGCCTGCCGCGCTTTGCCCTGCTGGGCCTGTGCGAAAACGCGATCAAACATGGCATCGGGGCGCGCCGCGAGGGTGGCTGCCTGCGCATCCACGCGGCGCACGAGGCGGGCAGCCCGGTCTGGTGCTTGCGGCTTGAAAATCCCTTGGCGCAGCAAGTCAGCACGGCCACGGCGCCCGGCTTGGGCAGTGGCCTGGCGCATCTGCGCGAGAGCCTGCGGCTGCAGCTGGGCGCGTCAGCAGAGCTGCAGGCCGGACCGAAGGCCTCGGGCCAGTACCGGGTCGAACTGCGACTGCCCTGGCAGGACGGCGCAAGGCCATGACCCTGTTGAAGCCCCCTCCCTTGCGCCTGCTGCTGGTGGACGACGAGCGCCTGGCTCGGGCCGAGCTGCGCCGCCTGCTGGCCGCCCACACCGATGTCGAGGTGGTGAGTGAAGCGAGCAACGGCGAGGAAGCCCTGACCCTGCAAGCCGAGTTGCAGCCCGACGCCCTGCTGCTCGATGTGCAGATGCCCGAGCAAGACGGCCTGGCCGTGGCCCGCGCCCTGGACGCCCGGGCACGAATCATCTTCTGCACCGCGCATGCCAGCTTTGCGGTCGAGGCCTTTGACCTCAATGCGCTGGACTATCTGGTCAAACCAGTCGCGGCCGAGCGCCTGGCCCAGGCTCTGGAACGCCTGCGCGCCGAGCTAGCGCAGCGCCACAGCCCCTACCTGCCCGACGAGCACCGCGTGCTGCTGCGTCGCGGCGAACAGATGGCCCTGATCCGCCTGGGCGACATCGCCCTGATCGAAAGCCGCGACAACTATCTGGAACTGCACACGCCGCAGGGCGTCTTCCTGCTGCCCGGCAGCCTCACGCGTTTGCTGCCGCGCCTGGACCCGCAGCGCTACCAGCAGATCAACCGCCAAGCCCTGTTGCGCCTGGATGCCATCGCAAAGCTGCAACACAGCGCCGAAGCAGGCTTGCAGTTGCAACTGCACAGCGGTCAGTGGCTCGCGGTATCGCGTCGGCAAAGCCAGGCGCTGCGGCAGCGCTTCAGTTTGGGGGACTGAGCCGGTCGCCGCTGCGCTCAGCGCGCAAATTCCGCAGCTCAACGCCTCGGGCTGCCAGTCATCCCTCGGCCACTGCAGATCGCCCCTGCTCGCTCTTAATATGCGCGCATGAGCCACGAGCCCGAACCCACTTCAGCATCCGAGGCCCTGCTGCAACTGCGGCAAGCCAGCAAAAGCTATCAGCGCGGCGAACACCGCATCACGGCTTTACAGGACTTTTCGCTGCAACTGCATCCCGGCGAGATGGTCGGGCTGCTCGGCCCCAATGGCTCGGGCAAAACCACATTGATCAAGCTCTTGACCGGCTTGTGCAAGGCCGATGGCGGGCAGATGGCTTGGCGCCAGGGCCCCTGGATGGCAGCGGGAGAGCCTGGCCGCCACTTGCGCGAGATCGGCGCCTTGCTGGAGGGGCGCGGGGCGGCTTATGAGCGCCTGACCACCCTGGAAAATGCACGTTACTTCTGCGGCTTGCGTGAGGCTCGTTTCGACCCCGCGCATTTCAAGTCTTTGGCCAGCTTGCTTGATCTGCCCGATGTCCATGCCCCGGTGCGGCAACTCTCGACCGGCAACAAGCTGCGGGCCTCATTGCTGAGCGCCTTGATCCACAAACCGACGCTGGCCTTGCTGGATGAGCCCACCCTGGGCCTGGACCTGGACGGCGTGGAGCGCTTGCAAGCCTTGCTGCGGCATGGCGCGGCGCAGGGCATGAGCTTTCTGCTCAGCTCCCATGATCTGCATTTCATCGAGCGCTTGTGCGGCCGCATCGTCTGCATCCGCCAGGGGCAAAAAGTCTTCGATGGGCCGCGCCAACGCTTTGTTCAGCAGGAGCACCACTACCAGCTGCGCCTGCAAGCGGGCAGCGCCGGCCTGCCCGCTCTACCCGCCTGGCTGAGCGGCCGCCAGTGGCTGACTCAAGCCGAGGGCTTTGGCCTGCTCCCGCTGAAAGACCACGCCGAGGCCTGCGCTCTGCTCGATGCGTGGCGCGCCGAGTTGCCGGCCTGCAAGGCGATCGAACTGCGCCCCATTGATTTGCGCGAACACTATCTGCGCCTGCTGGAGTCACCGCCACAGAGCCTGGAGGAGGCACCAACATGAGCACGCCCTGGATCGCTCACCTCGTCAACGAAATGCGTCGCAGCCTCTGGCTGGCCCGCCGCTACTGGGTCGAGACCCTGCTCGGCCTGGGCTTTATGTTGTCCTTGTTCGGCGGGCTCTTGCTCGCGGTGCTGAAGGCCAGCGGCCAAAGTCTGGATCAGGGCGGCGCAGACGGGCTGATCGTTGGCTTCGCGGTCTGGCTGTTTGCCAGCTCGGCCACGCACGGCATTTGCAAAGACATTCAGGAAGAAACCGAGCAACGCACGCTGGAGCAGCTGAGTCTGGCGCCCCTGCCCTTGCGCAGCCTCCTGGGCTTGCGCTGCGCCTTGTCGCTGATGAGCAGCTTGTTGTTGACCGCCTTGACGCTGGCCCTGATCGTTTGGCTCACCGAAGGGCGGGTTCAATTCAGCGTCGAGGTTCTCGCCATGGCCTTGGCGGGCGCACCGGCCCTGGTCGGCGTGAGCTTCGCGCTGGCAGGCGCCATGTTGATGGTCAAACGGGGTGAATTGCTGATGGTGGCCAGCTACCCGGTGGTGATGGGCCTGGTGGCCTTGCCGGCCTACCCGCTCAACGCCTGGGCGCTGCTCCCTTATGCGCTCAGCGCCGCCACGGCGCGCGCCACCACCACGGGGGCCCACGCGGACTGGATCACCTGGGGCATCGTCGCCCTGAACAGCCTCGTCTACCTCGCGCTTGGCAGCGCCTTGTTCCAGCTTTTGCTGGCGCGGGCGCGAAAAATGGGGGTGCTGGGGCATTTCTGATTCGCTCAGACCCGCTGTTCCGCTTCAGCTAGCGCAGCCGGTACTGCGGTTTGTCGCGCAGTTGGCCGATCGCCTCCCACCAAGCCTCGATCTGAGTCTGGCGCTCGGCGGAAAGCCCGGGACGGGTACCCAGATAAAAGTCTCGGCTCAAGAGGGGTATCGGCGAGACTTTCAGTTCCAGTTGGGACTGTTCTGCCATATCGGCCATATAGGCCTGCGCCTCTTCCTGCAGCACCACGGCGATATCGATGCGCTGAGCCGCCAGTTTGCGAAACAGCTGCGGCACATCAAAGGCCGATTCATCGACACGCAGCCCCAGCGCCGTCAGGGCATCGGTGGCCACGCGGAAGCTGGCGCGCGTCCCCACCAAGAGCTTGCTCGGGTCGCCGCCTTGCAGCGTTTGGCCGTCCCATTCCAAGAGCGAATCCTTGCGCTTGATCCAAACCAGTTGCGCGCTGACGATGCGCCGACTGGCATCGACCACCGTCCCTCGCATCGGGAACTGAAACTCAGCCCTATTGCTCTCGGTGGCGGACAACGGCAGGGCGTCGGACTGGCCCTGAAGCATTCGCAAACGACAGCGCTTGGCAGGATAGACCTCGAAGGCCACGGTCAAACCGACCTGCTTGGCCGCATCCAGCATCAAGCGTTCGGCAAGGCCGGGCCGCTTCTCATCCAGGCTGATCAAGGGCGGAACCGGACCTGGCCCCAAGCAAACCCGCCAATGCCGGCTGGGCGGCGGAGCCGTCGACGGGCTGGGCTGGGCGGCAGCCAATTGACTCCCCAGCAGCAACAAGACCGCGCCCAGCGTCTTGTGCTGGCGCCTATCCGCTGCAAGCCTGTACTTCAAACTCCACATACGCGGAGCATAAGGCCCCAAGCGCCTGGCTTCAGGTGAAAAAAAACCGACCCCTGCGGGTCGGTTTCCTTGAATCAAGCGCCAGCCTGATCAGTTGGCCGCGGAAGCCGCAGCGGCAGGCGCCTTGGGCTCATCGAACTTGGCGCCGCCATGATTGGCCATGTAGACCACGGCGCGAGTGATCTCAAAGTCGCTGAAGTCGCCGCCGCCTTGGGCACCCATGGCGCCCTTGCCCTTCAGGGCGGAATTCACCAGCGCTTCAAGGCCGGTCTTCACGCGCGGGCCCCAGGAGGCCAGATCATCCAGCTTCGGTGCGCCGGCAGCGCCGGTCGCATGGCAAGCCGCGCATTGCGCTTGGTAGACCTGCTCGCCGGTCTTCAAGGTGGCGGCGTTGTTCAGATCCTTCAACTCGATCGCACCCACGGGTTGAATACGGGCCGCCACGGCCATCTCTTCCAAAGCCTGGGTGCCCGCCGAAGGCTTGGGCGCGCTGGTCACAAAGTTGGCCAGCAAGATGATGACGATGGTTGGCACCACGAAAGCGAAGAACACGGCCCAGGCCAATTGCTTAGGCGTCTTGATCGGGCCCTCATGAGCCTCGTCATGTGCGTGATCGTGCGCGTGGGCTTGGTCTTGGTTTGCGCTCATGAAATCCTCGTTGGCGTGTCGTCAGGGAGATGGCAGACAGATGGGCTGTGCCCCGCACAAACGCAGGGCGCAAAACCGACAGATTATATCTAGCCCAAGGGGCCGCTTGACTCAGGGGCGTTGGCGCTTTACCACCCGTGTTTCAAGTTCTGCTGGCCGGTAGTCGGGGAGAACCCTGCATCCCGGCCCAAATTGCGACTCCAAACGCTTGCAGCGCTCGGCAACTGCGGCCGGTGAAGGCTTCATCTCCGCCTCAGCCCCCGCTTGCGCCCAGGCCAACAGCGCCTCCAACAGAGCCGGATAAATGGGATCGCTCAGATAGCTGTGGTCCTTGTCATCGCTGAACACCTGCACCAAGCGCGCACCTTGACCGGCCTGGTTCATGGTCTTGCGGAACTGCGACTCCAACTCGACAAAAGCGATCGGATCGTGGACACCATGAATCGTCAGCACCGGCACGCCAATCCGGCCATCGGGATCGCTGTCCAGACCGAACTGCCGCACCGCTTGTGGATCCGCCGGATAGCGGGCCACGCTCGCATTCAAGGCCCGGTCGTCGTCCGAGCCGGTATAAACAGCGCCCACATTGCCCCAGGGGCTGAGCCCTCCGGTCCGTTTCTGAACCACGTCCTGAAAATGCCAGGTCGCCCAATTCAGATGACCCTGCACCGAGCTTTCAGGAATGCGGTTCACATCAAGCAGGGTCTTCAGCCGTTGGCGCTGCGCGGGCGTGCGCCGCTCGGCCGCTTGACGCAGGCCCAAGCAAGCATCGGCGCGCTCGGCCAAATCGGCACGGCTCAGTGTCGAATCCGGCGGCAAGCCCATCCAGAGCGGGTACTGCGGCTCATCCGGCTTGGGATGATTGGCGCACAAGGCCTGATAGACCACGCGCAGATCGAGCCTGAAGTCATACGAGCGCGTGCCGCCACCCAGCACGCCATTGCTGAGCAGCACCGCATCGAAGGCCGGCTTGGCGGCACCCGGCGCCGCATACATCTCAGCCGCCTTGGCCGCCACGCTGGCACCCCAGGACTGGCCGTGCAGAACCGTCGTCTTCGGCTGCGCCACATGCTGAACAAAGAGGCGCCGCAGTCGCTCGGTGTCTTCCGCGGCAGCGCGCACGGCGACACCCCCTTGCCGAAAAGTCGATCCCGCCCAGGCATGCCCGGCCCTGACCATGATGGCCCAGCGTTTCAAGTCCTCCGCGCTGCGTTCCGGCTTGGGCGGACCCAGCTCCGGCCCGCCATGGGCATGCAAGACCAAGACACCGCTCCAGACCTTGGGCATGGCGATCCAGTAGAAGGCGCCCGCCGAATCTTGGCCCGACAAACAACGCGTTTCAGGCGGCAGCCCCGCAGGACAGGTTTGCGGCAATGGCGCCTGCTCTTGCGTCGCCCCTTCCTTGCCGAGATGGCTGCATGCCGTCAGCAAGCTCAGGGCCACGGCCACGCTTGCGCCAGCACAAAGCCGCAAGCAAGCTACGAGGCCAGGCCTCTTGCATAACGCGGACTTACTTGACAACGCTTGCATCGCCACTCCTCTTGCTGCCTGCACTGTACGGCAGCCCATGAAGTCCAAGCCGAACACCGTCTAACTCATGGCGCGGCCGGGTTAGAATGCCGCTCCAACACGGCGACCGTGGTGAAGTGGATATCATTGGGCCCTCCGAAGGCTTAGGCGCAAGTTCGATTCTTGCCGGTCGCACCAGATTCGTGAATCAGGATGGTTCACAAAGCAAAAAGCCCCTCAGTCAATGAATGACTGAGGGGCTTTTTGTTTTTCGCGTGGAGCGACCGGGTCCGGCGACCTGAGCCGCCGCTCAGGGCATCGCGACCAAAGGAATCAGGGCCCCGGGACAACGTATCACCTGCGCCGCCAAGCGGTGCCCCTGGCGGGCCGACTGCTCAACGGATTTGCCGCACAAACGCGCATAAAGATAGGCCGCAGCGAAGGCATCGCCGGCGGCGGTGCTGTCCACCACCTCGGTCACAGCTTCGGTGGGCACTTGCTGCCAAACCGCCTGCTGCCCACTCGCCCGCAGCAGCGCAGGCTCGGCACCGCGCTTGATCACCAGCTCGGGACAGGGCAAATCCTTGGCGCGCTCAAGTGCCGCGTTAGAGTCATGCTGCAGCGCCCACAAGGCTGCATGGTCATCCAAGGACACCAGGGCCAGGCTGGCGCTGCGAAATGCCTGATCCAGCACGAGCCGGGCCTGCTCCACACTCTCCCACAGGCTGGGTCGGTAGTTGCTGTCGAACACCACCCAGGCGCCCTGAGCGCGGCGCTGGGCCATCAAGGCCAGCAGGCGCTCGCGCCCGGCCGGCGGCAGGATAGCCAGGCTGATGCCGCTGAGGTAGAGCACTTGGCAATGCTCGGCCTGCGCCTCAAAGGGCGTTGGGCTCGGCTGATCAAAATAGGAACGTGCGGCACTGGCCTGACGCCAATAGTGAAAGCTGCGCTCGCCGCGTGCGTCCACTTCGATTTGGTAGAGGCCAGGCAGACGGCCGGGCAAGCGGCGCACCTGATCCAGGCACAGGCCTTCGGCCTGCCAGCGGCTCAGCAGACCGGCGCTGAGGCTGTCTTCGCCCAGGGCGGTGGCGTAATGCACCCGCAAACGGCCTTGGCCGCAGCGCGCCAGATACACCGCCGTGTTCAGGGTGTCGCCGCCAAAGCCCTGCCGAACCGCGCCAAAAGCCGGCCCGCTGAGTTCCAGCATGCATTCACCAAACACGGCCACATCGATCGCGCTTGCCTGCGCGAGATCCAAGAGCACGGGCTTGGGCAAAGGCGCGCCGCTCATGACAGCGAGGGGCTGGCGGACAGGCATTCACCGGACTCGGCATCGAACACCAACAGCCCCGAGGCGGGCAATTGGATCGCCAGGCCCTGACCGATTTGACAGTCCGGCCATCCGGGCTGGCGCAACAACAAGCGCTGCTCGCCCCACTGCAAATGCAGCAAGCAATCGGCGCCCAAGGGTTCAGACAGTCGCAGCAAGGCATGCAGCCGCAGCGCCTCGGGCGTGCTTGGCTGGGCCGCATCACTGAGCCGCAGCAGCTCGGGGCGCCAGGCCAGCAGCAAGGAGCGGCCGATCAAGCGCTGGGCCGGCGGCAGCGTGCCGGGCGCGGGCGTCCAGTCCTGCGCTTCGGCGCCAGCGGGCTGCAGGCTCAGGCTCCCATCTGCACGCCAGCGCGCCGGCAGCAGGTTCAGGCCGGCATGCGCCATGAACTGCGCGACAAAGAGATTGACCGGCCGCTGATAGACCTCTTGCGGCGTGCCCATTTGCTGCAGCCGACCGGCGCGCATCACCGCCAGGCGCTGGCCCAAGGTCATCGCCTCGACCTGATCATGCGTCACATAGATAGCGCTGCGGCCGAGCTTTTGGTGCAGCAGCTTGATCTCACCGCGCATCTCGGTGCGCAGCTGCGCATCCAAATTGGACAGGGGCTCGTCAAACAAGAACATCTGCGGATGCCGGGCCAGCGCCCGCCCCATGGCGACGCGCTGCCGCTGGCCGCCGGACAGCTGCGCGGGCCGGCGCTCCAGCAGTGGCTGCAGCTGCAGCAGCTTGGCGACTTCAAGCACACGCTCGCTGCGCTTGGCCTTGTTCCAGCCCTGCATTTCCAATGGGAAACCCAGGTTCTCGGCCACCGTCATATGCGGGTAGAGCGCATAGTTCTGGAACACCATGGCCACGTCGCGCTCGCGCGGGCCCAGGGCGTCGATGCGCCGCCCATTCAGATGAATCTCGCCGGCATCGGCTTGCTGTAGGCCCGCTACCAGGCTCAGCAGCGAAGACTTGCCGCAGCCCGAGGGGCCGACCAGGGTCAACATCTCACCGGCAGCCAGCGTGATGTCAACGCCGTCAATCACCGCTTGCTGGCCATGCTTTTTGTGCAGGCCGCTGATGCGCAAGCCCTCGTCCCGGTGAATCACGCTTGCATCCATTTCAACCACGCCCCATTCCTTGTTGCATTCCAGGCTCTCAAACCTTCAACCCTTGACCGCACCGGCCACCAGCCCACGCGTGAAATGCCGCCCGGCAAGCAAATACACCAGCAGCGTCGGCCCGGCCGCCAGCAAGGCCGCGGCCATTTCGAGCGAGTAGGCGCGGGCGCCGGTTTCGGTTTGCGCCGCCAGCTGCGCCAGCGCCGCCGTGATCGGGCGCGCATCTTCGGGGCCAAACACCAAGCCAAACAGGTACTCGTTCCAGATGGTGGTGAACTGCAGGATCAGCACCACCACAAAAATCGGCTTGGACAGCGGCAACACCAGGCGCCAAAGCAGTTGCCAGAACGAGGCGCCATCCAGCCGGGCTGCTTGCAGCAACTCATCCGGGAAGGCCAGGAAATGGTTGCGGAAGAACAGCGCCAGCGGCAGGCTGTAGATCACATGGATCAGCACCAAGAGCGGCAGCGAACGGGTCAGCCCGAGCTGCGCCATCGTGATTGCGAGTGGCAACAGATAGACCTTGATCGGCAAGAAGAAGGCCAAAACCAGCAAAAGCCCCACCCAGCGCTCACCGCGAAAGCGGTACTTGCACAGCACAAAGCCATTCACCGCCGCCAACAAGGCCGACAGTAAAACCGTCGGCACCGCCATCAACAAGCTGGCACCAAAGCTGCCGTGCAGCAATTGCCAGGCCTGGCGCCAGCTCGCCCAGGTCGGGTTCTGGGGCAAGCTCAAGAAGCTGCCCTGCTGCAACTCCTGCGCGCCCTTGAGGCTGTTGGAGAACATCAGCAGCAGCGGCGTCGCCATCATCAAGGCTAGGCTGAAGGCGAGCAAATAAGGGATCGCGCGCCTCATGCCGACGCCTCCTTACGCACGCGGCTTCGCCCAATGGCGTAGGGCAACGCGATCGACAGCACCATCATCACCATCACCATGGCGCTGGCCGCACCCAGGCCCAAGCGGCTGCGCTCGAAGGCCATCTGGAACATATAAAACGCCGGCAACTCGCTGCTCTGCCCCGGCCCGCCCTCGGTCAACACCACCACCAGATCAAAGGTCTTGATCGCCGCCGGCAACAGAATCAATAACGCTGACAAGAGGCTGGGCCACAGCTGCGGCAGCAAGACCCTGCGGTACAGGGTCCAGCCGGAGGCGCCGTCGAGCCGCGCCGCATGCACCAGCGACTCATCAATGCCGCGCAGCCCGGCCAAAAAGATCGCCATCACAAAGCCGCTGATCTGCCAGACCGCCGCCACCACCAGCGCGTAGATGGCCATGTCTTCCTGCGCCAGCCAGTCCCAACGGAACTCGGTCCAGCCGAGTCGCCGCACGCCCTCGGCCACACCCTGCTCCGGGTCCATCAGCCAGCGCCAGGCGCTGCCGGTGACGACCATGGACAAAGCCATCGGATGCAAGAAGACCCAGCGCAACAAACCCTCGGCGCGCAGCCTTTGATCGAGCAGCACCGCCATGCCCAGGCCGATCAGCAGCGGCAGCACGACAAAGCACAGGCCGAAGCGCAGCAGATTCCACAGCGAGGCCAACCAGCGCGGGTCGTCCAGCAGGCGTCGGTATTGCTGCAAGCCGACAAACTCGTGGCTGGGCATCATGCCGGAGCGGGTCAGCGACAGCCAGCCGGTCCAGAGCAAAAAGCCGTAAAAGAACAAGGCCCCCAGCACCAGCAAGGGCAGCAGGCAAGCCAGCGCCCAGCGGCGCTCCATGCCCTGCGGGTTCACGCGCCATGGCCAACGCAGCTTCATCGCTTGTGCCCTCGGCGCAGGGCAGTAGCCAACACAGCAGCGCAAGCAATAAACGGACGGTTCAAAAGTGGCATCGAGTTCACCGGTTTAGTCTTTGCTGAGCAGGGCCTGGATCAAGCGCTTTTGCGCCTGCGCCGAGCTCATGCGATCACTGGCCCAATAGGCCGACAGCGTGTCGCGCAGCCCGCCATACGCGCCTTCACCCATGCGAGCGCTGAGGGCCAGAACCAGTTGGCCGCGCGTTTCTCCGCTGCGAAAGTCGGCCGCCGAGCGCAGCGCGCAGGCGTTGAAGCCGTCCAGCGCCGTGTCCCGCTTGACGGGGATGCCGCCCTTGATGCGCGCCAGCTGACTGGCGACCTTGGGCTCCAGCAGCAGGCTCGCCAGTCGCCGCTGTGACACCTGGGCCTCAGGCCCGCTGGCAAAGAAAATCAGCCGATCAAATTCGAAGTAATGCAGCGTGCCGTGGCCCGGCGCGGGCGTGCAGTCATAGTCTTGGCCCGCCGTCCAGCCGGCCTTTTGAAACTCGCCATTGGCCCAGTCGCCGGTCATCTGAAAGGCGGCCCGGCCTTGCAAGAGCAGCGCGGTCGCCGCCGCCCAATCGCGGCTGACCTGGCCCGCGTCGGTATAGCTCTTGAGGCGGCGATACTCCTCCAGCAGCGCCCGCATCTGCGCGCTCTGCAGCAATTGCAGATCGGCCTGCACCAAGGCCTTGTCGAAGAACTCTGGCCCGGCCCGGCCCAGCACCACATCCACGAACAGGCTCAACTTCTGCCCCGCCGAGCTGCCCAAGGCCAGCGGCAAAACGCCGCGCTGCTGCAGCAAGGTGGCGGTCTGGTGAAACTCATCCCAGTCGCGCGGCACGGTCAGGCCATGAGTCCGCAAGACCCGCAAGTTAGACCACATCACGTTCAAGCGGTGCACACTCAGCGGCACCGCCACCGGGCGCTGCTCGTGTTGCAACTCGGTCGCCACCGCGCGCGGCAATTGCCCGACCGCCACCGCCACCGCCGGCCCCAGGTCGGCCAGCGGCACCGCCTCGGCCCAGACCCGCACCGACTTGTCGGTCTGCGCCACAGCCGGCGCCTGGCCCGCCAAGAAGCGTGTCTTCAGCACCGTCATTGCGTTCGAGCCGCCCGCCACCGGCGAGGTCTTCAAGGGGATGCCGGCCGCATGGGCCTGCTCGCGCAGGGCGGTGGCCATGGCAGCCTCGCTGCCGGCCGTCCACCAATGCAGCAACTCAATCTCCTTGGCCGAAACGGCACTGGCCGAGCAGGCCAGCAGCCACGCCCCTAACGCTCTGAAACCACGCCTCATGCCCCCTCCCCATGCGCTGCCATCCGCGCATCCAGCCGCTGTTGAAGCGCGTTCACCGGAGCGGGCACCATTTCGTCCAACAAGGTCGCCGACGCATGCAACAGCCGCTGCGCCTGGGCCGCCTCGGCCAGCGAGAGCGGCGCCTCGCTGCGCCAAAGCATCAAGCCCAGCTGGGCCAAGGCCTCCAGCCGCGCAAGCCAAGCGGCCCCCAGCGGCAGCTGGCCCCAAGTCGGCAACGCCAACAGCAACGCGTGCAAGGCCTGCTGCCAAGCCTCGGCGTTATCCCCAAGGTCCAGCATCAGCGGGCTCTCGGCCGGCAAGGCGTCTGCCAATTGGTTCAGTGGCTCCTGCTGGGTGTAGCGACCCCGTGCTTTCTTGGCGTGTTGCCTGGCATAGCCGGCCCCCGGCTCCAGCCACAGAGCCGCTGCACGCAAGGGCTCCACGCCCTGGGGCGCCAGGCGATTCAGCAAGAGGCCTTGAGGGTCGGTGGGCACGCGGCCGCAGTCTTGCATCCATTGCCAGCCGCCTGCCAAGCGCAGGGCCAAGGTCTGCGCGTGTCGCCCCTCGACGTCGGGATCGCTCCACAAACGCTCGGCCACCGCCAGCAAGGCGGTGCCGGTACGCAGCGGCAGTTGCGGCGCCTCGATCAACTCGGACCACAGCGCAGCCTCACCCCCCAAGACCCCTGAAGGCTGGCCTCCTGGCAGCGCTGGCGTGGCTGCCGGCCATTCATCGGGCGCGCAGTCGGCCAGCGCCTGCCACTGGCAGGGCACACGCACATTGCCTTGCCGCAGCCAACCTTCGGCGGGCTGACTCGGCTCCGCGGCAGCGCCCAAGGCCGGCCCCCACAGCTCCAACTCGCCCAGATCGCTGTCGACGCGCAGCCGCCATTGGTGCAAGGTGTCGGGCACAAGTTGCGGCGCCAGACCTTCAGACAAGCTGCCGCTGGAGCGCAGCCACAAGCGTGGCGCCCCACCGGCTTCGTCAAGCCAGAGCTTGCCTTGCAGATCCCAGGTGCCGAGCCGCGCGCTCAGCACATAAGCCGAGCCTTCAGCGGGTGCAGCCACCTGGTCAGAAGGCTGCGGGCGCGCCCGCCAGCGCCAAGCCACCGGGTGGATCTGATCCAGGTAATAGCCGGCGCTGCGCAAACGCCCGACCGCGGCCGCAGGCTGAAAGCGCAGCGCACCCTCGCCCCGCCAGGCTTGCAAGACGCTGCCTTCGGGCAGGCTCGCATCCTCGCCATCTATGGGCTCGCCCATCTCGTCCCAAGCCACCAAGCGTCTGTCATGGCGGCGCAGCACGGCACCCAGCTCGGCCAGGTAATGCGCCTGTAGGTGCGCCACCGTGCAGCCTTGCGCCTGCGCGAGCGCCAGCCAGGCCTGCGGCGCCAACTCGTCGCCGCCCAGGTGTAAATAGCGGTCCGGGAACACCTGGGCCCACTCGCCCACCAACCCATCCAAAAAGGAATAGAGCCCTTCCTTGAGCGGATTCACCGCACAAGGAAAGACACCGAAACCGCTTTGCGCCCCTTGAGGCCTGGGCTCACAGACCAGCTCGGGGTAAGCCAGGGCCAAGGCCCAGCAATGCCCCGGCAGATCCACCTCCGGCACGACGCGGATGCCGCGCGCCGTCGCCTCGCGCACCAGGGTCTCGGCCTGACGCAAGGTGTAACAGACCCCGCCGCCACCGATCTGGTGCAAACGCGGGAAACGCTCGGACTCCAGCCGCCAGCCCTGGTCGTCCGTCAAATGCCAATGCAGCACGTTCAGCCGCGCAGCCGCCATGCTGTCGAGCAGGCCTAGCAGCGCATCAAAAGGCAAGGGGCGGCGCACCACGTCCACCATCAGGCCGCGCCAGGGGTAGCGCGGCGCGTCGCTCAGCAGCATGGCCGGCAGGTGCGTGAGACCGGCTTGGCGTGCCGCATGCAGGCATTGCGACAGGGCATGCAAGCCGTGGCTAAGGCCAACGCTAGCGGGCGCCTGCAAGTGCACCCGCTGCTCACTCAACTCAAGCTGAAAGGACTCATCCTCGCCCAGCGGGGGAGGCGCCGCGACGCTACTGGACAGCCATGCCCCCGAGAGCTGCAGCCGCGCCAGGCCTGCCTGAGACCCAGCCGCAGCCGGCAGCAAGCTCAGCGCCAGGCCGCGCCATGGTTCGGGCAGATCCTCCAGGCCCTGCAGCCCCTGCACGCTCGGCCCCAGCCCCGGCAGCGCCGTCATCGAGGCGGGCGGGAAGAGCAGGCGGTCTTGCAGCCAGGTGCAAGACGGCTCGGCGGCGTTCAATGGAAAACTCGTGACAGGCGACATGGCGCCATCATCTGGCCGCTCACCTTGCGCGAACATCAAGGGAAGCTAAAGCTTGTCTTAAGCGGGTTCGCTTGACCCGACAGGCTTGTAGGCAATCACCTCGATTTCCACCTTGGCCGCGATCATCAGTCGCGCCTCGACGGTCGAGCGCGCCGGTTTCGGGCCGGGGAAGTAGGACATATAGACGCGGTTGAAAGCGCCAAAATCACGCGCGTCCTCCAGCCAGATGGTGGTCTTGATGACATCGGCCAGCGTCGCGCCGGCGAGCTCCAAGGCGGCTTGCACATTGGCCATCACCTGCTGGGTTTGGGCTTCAATCCCGCCCTCCGCCACCACGCCTTGCGCATCGACGGGCACCTGACCCGACACATAGACGAAGTCGCCGGCGCGCACCGCCGGCGACAGCGGCCGAGGCTGACGGTCACTGGCCGTGGGTTCGCCGCCCAAAAATTGGATGCGTTCATTGCGCATGACTAGACACTCAAGTTGACTGAAGGGTTCGCAGTCTGGCGGCGTCGGCCTCTCAGGGCAAGCCTGCCCTTTAGATGATCTTGAGACTGGGCTGCGATCATGGGCGCATGCAAACAGAACAACACCATCCCCGCCACGAATGGTTAGGCCCCTGGCTGAAAGGCTATCCGGCCAAACAGCCGCCGATTCGACGCAGCGACATCGCCCAACAGGGCTGGACCCTGCAGGGCCAAGACCTGCCGCTGCCCTTGGCCGTGATTCGGCAAGCGGCGCTGGACCACAACCTGGCCTGGATGCAAAACTTTGCGCAGCAGCAGGGCGTGGCGCTGGCACCGCATGGCAAAACGACCATGAGCCCGCAGCTCTTTGAGCGCCAGCTGCAGGCCGGCGCCTGGGGCTTGACCTTTGCCACGGTCTACCAGCTTCGCCAAGGCCTGGCGGCCGGCGCGCGCAGGGTCTTGCTGGCCAACCAAGTGTTCAGTGCACACGATCTGTCGACGCTGTTGGCGCTGCGGCGCGAGCATGGCGGGGCGCAAGCGATAGAGATGGCTTTCTTTGTGGACTCGCAGGCGCAGCTGGACCTGATCGAAAGCCATTGGGCGCTGCTGGGCGCGACCGCCGCCGGGGAGGCACGGCTGGATGTGCTGATCGAGCTGGGCAGCTCGCGCTGCGGTGTGCGCCACAGCGCCGACGCGCTGGCCCTGGCACAGCGCCTGCGCAAGCACCCGGCCTTGCGCCTGCGCGGCGTGGCCTTTTACGAAGGGCTGGAGGCCAGCGGCGACAGCGGCAAGGATCAGGCGCTGCTGAAGGGCTGGCAAGAGCGGGTCGAGGCGCTGCTGGCGCAGATCGAGCAGGCCGGCTTGATCGAGACAGAAGCGCTGCCGCTGTGGGTCAGCGGTGGCGGCTCGGCGGTGTTTGACCTGGTGGCGCCGGTGCTGCGCGGCGATGCGCAGTCCCCGCCGCGAGCGTGGCCGCGCCTGGGTTTGCTGCGGCCCGGCTGTTATGTTTGCCACGACCACGGCTTGTACGAGCGGATGCGCCTGCCCATGGACGAACGCTTGGCCGCAAGCGCCCTGGGCCGCGCCACGCTGCAAGCGGCGCTGGAGGTCTGGACAGAAGTGCTGTCCTGCCCCGAGCCGGGTTTGGCGCTGCTCAATGCGGGGCGTCGCGATGTGTCTTTCGACCAAGGCTGGCCGCTGCCGGTTTGGCACAGCACCAGAACTAATGCGCCAGGTCAACGCACACGTCCGCAGGGCTGGCTGATCAGCGGCTTGAACGATCAACACGCTTATCTGCGCTGGGACCCGGCTCAGAGCAGCGGGCCGGCGGTCGGTGATTTGGTGGCGCTGGGCCCCTCGCATCCCTGCTCCACCTTCGATAAATGGTCTTGGATGCCGGTGGTGGATCAAGACGACCGGGTGGTGGACGCCATCACAACCCAGTTCGGTTGAGCGAGCGACCATGAGCGCTTCTTGCTTGCTTCGCCATGGCCGCATCGTGGACGGCAGCGGCGATACGCCCGCTTTCCATGCCGATCTGCTGATCCAGGACGGCCGCATTGCCGCCATCGGCGCGGACCTGCACCGCGATCTCGACCCGCAACTGCCGCGCGTCGATTGCCAAGGCTTGGTGCTGGCCCCGGGTTTCATTGACGCCCACAGCCACGACGATGCCGCTCTGATCGTCATGCCGGACATGCCCTTCAAACTGAGCCAGGGCGTCACCACGGTGGTGGTGGGCAGCTGCGGCATCTCGCTGGTGCCGCTGTGCACCGAAAGCCCGGCGCCACCGATGAATTTGCTGGCGAAGTCCGAATTCCGATTCGCAGACTTTGGCGCATGGCGGGAGGCGGTGGATGCGGCCCGGCCGGCCGTCAACGCCGTCGGCCTGATCGGCCACACCGCGCTGCGCATGCGCTGCATGCAAGACCTGAGCCGCCCGGCCAGCGCCAGCGAGCGCGAGGCGATGTGCGCGCTGCTGGATAGCGCCATGCAGCAAGGTGCTGCCGGCCTGTCATCCGGCACCTTTTACGCGCCGGCCTCCGCCGCCGATGCGGCCGAGTTGCTGGCGCTTGCCCAAGTAGCGGCGCGCCACGGCGGTGTCTATGCGGTGCATCTGCGAGACGAGATGGCGGGCGTGTTGAGCGCCATCCAGGAGGCTGCCGATTGCGCGCATGAGGCGGGGCTGCCGCTGATCATCTCGCACCACAAATGCGCCGGGCGGGCGCAGTGGGGGCGCAGCCTGCAGACCCTGGCCTTGATCGAACGCCTGTCGCAGCGCCAGGCGCTGGGCCTGGACGTCTATCCTTACCTAGCCGGCTCCACCGTCTTGCGCGAAGACCTGGCCGACGGGCTCACCCCCATCAAGCTGACCTGGAGCGAGGCCCATCCCGAGCTGGCCGGCCAGTGGCTGGCCGACATCGCAAAGCGCTGGCACTGCAGCGAGCCCGAAGCCGTGCGCCAGTTGCAACCGGGCGGCGCCTGCTACTTCCAGATGCATGACGAGGATGTGAACCGCATCCTGACTCATCCGCTCGCCATGATTGGCTCCGACGGTCTGCCGCATGACCGCTTCCCCCACCCCCGACTCTGGGGCAGCTTCCCGCGCGTTTGGGCCCATTACGGGCGCGAGAAAGGGCTGCTGACGCTGGAGCAGGCGGTCCACAAGATGACAGGTCTGACGGCCCAGCGTTTTCACCTGCAAGACCGCGGCTTGTTGCGGGTGGGCGCTGCGGCCGACATTGTTCTGTTCGACCCGGATCGGCTGAGCGACGAGGCCGACTATGAAAATCCGACTCGTGTAAGCAGTGGCTTGGAGGCGGTGTGGGTGAACGGCGAGTTAGCATGGGTGAATGGAGCGCCGGTCGTGCGCGCAGGCCGGGTTCTGTGTCCTCCGCGGTGATGGCACAACTCAAAGCTGCGACTGACTGGCCTAACAGACAAACGGGTGAGCGCCAAGTACCCGAAGCAGTCGCTCGCCCCCCTTTTCGGAAGCCGGTACGCAAAGCTTGCACACGCATCTTCTCGGGCGACAAGCGGACAGGATAGCGATCGAAGACTTGATCCCTGCCGCATCAAGGGGATGAAGACACCAGCCTAGTTGGCGAGACGCCTAACGCCTATTTTGATTGACTGCTGCTCTTCATTAGACTATTCGAACCGTTCAACAAGGTCGTAAGCCAAAGATGCCCAGCCTCAGAACCAAGCTGATGATCGCTATCGCCGGAGGCGCTCTGCTATTCGCTGGATACAAGGCGTGGCCTGAACGGTCCGAACAATCCACCGGCACGGCTGTGCAGCCACCAACGCTTGCGCCACCGGCATTGAGCGCCTCATCGGCTGCGGGTCAAAATGTTGCCGCCACGCGAGCGATGCCATTTGCAAGTTCCGCGCCTATGCCAGCCTCAATCACAGCGGTATCGCCTAGCATCGGCTCTGAAGGTTACGGGCCTCATATTGAGCGCGCCCATCAGGGCGATGACCCGAAGGCGGCTTGGCAGGCTGTCACTTGGCTGAATAAATGCGCCAGTCATTCTCAGGTGGAAGAAGCCTGGCAGGCGACCTTGGATCGCGGACTCCTCCCCAAAGACGCAGCGGCCATGTTGGCGGAACAACTCGCGAAACACCGAGCTGAAACTGGCCGGTGCCAGACCGTTGTCGCAGCTCATCAAGCACTGCTACCGGACTTGGCCTTGAAAGCGATGCGCGGCAATATTCCCGGAGCTGCTGCGGCCTATGCTGGCGGACGCAACTTGGGCCAACTTGATCCGGCCTTGCAGACCGAACTGCAAAGCGCGATCCGCGATGACGCGCAGGCGGGCGACATGCAGACACTGTTCAGTTCGTTCAGTTCCGATGAAAAATGGGGGCTTGGCTACACCGAACGTCTGGGCCATATGGCCGCCTGGATTGCCTTGCAGCCGCCCGGACACGGCCAAGCGGTCATCGAAGGGCAAGTCCAAAGTGGGCGCCTCAAGATGAAACCTCCCAGCGCAACCGAGTTGGCTGACGCAATGCTGCTCGCGCAAAAAATCTACGAGACCGCTGGCAAGGCTCGCAAGCCGTCTGGGGCGTAGGCCGGTAGGAAATCGGGGATCGCGGTAGCGCGCTGAGGGTCAGGTCTTGAATACAAAGGCAAGACCTGACCCTCAAACCATCAAGGTGCTAGGTGCATGCGCGCTGCGCAGCACCCACCGAGGCGACGCGCAGCGAGCCGTGTTCTTTGGAGTTCCCCTTCTGCTTGGGCGAGGCGCGCAGAATTTGCCGGGCGTCGCGCAGCGACTTCAAGCACTGATTTCGCGCCCCTTGTCTGAACGAAGCGTAGCGCAGTGAGTTGGGCGCGGCCCGGAAAATTCGAGCATCCGAGCGGACCCGCAGGGCCATGCGGCAGGGGCGGCTTCTTTGCCTTCTTTCTTGGCCGCCCAAGAAAGAAGGTCGGCCACCGGGCCGAACACCCGGCATCGTGCCGGTAGAGCGCAGCTGACCTAAAGGAACCTGCGCCGGGCCGTTGCGAGCGGGCAGAGGGTCAAGTCCTTAATCGTTAACCTCCGGTAAACGCAGAGGTTCGAAGAAAATGGCAGGGACTTGAGCAGCGGAGCTTGAGGGGCAGGTCTTGCCTGTCCTGCTTCGCGCAGCGAAAGCCCCCTTACCCGCTTGCGCAGTCGCTCACTTGCAAAGGGTGGCCGGGCTTTGAAGCAGGCTGGGCTAGCTGCGCTTGCGACGCAGCCAGGCAAGCATCACCAATCCGCCCGCCATCAGCGCATAGCTGCCGGGTTCCGGAACTTGGGTCACCGGTACCGTCGTGAAGGCCTCAGCCCAGATCTCTACCTTGGAGTCGTACTGAAAGCTGCTGAGGTTGGTCAGCGCCAACTGGCTGCCCTTAACAAAATCCAGCGCGCCAGTCTGTCCGACCCCCAATTTCACGGCCACGTAATTGGTCTGCCCCAACCAAGCGTTATTCAGTTCATCCCAACGCCGGAAGTCGACACGAGCAAAGCTATCTCCGGCATCTTGTGCCTTGGCGGTTTGGACATGGGACTCGCCGCTGAATACCAACAAACTGTTCGGCGTCAGGCTGTAATTCACGGTGAGAGAAGCCTTGCTGTCGGCCCTGCCATTGCCACTCACCGCATTGGCATACAGGTTCAGGTCAAGCCAAGCGCCCCCAACCGACGTGATCGAGGCCTCCGCGCTGGCGCCGGCATGCACCGACTGCACATGGCCAGTCAGGGTCCGAAACTCCTTGTAGGCCGCACCTCCAAACCCTGCGAGGCCGTGACCCGCGATCGACGTGAAACTGACTGCGGCCGTGATGCCGTCCGCCAAGTCTAGATCGATCACTTGGTAGTTCAAGCGGGTCAGCGTGGCGCTCGCACTAGCAGTATCTGCACTGGCACTCGTGGCCATCCCAAGCATCGCCGCCGCCGCGACGAAAGGCCGCCAAGCGCGCGGAGCCGTCGGGCGGCGTCGGCGCCAGATGGCGAGCAGCCCCAGACCGGCGACCATCAAAGCATAGCTGCCTGGCTCCGGCACCGCCGCCGTTGGCACTTGGGCGCTTGCATTGCTTGAAAATTGCAGCCAGCTGGTTTTTGAGTCGGCGCCGAAGTTCGGGAGAGAGAGTTCAAGTTGTTTGCTAAGGCTGCCTCCGCCCGCTGAATCCCACGGAGCATGAAGAGAGGCCGAAACAAGTGTCCCGGTTTGACCCTCGGGTGTGTGATCCCAGTACTGCAGTGCAGCCCCCGCCAGGCTCGAGCCGGCAGGCTGACCCTTGGTGGTCGCAAGTTCGGCAGTGGCGCTGAACACCAACAAGGTATTGGGCGTGACCGTGTAATTCAACGTCAGAAAGATGTCGGCCGAGATCTCCGCATTGCTGCTGCTGGCCGCCGCATTGAGAGCCCAATCCAGCCCTCCACTGCCTGTGGAGGTGCTCGACGTGCTTGCCGAACGGCCATGGCTGGACACCTGCGCGGCCCCAGGGGGCATAGAGACACTGCTTTCCAACACCCACTCACCGCTACCAAATTGCTGCCGGCTTCGAATCAAACCGACGCCACTGAGCGACAGGAAGCTGATCGAGGCACTGATCCCGTCGGTCGGGTCCAGATCGAAAACCTGCACTTTCAGGCCCGAAAGCGATGCGCTGGCACCGCCGGTATCGGCCTGCACAAAGCTAGCCACTGCCGCAAGCATTGCCGCGGCAAACAATCGAGGAAGTTGGCGCATGTTCCCCCCTTGAGGACATATCTACTTCAGGCTCCCATAACGACAAATTACAGGAGAGAAAGCGAGGCCTGTTTCAGTGCAAAAAACACCGCACCCTGCTTTGGAGAGTTACCAGGCCATCACAACCCTAACGCTCCATTAACACGAGCAATGCTAACGTCACACTCGCTCTCAGTGCCAAGTGTTTGTACTGATGCCAATCGCCCTACAGGCTCCTGCCGATCGACCACTGCTGCGCGGCCAACACCGCAGGCTGTATGACCTAACTCCAAGCTTCCACTTGTAGGCTGCCGCCACGCTGAGCGACACAAGATCGGCACACATTCGGCGCTGAGTACACACTCGCATCTGTCTCTCTTGGCTGGAACCGAGAGTCAAGTCTTGAACATAAGCCAGGACCTACCCGCGACTCTGCTGTTGGCATTGACAGTTATGCAACACCAGCGCGCTCAGCGAGAGCCTTTAGATTGCGCAGCGTGACCGAAGGGTGCAAGGAGCATGCGCACAGCGCAGCACCCATCGAGGCGACGCGCAGCGAGCCGTGTTCTTTGGAAGTCCCCTTCTGCATGGGCGAGGAGCGCAGAGTTTGCCGGGCGTCGCGGAGCGACTTCATGCACTGATTTCGCGCCCCTTGTCTGAACGAAGCGTAGCGAAGTGAGTTGGGCGCGGCCCGGCAAATTCGAGCATCCGAGCGGACCCGCAGGGCCATGCGGCAGGGGCGGCTTCTTTGCCTTCTTTCTTGGCCGCCCAAGAAAGAAGGTCGGCCGCCGGGCCGAACTCCCGGCATCGTGCGGGTAGAGCCCTGGAGGCAAGATTGGCGGCCTTCCTGCCGAAGCTTGCTTTAGAGCTACCCCGCAAGCGGCAAATTGCCACCGCTGCCAGCCAAGCGCGGAAAGCGCACCCGTACCCGCAGCCCCACACCGTCCGGCCCCGGCTCCAGACTCACCGTAGCGCCATGCTGGGCGGCGGCGCGGTCAACAATGGCCAGCCCCAGGCCGCTGCCCTGTTGTTGCTGGTCAGGGATGCGGTAGAAACGCTCGAAGACCTTTTTGTGCAACTCACTCGGGATGCCCGGGCCTCGATCCAGCACCTCAATCGTCACGGCGTCGGCCGCATCAACAAGGCTGACGGTAACGCAGCTGCCCACCGGCGAGTACTTGATGGCGTTGTCCACCAGGTTGTCGACCATGGCGCCCACCGACTCGCGGTTGACCCGCAAACGACATTCCTCTGGCGCTTGCAACTCCAGCTCAACACCGCAACTCAGGGCGGGCGGCGTGGCCAGCATCAGACGGTCGCTAACCAGGGCCACCAGATCATGGTCGAGTACGGACAAGTCTTGAGAATCGGCCCCCGACCGCGCCAGCGCCAGCAACTGATGCACCGTGTGGGTGGCGCGGCTGACGCTTTGATGCAAATGCTGAGCCGCTTCGTCACGCCGCACCGGGTCTGCACCGCGGTGCACCGCTTCAGCACAAAGCTTGACGGCAGCCAGCGGGGTCTTGAGCTCATGGGCGGCGTCCAGCAGAAACTCGCGCTCGCGGTCCAGGCGCTGCTGCAGCCGGCCCATCAGCGAGTTCACCGCGTTGACCAAAGGCGCCAGCTCCACATAGGGTGAATCGGGCAGCGGCGAGAGGTCGCTGGCCGAGCGTTGCGAAATTTGCTGGCCGATGCGCTGCAGCGGCGCAAAGCCCAGACGGAACAACAGCCACACCGGCAGGGCCAAGAACGGCAAACCATAGAGCAAGGGCCGTGCGTAGTAGCTGAAGCCGGCCATGCTGAAGTGCCAGTCGCCGGGTTTCTCTTGCCAGCGGCGCACGATCAACCCTTGGTCGGGATCGCTGGTCTCGGTATAGAGCCAGCGCTCATCGCTGGCGTATTCACTCTCGTTGGGCGGCAGGCGATCGCGGCCGCTCAGGTCGGGGTCGCGGCGCAGCAGCAGTTGATCACCCTGCCAGACTTGCAGCAAAAAGAAGGGCGGGCGATGGCCCTTGCGTCGCCACTCGGTGATGTGAAGGGTTTGCAGCTGCTGGACGGCCGCATTCAAGCCTTCCAGATCAAGGCCGTCCTGGAGGTACTTGCGGCTTTGCATCAAGGCCAGGTCGGCCCAAAGCATGTTCTCGGCCTGACCGTTGCGGCTTTGTAGCAGTTCGATATCGATCAGCTCGCGTGTGATCAGCGCCGTCCAGGTCAGCAGCATCACAGCGAACACCGCCCACAGACTGCGCTTCACCAAGGAGCGGTGAGCGGCCGGGCCGGCGGCAAGAAACTTCATACCGTCAGTCCTTTTGCTCGACCATGTAGCCAATGCCACGCACGGTGCGGATATAGCCTTCGCCGACTTTGCGGCGCAGGTTGGAGATGTGCACATCGAGACTGCGCCCATCGGTCTGGTTCAGTGCCGTGCTTTCTAGATGGCGCCGCGTCACCACGCGGTCATGAAGCTTGAGCAGGGTCAGCAGGATCGAGAACTCGGTGCGCGACAGGTTGATGCGCTCACCGCCGCGACGCAGGATCATGCGTTGCTCGTCCAGCACCAAATCTCGGATCTGCCACTGAAAGGGCGTGTCCTCATCGCCGTCGATGCCCGCACGCCTGGCCACCGCGCGCAGCCGGGCCAGCAACTCGGGGCCGGCAAAGGGCTTGACCAGGTAGTCGTCGGCGCCACTGTCCAAGCCGTTGAGCCGGTCTTCGATGCTGTCCCGCGCGGTGATCACGAGCAAGGGCAGCTTCTTGTCACCATGCCGCAGATGGCGCAACAGCTCCATGCCATTGCCATCGGGCAGGCCCAGGTCGAGGATGACCGCGTCAAAGCGTTGCTCCGAGGTCCAGAAGCGCGCGTCGGCAACGCGCCGCAACCAAATCACATCGTGTGCAGCCTCCTGGAGCAGCGCCTGCACCGCCCGGCCCAGCTCCAAATCATCTTCAATCAAACAGATACGCATAGCTCCGACTCTAGCAACGGACGCCTACCTCGGGTCTACCCCATCGTTAAGGTGGCCTTAACAGTCTCTTTGGGGACCGTGTAGGTGCCCCGTTGGATAGTCCCTTCGCTGCTTCCGCAATCTAGTTTTCAGCGCCATGACGATCCCCATGAACAAGTACTTTTTGTCGATGCTCACTGCCGCCTCACTCTGCGGCAGCGTAGCCGCTCAGGCTGCGGCACCTTCGACTGCGGGTGAACCCTTCCTGCCCAGTCGGGCGCAGTTCGACATCCTGTTCCCTGATCGCATCCCTTTCTACACCTACGAAGGCTTCACCGAAGCCGTGCGCCTGACGCCGGGCTTTGCAGACTGGGGCACTGAGGCGCAAAAGCGCCAGGAGATGGCCGCCTTCCTCGGCCAGATTGCCCATGAAAGCGACCAGCTGCGCGCCCAGCGCGAGTACAAGAAACAAAACTGGGACAACTACTGCCGCCTCAGCGACCCCTTTGGCTGCGCCAACGGCCAGCAGTACTACGGCCGCGGCCCGATCCAGCTGAGCTGGAACTACCAATACAAGCGAGCCGGCGACGCGCTGGGCCTGGACCTCTGGGCCGACCCCGACCGCGTGGCCCGCGACTCTACCGTCGCCTGGCGCACCGCGCTGTGGTACTGGATGACGCAGCCGGGCGAGTCCACGCAGACCTCGCATGCCGCTTTGCGAGCCGGGGCCGGCTTTGGCGCCACCACCCGCGCCATCAACGGACCCTTGGAATGCGACAAGCCGAGCGACCCGGATGCGCTGCGCAAGAACAACCGTCGCGCCGATTTTTATAAACACGCCAGTCAGTTGTTCGGCGTCCCCCTTCTTCACCCACTTGGGTGCTGATTCATAACGGAGAAAAACCATGAGAGACAGGACAGTGAAGTACGGCCGCACGGCCATCGCCGCCGCCACCTTGTTGGCATTGAGTTTGCCCGCGCAGGCGCAACAAGCGCCCGCCGCGGCCGCCAGTAAAGAGACCACCAAGCAGTTGGACACCGTGGTGGTCACCGGCATTCGCGCCAGCTTGCAAAAAGCCTTGGACGCCAAGCGCAATGCCGATTCCATCGTCGATGCCATCACGGCTGAAGACATCGGCAAACTGCCCTCCACCAATGTGGCCGAGGCGATCACCACGATTCCCGGCGTGACCATCGACAAGGCCTTCGGCCAGGGCGAGAAGGTCTCCATCCTCGGCACCGACCCGGCCCTCAACCGCACCTTTCTCAATGGCCAGACCGTGGCCTCGGCCGATTGGTTCATCACCGACCAGCCGGGCCGCACTTTCAACTATTCCCTGCTGGCACCCCAACTCGTCAGCAAGGTCGAGGTCTACAAATCGCCGGAAGCCTGGCTGGATGAAGGCTCGATCGGCGGCTCGGTCAATATCGTGACCCGCAAGCCCCTGGAAATGAGCAAGCCGCTCACCCTGGCCGGCTCGGTGAGCTATCTGCACAACAGCCGCATCGGCAAGGGCAAGCCCACGCTCTCGGGTGTTGTGGGCTGGCGCAACGAGTCCAAGACGCTGGGCGTGATCCTCTCGGCACAGCGCTCCGAAGAGCAAGTCCGTCGTGACGGTATTGAGTCCTACGGCACGGTCACGGGCAAGAACTACATCGACGGCAACGGCGGTGGCGGCTCCATCAACAACCTACCGACCGACTGGTCCGTCCCCGCCAACCCGGACGGCAGCCAACCGAAGAAGCCCGCCTCCTGCGTCGGCAGCTGCGCCACCACGCTGCTGGCCAACCCGAGCGCCGTAGGCCCCAACTCCATCAGCGCGCACTACTTCGAGCAGACGCGCGAGCGCGACACGCTTTCGCTGTCACTGCAGGCCCGCGCCACCGACAAGCTGGACTTCGAGTTCAACGCCCTCGACGTGAAGGCCGGCTACGACAACCGCAGCCACTCGATGTTCGCCTTCCAGGGCAATGCCTGGAACGGTCTCATGAAGATGACCGACCTGGCCGTGGATGGCGGCGTTATCACCAAGGGCACGTTCAAGAACGCGCTGATGGTGTATGACCTGATCGACCGCAAGGCGACGGTGGACACCAACGCCTACGACTTCAAGGCCAACTTCAAGGATGACCGCTGGTTTGCCTCCTTCCACGCCGGCAACTCCAAGGCCACGGGCGGCACCAAGTTGCAGGTCTTCGGCGAGTTCCTGAACTGGACCGACTACAACTACGACATCAGCAGCGGCACACCCAGGCTGGCCATCACTGGGGCCAACCCGCTGAAGGACCCGAGCGCCTTCCAGATCGACGGCGGCTGGGGCGCAGACCCCACCAAGCCCACCTGGAACCCCGGCTGGGGCGGCAACATCGTCTTCAAGCCGACGGAGGACAAGGAACAGTTCGCGCAGGTGGACGGCGGCCTGAAGTTCAACGACTCGGCGGTTCACCAGCTCCGCTTCGGCATCAAGCAACGCAAGCACAACACCTCGCAGACGATGGGCGGTGTGTCGCTGGCCTCAGTGAAGGGCTATGGCGACGCCAAGGCCAGCCAGTTCTCGCCCAATCCGCTGCCAAGCAACTACCTCAGCGGCTTCGGCAACGTCGGCGACCTGAGCAACCGCTTCACCATCGACGGTGAAGCGCTGGCTGGCTACATCACCAGCGGCAAGTGGCTGGCACCCTGGCAGAAGATGCCCGTGCCGAGCACCTTCGGTGACCCATCCTTCGCTGCCAACACCTGGAAGGTCGCCGAGAACGTCAATGCCGCCTATGTGCAAGCCGACTTTGCCCTGGACCGCCTGCGCGGCAACGTCGGTCTGCGTCAGGTGCAAACCGAGAGCACCAGCTCGAGCTTCGCCTGCACCGTCAACAAAGCCCCCTGCCCGGCCGACAAGTACGCCCCGGTAAGCGTGACCAAGAAGTACAACAACACCTTGCCGAACCTGAATGTCGTGTATGACCTGAACGACAAGGTGGTGCTGCGTGGCTCGGCCGCCCAGGTGATGTCTCGCCCGAACTACGGCGATATGTCCAGCTATCTGTGGATCGGCGACCAAACCCTGACCGGCGGTGGCGGCAACCCCGATCTGAAGCCGTACAAGTCGACCAATCTGGACTTCTCGGCCGAGTGGTACTTCGCCAAGAACTCCATCGTCGCCGGGACCTTGTTCCACAAGAAGGTCGATGACTACATTCTGGTCACCACCCGCAAGGAGACCCATTTCAACCAGAACCAGAATAAGCCGACCGAGTACGACATCTCGCGCCCCAGCAATGCCGGCAGCGCCACGATCAAGGGTTTCGCCCTGGCTTACCAAACCCAATTTGGTTACGGTCTAGGTCTGCTGACCAACTACACCCATGCCGATGCCAAGGCCTCGAACGGCAGCCGTCTGCCCTTCAACTCCAAGCATCAGCTGACGGTCAGCCCCTTCTTCGAGAACGACACCTGGAGTGCCCGCGCCACCTACTCCTACCGCTCCAAGTACTACACGCAGGCGGACCGCGGCAACTTCCTGGTCACGGATGACTACGCCTCGGTCGATGCCAACCTCACCTACAAGATCAGCGACCAGCTGAGCGTGAGTCTGGACGGCATGAACCTGCTGGACAGCGAGTACCGTTCCTATGCGGAAGTTCCAGGTGTGGCCAACACCGAGAAGCTGACCCGCGGCATCTACAAGACCGGCCGCCGCTATATGGCCACGCTGCGTTTCAACTACTGATGCGGGCCTGAGCTCGTAAAGCAAAGCGTTTGACCCCCTCCAAGCCCAGCGGGCCGTGGAGGGCTTGAAGCGGGCCAAGCAGGCACAGGATGCACTGCGAGACCCGCTTCTTTTTTTGCCCGCGCCACTTGTGGCCGAGTGATACTGCGTCGCGCTGATCTTCACCCCACGCTTCCAACCGATCGCTCTCGTGTCTCATGACCTCAACCCCCTTCACGCTCGGCAACGCCGGGTGCTGCTGCTGATGGCAGCACTTGGGCCTGTTGCGCCCCTTTCGCCTTTGCAGGCGCTTGCGGCCTCGGCGCCGGGAAGTCAATCCTTCACCGTCCACGTCGGCAGTTATGCCCCGCAGGGCGAAGGCATCTACAGCTTCCGGGCCGATGTGCAAACAGGGCGGCTGCAGCCGCTGGGCCTCACCGCCAACCCGCACAGCCCCAGCTGGCTGCAAGCCGACCCGGCGCGGCCGGGCCTGCTGTATGCCGCCAACGAGGGCGGCCACAGCGTGCATGTCTATCGCCAACAGGCCGACGGGCGGCTCCAATTGCTGCAAGCCTTGCCCAGCGGTGGGCAAGGCCCGGTGCACCTCAGCCTGCACCCCAGCGCGCCCTTCGCCTTCGTCGCCCACTACGGCAGCGCCGAACTGGCCGTCCTGCGTCGCGCCGCCGATGGCCAGCTCAGCCCAGTCGGCCTGCACCCCAGTTGCAGCAAGACTGTGAACGAGGACTGCCGACCCGGGCCGCAACGCGCCGTCTCAGCGCCACCCGGCAGCTGGGCCATCAGCGGCCACGATGCCCCGCATATGCACATGGCCTTGAGCACGCCGGACGGGCGCTATGTGCTGGCCAGCGATCTGGGCCGCGACCGCCTGGCGGTCTGGCCTTTCGATGCCCGCAGCGGCAGCCTCGGTTCGAGGCAAGACCTGGCCCTGAGTGCAGGCGCCGGGCCGCGCCATTTTGTTTTCCATCCCCGCGATCCGGCTCAGCTGTATCTGCTCAACGAAGAGGCCTCCACGCTGGTCTTCTTGCGGATGGATCCACAAACCGGCCGCCTGGAGGCACGCGGCGAGTTCAGCAGCCTGCCGGAAGGCTTTGTGGGCACCAATTTCGCTTCCGACCTGTGGGCTTCGCCCGATGGGAGGTTTCTCTACGCGCTGAATCGATTGCACGACAGCATCGCCATCTTCACCCTGGCGGCCGACGGCACGCCCAAGCTGCTGGCGCATGAATGGACGCGCGGCTCTTACCCGCGCAGCGCCCGCCCCTGCCCCTGCGGCCGCTGGCTCTACGTCTGCAACCAACGCAGCGACCATGTCGCCATCTTCGCGCTCGATGCCAAGAGCGGCCTGCCGCGCTTCAGCGGTGCCTATGCCGCGGTCCCCAGCCCGACGAGCGCCGAAATGCTGGGCTGATCAGGCTTGAGTTTTTCATACCTATACTCTCGCCCGGCGCCAGTCCCGCAGTTTCCGACTACAGGTGCTCAACACAAACAAAAGCCCCGGGGATCTGTTTCTCACGGGCATCGCTCGGAGAGAACGATATGTGGCGGACTGGATGCATGAGAGCGCTGGCTATGGCGCTGGTATTGGCGCTTAGCTCATTCGCGGGGGTGGCGCAGCTGCCGGCCGCAAGATTGGCTTCGCCGCCCGGCACGGCGGGAACGACGGGCACGCCAGGAGCAGCGCAGCAGGCGCTGATGCAAGACCTCGAGAAAATCCGTCACGACACCGGTGTACCGGCCTTAGGCGTGGCCGTGGTCGATGAAACCGGCGCCGTGTGGGCCTTCGGCCTCGGGCATCCCAAGCGAGGTCAAGCCTTGAAGTCCTCGGAACACACGCTGTTCAGGATCGGCTCCATTTCAAAGACCTTTGCCGCGCTGGCGGTGATGAAGTTGGTGGAGCAAGGGCGGCTGGACCTCCAGGCCCCGCTGAAGACGCTGGCGCCAGAGATCGTCTTTGACAACCCATGGGAAGCCACGCACCCGCTGCGTTTGGTGCATCTGCTGGAGCACAGCTCGGGCTGGGAGGACTTCCACAGTTCTGAAGCTGCCTTCGCCGCGCCGGACGACATGAGTCTGAAGGCGGCACTCGCCTTTCGACCTGCCACTCGCACCTCCCGCTGGATGCCGGGCACGCGCAGCAGCTACAGCAATGTCGGCACCTTGGCCGTCGCGTATGTGGTGGAAAAAGTGAGCGGGCGTCGCTATGAGGACTATGTCAAAGAGGCGGTGCTGCAGCCGCTGGGCATGCAGGACAGCGGCTTCTTCAAGAATGAGGCCTACGTCCAACGCGGCGCGGAACTCTATGCGCTTGGGGCGCCGGACCAAGCCCTGCCCTACTGGCAGATGCTGGACCGGCCTGCCGGCGCCATGCACGCTTCCGCCGCAGACATGGGGCGGCTGCTCCAGATGCTGCTGCAGCGGGGCGAACTGAGCGGGCAGGCGCTGCTGTCGCCCGCATCCATTGAGCGCATGCAAACGCCGGCCACGACCTTGGCGGCTGCGCAGGGTTTGCGCGTCGGGCAGGGGCTCGGGCATGAAAGCTCCGGGTTTGCGGGCAGTGCTCGTTTGTTTCAAGGCCACGACGGCGCGGTCATGGGCGGCATCAGTCGCCTGGTCTACGAACCCACGGTCGGACGCGGTTATGTGCTGATGCAGAGCAATGACGACTTCTCCGCCTTCTTTCGACTTTCACGGCGGCTCCACGAACACCTGTTGTCGGGCCTGACGCCGCCCTCGCAAGCGCCGGTGCAAGCGCTGCCGGCTTCGATGCGCGATCTTGAGGGCTGGTACCGGCACATCACGCCACGCCGGGAACTGACGCGATTCACCGAAGATGTGATGGATCTCTCCCAGTTCGAAGTGCTGGACGACGGCCTGCGCCAAACCTTCCTGCTCGGCGGGGAGCAGCGCTTCCAGGCGCGCGGTGGCGCCTTGTTGGTGGATCAAAGCACGGGCCTGCCCATGCTGGCGCGGGTGCAAGATCCTCTGGTGGGCGATGCGATCCAGATTGGCGCCAATACCTACCAACGCATTTCTGCGGGGTGGGTCTACGGCTTGATCGTCATGGGCTTGGCTTGGGCCGTGCTCTTGCCCATCCAAGCCGCTTGCATGGTGCGTGATGCCTGGCGTGCGCGGCGCGGGCTGGGCGCGCCATGGCGCCTGTCACGCGCGCTGCTGGTGATTGGGGCGACATGCCTGCTGGCGGCGCTGATGGCCGGCTTGGTGTTCGGACATGGAGACGCGGACTTTGGGCGTATCACGGCGACCTCACTGACCGTCTTTGCTGGCAGCCTTTTGTTCGCACTCTTCACCCTGGCGGCTGGCGCCCGGCTGTTCTGGGAGCTTCGTCGCGAACGCCAGACGTCCAAGCCTCGCTCGGGTGGTCTGTTGATTTTCTGGACGCTCCTGCAGGGGGGCGTCTTGGTCTATTTGTTGGCGTATGGCATGGTTGGCGTGCGAACCTGGGTGTGAAGCGCCTCGCGGCCATGAGCCAGCCGTGAGCCTGCAGTTCAAGCTTGACCCGTCGCGCCACCTGCAGCCACTGCGGCGGGCGCATCCACCGGCGCCTTGGCCGGCGCGGCAAACCAAGCGGTCTTGGGTACGAACTTGGGCTCGGCCGGGTCGCCCAGGTAATGTGGCGACATGATCTGCACACCGTACTCATTGAACACGTCTTGGATATTGGCGTGCAGCGCACTCAAGACTTCGGCGCGCGGCCGCGGCTGGTGGGGCACGGCCTGGCAAACCAAGCGGTACTCGGGGTAGAAGTCCGACAAAGCGGTTTGAAACACCTGTGCCGATGGGGTGCTCAGCACACCCGGCGTGCGGTGGGCGGCTTCTATCAGCATCGCTTCCACCTGCCGCCACGGGGTGTCATAACCAATCGTGACCGTGGTGTCGACGATAAAGCCCGGCCCCTTGACGGTGCGCGAGTAGTTCTTGGTCACCGAGCCCATCACCAAGGAGTTGGGCAGCGTCAATTCCTCGCCCAGACCGGTGCGGATGCGGGTGGTGAACATGCCCAGCTCGGTGATGGTGCCCTCGTGGTCGAGGATGCGCACAAACTCGCCGACACGAATGGTGCGCGAGAACATCAAGATCAACCCGCTGGCCCCTTGCCCCACAAGGCTGGACGCGCCCAACGAAATCATCAAGCCCAGCAAGACCGACACGCCCTTGAACGCCTCGCTGCCCGAGCCGGGCAGATAGGGGTAGGCCATCACCAAGGCGAAGATCCAGATACCGGTGCTGATCAGGCGGCGCGAGGGCCGCACCGTGTCCTGATCCAGCCAGCCCAGCGAACCCTCGCCGCGCTCGATGCGGTTGAACACCGGCGTTAGCACATTGATCACGCCGCGTGCTAGCAAGAAAATCAACAGGGCCACGAACAGATCCGGCAAGGCCTTCAGGATGCTCACTCCGATGCCGCCCACCACCTGGAACAGATAGCCGCTGAGCTGCTCTCCCCAGGGCCGGGTGTAGGGAAACTGGCTCAGCACATAGCCTAGGAACTGATAGCTCAGCAGGATCAACAAGGTCCAACTGATGCCGCGCACCAAGCCGCGTGCCAGCATCCAAACCTTCTCGCGCTGAAACAGCTGCATGCCCGCTACCGAGATGGCCTCGGTGCGATGGCTGACGCGCTTGGCCAAGCTCAGGCTGGCCACCCGCTGCCCGCGCAGCACCAAGGTCATCAACACGGCGTAGAGCAGACTGGCCACGGCCGTGTGGACCAGGGCTTGCAAAAGGCGGGACTCATCGCGGCTCTCACGCGTGTCCGCAATCACCAACTCCAGTTGGCGCTTCGCCTCTGCGGCGGTTTGCTCCAGCGTCGCGCCGCTGGCCGCATCCACGTCATCGGGTATGAGGATCAAGGCCATCTCGCCATCCAACATCAGGACGCGACCTTGCCCATCTTTGTTGATCGTGACCACCCCCGCGCCGGATCGTGCCAACACTTCGTTCATGTACAGATGGGTGCGGCGCGCCCGCTCGGCCGGGCTGACACCCAGGAAAGTGGCCCTGAACACCGCCACCTTGCGGTTGAAGATCACCACCGGCGCCTCCGCTGGTGCGGCATTCGGGACCGAGGATGCCGCGGCGACGTGGGCCTGAACCTGGCCTGGTGCGGGTGCCGTTGCAGGTGCGGCCTGCAGCAAGCCGGGCGACATCACGCCCAGCAGCAGCCCGCAGAGCATCAAAAACCACGTGACGGGGCGGAACAGGCCGCCCAGCAAGATGGGGCCGTCCACCCCCAGCCGCGACGACGCATAACGGAAAAACACAGGGCACATAGAGCATCACCAAAGCCAGACGCAATGGCGAGCATAGCGCCGTCTGAGTCAAGGCCCCGGCCAGCGCCCCGGGGCTGCGCTCAATGCAACACAGACCCCTTGTCACTGCTGCGCCGCCCCCATAAGGGCGTATCGTCTGCGGCCAAGTCCGCGCCACCCATGCAGCCGGATGCAGCGACCTCGGCGGGCTCCAGCACGTGCTTTGCATCGAGCGATGCTCCGGCTTGGGGGCCTGCGTCCGTTTCGCGCAAGCGGACATAGGCAGCCAGCAAGCGTTCGCTATACAGCGTCCAGGCCTGCTGCAAACCCAGCAGCTCAGCATCCAAACGTTCGCTGGCAGCCTCGCTCAGCGGCATCTTGTCGGCACGGATGCGCGAGAGCAGGTCTTGCGCCTGCAGCATGGCCGACTCGATCGGCCGACTGACGGCCCGGCGCATCAGCCGCACCGAAGCTTCTCTTGAACCGGCCGAGCTCAGCAAACCGGTCACGACTCGCCCATACGGCGTCTGGGCGGCAATCGACTCGGCGCGCCGGCGGGCATGAATCAGCTCCGCCAGCAAGGCACTGGTCCACGGGTCGCCTGAAAGCTTGAGCAGCTCGGCAATCTCGGCTCTCGGGAACAAGGCTTCGGCACCCAGACGAGCAAACTCGCTGCGCTGATTCAACAAGGCCAGCACGGTCTCGATACGCGCGTCACACGCGACAGAGCTTGGCGGAAACGGATCAAACATGAGTTCTCCTTGCGGTTCAGAGCTGTGCTCTACGGCCATGAGTCGATGCTAGGCAGGGGCCCCTGAAGCGACCATGTCCGAGCGAGACAAGGGTTTGTCCGGAGAAGACATTCGGGGCCACGCCCCGACTAAGATCACCGTTACGCACCTTCAACCGTTGGAGTCGATCCCAATTGCTTGCCTCCCCTCGACAGCGCGACGGCTTGGCCAGCGGCCTGCTGCTGCCGCTGCATCAAGCGCTGCGCGTTCACGGCATTGATGCCGATGGCCTGCTCAGGCAGGCCCGCATCGAACCTGGCCAGTTGCTGGACTCCCGCGCCCGCATCAGCCAGGCCAGCTCGCTGCAGTTCTGGCGTTTGGCCGAGCAGGCCTATGCGCCCGCGAGCGACTTGGCTGTGGCCACGGCGCAGCAGTTCAGCCTGCGCGCGCTGGGCGTGCTGGGCATGGCGTGGCTGGCCAGCACCAGCTTGCGCGAAGCCATCCGCCGCTTGGTGCGTTACTACGATCTGGTCAGCTCGGTGGCGCTGCTGTCCACCCAGCAAGAAGGCGACTTGTTGTGGCTGCAGTACCGAGCGGCGCCGGCGGTTTTGCCAGTTACGCATGATGCGTGGGTCGGCGTGATCACGGCGCTGTGCCGCAGGTCGCACCCCGATGTCCAAGCGGCTTGGTTTCAGCCGGCCGGCATTCGGCTGGCGCATCCAGGCAATGCAGGCACCGAGGCGCTGATGAACTACCTTGCAAGCCCGGTTCAGACCGGCGCGGAGTTCACCGGCGTGGCCTTCACGGCGGAGCAACTCGACGCCCCCTTGCCCGGCGGCCACCCCGGCCTGGCGCTGAACGCCGAGAAGATTCTGGCCGCCACCCGCGCCGCGCTGCAAAGCGGCGACACCAGCAGCCAGGTGCGCGCGCATTTGCTGGACATGCTGCCCTCAGGCGATGTTTCACGCGCCGCGGTAGCGCGCCGCATGCATCTGACCGAGCGCACCCTGCAGCGCCGGCTGGAGGCCGAGCAATTCGGCTTCGCCGAGCTGCTGCAGCAGACCCGGCTGGAGCTGGCGCAAAACCTCTTGCGCGACCCCGAGCACGATGTGCAAGACGTGGCCTTCATTCTGGGCTTTGCGGAGATCTCCAGCTTCACCCGCGCCTTTCGCCGCTGGACCGGCCAGGCGCCCAGCAGTTGGCGCGAAAGCCAGCAGGCGCCCATGCACTGAGCCAGCGCGATTTGGGCAAGTCTCGTACAGTCGCGCCCAGCCCTTTAGCCCTGTGATGACCCATCGCCCAACAAACCCGCCGACTTCGCTGAACTGACAAATCCCCATGAGCAATACCGCAGCGCCCTACACCCCTCCCAAAGTTTGGGTCTGGAACAAAGCCAATGGCGGCCAGTTCGCCAGCATCAACCGGCCCATTGCGGGCGCCACCCACGAGAAAGAGCTGCCGGTGGGGCGCCATCCATTGCAGCTTTATTCCATGGCCACGCCCAATGGCGTCAAGGTCACCGTGATGCTGGAGGAGTTGCTGTCGCTGGGGCATGCCGGCGCGGAATACGACGCCTGGATGATCCGCATCGGCGAAGGCGATCAGTTCGGCAGCGGCTTTGTCCAAGCCAACCCTAACTCCAAGATTCCGGTGCTGGTGGACCATAGCGGTGCCGCACCGCTGCGGGTGTTTGAGTCGGGCGCCATTCTTTTGCATCTGGCCGAGAAGTTCGACGCCTTGCTGCCCAAAGATTTGGCCGGGCGGACCGAGTGCCTTTCGTGGTTGTTCTGGCAGATGGCCAGCGCGCCCTATCTGGGCGGCGGCTTCGGGCACTTTTACGTCTATGCGCCCGAGAAGTTCGAGTACGCCATCGACCGTTTTGCCATGGAGGCCAAGCGTCAGCTCGATGTGCTGGATCAACGATTGGCGCAGTCGGCCTATCTGGCCGGTGAGGACTACAGCATTGCCGACATCGCCGTCTGGCCCTGGTATGGCGCGCTGGCCTTGGGCCAAATCTACGGCAACGCGGCCGAGTTTTTGCAGACGCAGGACTACGTTCATTTGCAGCGCTGGGCCCAGCAGATCGCCGCGCGGCCGGCGGTGCAGCGCAGGCGCATGGTCAACCGCTCTTGGGGCGAATTGGTAGAGCAACTGCATGAGCGCCACGAAGCCAGCGACTTCGACACGCAAACGCAGGACAAACTGCAAGCCGGCGTTTGAAAAGGCGGCCGCTAAGGCTCAACTGAAGCCAAGATCGGTTCAATGATCGGCGCCCTACCAAGAAGAGTCGGCCGTCTTGTCCTCGGCATCGGCAGCAAAGTGCCCAAAGCCGATGTTCCATGGGCTTCAGCAATAGGCTGGGTGCTGCAATCCAGATTTCGCGATCCAATGGCCGCTACCTGCCAAAGTTAAACGCGTTATAAGCCGGCTCAACGTCCGTCCTGCCCGCTGATGGTTAATGCCGGCCTGCACCCAATGGCCCTCAGCGCGTGACGCCGATGCCAGCGAGCAGAGGCCAGGGAGCAGACTCGCAAAGGCGGCAAGACGGGGCCGCCAGAAGTGGCCAAAACGGACTGATTCAAAACCAGCTTCTGCGCAGGAAGTAGGTCAAGCAAGAGCCACAAGACCCACACTTATCCACAGCCGAGCTTCAATAGTCGGCACGTTCGCTTGGCTCAAAATTCAAGCGGCACGGTGACTCAAAATTCGGGCGGCGCCAACAATAAACGCGATCAGACTCACTTGGCCTCCGCACTGAGGACATAGCAACGGAAAAACCTCGTAGATCCGCGCAATCAACGCCGCCCACAGGTAGCGCGCCGGTGAGCAAGCTTGGCTGCAACGAGTTCAGTTTGGCGGGCTTGGGCGGGACTCCCACTGCCGCCTCCGCCGCCAATGACTGGCGCATCGACGACAGTTTCGTCGGCCGGAAGTTGCGCCTGCGCCATGGCCACGGCGGCCGCTCGGAGCGGTGAGTTTGGTGCCAGCACGCCGTAGTAGCGGTGCCGGTGGATGCGAGGCGGCTGGATCAGGGCGGCGATGCGATCGATGCTCTCTAGCGGCGTGAGGATCAGATCGCCATGTTTACCGCCCGACTGACGTTTCGGGCAGTGGTAGACCAGATCAGCGCCACCCATGTGACGCCGCTCCTTGGCGAAGGGTGGCCGAGCGCAATAGCGCAACAGGCGCTCCAACCCAGCGAGGTCCGCAGGGGCAATGCATACGGCGGCATCAACCGAAAAGCCACTGAGCTGGCAGGCCAGCATGTCCGAGGCATCACCCGTGTGGAGTTGGTAGGGGGCAATTCACGCCCCGAGTGGGCACCATCCTAAACCTGTTGGGTTGCCTCCGCCTTTGACCCATCTGTATTCAAGAGTGCCTCCTGGGCAGTATTTTTCTTGGATTTCAATTTCGGCGTTAGTGCTTTGCGGTGTGGAGTAGTGCCATTTGATGTAGCCGCTTAGTTTTCCATTTCGATGATACGAAATGGTGGTGAGTATTCTACCGGCATCCCATTCAGATACACTATCTAGTTGGCCATTCCAGTCTAGGTTGTATAGTTTTTCGTAGCCGTGTACGAGATTGTTTTTGACTTCATATTCTCTGTAAAGGGTTCCGGCTATGTAGTCATAAGCATGAATAGGAGCCCCATTCTGATAAATAGTTTTGCCTTGTATTTTGTTTTGGCTTGTTGCGTTGCATTCGAATCCTTTTCGCTCACCATCCAATACGGTCTTGTCTCTATCGCCTCCCATGACAAAGTACTCTTCAGTTTTCACCCATGACTGGCCGGCGGGGGCTCTATCGAATCCACTGCAGTAGGATATTTGCTTCCCAATTGGATAGTAGATGCCGCCGATAAGTATTTGGCAGTTTTTGTGGCTTGATGGCGGGGCGCCTTCTGGTGTCCATGCAGTTGTGCAGACCATTTCTGGTTTGGTAACTTTGGCATTGAAGTCAAAACTACGCTCTCCCTTTGAAAGGCGCATAACGAACGATGCCTCTGATGTGAGGTTTTGAATACTTGGCGTGATTTTGATGGATGGGCTACTGTTGTTTTGAGCGGTGATGATGACGGCATTGTTGTTGCCGCCTACGCCCCAAGGGGTCGAAGCTGTAAATCCAGTCAGGTCGAGGGGTACCGAGCGTGGTTGAGTCAATAAATCAATTTGGGCAGCGGCTTTTTTTAATATTTGCAGATCGGTGATGGTTAAGAGCTTGTTGATTGTGACTTTAATGGGTTGAACGGCGTTTGTTATTGATGCGGGAGGCATTAGCTTTCCCTTGAGTGAGATACTGTGCTCTTGATTGTTGGTAAAGCTTTTGGTGATGTTGTAGGTGGTGGATTGAGCAGTTAGTTGTTGTGCGCGCATGTTCAGGCTTAAGGGATCTAAGCTCACGTCGCTGTCGTCAATCTCTTTGACTGATTCTTGGTCGTAACATGCCGTTCCAATAAGATTGTTATACGCTTGTTTTGTTAAATCTAGACCGATGATTACCGACGTGAGCCCTAATGGCACAGTCACAAAGGGAAGCCAGGGCATTGCTAAAGCGGTGGGAACGGTTGCACCAAGGAGATACCCTCCTGTTATGGTTGCGGAAAGACCGTTTGCAAGGGTTGTTAATTGGGCTTTGCAAGCAGAAGGAAGGGTGATTTGTACGTTTTTTAAACCCGAAAAAGCCTTGTTTAAATTGCTGGGCACAGCCAAGCTTTGGCTTATTGCTTGATCGTTAATTGATTTAATGAAATTGGCGGCAAACCTGATTTCAGCGGGCGATCTTTTGGCCAGTTCTGCATTGGCGTCTGCGCTCATTTTTTCAAGTTCTGCGGCCATGATTAAAGAATCGCTGTCGCCTAGATTTTTGAGACGATTGGATTCTTGTTTGAGGCCATCAATGAATTTATTGATGATTTCAGTAGGATTGTTTTTGGGGTTGGGTGCGGTGATGGTGATGTTTTGAGCATATTTTTCACCATCAATTCCAAAGACAATGGTGTGTTGGCCTTCGGGCAACGGGGGGAGTACCAAGCTCAAAGTGTTGTTGTCTACCGTGGCCGCAACTGGTTGGCCTGTGCTGGTTTGGGCTTGTATGGTTTGATTGGCGTAAGCTTTTGGCAAGTTTAATGTTTTGATTTCGCCTGGTTCTGTGTTGATGCTTACTGTGCTTGCCAAATCTCGGCAATCCACTTGAATCACAATGTTGTTTTGTATGTTATTGGTGTTGGAGCTGGTCAAGCAATGTTGCTTGTTCGGCTGGCCAATAAAATCAAATTGAAAGCTACCGCCTTGGCTGACCGTGGCGATTTGTTGCGTGTCGTTATTGCTAATGGTGAGAGTCTGTGAATTTGGCAGTCGAATGTTGTAGCTTCCCCCAGACAAACCAGAGGTTTGAATGCTCACTGTGTGCTGTGGTGTGGGGGTGTTTGTGTTTTCCGCCCCATCTCCGCCCCCACAAGCAGAAAGCATTACCGCGCTGGCAATGGCGGTGGCACGAAAAATGGTGTTGATTTGAAAAAAATTGGACATGTTGATCCTGTAGAGGTGTTGAGGTTGGTCAGCGTGAAAACACCCCCGTCGCAGCGCTTGGCTTGCGACAAGGGGCTGGTTTTCTGCTTGAATAAAAGCTCGCAAATACAGGTTCATACGGAGCCGTTAGATACTCTTCGCAGCCACCAACGCAGGAGTAGGGTCGCCCGCCGCAGTCAATAGGCCGCAACTGATTTGGGGGAATATATTGATTTCACGCTTGTAATGCATCACCCGTTCGGGTGACTTGTCTGCTTAGTTTGCCCCCTCGCCCATCCGCCACGAATGTGGGGAGTGAGGCAACGCTAGTGTTTCCCATTGCCATCAAACAGTTACCGTGCCAATTGAAGTTTGGCCGTGCAAGGTGCGTCCGGGGTATTCCCGGATTTTCCGGGCGCATTGATTTCAGGACAGTCGGAGCAGCCGGGCGCGGTCGGTTCGGGGGAGGACGAAAGTGGGCATGTCGCATGCTGCGGTAGGGGACGCCGAACTTGAACTGTCTCAGCTACTCAATCTTGTATATCAGGCGGCACTCGAGCCGCAGGACTGGCCAGCGGCTCTACAGAAGGCTGCCCACTGGTTAGGCGCAAAGCGATCACTGCTGTTTACGCCCGCCCAGGGTTTGGGCGAAGCGGGCTTCTTCTATGCCCACGGGGTCAGCGCCGAGGAGATGGCGATTTGGAATTCGCGCTTCGTCGGCACCGACTTCTGGAGCGGCCGGGTCCTTGAGCGGCAACTGGGCTTCGAGGGATCAATCTTCCGGGATAGCGACCTGTCCACCCGCAGTGAGTTGCTCGACTCGGACTACTACCGTGAGCACCTCGTTCGAATGGATATGGCCTGGCTGATGTCGGCCGTGGTGTTGGCACCCAAGGATGCCAGTCTGCCGTTGGTGGCCCTGTCAAATTACCGGGGATTGGATGCCGATTCCGGCTTCGATGATCAGCAGCGTGACCGGCTGGCCCTGTTGCTGCCGCATTTGTCGCGCTCCCTGGGTGTGATGCTGCGCCTTCGACAGGCAGAGACGCGCGCAGCCGCTAGCGCTTTGGCGCTCGACAGCTTGAGCTGTGGCGTGGCGCTGCTGGACGGCCAGGGGCGCGTGGTGCATACCAACCGACGTATCGAGAGCATCTGCCGTGCTGCGGACGGGATGCGCCTCGAAGCGGGACAGCTTCGCTTGGACGACGCAGACAGCCAGCGCGCTTGGACGGGGGCACTGCACCAGACTCTGGCAGAGACCGGCAGCGTCGGGCATTTCTCCGACCACTTGAGGGTGACGCGTAGTTCTGGCGGTGCTGAAGCGTATCTTCTGCAGCTTTCTCGGCTGCCCGAGAACAGCCGCTTCGGGTCGCTGCCTGCGCAAGCACGCGTGATCGTCTTCATCACCGATACTGAACAGGGGCAGACGCCCACTGCCCAGACGCTGATCCGCCTGTATGGCCTTAGCACGGCCGAGGCCCGCACAGCACTGGCCCTGGCCGACGGGGCTCGCCTTTCCGATGTGGCGAGCAAGCTCGTGCTTAGTGTCAATACCGTGAAGACTCAACTCAAGCAGATCTACGCCAAGATGGGCTGCGAGAGCCGGGCAGATTTCGCGAGGTTGATGCTAAGCCTCGGGGCGGTTAACTCAGTGGCTGCGCGTTAGCCAGCCCATACTCCAAAGTCGGCTACTGAGGCAGAGAAACGCGTTCCGCGGCGTAAACGCCAACCGTTCTGCGGTATTGAATTGTGATGCAACTATCTACACACGCGAAAGCGGTCCGGTTTGGCGCTTGCGCTGCAGCTGAGCAGCCGGTGCTATGGGGTACGGCCTACCAACGTCAGCGAAGCTCTGGCCGTTGGTAGGCGTTGCAGTCGATCAGTCGCCTACGCGCGCATACCTCGATCAGCCTTCCCGTGTCGGGCTTTCTCGCGCAATGAGTGACTCCAGTGGGCACTTTGCTGCAGTTCAGTTTAGGTTTTCGAAGGGCCGTGAGTGTCGTCAGTATCAACGGCCAAGCCCGCCACCAAGTGATCAATCCACACCCGCAGCTTAGGCGCCTGGTAGCGCTGCGAGGGGTAGAGCAGCCAGAGCATGCCGGCGTAGTCGGTGAGGTGCTCCCAGTCGTCCAAGACCGGCAATAGCGCCCCGCTGCGCAAGGCCGCGCGAGCGCAAAACTCCGGCAAGCTGGCGATGCCCAGATCGGCCAGCGCTCCTTCCAGGCGCATCTCGCTGTGGTTGGCCACATAGCGCCCGCTGACCCGTACCGTTGGTTCCTCCGCCCCACGGCGAAAGCGCCAATGGCGGTCGCGCTCGTCTTCACCGAGATAGAGGCAGGCATGGGCCGCGAGTTCGCGAGGGTGCGCGGGCCCGCCGCCATGCGCAGCCAAGTAAGCCGGGCTGGCGCACAGCAGATGGCGCAGCTTGAACAAGGGGCGCCCGGCCAAGCCCGGCGGCGGCGTGTCGGTGACGCGAATGGCCAGATCGATGGATTCATCGAACAAGTCGAGCGCGCGGTCGGTCACCACCATTTGCAGATCGACCTGCGGGTAGCGGCGCAGAAAAGCTGGCACCAAGGGGTGCACCAGCTGCCGCGCAATCGCCTTGGGGCAGCTGATCCGCAACAAACCCTGCGGCTCGGCCGAGGCGGTATCGCTCAGCGCCAGCACCTCGCGCGCCGCCGCCAACATCGCTTGGCAGCGGAGGTGCGCGGCCTGGCCGGCTTCGGTCAGGCGCAGCTTGCGGGTGCTGCGTTCCAGCAGCCGCACCCGGAGCAAGGCCTCCAGCCGCGCAATCTGGCGGCTCACCGCCGAGGGGCTGAGCCCCATTTTTCGCGCCGCCGCCGAGAAGCTGCCGGCCTCCACCACACAGGCAAAAGCCGCCATATCCGGCAGGCTGTCAAAGGCCTCATTGATGCTCATGGCGCACAAATGCTATTCCGAATCGGTGGATTATCAATCTCAGCACTCAACTGAACAATGGCAGCCCATCGCCTCTTTCTCTTCAGCTTCTGATTCCGCCCCGCCATGAGCCATTCCCTGAGTCTTCCCGACACTGCATCCCGCACCCCCAGCCGAGGCATGATGCGCCTGGCAGACCTGATGCTCTTGCTGGTGGCCCTGGTCTGGGGTACCAGCTATGGCGTGGCCAAGAGTGCGCTGCAGTTCTACCCGGTGCTGGGTTTTCTGGCTTTGCGCTTTGTGTTGACCTTTGGCCTGCTGCTGCCCAGCCTTTTGCGCTGCACACCCGCACAGCGCCGCGATGCATTGCGCAGCGGCCTGCCGCTGGGCCTGCTGATGCTGAGCATCTTTCTGTGCGAGACCTTTGGCCTGGCGCTGACCCTGGCCAGCAATGCGGCCTTTCTGATCAGTCTTTGCGTGGTCTTCACCCCCTTTGTGGAATGGGGACTGCTGAAGCGCCGGCCGGCGCGAGCGATGTTCGGCTTTGCGGCCGTGTCCCTGCTGGGCGCCGCGCTGCTGAGCGGCGGCCTGCAAGGTCAGCTCGGCCTGGGCGACGGCTTGATGCTGGCGGCCGCCCTGCTGCGCGCACTGACGGTGTGCATGACCTCGCGGCTGACGCAGGCCAGCAGCGCCCCGGCACTGGCATTGACGGCCGTGCAGTCAGCGGTGATCGGCTTTGGCAGTTTGGCGCTGGCCTTGGCCCAGGCACTGAGTTCCGCGCCTCAGGGCGTTTCACTGTTGCCCCTGCCCAGCCAGCCCGCTTTCTGGTGGGCCACCGTCTATTTGGTCCTGGGCTGCACGGTGTTCGCCTTCTTCGCCCAAAACTGGGCGCTCAAGCACAGCACGCCAAGCCGCTTCGCCCTGTTGACCAGCAGCGAGCCAGCCTTCGGCGCCTTGTTTGCCGTGCTGGCCTTGGGCGAGACGCTCAGCCCGCTGGCCTGGCTGGGCGGCGGATTGATCGTGCTGGCCGCGCTGTGGACCAGCGCCCGTCGAAGCTGAAGCCTAGACCGGCACCAAAGGCGGGCCCGAAACACGCACCAAATCAAGGCGGCACCCCGAAGCGCCCCAAATAGGCGCAAGCTGGCGAGCCTAGAGTCGCAGCCGCCTAGCAAAAGCGGGCACAGAGCTTGCGTGGTTCAGCTCAAACCTAGCCGACGGAGACCGCCCCATCATGCATGCGCTGACCCTCCCCGCCCCCGGGCACCACGACGAGATGCTGCTCGCCAGTGGTGCACTGCGGCCGCACTACCAGCAGTTCGCCAACTGGCTGCATGCCCAAACCCCCGAGGCCTTGGCCAAGAAGCGAGCCGAGGCTGACCTGTTGTTCCACCGCGTCGGCATCACCTTTGCCGTCTATGGCGATGAAGCCGGGGCCGAGCGACTGATTCCTTTTGACACCGTGCCCCGCATCGTGCCGGCCGAAGAGTGGAGGATGCTGGAAGCCGGCTTGCGCCAGCGCGTCAATGCGCTGAACCGCTTCTTGTGGGACATCTATCACGAGCATGAGATCGTCAAGGCCGGCCTGGTGCCCGCCGAGCAAGTCTTTGCCAATGCGCAGTACCAACCGGCCATGCAAGGCCTGGATCTGCCGCACGGCATCTACGCCCACATCACCGGCGTGGACCTGATCCGCCATTCGGACGGCGGCTACTACGTGCTGGAAGACAATTTGCGCGTGCCCAGCGGCGTCAGCTATATGCTGGAAAACCGCAAGATGATGATGCGCTTGTTTCCGGAGTTATTCGCGAAATATGCGGTCGCGCCGGTGGCCCACTACCCCACCCTGCTGCTGAACACTTTGCGCCACGCCAGCCTGGCCGAAACACCAAATGTGGTGGTGCTCACCCCCGGGCCCTTCAACAGCGCCTATTTCGAACATGCCTTCCTGGCCCAGCAAATGGGCGTGGAGCTGGTTGAAGGGCAAGACCTGTTCGTCAAAGACGAGTTCTTGTACATGCGCACCACGGTGGGGCCGAAGCGGGTGGATGTGATCTACCGCCGCATCGACGACGCCTTCTTGGACCCACTCGCCTTCCGCGCAGACTCGATGCTAGGCGTACCCGGCCTGCTCTCGGTCTACAAGCAAGGCCATGTGATCTTGGCCAATGCCATCGGCACCGGCGTGGCGGATGACAAGTCCATCTACCCCTATGTGCCGGACATGATTCGCTTCTACCTCGGCGAAGAACCCATCCTGCACAACGTGCCAACCTGGCAATGCCGCAAGCCGGCCGATCTGGACCATGTGCTGAACCACATGGCCGAGTTGGTGGTGAAGGAAGTGCATGGCGCCGGCGGCTACGGCATGTTGGTCGGGCCGGCCTCCACCGCAGCCGAGGTCGAAGACTTCAAAGCCCGGGTGCGCGCCAACCCCAGCAACTACATCGCCCAGCCGACGCTGTGCCTGAGCAGCTGCCCCACCTTTGTGGAAAACGGCATCGCCCCGCGCCACATCGATCTGCGCCCCTTTGTGCTGAGCGGCCGCGAGGTCAGCATGGTGGCCGGCGGCCTGACCCGTGTGGCGCTGAAACAAGGCTCCCTGGTGGTGAACTCCTCGCAAGGCGGCGGCACCAAAGACACCTGGATTTTGGAGGCTTGAGATGCTATCTAGGACTGCTGCGCAGCTCTATTGGATGAGCCGTTATGTGGAGCGCGCCGAGAACTTGGTGCGCATGTTGGACGTGACGCATTCGCTGTCTTTGCTGCCGCAGTCGCGCGGCGCGATGACCGAGTTGGCGGCGCCACTGGCCGTGACCGGCACACTGGAGGCCTTTGCGGCCAGCCAGCACACGCTGGAGGCCGAGACGCTGTTCAACTTCATGGCGCTGGACTTGAGCAACCCCGCCTCCGTGCTGAGTTGCCTGCGCTCGGCGCGTGAGAACGCGCACGCGGTGCGCGGGCAGATCACCACCGAGATGTGGGAGGCCATCAACAGCACCTGGCTGGAGGGGCGCGAGTTCCCCAAGCGCGGCATCGCCAGCGTTTCCAGCTTCTTTGACTGGGTGAAAGAGCGCTCGCATTTGTTTCGGGGCGCCACTTACGGCACGCTGCAGCGCAATGACGCGTATTGCTTCATTCGGCTGGGCACCTTTGTTGAGCGGGCCGACAACACCGCCCGATTGCTGGATGTGAAGTCGCAGCTGATCGAGCCGGCGGTGCCCAGCCTCGCGCCGGTGGACATGCCCCACGAAAGCGCGCCGGACTTTTACGCCTGGAGCGCGCTCTTGCGCTCGCTTTCGGCTTTTGAGGCCTATCACGCGGTCTATCGCGACAGCTTGGATGGCCGCCGCGTCACCGAGTTGTTGATCCTGCGCCCCGATGTGCCGCGCAGCTTGCGCGCCTGCTGCGATGAGATCCGTGGCATCCTGCCGCTGATCGAGGCACGGCCGGGTGCGCTCGACGCGGGGCGCGAGGTCAAGCAATTGGCCGGGCGCCTGTCCTTGCGGCTGGAGTACGGTGCGGTTGATGAGATCCTCAGCACCGGCCTGCACCGCTGGTTGACCGGCTTTTTGGATGACGCGGCCCAGCTCAGCGACGCGATACGCGCCGCCTATCTGGAAGCGAACTGAAATTCAACACCCCTAACCGGTCATTCAAGTGCATCTCAACATCGCCCACGAAACGGTTTACCGCTACGCCAGCCCGGTCAAGCGCAGTACCCAGTACCTGCGACTGACGCCCAGCGATGGCCCCAGCCAAAAGGTATTGAGTTGGGCCTTGAGCTTGCCAGCCCAGACCAGCCGCTGCTTGGATGCCTATGGCAATGTCATGCATGTGCTGACCCTGGATGAGCCGCATCTGGAGATCCATTTGCATGCGCGCGGCGTTGTCGAAACCCACGACGGGCCGCCGCAGCTGGAGGCCTCGCAGCAGCAGTTTCCGCCGGCGGTGTTTCTGCGCGACTCCCCGTTGACCCAGGCCGATGCGGCCCTGCGCGCCTTTGCCGAAGCGCATGCCAGCGCCGTGGCGGCTGACGCTTGGCAAGGTCTGTTGGGCCTGATGCATGCGCTGGCAGAACACATGCCTTACACGCCCGGCGAAACCGATGCCGCCACGCCGGCCGCACAGGCCTTTGCTTCGCGGTTGGGCGTGTGCCAGGACCATGCCCAGGTCTTCGCCACCTGCGCGCGGCTGCTGGGCCTGCCGACCCGCTATGTGTCGGGCTATCTGGCGGCCGACTTCGAGCATGTGGCCAGCCACGCCTGGGCCGAGACCTGGTTGCCCGAGCAGAACGGGCGCCCGGCGGGCTGGCTGGGCTTTGATGTGTCCAACCAATGTCTGGCCGATGGGCGCTATGTGAAGCTGGCCATAGGAGCCGACTATCTGGACGCCTGCCCGGTGCGCGGCATGCGCTTGGGCGGCGGGCTGGAGGCGATGCGTGCGGTGGTGCAAGTCTCGGTGGCTCAGGTCTTGCCCGATCAGTGAGGCTGCGTCCACAGCAGATAATCTCGCTCAGCCCCAGCTTTAGCCCGACTCCTCGCCATGACTTATTGCGTTGCCATGCGTCTCGACGCCGGCCTGCTCTTCGCCTCCGACTCGCGCACCAATGCCGGGGTCGACCACATCGCCACCTTCCGCAAGATGAGCGTGTTTGAGCGAGAGGGCGAGCGACTGATCGTCTTGCTCAGCGCCGGCAATCTGGCCACCACCCAAAGCGTCATCAGCCTGCTGCGACAAAGGCTGGAACATGAAGGCGAGCACCTGCTGAACCGCAGCTCCATGTATGACGTGGCCGAACTGGTGGGCCGCACCGTCAAGGAAATCGTCGCCCGCGACGCGAACGCACAGTCGCTCGGCCAGGGCGTGGATTTCGGCGGCAACTTCATTGTGGGCGGCCAGATCCGAGGCGAGGAGCCACGACTCTTTCATGTCTATGCCCAAGGCAACTTCATCGAAGCCTGCGATGACACGCCTTACTTTCAAATTGGCGAATCCAAGTACGGCAAGCCCATCATCGACCGCGTCATCAACACCGGCACCTCGCTGAAGGAAGCCGCCAAATGCACGCTGATCTCTTTTGACTCGACCATTCGCAGCAATCTCTCGGTCGGCCTGCCCATCGACATGCTGCTCTACCGCGCCGACAGCTTCGCCAAGGCCGAGCCGCACCGCATCACCGCCGACGACCCCTACTTCAACAAGCTGCGCCGCGGCTGGGGCGAGGGGCTGAAGCGCGTCTTCGCCAAGCTGCCGGACGACGACTGGTTCAGCTGATGCAGGCCGCAGCCTCGACCCGCGCCGTCAAGGCCGCAGCCCTGAAGCTGCGGGTCGATATCAGCATTGAGCAGGGCTTTGAGCAGATTCTGCGCAACTGCCTGCAGCAAATTCGCGCCAATGAAGACGGACTGCGCGAAGGCTTCGACCCCGAGTTTGTGCACCAAGTACGCGTCGGCATCCGGCGGCTGCGCTCGGCCCTGCTGCTGTTCCAGGACTGGATTGAATGTCCCCCATCTTTGACGCAAGAGATCGTCTGGATTGCTCAAGCCCTGGCCGCCGCACGTGACGCTGAGGTCTTGGCCTCAAGCACGCTGCCCGCGCTCATGCAGGCGTGCCCGCAAGAGCACCGCTTGTTGGCTCTACAACAGGCGGCCAGCGCCCACGCGCAGCAGCTGCGCGTGGAAGCGGCCGCCACCCTGGCCTCCGAGCGCTACACCGCCTTGATGCAAGCGCTGGAGCAATGGCTGGACCAACAAGCTTGGCGAAGCGGCCAGGACGGTCGCCTGCAACAAGCGCTGGTCCCTGCTGCGGCCCGGCTCTTGGAGAAGCGTCGCCGACAGGTACGCAAACGGGGCCAGCAAGCCCAGCAGCAGCAGCAGCTGCTGCCCGCAGACGCTTCAGAAACGGCCACGTTTGAAGCCTTGCATCGCTTGCGCATTGCCATCAAGAAACTGCGTTATGCCAAGGAATTCTTCCTCAGCCTGAAAACGCGCCGGCAAGCCAAGGCGCAAGCCTTGAGCCGCTTGATTCAGGCGCAGGACCTGCTGGGCCAGTTGAATGATGGACACATGGCCGAACAGCAACTGCACAACTTGGCCCAAGACAGCCACAAATTGCGCCGCGCGGCGGACTTTGCTCGCGGCTATCTGCGCGCCCAAAGCCTGCAACTTCAGGCGCAGATCCAAGCTCTGGAACAAACCCGAAAGAACTGACTTTGCTGCAGTGCACAATAGGCCTATAGCAATCAAGCTCGGGAGCCTGCATGCGTCGCGTCGTTTTCAACCAAAAAGGTGGGGTCGGCAAGTCCACCATCACCAGCAATCTGGCCGCCATCGCCGCCCACCAGGGCCAGCGCACCTTGCTGGTGGACCTGGACCGGCAAGGCAATTCGACCCGCTATTTGCTGGGCGACGCCGCCGACGAAGCCGGGCCCGGCGCGGCCGAGTTTTTTGAGACCACGCTGAAGTTCAGCGTCAGGGCGCCGAAGACCAGCGACTTCATTGTCGAAACCCCCTGGGAGAACCTGCACGTGATGCCGGCCGGCCCGGCGCTCGATGAGTTACACAGCAAGCTGGAGAGCCGCTACAAGATCTACAAGCTGCGCGACGCCTTGATCGAGCTGGGCGAAGACTATGACGAGATCTGGATCGACACCCCGCCCTCGCTGAACTTTTACACCCGCTCGGCCCTGATCGCCGCCGAGGCCTGCCTGATCCCCTTCGACTGCGATGACTTCTCGCGTCGGGCGCTGTATGAGCTGATCGAGAACGTCAACGAGATCCAGGCCGATCACAACAAAGACCTGGTGGTGGGCGGCATTGTGGTCAACCAGTTCCAGGCCCGCGCCGCCTTGCCGCAGCGCACGGTGCAAGCCTTGATCGACGAGGGCCTGCCGGTGCTAACGCCTTATTTGAGCGCCAGCGTGAAGGTCAAAGAATCGCATGAGCTGGCGCGGCCGATGATTCACCTCGACCCCAAGCACAAGCTGAGCCAGGAGTTCGTAGCCTTGTATCAAGCGCTGAGCTGACCCCCAAGGCTCAGGCATTCTGGGCCGCCCCTGCTTGGATGGGGGGCATCACGCAATTGCGTCCCTGACGCTTGGCGGCCCGAAGTTGCACATCGGCCGCGTGAATCAAGGCCTCCAAGCTCGGCTGCCCCGCCAGCTCGGCCACACCGATGCTCGCAGCGACCACAGGGGCCACATTGTTCAAGAGCGGGCGCTTGGATTCGATGGCCCGGCGGATGCGCTCCGCCAGCGCGCAGGCCTGATCGAGGCGGGTTTCGGGCAGCAGCAACACAAACTCCTCGCCGCCCCAGCGTGCCAACAGATCGCCACTGCGGCTCTGCTGCGCCAGCACCTCGGCCACTTGAATCAGCGCCCGGTCGCCCGCTTGGTGACCGCCATGCTCATTGATCTTCTTGAAGTGGTCCAGGTCCAGCATCAACAGACTCAGCGGCCGCTGATTGCGCTGGGCACTGCTCCAGACCGAGTCCGACAGTTCCCAAAATGCACGCCGGTTGTGCAGGCCGGTCAAGGGGTCCAGCCGTGACAGCTGCTCGGCCTTCAGTGCGGCACGCTGCTGATCACGCACCCAATGGGCCAGCGCCAAGACCAGCAAGGTGGCCTCGATCACGATGCCGACTTCCAAGGCATGAAAGGTCCAGGTCCGGTAGGGCATCCAGCCGCCGACCGACAAGGCCGTGATCGCCGTCCCCACCATGCCGCACACGGCCGCCATCAAGAAATAGCGCCCAGCCAGCCGGCCTTGTCGCAAGGTCAGCGCCCCCAGCGCAACCATGATCACGGTGAACAGGACCACAAAGGAAAACGCCACATAAGTGGCCGCCACATGCAGGCCGGCCAAGAAGAGCAGGCCCAAGATGATCAAAGCCGTGCCACAGAACCAGCGCACCAGCCTCAAGCCCCTGGGCAGATGCTCAGCCAAGGCCAAAAAACGCGAGGCGAACAGCAGACCGCCGCAGCCGAACAAGACCATCAGCAGCAAGATGACATGCTTCTGTATCAGCGCTGATTTCGGCCACAGCCAAGCATAGCCATGCCCGGTATAGGCCATGTTCACGGCGATGATGGAGAGCAGGTAGAGCGCATAGAACAAATAGCTCCGCTCCCTGAGCCCCAGGTAAATCATCAGGTTGTAGGCACACAGCGCCAGCAAGAAGCCATACAGAAAGCCATAGCCATAGCTCAGCTGGCGCTCGATCTCTTGAGCCTGGGCCGGCGTCATCAGGGTGATGGGCAGCAACAAGGGGTCGTTGGAGGCCAGCCGCAGATACAACTCGCTGCGTCCGGGCTCGAACTGCAAGGGCAGGACAAAACCCTGCACCGGCTTCAATCCCTGAGCGGGGACTTGTTCATCCCCAAGCAAGGCCTGCTGAAGCAACTGCCCTTCGGGCCTGAGGACATAGACCTCCAGCCGGTCCAGCCAGGTCGTGCCGACCTGCAGGTGCAAGTTCCGCACCTGGGCCTGTGGGTTGTCCACGCTCAAGCGCAACCAGACCGACCGCGCCCCCAAGCCAAAGCTGAGATGCTGCTGGGTGCTGGGGCTGAACTGCGCGGCACGCGCCTGTTGCAAATCCAAAGGACGGCCAGGCTCTTCCTTCAAGACCTCGACCTGTTGCCCGAGTGGAATCGGCGCTTGCAGGGCTGCGTCGTTCAAGACCAGCGGGTTGGCGGCGAGCTTGCCACTGGCCAAAAGCAGCAAGATGCAACATATCCAAGCCCATCTGACTTGGAACCATCGACAAAGAAACGCTGAGTGTTGGAGCATTGTTTGGACACACCTCGTGACTTGAGTCTAAACCGCATCGCCTCATCCCGAACGCAGGGACTGGCTTGCCCTTCAAGTCCTTGTGTCAAGTTCACGGCGCCCGTGCCGATAGAGATGAAGATCAAGTTGGACCGGTTCTGACAGATCCCTGCTTCAAGGAGTAAAGCTCATGCCGCTTGACGTACTTGTCTTTGCCTGCGGCCGCAGGCTCTGCGGGCTGATGATCCTCTTGCTGCCCACTTTGGCCTTCGCCGCTCGCCCATTGTCCAGCGATGATGCCTCGACCGCCGATCCCGGCAGTTGCCAGCTCGAAGGCTGGGGCGAAAAGTCCGGTGGCAACCGCGCTTGGGTACTGGCTCCCGCCTGCGGCGTGGCAGGAGGCTGGGAGATCGGCTTCGACGCCACCTATCTGCGGCCCCAGGACGAGTTCCGCGGCGATGCCGGTGTCGCCGTCAAATGGGTGCCCAAGTCCTGGTCGATGTTGACCCCGGCCGGCACCGTCAATTTCGGCCTCAAGCTGGGCGTGAGCTATGAACGGCCGGTCGACAGCGGCTGGCGGCGCAGCGGTCAGGGCCTGCTGGGACTGGCGACCCTGGTCGTCAACGAAGACTTTGCCTTGCACGCCAATCTGGGCCCCCACCAGGAGAGAGCCACGGGCCAGGTCGGCACCGCCCTGAATTTGGCGCTGGTTTGGGTGCCCCATCCGGCGGGGCTGGTGTTCGCCGAGGTGCAGACCAATGACCGGCGCGCCATGATGGGCCCGACTCAGCGCACCGTGGGCGGCTTGTGGTGGGTGGCGCCGGACAAATTAGGCCTGAGTTTGACGGCCAGTCGCCCGGTCGGCAGCAGCGAAACCCAGTGGACGCTGGGCTTTGGCTGGTACGGCCTGAGTGCTTGGACGAACGCGCCCTGAGTTCGGCCGCCACGCTCAAGTTTTCGTGATCAAACGCACAAACTGGGGCGAACCCGCCCCCTGGGGCAAGGGTGGCGCCACCGGCCCTAAAGTTTTAAGCTGGCGCCATTGTTGTTGATGCCGAGTCTCTGATTTGGCCCCTCGACCTCTCTCTTCTACCCTCATCAAGGCAGTTTTCACCATGAAGCAACGCATCTCTTCCTTCGCTCTCTTGGCCCTTGGCTTGCTGGGAGCCAGCGCCCACGCTGCAGCGCCGGTGGCCGAGTCGGCCGAGATCAAGGCCTTGCGCGGCGAATGCGCCAGCAAGTACAGCGCCAGCTACGCCCAGGCCGATGCCGCCAAGTCGGCAGACAGCGCCGAGTACACCTTTGTGTATCACAAGGGTCAGTACAAAGGTGAGCATGTGGCCGGCCAAGAACTGGCTTGCACCGAGCAGCAATATGCCGCTTATCTGAACACGGTGGACATGGACCGCGTGATGGGCGCTTACCCCACCGCCGCTGGCCGCCCCAGCGTCAAGGCGCCGCGCCTGCCACGCACGCCCTCGGCGGGCAAGTAATTCGCCGCGCCCGGAAGCTCTGGGCTGAAGCGTACAAAAGGCCTGACAGCGTCCGCGCTGTCAGGCCTTTTCTCTTGATGCAGCAGTCAAACTCTCAGAGCGGGCCGTCGACCCGCATCGAGTAGTCCACCGCCCGCACATCCTTGGTCAGTCGACCAATCGAGATGCGATCGACACCGGTGGCGGCAATCCAGCGCAGCTGATCCAGGGCCACACCGCCGGACACTTCCAACAAAGCACGGCCCGCGGTCAAAGCCACCGCCTCGCGCATCATGGGTTCGGTGAAGTTATCCAAAAGCACGCTGACGGCGCCGGCGTTCAGCGCTTCTTGCAGCTCGGCAATGGACTCGACTTCCACCTGAATGTCCACACCCGCATTCAAGGCCTGCGCTGCCTTCAGGGCTGCGCTGACACCACCGGCCGCAGCGATATGGTTCTCCTTGATCAAGATGCCGTGGTACAGGGCCAGGCGCTGATTGGCACCGCCCCCAACCCGCACCGCGTACTTTTGCGCCAGGCGCAGGCCGGGAAGGGTCTTGCGGGTGTCCAGCACCGCGCAGCCTCGCGGGTTGCTGCTGGCGCCCTCGATCGCCTTCACATGGGCATGCGTCAGGGTCGCGGTGGCGGACAGTAACTGCAGAAAATTCAGCGCCGGCCGCTCGGCCGACAAAAGCAAACGGCCATCCGCCTCGATGCGACAGACCACGGTGTCGGCTGCCATCTCGGCACCTTCGGCGTAGAGCCACTCGATGCGGCTGCTGGGGTCCAAGGCAGCAAAAACACCCTCGAACCATTCGCGCCCGCAGAGCACCGCCGCCTCGCGCACCCGTACATGAGCTTTCACCTGGCGCCCGGCCGGCACCAGCTGGGCGGTCCAGTCGCACACGCCCACATCCTCGAACAAGGCGTCGCGGATATTGCGTTGGCGGGCTTCGGCGAGGGTTTCGTTATGGTCAAACATGGCGGCTGATAGAGAGATCTAAGCCGCCAGTTTAGAACCTGGCGCGCTTCAATCTGGCGCGCCTATGCTGAGGCTCAAAGCCGGCAGGCCGTCGATATGCCCAGTGATGATGTCGCCAGGCACGACCGGGCCGACGCCTTCGGGCGTGCCGGTGTAGATCAGATCGCCCGGATGCAGGTGATAAAACTGCGAGAGATTGGCCACGATCTCGGGCACGCTCCAGATCATGTCGGCCAGATCGCCACGCTGCTTCGACACGCCATTGACGGCCAAGGTGATGCTGCCCTTGTCCATGAGGCCGGTCTCACTGGCCCGCACCAGCTCGGTGATGATGGCCGACTGATCGAAGCCCTTGGCCGTGTCCCAAGGGCGGCCGTTGGCTTTGGCATCGGCTTGCAGATCGCGCCGGGTCATGTCCAGGCCGGCACCGAAGCCCCAGACCGCGGCCCGCGCCACCTCGGGCGTGACCTTGAAGACCGGCGCGCCGATGGCGATCACCAACTCCATCTCGTAGTGGTAGTTCTTGGTCGCGGGCGGGTAGGCCACCGTGGAGCCCGAGGGCACCAGGGCCGTGGCCGGCTTGCTGAAGTAGAACGGCGGCTCGCGGTCGGGGTCCGAGCCCATCTCGCGCGCATGGGCCGCATAGTTGCGGCCCACACAGAAGATGCGCGACACCGCATAGCGGGCGCTGCTGCCGCGCACCGCCACGCTGGGCTGAGCGGGCAAGGGGAAGATGTATTCGCTCATCGCAAGGTCCTGCCAAAAGAGGGTTTGGAGCGGAGAAATCACGCAAATGCAGAGCATACGGCCAAGGTTGGCGGCAAGGCCTTGCTGCCGCTGCGAGTGCCTGAATTTTGCAGAAGCACCCACAATCGTTTAGGGTGGCGACCATGTCTTTGCTCCACCTTACTCATTTGCCCACGCCCAGCCCGCTGCGGCAAGCTTCGCCTTCGAGCGCCAACGAGACTCGTTGGGCCCTTTTTTTACTCACCGCCTCGCTGCTCTTGGGACTGGGCGGCTGCGCCAGTCGGAGCCCGCAGACCTCGACCTTGCCCGCCCCGAGCCGGCCCAGTTCCTGGCCCGAGAGAGACGGCCCCGAAGCGGTGATTCCGCCCAATCTGCACCAGGTGCCCGACGCCATCCCAAAGCTGGAGCCGATCCGCAAGGGCGGGCCCAACAAGCCCTATGAGGTGCTGGGCCAGCGCTACGCGCCCATCACCGAAGACAAGCCCTTGGTCGAACGTGGCCTGGCCTCTTGGTATGGCCGCAAGTTTCATGGGCGCTCGACCAGCAGCGGCGAGATCTACAACATGTATGCGATGACCGCAGCCCACCCGACCATGCCGATTCCGAGCTATGCCCGGGTGCGCAACCCAGCCAATGGGCGCGAGATTTTGGTTCGCATCAATGACCGCGGCCCCTTCCATTCCAAGCGCGTCATCGACCTCAGCTACACCGCCGCCTTGAAACTGGACATCTTGCGCGGCGTCACCCCGGTCGAGGTGGAGCGCATCACCTTTGAAGACATTCGCACGGGCGCCTGGCAGCGCGGCAAGAGCTTGGAGCCGGCGCAGCCTGACACGCCCGTTTTTGCCGCCGCAGAAGCCGAAGGCGCCGCGCAGCGGGAAAGCACGGCACTGATCGCCTCGAGCAGCGAAACGGCCCGCCCGATTGCCGTGGTGACCGTCCCGCGTCACGCCGCACCGGGCTTCTGGGTTCAGCTTGGTGCTTACAGCAAGCTGGATGGGGCCGAATCTTTCAGGCAGCAATTGCTGAAGGAATTGGACTGGATGGCGCCGCTGCTGGCCGTGTTCAAGGACGGCGGCTTGCATCGCTTGCAAGCTGGCCCCTACAGCTCTCGCGATGACGCGCGCCAGGCAGCCGAGCGAGTGAGACTGGCCCTGAACCTGACGCCGGTGGTGGTGGAGCGGCGCTAGCTAGCGACCACCGCCCACGTCAATCAGGCTGCCCACCGTGTAGCTTGACGCATCGGACAGCAACCAAAGCACCGCCTGAGCCACCTCTTCTGCCGTGCCCATGCGCCGTATAGGCAGGCCAGCCACGGCATCATCAAGCAAATGATCCATGCCTCCCGAGGCATGGATCTCGGTATCGATGATGCCGGGCCGCACGCCATTGACCCGGATGCCTTCGCCAATCAGCTCACGCGCCAAGCCCAAGGTCAGGGTGTCAATCGCACCCTTGCTGGCGGCATAGTCCACATAGATGCCGGGCGAACCCAAATGCGCGGCCCGCGAGGACATATTGACAATCACGCCGCCCGCGCCGCCATGCCGGGTGCTCATGCGCTTGACCGCTTCGCGCGCGCACAAGAGGCTGCCGATCACATTCACCCCGAAGACCTGCTGCCACCGGGCCACGCTCATCTCCTCCAGCCGCGCCAAGGGCGCGACCACGCCGGCGTTGTTGACCAAGCCGGCCAGCTTGCCGTCATGCTTGTCAATTTCCGCAAACATCGCCTGCACCTGCACTTCATCGGAGACATCGGCCTGCACGACAAAGGCATGGCGCCCTTTCGCCCGCGCCTGTTCGGCCACCGATTCAGCGGCGTCACGGTCCCGGCTGTAGTTGACCGCGAGGTCCCAGCCGGCTTTGGCGCAAAGCAGGCTGATGGCGGCGCCGATGCCTCGCCCACCGCCCGTGATCAGAAGAATGTTCGGTTTCATGTGAGTCCCATTGTGTCCGCCCCAGGCCTGGGCGATCATGAGGGTCAGATCATGCCTTGCCTCTTTGTGACCTCACCTGACCCTATCCGCTGCGCTTGCCCATGGATGCGTTTGATACCGGCACCTTGACCACCGTCACGGCGGTGATCAACGGCTTCATGGCCCTGGTTTGGTTGCTGTTGGTGCATGCCTTTCGTATCGCGCCGGCGGCCGGCCGCTTGCTGGCCGGCGCCTATGTGATGTTCATCCCGGGGCTTTTGTGCTTGAGCTGTTTGGCTTGGTGGCCGGGCTGGCTGGGCGGCTGGCCACAGGCAATGAGTAATTTGGCCGGGTTCACCCTGATGAGTTTGGGGGTCAGGCGGCTGATGCGGCTGAATCAAAGAAACGCCGATGTGCTGCTGATTTCAGCCGTCGCCGCCCTGGCGGTACTGCTCGCCGCGCTGCTGGGATCCTTCCGCTGGGGCATGTTGGCTTTGTCTTTGTCCACCGGCCTGCTGTTCCTGCTCTGCTCGCGCGATGTGCTGAGTGGCAGCCGCGCCGGCCAGCCCGCTTGGGTCACGGCCTTGCTGGCCATGCCCTTCATGCTGACCAGCCTCTTGCTGCTGGCGCGTGCGGCGACTTTCGCTTGGTGGCCTGAAACCAGCAGCCTCTTCATGCCGCGAGAGCCCGCCAGCGCGGGCATGGCCTGGCTCTATCTGCTCTTGACCCTCTTGATCGCGCTGGGCTTGGTCAGTGTGGTCGTGACCCGGCTGATCGGGCGCATCCAACACATGATCTTGCGCGACCCGCTCACCGATGCCTTGAATCGGCGCGCCTTCGGTGTCGAGTTGCGGCACTTGCAGGCTCAGATCGAGCGCGGGCATCAACACAGCCTGGTGATGATCGACGTCGATCATTTCAAGCAGATCAATGACAGGCTCGGCCACGCCGCCGGGGATGCGGCGCTCTTGCATCTGGTGGCGGTGCTGCGCGCCAATATGCGCGAGCTGGACCAATTGGGCCGTCTGGGCGGCGAGGAGTTTTGCCTCTTGCTGCCGCACACCACGCTGGCCGATGCCAGCCGGGTGGCCCAGCGCATGTGCGAAGCCTTGCGACGCCAGCCCTTCGGCTGGAAAGAGGAGCCGGTCGCCATGACGGCCAGCTTCGGGGTGGCCGCCTGCCAGCCCGACGATCCGCAGGGCGAAGCGACTTTGGCCATGGCGGACTGGCTGCTCTACCGCGCCAAGTCGGAGGGCCGCAACCGCATCTGCGTGGCCGAGGCCGGCGCCCTGCTGGGCAAGATGGTGAAGCCATGAACGCAGGCTCGGAACCCCTGACCCTGTTGGCGGCCATCATGCTGGTGTTCTTCATCGCCAGCCTGGCCTGGGGTCTGCTGGCGAGCGCCGCGCAGGTGGAGCCGCGCATGTGCCAATGCCTGGCCTTGGTGAACGCCTTGTTGGCGGGCTCTTTGGCCGCCCATGGCTTGCGCGGCCATGCCCCCGCTTTGCTGACCTATTGGGGCTCGGATGTGATGGGCATTGCCGCCATCGCCCTGTTGCGCGCCAGCATGCCGGCGCTGAACGCGCCCCGCCTGGCGTGGCGCAGCGCCCTGGCGGTGCTGCTGCCGGCAGCCTTGGTATTGGCCCTGCTGCCCTACCAGGGCGATATGCGCTGGACCTCGCGGCTGATCTTCTTCTGCATGACCGTGTTGACGGTGATGGCCAGCGCGGATGCCTGGCAGCAGTTGCGCATCCACGTGAACCGCAAACTGGCCACGGTGCTGACCGGGCCGCTGTTCTTCATCAGCGCCATGATGCTGGCGCGCCTGCTGGAGTCGCTGCTATGGCCGGGGCAAACCACCGATGTGCTGGGCAGTGGCGACTTCAACCTGGCTTGGCTATGGTCCACGCTGGTCATGAACTTGGTGGTGAATGCCACCATGGGCTTGCTGGTGATGACCAAGCTGATTCTGCGCATCCAGCAACTGACCCGCCGAGACCCCTTGACCGAGGTGCTGAACCGGCGCGCGCTGAGCGAGGCCATCGAGGTCGAGCACACCCGCCTGCAACGCGGCCACAGCTATGAGATGCCAGCGCCGACGATGTGCTGCGCCGCGCTGACCAAGGCATGTACAAGGCCAAGGCGCAGGGCCGCAATCTGGTACAGGCCACCGAGGCCTGAAAGCCCCCGGCCTATTTGCTGGTCGGCATCACGAATTCGGCCCCCTTGGCCACGCTGGCGGGCCAGCGCTGCATGATGCTTTTTTGCTTGGTGTAGAACCGCACGCCCTCTTCGCCGTAGGCGTGCATATCGCCGAACAAGCTCTTCTTCCAGCCGCCAAAACCATGCCAGGCCATGGGCACAGGAATGGGCACATTGATGCCCACCATGCCCACTTGCACGCGGCGTGCGAACTCGCGGGCCACATTGCCGTCGCTGGTGTAGCAGGCCACGCCGTTGCCGTACTCATGGTCGTTGACCAATTGCACCGCCGCTGCGAAGTCCGGCACGCGCACGCAGGCCAAGACCGGGCCGAAGATCTCTTCCTTGTAGATGCGCATGCTGGGCGTTACATGGTCGAAGAGCGTGCCGCCGGTGAAGAAGCCGTCCTCGTAAGCCGCTACCTTGTGGCCACGCCCATCGACCAGCAACTGCGCGCCTTCTTCAACGCCGATGCCGATATAGCCTTCGATGCGGACGCGTGCCTCGCGGGTGACGATGGGGCCCATTTCGGCGTCGAGCTCCATACCGTTCTTGATCTTCAAAGCGCGTGCCCGCTCGGCCAGCTTGGGCACGATCTGGTCGGCCACATCGCCGACCAAGACCGCCACCGAGATCGCCATGCAGCGCTCACCGGCAGAGCCGTAGGCGGCGCCGATCAAGGCATCCACCGTCTGTTCAATATCGGCATCGGGCATCACCACCATATGGTTTTTGGCGCCACCCAAGGCCTGCACCCGCTTGCCCATGGCGGCGCCGGTTTGGTAGATGTACTGGGCGATCGGGGTGGAACCGACAAAGCTCAGCGCCTTCACATCCGGGTGATGCAGCAAGCCGTCCACCGCGAGTTTGTCGCCTTGCAGCACATTGAAAATGCCGTCCGGTAGACCGGCCTGCTTGAACAGCTCCGCCACAAACAGGCTTGGCGATGGGTCACGCTCGCTGGGCTTCAGGATGAAGGCATTGCCGGTCGCAATCGCCAAGGGCGCCATCCACATCGGCACCATGAAGGGGAAGTTGAAGGGCGTGATGCCAGCCACCACGCCGAGCGGCTGGCGCAGCGTCCAGTTGTCCATGCCGGCCGACACCTGTTCGGTGAAGTCGCCCTTGAGCAAATGCGGGGCGCCGCAGGCGAATT
>NZ_JBMLSK010000333.1:0-1677 GCF_049240545.1 Roseateles sp. | reverse complement strand
CTGAGAGCGTGAGAGTTTTTCCCCGCGCCAGTCTTGCCGTTTGGCATGCAACTGGCTTACTCTGGGCTATGAGTCAAGACGAACACCAGGGCGAGGCGGCGGGCGGTCTGTTTGAGGACTTGCCGGCAGTGCGGCGGGAAGACGAGCAGGCAGCGCGGCAGGCGCGGATGGCCGCCAAGCGCCAGGGCGCGGTCAGGCTGCTGCAGCCCAACCGCAGCCAGATCGAGTTGCGTGCGTCGGACCTGGAGTCGTTGCTGGGCGAGGATCACCGTGCACGGTTGGTGTGGGGCTACGTCGAGCAGCAGGACCTGAGCCGGCTGACCGATGCGATCAAGGCGCGAGGCAGCAACGCTGGGCGCGCTGCGATCGACCCGCGCATCTTGTTCGCGCTGTGGCTGTACGCGGTGCTCGAAGGCGTGGGCAGCGGGCGCGAGGTGGCAAGGCTGACGCGCGAGCACGACGCCTACCGCTGGCTGTGCGGCGGGGTATCGGTGAACTACCACGCGCTCAACGACTTCCGCTCGGGCAACGAGGCACTGATGGACGAAGTGCTGACGGCCAACGTGGCGGCGCTGGCGGCGGCCGCAGCGATCAGCCTGGAGCGCGTGGCGCAGGACGGCATGCGGGTGCGGGCCGACGCCGGTGCGGCGTCGTTCCGCCGGCAGGCCAGCTTGGAGCAGCACCTGGCCGAGGCCGGGGAGTTGGTGCGCGAAGTCAAGCAGCGCGCCCAGGACGATCCTGGGGCGAGCAGCCGCCGGGCGAAGGCTGCCAAGCAACGGGCGGCCGAAGACCGTGAAGAGCGCATCCGCGCGGCGCTGGAGCAACTGCCGCAAGTACAAGCGGCCAAGCGGCGCAACGGTGACAAGCCCGAGGATGCACGTGCGAGCACCACCGATGCTGATGCGCGGGTGATGAAGATGGGCGACGGCGGCTTCAGGCCCGCGTTCAACGTGCAGCTGGCCACGACCTGCGAAGACCAGGTGATCGTAGGCGTGGCGGTGAGCAACGTGGGCAGCGACATGGCGCAGATGGTGCCGATGGTCGAGCAGGTCGTCGAACGCACGGGCAGCACGCCCGGGCAGTGGCTGGTCGACGGTGGGTTCCCGGCGCACGAGCAGATCGACGCGGTGCACGAGCAAACGCAAGGCAAGACCGAAGTGCTCGCGCCGGTGCCCGAGCCCAGGCGCAAGAGCGGCGATGACGACACTCCGCCGACGGACAAACACCAGCGCAAGGAGGGCGACACCGACGCGGTGGCGCAGTGGCGCCAGCGCATGGCCGGCGACGAGGCCAAGGAGTTGTACAAGCAGCGGGCGGCCACGGCCGAGTGCGTCAACGCGCTGGCGCGCAACCGAGGGCTGCAGCGCATGCCCGTGCGCGGGCTGACCAAGGTGCGCGCGGTGGCCTACCTGTACGCGCTGGCGCACAACCTGATGCGCATGGTCAAGATCGCACCGCAACTGCTGGGTCTGGGCACAGGTGCGTCCGTGGCGGCCGCAGCGGTGGCATAAGAGGCGTCGGAAGTGAAAAAGCCAAGCCCCAACACCCCGGATCGGCCCGTTCAGGCCCTTGCCATGACCTCAACCTCGCAAGCGGGCCTGCCCATCACAGGCCACCGCATCCCGTCGAGCGTCGACCGCTGTGCCTGTGGCGACCGAATGCTTCTCAGGCTCTGAG
>NZ_JBMLSK010000332.1:0-7911 GCF_049240545.1 Roseateles sp. | reverse complement strand
CGGCTCATGAACACGATGCAAACCGAGGAGCACTGTGGGCATGAACGCAGCCACCGAACTTCGGCAAGTCATCGCCGAACGCCTACGCGAACTGATGGCAGCCAGCCCTGACCTCGACACCCAGGTCAAGCTGGCCCATCGGTCTGGGCTGTCCCAGAGCTCCGTTGCTCGCATCCTTTCCGCAGACTCCTCGGCCACGGTCGACTCCATCGCCAACTTGGCGCGTGCCTTTGGCATCCCGCCCGCGTTCCTGCTGCTCAGCAACAAGGTCGACGTCGAACTGCTTCTGACCTCCCAGGCGCTCACCCCAGAGGCTCGGCAACGTCTTCTGGGCTATGCAGCGGCACTGATTACAGGTGAACACGTATCGACAAATGCGACGCGTGTTTCTGGTGTATCTCGTTTGCGCTGCGCTTGGGTGACTCAGACAAGGCTTTCAGAATGAAACGCCGTGTAAATCCTTCTGTTGGCTGCTCCCTCGTGTTCCTGCTCTCATTCAATTGGGCGCTGGCAGGCCCGGTTGAGTTGGCAGATGGCGCACAGTCGGTAAGCGACCAAGGGCAAAGGAAAGGGCGCCTCATCTATCCTGATGAGAGGCCACGCCTTATCGAGGCTGCCCGACCGAAAGCCCAGAGGGGTGACCCTCTCGCTCAGTACGAACTGGGGTGGCTACTCTTGAACGAAAACGAGTGGGAGGCAATGCGCTGGATGGGCGCTGCGGCAGAGCAAGGGGTTGCAGAAGCACAGTGGTTCATCGGAGGCATGTATCGCAAGGGCGAGATCGTCGCGAGAGACGATCAGACGGCGTACTTCTGGTTTTTGCTTGCCACCTCGCGTGGTTACCGTGCTGCGCTAAAGGATCTCGATGAACTAGAGTTTCGCCTCACAACAGAGCAGCGCGCGGCCGCGCAGACTGCTGCGAGAGACTGGAAGCCCAAGACGGCCACGGCTTCGCCGCCAACGGACCCGAAGACCGCAGCGCCGGCCTCTTCGGCCGGTACTGGCTTTAGGATCGCCTCAGAACGATTCATCACGAACCACCACGTCGTCGCCAACTGTCAACGATTGACGGTTAACGGGTTGTCGGGACGAGTCAAGGCCGTCGACACCAAGGCGGACCTTGCACTTCTCACCGCACCAGTCGGCGGCACGAGTGTGCCGCTGCGCGCGCAGCGGCCTCTTGTGGGTGAGGCAGTAGCAGTGGCAGGCTACCCGTTGCCCAGAATCCTTTCTGGATTCCAACTGACGACTGGCACGCTCGCCAGCCTCTCCGGCATAGGGGGCGACACCTCCCAGTTCCAGATCAGTGCACCGGTGCAGTCAGGAAACAGTGGCGGGCCGGTACTCGACGCGGCAGGGCGGGTCATGGGCGTTGTTGTGTCCAAGCTCGACGCCGTCAAAACCGCACGCATGACCGGCGATATCCCACAGAACGTCAATTTCGCCATTAGCGGGATCGCACTGCGTTCCTTTCTCGACGCCAACGGCATCGACTATCAAGTTTCGCAGGCCGATCGTCCCCTGCCCACGACGTCTATCGCACAGCAGGCACAGGGGTTTACGGTTCGAGTGGAGTGCTGGAAGTTGCGATAGCCCCCTCTGTCGACGGCTCCTGGCAGTTGCGTTGAGCCTTACACCGGGATCAAAGACGCCAGTCTGGGTGTCGCTCCCGCATGCTGGCGTGGCCTTGTTAGTTGGCAGCGCGAACTCAATAGCGTCGGGACTGCTTCATGTTGCTGCGGCCTCCATGCCATCGACGCTGAGCACCATCGGCACGCCGGAAGTAAAGGCCAGTGCTTCGGCAGTGACGCGAGCCTCGAAGGAGCCCTGCGTTTCGGTAGCGCCGCGGGTGATGGTCCTGCCGCTGTGCAGGGAGTACGCGCTGGGCACGAACACGCGCCCGGGCCGAGTCATCGGCACGATGCGAATGACGAATCTCTCCCGCGGGGGCACGTAGATGTCTTCGAGCGCATCGATGCGCCGATCAAGCCTTGGCATTTGCGCGCTCCTCCAAAGCAGCCACGCGGGCAGCCAGTTCGTCGGTCTCGATCAGTTTGGCCATGGTCGACAGGCCAGCCAGCAGCGTTGAGGCTTGAGATGGCGCCAGCTCGCCAGCCGCGACTGCTGCAAGGAGGGCACGGCCCTGGTGGGCGAGCGGTGCGTCGGCGGTCATGTTGAGGGTAACGGGACGCTCCTCCGGGCGCAGCGCCGGGATGACCCGCTCCACGAGTAGACGCGCGGCGCCAGGGTCACCGTCCAGGGCGCGATCGACCATCGCCTTGACGATGCCCGGCACCGCCTCGTTGATCTGCTCGCGCAACGTGGCCACCTTTCCCGTTCCTGGCGCACGGCCCTTCGGATTGCCGCTGACACCCGGCCGCCATGAAGTGGAGTTCGCTTTCGGCATCGCCTGCACCTTCCCTGATGAATCAGGCACCGCAACGAGAGGCCGCAAACAGGCCTACGCTGCCGCAAGCGCCGCGATCGACGCATGGCGAGGCCACTACCCTATCCAACGGCCCGAGAGCCACCACGACGTCGCGCAGGCTGCGTGCGACGAAGGCCACGCCGCCAGCGTCAGCCACCCGTGCGAGCACGACCTTCTGCTCCGGGCGCAGCCGGCCCCGTGGCCCCTTCACCTCGACCGCCAGCAGCCGACCATCGTGAAGCTGGCCGAGGACATCGGGGCAGCCCGGAAACCCGAAGCGGACGAAGCGCTTGCCCAGCTTGGTGGCGCCGCTGTTCATGCGCTCCACCCAGGCCACAGCGGGGTGGACACGCAGAGCCTTCAGCACCTCCACGAGCGCTCCCGCCTCAGCCAGCACAGGCCGGCGCGGAGCGGATGGCAACGGGTCACCGAAGAGGTCGTACTTCATGGAGTGGTTGATCATGCGCAGGCTTGGCACGGACTTTCAAGTGGTCTGGATGACCGGGTCGTGGGCTGGGCAACGCTGGAGCAGCACAGCTAGGTCGCGGCCGATGGCCGGTGAGGTCAGGAGTGCATTGCAAGCCTGCGCGCAGCAGCCGCGCTCGTAGTGGCGGCATTCGATGCAAGAGCGGCGCTCATCGCCCGTTACATCGCGCAGATGCAGCCGCTCAGCCAGATCGTCGGCGTCATCTGCGCTGAAGCCCATGCCCCGGCTGCGCCCAGCACGCGCGTTGTAGACCCTGATCTGAGACTCCGTCCACGGCTGGGCATGGGCACCATTTGCCTCGGCCGCCGACAGCTTGTAGGGCCGATCCTGAGCCGCCACCACAGCGTGCTTCTTGTCGGAGGCATCGCATTCGGCCAAGTAGACGTCAGCTGCCGGCAGGAGCCCTGCATCGACCGGGCGCGCACAGGTCCCGCGGTGCATGTTGTGGGTGCTGTTGGCGCAGGTGGCGAGGGTCGTGATGGGCGGCACGGGCTGCGCCAGTGGCACCGGCTGTGGGTCGTTGGACGTCAGGATCAACAACTTGCGTTTTTCAGATACCCCCTGAGGATGTACCGACGAAACCGACGAAAAAGGGGTTTCGTCGGTTTCGTCAGTCGGGGTGGAGGGGAAATTCCGAAGGAACGCAGCGGCTCGCAAAGCCCAAGAGGTCTTCATGTCACGCCTCCTTGGTGATGGCCGGGTTGATGTAGTAGCGGGTGGTAGGCCGGCCGGCTTCGCCTGTGCCGTCGACGCTACGCACCCAGCCAAACTCCTCCAGCAGCGCCAGCGCGATCTCGGCGTCCATGGAGTTAGACAGCCCCGCCCAGCCCTTCCGTCCCACCTCCCTGGCGGTGAAGCCGTCGTTCAACTTCTTCTCGGCTAGCCGGCGCGACAGGAGCTTGGCGGTCTTTACGCGGGCCACCTCGATCAGCGCGTAGATCCGGCGGGCGTGGCCCTCAAGGTATTCGCACCAAGCTGAAGCCCGTAAAGCTGTGTCGGCCTGCACAGGCCCGACACGGCCCTCCGCGAGGTGGAGGATCAGCGCAAGGGCGCAGAACAGCTTCTCGAACTTCGCCAAGTGCTGCGCCATCAGTGGGTTCTGCTCTTTGGCGATGCGCTCGTGGTGCAGGTCCGTGGCCCACTCGACGAAGACCTCGAGCGCGGCGTCTCCAAAGCCGAACGAGGGCAACTTCACGAACTCGTCTGCCGGGCTTGCACCATCCAGCACAGGGTCGAAGCTGGCCAAGCGATCGAACAGGTTACGCACGCCCTCGCGTGCCCTTGGGACTGGAGAACGATCCCTCCATTCCCACGCCACAGGTTCTGGGTACACCAGGAGCTGAAAGCGCTGAATCCGGCCGTCGTTGTCCAGCGACCCAGCCATCTGCGTCAGGTATCTCTGAAGAAGCTCGGGCTGGATGCCCCCGAATACCGATAAGCACAAGTTCGAGACGAACTGGCTGCCGCGAACCACACGGTCGATGTTGAATGTCCCGGTGCCGTTCCAGCCCTCCAGGTAGAACGCTCTGTCGCCTTCGTTGCCGGGCTTGTCCCAGGAAGCCAGCAAGCCAATGATCTCGTCACGAAGCACCAGTAGGCCGTCGGGGCTGCCTGCGAGGATCTCGCCGATCTTGGCCACAGTGCCGTCGTTCGTCTTGTAGCGACGCTGCTTTGGCTCGTCGGGCGGCGCGAGGTTCTTGAGCTTCGCCATGGCCTCGTCCATTGCCCTGTCGCCGCTTTTCGTGGCGGCCTTCTTCATGGCGCTAGCAACTGCAGACTGCCGGGCGTTGAAAGCAGCAAGCTCTGCCGCATGAACCTTCATTTGTTCGAGCTGCCGTTCGGCCTCCTTGGCCTCAAGACGGTCGATGAACCTGAAGGCCACGCTCACTGCAGGCGACTTCTTGGTGCTCGGATCACCGACAACACCACCCCACAGGTTTGGCGTGACGATCCAGTCATCACGCCTCTTCGGCTTCAGGGCGCACCGTGCTCCGATCACGGCCCCCAGGGCCACCATCATCCCGGCGGCGACGAAGTCAGGCGCGCATGGCATCCGATCTGCCTCGTCAAGGACGAAGTCAGCCAGATCCTTCGGAAGAAGCGTGTTGGCGTCGAATGCGGGTGCGGCCGGTAGTTCCACCGAGATGGGCCTGGGGTCACGCCAGTCTTTGGGTTCGTCCTCGCAAGCCGCCTCAGCCCTGGCAGCGGCAGCATCTACGCGAGCACGAGCCGCTTGTGCGAACTGTGGGAGTGTGCTCACCGTGCCACCTCCGCGATGTGCAGGACACGGGATGCGGCGGCCAGGAAGGCGTCCCAATCGGCCTGGGCGGGGAGGACACCGCGGCGGAGGTCGCCAACGATCACCGCAATCAGATGGAGGTCCGCATGAAGGACCGTCAGAGCATCCCGGGCCGAGAACGGCATCGGCCCTCTCGCCCCGGGCCTGTCACCCTCAATCCAACAGCCCAAATCCTTGGCGGCGCCTACGAAGTCGAGGTCGGTGACGGCCATGTGCAGCGCAACCGCATTGCCACCAGTCGCGCCGCACGACATGCAGCACCAACCGTTCGAGCTGGTGTTCACACGCAGGCTGTCGCTTCCCCCGTGGATAGGACACGACCCTGTACGCCACTGGCCACGCCCAACCAGCTGGATGCCATGGGACTCGCAGTAGCTCTCGATAGAGGGTAGGTTTGCGCGGTTCAGCGGCATGGGGCACCCCCTTCCACGCCAGCCGCGCGGCGGACTACGGCGACGGCACAGCTCAGGACAGTGAGAGCCTGGACGAGTTCAGTGCGGACGCTGGTCATGCGCACCCCCTGGTGGCGAAGGCCAGGACGCCGCCTAGGGCTGGCCCTACGGAGCTCAGCAAAGCGCAGCAAAGCGCAGCGCACGCTCTGGCCCAGCAGTGGGCGTTGGCCCGTGCCATCACTTTGACCCCTTTGTGCTGAGGCGGCCACCGCTCGCTGCAAACGCGGCCCAGAAGGCATGTACCTCCGAGGCGCGCCAGCGGGTGCAGCGCGGCAGCTTCACCGCCGGCTCCGGGGCGAGGCCCGCAGCGACGGCGTCGCGCCACCAAGTCGCTCCGACCAAGCCGGGGGCGCAGCAGGTCTTGATGTCCAGGAGTTGGACATCTGCCAGGACCGGCGGCGTGGCCGAGGGTGGCGGCTTGCGGGGGGTTCTGCTCGTGGTCTTCGGCGCTGCGCGGCGTGTTGCGTTCATGTACGGCTCCAAGCAAGAGGAGCCGCGATGAGAACTTCGGGATAGGCTATCCCGTCAAACCGGATAGATGGTCAAGGCACCGCCCTAGCGAGGTGGCCGGCCGGACGGGATAGGTCAACGCTTTCCGCCGGCCTTGCGCGTCGGAGTGTTGGGGCCGCTTTCGCGATCGATGATTTCGACCATGTTACCAAGGGCCCCCACGTTGCCCCGCTCCCTGACGGCTTCCGAACGCAACTTCCGCCCGTACCTGATGTCTGCTCCCACGTTCGGCCGGTGTGCGGTCGAACGGACAGCCTTCTCGCGCGCGGTCACCCGCTCTGTGGCCCCCCTCTTGCCCCGGGCCTGCACCTCTTCTTCATACCAGTGCAGCAGCCGCGCGCTCCTCTCCTTCCGGGTCTCCGCGGCGGCGGGCCCCGACACGAGCGCCCTGGCAAGCTCACCCTCGTCCTGGTCCCTGGCGCAGATGCGCTCGAGTAGCTCGGCGGTCTCGCTGCCGGCCTGCAGGCGGTCTCGGAACAGGCCCGCGGCGGCGTCGAAGGCCAACAGCTCGGGAAGTTCGCACGGCAGCGCAAGGACGGGCCGCGGTGCGGCGGCGTTATCGCCCACCAGCCCGCCGGTGATCGCCAAGAGCTCGGACTGGCTGATGTCGCTGGCCAGCGGCTCGAAATAGATGCCGGGTGTCTCGCCGGCCCGATGCCAGCGCCAGGGCACGTCTAGATCGTCGTCACCCAACAGGTGCTGAAGCGCGGCAGCGCCATAGCGCCGAGCGGTGCTGTCCATACCATCCCCCGATGGCCCCGGCTGAAGATGTCGCGCCAGCCCGCCGGGGGACGGGGTTTCGGTGGGCCAACCTAGGCGCAACCGCGCGATTCTGCCAACCCGGGGGGCAAGGCCAACATCAGCCGGGTCGTGGCATCCGACCGACCGCGAGGTGCTTGCAACTGGCGCGCCAGGACCGGCTGACAAGCTCGCAAGGGTCGACGCGATGTTCGTGCATAAGCCCAGTTCCTAGCACTTTTCTAGCACCAGAAGCGCAAACGGCGCCCGAAGGCGCCGTAAGTGCTTGATTTCCCTGGTGGGCGGTGCAGGGTTCGAACCTGCGACCCCTGCCGTGTGAAGGCAGTGCTCTACCGCTGAGCTAACCGCCCGGTTGAAGGCAACCGGAACCGGAATCGTCCGGAGCCGGAAATTATGCCATCAGGCGTCCGACTCCTGGTCGGGACTGTCTTCATCGGGTGCCCAGGCCCGCATGTCCGTGCGCAGCAAAGGTGGTCGCGCAAAACTGAACACGGCGACAAGTGGAAGAGCTGCTCCGATGGGCGAGGACAGAGCCCGTGTTTTGAGGAGCACAGAAGATGAGCAGACGACCACGCCGGAACCACTCACCGGCATTCAAGGCCAAGGTGGCGATAGCGGCCTTGGGCGACGACAAGACGATTGCCGACATCGCGCACAAGCACGACGTGCACCCCAGCCAGGTCACCGACTGGCGGCGGCAGCTGCTGGAGCGAGCTGCCACCGTCTTTGACGCTGCGGCCGAGCCGGCGCAGCCTGCGGTGGTTGTCAAGGCGTGCGGGGCCCAGCAAAGCATGGACGGGCGCGGCTGCTGGCGCGACAACGTGTTCGTCGAGCGGCTGTGGCGCAGCGTGAAGTGCGAGGAGGTTTACCTCAAGGCCTATGACGGCGTGAATGCGGCGCGCGCCAGCATTGCCCGGCATCTTGAGTTCTACAACGCCAGGCGCCCGCACCAGGCCCATGGCGGGCGCACGCCCGA
>NZ_JBMLSK010000331.1:0-1207 GCF_049240545.1 Roseateles sp. | reverse complement strand
TTGGCCACACCTTGGTATCCGGCGTCTGCGAAGACATCGCTTTCCTCGCCGTGCAGGAGGCCAGCGGCCTGGGTCACATCATTGACGTTGGCAGCCGTGCCGATGACGGTGTGCACCAGACCCGATTCAGCATCCACGCCAATGTGGGCCTTCATGCCGAAGTGCCACTGGTTGCCCTTCTTGGTCTGATGCATCTCCGGGTCACGCTTACCCGTGCTGTTCTTCGTCGAACTCGGCGCCGCGATCAGCGTCGCGTCCACCAAGGTTCCGGTCTTGAGCATCAGGCCCTGCGCGGCCAAGCCCGCGTTGATCGTCTTCAGAATCTTCGGCGCCAGCTCGTGCTTCTCCAGCAGATGGCGGAAGCGAAGGATCGTGGTCTCGTCCGGTATCCGGCGTGCGCCTGCCAGCCCTGCGAACTGTCGGTACAGCGGCCGCTCGTGACGTTCTTCTTCCATCGCCGGGTCGCTCAGGTTCCACCACAGTTGCAGGCAGTGGATGCGCAGCATCACTTCCACCGGAAACGGCGGACGGCCACCCAGGGCTTGGTGCGCCCCTCGTGCATGCGGCGTGACCAGCGCGATCAACTCGGGCCATGGCACAACGACGTTCATCTCGTCGAGGAAGACCTCCTTGCGGGTCTTCTTGAGCAGCGGGTCAAAGCCGAGGTTGGTCTGTTCCATGACTCGTATCTTGCCCCTCGGTCAAGCCCGGCACCAGTCGGGGTGACACGGGGTTTTGCAGACGTTCCTCAGAATTGAAACCACCCTCTCAGATAACAGCGGGGACAAAGTTGTGAGAGAAGTTTTCTTGTGCGTGTCATTGCTTCTGGTTGCATGGGCTGTTGGTGCGGAGATAATGTTGATATTGGGTGGCTCAAGTATGGATCGTGCTCGGTCCGAAAAAGAAGATCTCATCAATTCGCAGAACTTCTTTACAAGGAACCTTTCGCGCGTCCTGTATTGGGTGCTAGAAAATCGCCCTTTTGTTGGAATAGCCGGAGTCGTATTGTTCCTTACAGCAACTCTTTTTGGGAGATAAAATGAATGCATCGTCCTTCAATTCAATGGTGGATGGACTGAAGACTGTAGTTTCTACTGCCGTAGGTATCGCATATGGTCCCAGGGCCAAAGCCTATGTCGAGGTAGCCCTTGGGCATCTGATCGTTGCACACACTTGACACAAGTGTTTGGTCCCGCTATTCTCCCTC
>NZ_JBMLSK010000330.1:0-1033 GCF_049240545.1 Roseateles sp. | reverse complement strand
GGCCGAGGCCGTGTGAGAACTGCTCTGACGGGCCCACACGGGCACGCGCAAGCCCATGTCGCACCTCGAAGCCTTGCTTGGGCTTCCTGCGCGCCGTTTGAGCATCCAGTGCGCTCAATCGCACGATATGCCGCCGAACACCGATTTCTGCGCTCTATAGCCCCGCTGCGGGCATAAGAAGGCGCTTACGCGCCCGCCAACTTCATCGCCTTCATCGCTTTGGCTATGCCAAGAACCTGCAAGACCCGCTTGAGGTTGTATGCCAGCACGTGCAGGCTCATTTCGGTGCTGACGTGCTCAAGCGTTCGCGTCAGGAAGTGCGTCGAGCCCATCCAGTGCTTGAGTGTGCCGAACACGTGCTCCACGGTCCGTCGTCGCAGCGTCATGGCGTCGGGCTCGCGGTCCAGTCTTCGCTGCATCGCCTCGATCACGGGCTCATGCTCCCAGCGCGAGATGCGCCTGTAGTCGGCCGTCGTGCATTGGGACTTCATCGTGCAGCCGGTGCATTCGCTGCTCCAGTAGCGACGGATCCGCTGTCCGTTTTCTTCGCGCGTGTACCTGTAGATGGCGCGTTGTCCTGCGGGGCACTGATACTCGTCGTCTCGCGCGATGTAGATGAAGTCGCTCTTGTCGAACCGGCCCATGGCCTTGGCGTTGGATGTCATCGGCTTGGGCACGAAGGCCTTGATGCCGGCATCGTGGCAGGCCTTGATCTCGGGGCCCATGAAGTAGCCGCGGTCGGCATAGGCCTTGAGGTGCTCCTTGCCCATCGCCTGCCGTGCAGCGAGCGCCATCTTGCTTAGCTGCGCTCGGTCGTGGCCGACGTTGGTGACCTCGTGCGCGACGATGAGGTGGTGCTTGGCATCCACCGCAGCCTGCACGTTGTAGCCCACCAGGCCCGTGCCCTTGGCCTGCGACATCATCGATCGGGCGTCGGGATCGGTTTGCGAGAGTTGCCCGTCGGGTTCCGCCTTCAAGCGCTCCTTCATCTGGTCCATGCGACGCATCTGCTCGCGCAGGGTCTTGATCTTGT
>NZ_JBMLSK010000329.1:0-4505 GCF_049240545.1 Roseateles sp. | reverse complement strand
GGGCGATGCAGGGCAGGGTGATGCTGCCAGGGCTGGGCTGCGTGAGGTGCAGCTCATGGCCCAGGCTGGTGGTGATAAAGCTCATGCGGCGGCCTCTAGGCTGTTGTGGTGGGCCTCGGCGTGGTCGACGCCGGCCAGCAGCAGGTGCTGGCGCTTTGCGTCAAATGACCAGCCGCTGGCGTGGACGGTGGCGCGCATGCCTGGCCTGAATTGGCGGGCGATGCGCTCGGCCACCAAGTGGGCGGCGGCGGTGTCGGCCCACACGCGGCGGGCCAGCGTGGGCAGGCTGCTGCCGGGCTGGGTGAGCACGAGGTCATGCACGGCGCGGTGGGTTTTGGGCTCGGTGTAATACCGGCTTGCGGCCACCAGGCCGGTGAGGCGCAAGGCGGCGGCGCTCATGCGCGAGCCTCGGCGGCGTGGATGCGAGCGAGCAAGGCCACGCGGCGCTGGGTGATGTCGAGCAGCTCCAGGCGGCGCATCTGCAGCGTGGCCTGGGCGAGCTTGGCGGCTGTGTCCTCGCCTGGCAGAAACTGGGCGGCCATCAGGTCGCTGATCTCGTCAAACACGGCGGCGTGCTCGGCGTCGAGGCCGGCGAGTTCTTCGCGCAGCTGGCGCAGTGCCCACCAGCGGCGCAGGCGGGCTGCCAGGCTGGGGCGCGTCTTGATGACGGCAGGGCTGGGTGCGCAGCTGCAATCGCGGCCCTGGCGGCAGTTTTGGGTGCAGGCGTTCATTTAGGCACCCCCACCAGCGTGCCAAAGTCATCGGTCACGGCGACGAAGCTCTGGCCGCCGAAAATCTCGCCGAATGGAAACATCCAGTCGCCATAGGGTTCGGCGTTTGGTAGGTGAAACGAAACGGTCCAGCGGCCCATCTCGCGCCAGTCAAATCGGCGCCAGGCGCACCAGCTGCCGGCGTATATCCCGCCCGATGTTCCGGGGTCGGCGTCGGCGTCCACGAAATCAAACGCATGGGGCATCACAGCACCCCCACGCCCATGGCCCACTGCGCCAGGCACTCAGCCAGGGCGGCGCCAATGAAGACGGCGAGCGCGACGCTCAGGGCGCGCTCGGTGCGCGGGCTCAGTTCTTTGGGTGGTTTGTAGTGCTGGCGGTGCATCTGCGGCTCCATCGGGTTGATGGGCGCAGTCTACCGAAAACGGTATTTGTAGCGCAACCGAAATCGGTAGTTATGGGGTAACTACTGAGTTCGGATGTGTAACGAGCGGGCTGTTGGCGCTGGCAGACTGCCGCAAACAACAGGGGAGCGGCGATGTCGGTGTGGAATGTTGGCGGTTTGTGGTTGTTCTTTTTGGTGCTGGTGTACACCTTGCCGCTGTTGGTGGCTTGGCTGCGCAAGCATCACAACGCAGACGCCATTGGGGTGTTGAACCTGCTGTTAGGTTGGACGCTGATCGGCTGGGTGGTAAGCCTGGTCTGGGCGCTGACCGAGGTCAAGAAGAAGGGCGACGCAGCACCTGCCGCCGCTCCGGCCTTGCCCGAGGCGGCGACGAAGCAGTGCCCGTTTTGTGCTGAGCGCATCCTGGCCGCAGCGGTGCTGTGCAAGCACTGCGGTTCGAAGCTGGTAGAGCCGGGCGCCTGACCCAGCCGCGCGGCGCGCCAGCTCAGAAGAACATCGGGCCCGTCGTCTCGATGGCGGTCATGACCGCCAGGCGCTTGACGCCGGCGCCGCCGCTCTTGAATTCGGTGTAAACCGGACTGGTGGCCGCAGCGCGCCAGTCGTGCTCGGCGTCTTGCATGTGCACCCGTGCGTGCACTTTGCCCTTGGCGTCGCGCAGCAGCACGACCTGGCCCCACACGGGCTCGATGCCCTGCGTGAAACGCACCACGGTGCCCTTGGGCAGCTTCGGCGCCAGCGCGTCGTCGGTCAATGCAATCCAGAAAGCAGCGGGCAGATCTTTTGTCTGCATCAGTTCCTCCCATTTGAGGGTGGGAACTGTCTCAGCTTGGTAGCTCACCCCATGAGCCTGGGGCTTGTCTGGAAGCGCCGAGTAGCGCCGGAAAGGCTCGCCAGTTTGGTGCTTGCCCTGGCTGGGTTCGATCAGCTCGGCCGGGGTGCAGCTCAAGGCCGTGGCGATGCTTTTGATGCTGGCGTAGCGGGGCTCGCCTTCGTGGCGCTGGATCCGCTGCAGCGTGCCGCGGCCAATGTGAGGACGGAGTGCCTCATAGGCTCTGTCGAGAGTGCCCGGCGTCTCAGGGTCGAGCTCAAGCCGACGGCAAATGTTGAGCCACAGAGGGCTATGGGCATTCGCTGACATGCCGGCAGTGTGCTGCTCGGCTGTCTCTCCGTGTATCGAATCCGGTTGCGCAATCCCTACCGATAGCGGTAGAGTTGGGCATGGAAAACGAAATCCCGTCAACCGACCAACTGCGCCAGAGGCTGCTGAAGCTCTCATGGGCGCAGGTCCGCGAGATCTGCAAGCGCACCGGCGTGCCGGTGACCACGGTTTGGAAGGTGCGATCGGGCGAAACGGTCAACCCAGGCATTGAGACGGTGCGCGCCATCTGGCCCGACCTTCCCGCCCTTGAGAAAGAGGCGGCCTGACCCATGGGGTGCCCTGGGCATCGTCAGCGTTTGGCGACGGTCAGCGATGCCCAGGGTGTTTGCAAGTCGCGCCACGTGGGGGCTGCTTTCAGCCTTGGCCCAGATCAGGCCGGCGCGCGTTTTTTGAATGTCTCCCATGGCGGCAGTTTCGGCAAGGCCGAGCTGGCGCGCCATGGCAACCGAGCAGGGTGAGTGCCATGAATGTGCTGACGGCCGCGTACAACGTGGTGAGCGACTACCGAGGCGGGGCCGCGGCCCTGGCCCCCCTGTTGGGCAAGAGCGGCAGCACGCTGAGCCATGAGGTGAGCCCCAACTGCGCGCACGCCAAGCTGGGCCTGCTGGACGCGGTCAAGATCACCGCCTTCTCCGGTGACTGGCGCATCCTGCAGGCGTTCGCCGCTGAGGTGGGCGCGCTGGTGGTGCCCATCCATAGCAACGCGGGCGGCGAGGCCGACACGCTGGCGGCGCTGGCCAAGCTGGCGCAAGAGTTCGCCGAGCTGGTGAGCGCCACGGGCGAGGCCATGGCCGATGGCCAGGTGACCGACAACGAGCTGGCGCGCATGGAGCGCAAGACGGGCGAGCTGGTGCAGGCGGCGCAGCGGGTGCTGGGCCTGGCCCGCGCCCGCAACGAGGCAGGCAGGGCCTGACGTGGGCGCGGCGATGCAGCAGGCGCGTGAGCCTTTGGACATGAGCACGGCGGCGCGCATGCTGCAGTATGTGGACGCGCACGACCGCGACACCTGGGTGCAGGTGGGCAAGGCCCTGGCGGCTGAGTTTGGCGACCAGGGTGCCGAGCTGTTCCGCGATTGGAGCGCCCGCGCTGAGAATTTCGAGGAGCGGGCCTGCCGCGACACCTGGCGCAGCTGCCTGCGCAAGCCGGGCCGCTACACCGCCGGCACGCTGGTGGCGCTGGCCCTGCGCGGCGGGTTCAAGTTTGAGAGCGTGCGCGCCCCCGTGACCGCCGAGGAGCGGGCGCGTGAGGCGGCTCTGCGTGAGCGTGTGCGCCTGGCGCGTGAGCGCGAGGCCGAGCAGCGCGAGGTGGACGCCGTGAGCGCCCAGGCGCGGGCCCGCCAGCAGTGGCGCCTGGCCAGCCGAGAGGGCGCGAGCGTGTACGCCGAGCGCAAGGGCATCAAGCAGCCCGAGGGGTGCAAGTTCGCCGCCAACGGCTCGCTGCTGGTGCCGATGCTGCGCCCCGACCTGCCCCCCGAGCACGCGCTGCGCGGCCTGCAGTCGATCAGCCCGGACGGCACCAAGCGTTTCACGAAGGGCATGGACAAGCTGGGCACGTGCTGCCGGCTCGGCCCGGTGGCGGCGGCTGGCGCGGCCTTTTTGCTGTGCGAGGGGTGGGCCACGGGCGGCAGCATCCGCGCCGCACTGCGCCACCTGGGCCGGCCGCTGCCGGTCATCGTGTGCTTTGACGCGGGCAACCTGCGCGAGGTGAGCGCACTGTTGGGGCGCATGCACCCGGCCAGCCCGCAGGTGCTGTGCGCCGACGACGACTGGCAGACCACCGACAAGGACGGCCGGCCTTTGAACCCTGGCCGCGTGGCCGCTGCCGAGGCGCTGCGCGAGCTGCTGGATGCAGGCGTGCCCGCGGTGCGCTGCCACCCCGTGTGGCGCGGCGTGCGCCAGGACGGCTGGACCGACTTCAACGACTTGCACCTGAGCCTGGGCGTGGCCGAGGTGGCGCAGCAGCTTGGGCTGGCGCTTGAGGTGCTGCAACAACTGAGGGACGCGCGCCGTGTCTGACGCCCTGCGAGCCATCTATCCCATGACCGATGCCACCCTGCCACCTGAGCCCCCAGCCCCCGGCGACGATGACGCGGCTGCCGCACGCGGGGGGGTGGGGGAGACGCCCAAGACCAAGGCCCCGCGCAAGACGCAGGCCAAGCGCAAGCCCCCGGTCGACACGGGCGTGCTGCAGCGGCTGTTCAACGACTTCG
>NZ_JBMLSK010000328.1:0-30306 GCF_049240545.1 Roseateles sp. | reverse complement strand
GTTGAGCATCATGAATAGGCATTTGGTTTTGATCGGGCTGTTGGTCTTCGCGAGCGCGACGTCTGCGCAGCCTCTAGACGTCTCATTGATCAGTCTCATCGCCACGCCGAAGGAGTTCGACGGCAAGCGAGTTCGAGTCATGGGCTTTGCTCGGCTGGAGTTCGAAGGCAATGCGATTTATCTCCATCGAGATGACTACTTGCAGGGCATAACAAAAAACGGGCTTTGGCTTGATGTTGTGCCAGTTTCAAAGAAGTCAGCGCTGAGCACCAACAATCAATATGTCATCGTGGAGGGTGTCTTCTCTACGAAGGATGGAGGGCACTTGGGTCTGTGGTCCGGTTCAATACAGAGGGTCACTCGAATGGATCCCTGGTCGGCGCCAAAATGATGCCCAGCCCTACATTGCAGCGGACCTGCGCCAGCTCCGCCGCCTGATCCGCCTAATTGAAACGTTATGTACCTTAGGAAAGCTCTGTGGAAATCCACGCAGTCGTCGCCCTCATAGCTGTTGCTTCATTTGCGGCCGGCGCAGTGCAACCAATGTTGTCTGCGTGGTTGGTGAGTGTCATCTGTCGCAGGCGAGGACATGCAAGACCGAACACGCTCGCAGCGATAGGCGCTATGGCTATCAGTCTCGGCGTCTGTTCCACGGCGCTTGTCTTGCTCGCCTCTCTCGGCCGCGCGCCTGGCTTCGCAATTGCGATCCCATTTATGCTTGGTATTGGTGCAGCGCGTCTGGCTCGCCGCGAAATATGAGCTTTCTCTCGCAAACTCATAACCATTGTTTCAACTGGAGTCAGCGAGGCATGCCGTCGTTTGGTCCTCCATTGGATTAAGGACACAAGGCCGCCATACCCCACTACTCCGGTGAACCCGCACGTTGTTCGTCAGAAACCTAGGCTGGCCCCGGAGCCGCAATAGTCCGTTAACCGACAAAGGAGCGATCCTATGGAAGAGCTCGGTCATCGGGCCAGAAGCCCGGCGCTTAGCGGGCATGCATTGGCGATAGCAAGGTGGGACAGGAACAGCCCGGCTTGGCTGGATGGCAAGTATTTCGGCCTGGCCTCAAATAGAAGAGACCTTCAAGATTTGATTGGAGATGGCGGCACGCTGTGGATAGTTCTCTCACGGCGAGTTCCGACGGGCGGTCGAAACTACTCTCTATCCTTTCGTCTTGACGGGTGCCGCAAACACACGTTCAGGCATCCCACAGAGTTTGGTCAGTTTGCAGTCGTTGCCGATCGCTCGAAGGCCACCCTTTTCGCTGCAAATGATGCGCGACTCCTGCTTTTGGCACTCAGATTTGAACCACCGAAGCCGATTGATCACCCTGTCGACAGACTTCGGGTCATTGGCCAGTCCATACAGACTCCGCGAGCACTCAGCACTGTTGATGCAAAGTTACTCAGCGAATTCTCGGCCGAGTCCGATCGTTGGAGTGTCTTCATCAGCTACCAGGGGACTGACAGGGACAGGACGCTTGCCGCTCGTCTGTCAGCAGCTCTTCATGCTCGCGGTGTTGCCGTCTTCCGCGACAAGGAGTCGCTGCGCGGCGGTGAGAAATGGTGGCCGGTCCTACAGAGGGCGATTGAGCGCTCGCGATTCTTTGTGCTGATTGTTGGGGACACGACCCTGCATTCGCCTTGGGTGAAGAAGGAGCTTCAACTTGCGTTGGAGCAAGGCATCTCTGTTATTCCCATCTTGGCCGGCGGCACGCTCGGAGCGTGGGCTGGGTTTGGATTGGCGGAAAGACATGCACTGGACATTTCGCTATGTCAGTGGGGCGCGCTAGTTGATCAACTTTGTTCAGCCGTCGCAAAGTAACAACTGACGCCTAACCATTCGCTCAACTGGACCCAATGCAGCCACGCCGTTTGATTGCTGTGCTTGATTGCTGTGCTTCATTTCTATAGCTACATTCAAGCGCACGGAACTGTCCGCTGCCCTGACGCAGGCCCATGAACGCTCGCAAAGCACTGCTGCTCGTCGCCTCCCACATCGCCGTCGCTGCTGCCGGCTTCGCTGGAGGCATTTACACCCTGCCCCTATTGATCGCACCAGCCGCGCCGACCGCAGCAGAGGTCAAGGCTGCTGCCGCGCAAACCCAGTTCACGGGTCAGTTCAGGCGCGATCTGAAGGACAGCGATGCCCTCCACTGGGGCGAGGGCCTCGTATCCCTTGCACCCACTGCGATCTCCCTGCTCGGAACACTCGCCCCGGGGCCGGACTACAAGCTGTACCTGTCTCCCGAGTTCATTGAAACCGAAGCAGACTTCAACAGGCTCAAGAAAGACATGGTCCGGGTCGGCGACGTCAAGACCTTCGAGAACTTTGTCGTTGCGGTGCCGGCCGGCATTGACATTTCAAGGTACACCGCCGTTATTGTTTGGTGCGAGACCTTTGGTGAGTTCATCACCGCCGCCAAGTACAGGTAGATGCGGGCAGCGCCGAACTGGTCTTTCAAGGGGAAGCGCTGGGGCTTGCGGGCGCTGGCGCAAGCCGCGTCCTTGGGACTGGCTGCGTCGGCGCCCCGAGCCGCGGACCTGTTCCATCCCCGCAAAGCAGTCATCGGCTCGTCAGGCAAACGCGTCAAAATTCACCATCAAAAATCGCGCCGCAGCCCGGATGATCGAGCTGTCACGCCGAAAAGCAGATAATCGCGCCCCCGTCACGGGATTTATTGTTGTGTACCCACTGGATATCTGATGAACAAAAGTGAACTGATCGAAAGCATCGCCACCAAGAGTGGTTCCACACGCGCTGTGGCAACTGCCGCGCTGGATGCTGCCCTGAGCACGATCACCGAAGCCCTGGCCGCTGGTGACTCTGTGGCCCTGGTGGGCTTTGGCACCTTCAAGGTGGGCGAGCGCGCTGCCCGCACCGGCAAGAACCCAGCCACCGGCGAAGCGCTGGAAATCGCAGCGGCCACCGTGCCCAAGTTCACCGCCGGCAAGGCGCTGAAAGACGCGGTCAACGCCAAGAAGTAAGCCCAAGCCAGTGTTACTGGCCTGAGCCGAAAGGGCGCCTGTCATGCTGACGGCGCCCTTTTTTTATGGCCTGGGTGCCAACGCCGTGGCGGCGCCCGCTTCCTAATTCGGCTGCGTCAACAAGGCCTTGGCGGCCTCGATACGAAGAGACAGGGCCACCTGTTCGTCATTCATCACCCGCAGCAGAAAGCGGCGCGGATCGGTTTCGCTGCCCAGCTCTGCCAAGCTGCCCTTAGGAGGCGCTTTCTGGCGCTGCTGCTCGTCCGACATCACGGGCGCTTGCGCCGCCTGCGGCCGGAGACTGAGCTGCGGCTTCAACAGCGCTAGGGCCGCATCCAGCTGCACGCGGCTGATGCAATGCAGGCGGCCCAGCACCTCGGCTTGTGCGTCCGGGCCGGGCTCGGTGTCCAGCCAAGGCTCCTCGCTGAAGACCGGCGCCAGGTCGGCCGCAACAAAAGCCGACCACTGCCCAGCCGCGACGAGTTGGGGCGGCAGCGGCAGGCCCGCCTGCTGCGCCGCCGAGGCCGGGCCGCAGATTCCCAAGCGTGTCGCCGCGACCTCAGGCAGGTAGACCTGGCACAAGGCCTGCAGCAGTTCATGCGCCTGCGCGCCCATCTCTTCCTCGGCCAAAGCAAACCAGAGCTGGTAGCCATCTCGCCCGGAGACCGCGATCGCGGGCGCGGGCAAACCCAGATCCGCCTGCACGCCGCGCCACAAAGCGCCCAAGGCGAGCCAATCGGCCGGCCGCGACAACGCCAGCATCGCGGCGCGCGATGCCAGGGGCTGCGGGCCGTAAAGGCGTTGCAGTTCTTGTTGCAGTCGATTCATTGGGCGGCCATTCAGCGCAAGGGACAAGTCAGGCACTCTAGCTGAGGCGCGCGGCCTTGCCTTGTCGGCCTGACTCAAAGAAAGCTCTGACTCAGCCCCAGTTGGAGTCGGCGCGGTGCTCCGGGCTCCAGAAATCGCCCGTTGGCTTCCGCCACGATGACGCTGGCCGCATGTTTTTGGTCGAACACATTGTCCAAGGCCAAGCGCAGCTGCCAGGGGCCCAGGGCATTGCGTCCGTCTCGCTGCAACGTCAGATGCAACAGCGCATAGCCCGGTGCCGCGTTGCGCGCATCGGCCCACAACTCGCTGCGCGCGTGCAACCGCGCCTGCGCGCTCCAACCCGCAGCCTGCCAGCCGAGTGCCGCATAGGCCTGCTGCGCCGGGGCGCCCGGCAAGACCGAACCATCACCGAGGCGCGCCTGCAAGGCCGTCAGGGCGACTTGCAAATCCCAAGCAGCATTGAGGTTGTGCTGCCAAGCCAACTCGGCGCCGACGCGTCGGGTGGCGTCGGTATTGCCAAAACGAGCGCGTCCGCCCACGCTGCCCACGGCCATGATTTCGTCTCGGCTGCGCGCAATGAAGGCGCTCAACTCCAAGCCATGCCCGAGCAGGCCGATCTCGAACTGACGGCTTTGCTGCGCGCGCAACTGGGCATTGAATCCGGCGCTGCCATCGGCACGGTAGGCCACCTCATTCAGGGTGGGCGTCTCCTGCGCACGACCGAGGCTGGCATGCAGGCGCCAGCCCTCACCCAAGCGGTGGCTGGCGCCCAGCACCGGGCTCCAGGTGTTGAAGACACGACTGCCGCTGTCATCCCCATTGCTGAGAAAGTGGTCCAGGCTGCGCATGAAGAGCCGGCTGCCGCGCAGCCCGGCCTGCAAGGTGGTGTCGGTGCCGAGACGCTGCTGAACTTGCGCATAAAGGTCCAAGCTCAGCGCCCGATTGCTCTCATCGCGGCGCAGGTCGCCGGTAAGCCCGAGTTGCGAGCCGACGAAGTTCTCGAAGCCTTTGCGTCGGTCCCATTGCCCTTCCAGCGCCAGCCCCATCACGGCGGTGGCCTCGCCAACAGCGCGCTGGGTTCTGACATCCAGGCCGGCGAAGCGGCGCTCGAGATCGATGACGCCGCCCGGATGGCTGAGCGGCCTTTGCGCGGCCACCGGGATGGACTGCCATTGCTTCACCTGGCGCTGACCCAGCCAGGCATTGCCCCCCAGCCAGCCCGCACCGAGCTGCCATTGATCGGTGAGCTTGCGGGTGTCAAATGCTTGTGCGGGCGCTGCCGTGCCCAAGGGCTGGCTGTCCCATTGCGCCCGACTCAGGCCTTGCGGGTCGTCGGCGTTCAGGCGCATCGCATTGAGGCTCAGCCGCAAAGGGCCGTGATCCAGGCGCAGGTCCAGCAAGTGCTTTTCGGCCGCAGCCTGCGGGCGCCAGCCATCTTGCCTCCAACTGCTGGCATCCAGACGCAGGGCTGCATCGCCGAGCCGCTGCCCGGACTGCAGGCGCAGCAAGTGCTCACCAAAGGCGCCGCGCTGCAGGCCCAGCCGCAGCGGCTCGGCGCCGCTGGCCGGGCGCGTTATGAAGGCCAGCACGCCGCCACTATTGCTGCCATACAGCGCACTGAAGGGGCCGCGCAGCAACTCGATGCTCGCCAGGCTGGCCAGCGGCACATGGCTGAGGGAAGCGCTGCCATCCGGCATGGTGGCCGGCACACCGTCCACATAGATGCGCAAGCCGCGCACACCGAAGGCGCTGCGTGCGCCGAAGCCGCGCACCGAGAGCTGCGTGTCCTGCGCAAAGTTGCCACGCTCCGCAGCGAACACGCCAGGCGCGCTGAGCAACCAGTCCGCCACCGGGCGCTCGCTCAACAGGGGATCAGCCAGGATGACCGTGGCCGTCTGCACCCCATCGGCCCGGCCTTGCACGGCCACGGCGGGCAACTCGGTGCTGACCGCCGCGGCCAGCACAAACGCCGCGATCAAGGGCCAGGCCGCAGACGCAAGAGTTGCGCCGGCTCATTCTCGGTCAGCACATAGAGCAGCCCATCCGAGCCCTGGCGCACATCGCGCAGTCGCCCCACGTCTTGCAGCAGCTTTTGCTGCACCACCGGTTTGCCCGCCTGGAACTGCACGCGCTCCAGGTAACGGAACTTCAAGGAGCCCAGAAAGAAACTGCCCTGCCAGGACTCGCCATAGGCCTTGCTGCTGAGTTGAACCAGGCCCGAGGGGGCGATGGAAGGCGTCCAATGCAGCGTCGGCTGCTCCATGCCTTCCTTGGCCGTCAGGCCTTCGCCGATCTTGCCGCCGCCATAGTTCTCGCCATAGGTGATCACCGGCCAGCCATAGTTCTTGCCCGCTTGCACGCGGTTCAATTCATCGCCGCCCTGCGGGCCATGTTCATGCGCCCACAACTGCCCTTGAGCATCCAGCAGCAAGCCCTGCGGGTTGCGGTGGCCGTAGCTGTAGATCTCGGGCAAAGCGCCGGTGGTCTTGGTGAAGGGGTTGTCCGCCGGGGCCTGGCCCTCTTTGGTGATGCGCACAATCTTGCCCAAATGGTTGTCCAACTGCTGCGCACGCTGCATGCCCATGAAGCGCTCGCCCAGGGTCATGAACAAGCTGCCATCGGCAGCTTCAACGATGCGGCAGCCGTAGTGGTGGCGCCCCTCCATCTTGGGCACTTGCCGAAAGATCACCTGCACCTGCTCCAGCGCGGTGCCCTCTGCGTTCAAGCGCGCCTTGGCCAAGGCCGTGCCATTGCCACCAGCGCCGGCTTCGGTGAAGCAGAAATAGAGCTGACGGTTGCTGGCGAAGCCACTGTCCAACACAAGGTCCAGCAAGCCGCCCTGTCCCACGGCATCCACCTTGGGTACGCCCTTCAGCGGCGCACTGACCTTGCCCTTGGCATCCACCTTGCGCAGCGCACCGGGCTTTTCGGTGACCAACCATTCACCGTCCGGCAAGGCGGCTATGGCCCAGGGGCTTTGAAAGCCTTGAGCCACCAGCTCCGTCTTGAGAACTTGTGCTTGCGCTTGTGCGGCGATGGGCAAAAGCAGCCCCAACAAATACTTCTTCATGATTTGGCGTCTGTCGAATGGAGTAGGCTGGGTCGACACAAGCGTCGACCGAGGCATGTGCGAGCAAGTATTGCATGGCCTTGGGCGCTCTCGCGCAGAGGCTCGGAATGACCCCTCAAGGGCCGGGACGTGGCCGCGCCAAGGCTGGGCAGAGGCTCAGAGAGGCGTCAGACTTCAGCCGAAGCTGCGCTGCGCTGCGACAGCACTCAAACGGGCGCGCTCCGCCCCGCTCCACGCCGCAGCAGCCGCTCGACGGGCCATACTGCCCTACATGTCCTCTGCACCCCTCTCCCGCAACCCAGCGCCCAAGGCCGCGGCCCAGTTCTATCCCTGGCTGTTCGTCGCGCTTTGGAGCACCGGCTTTATCGGCGCCAAGTACGGGCTACCCGATGCCGAGCCGCTGACATTTCTGAGTCTGCGCTATGCCTTGGTGCTGCTTTTGATGGGCGCCATCGTTGTGTGGACCCGCGCCCCCTGGCCGCAGCGAGGTCGAGCCTGGTTTCATATTGCAGTCTCGGGCTTGCTGGTGCACGGGGTGTATTTGGGCGGCGTGTTCACGGCCATTGCCCATGGCTTGCCAGCAGGCATCACCGCCCTGCTGGTCGGCTTGCAACCGCTGCTGACGGCGCTGGGCGCCGGACTCTTCCTGGGCGAACGCGTTCGGCCGACGCAATGGTTGGGCTTGGCCTTGGGCCTGGTCGGCGTGAGCCTGGTGCTGGCCCACAAGGTGGCGGCCGGGCTGAGCGGCGCAGCGCTGGCCCTCATGCTGCTGCCAGCCTTTCTGGCCTTGCTGGGCATCACCGCCGGCACCCTGTATCAAAAGCGCTTTTGCCCCAGCTTCGACCTGCGCACCGGTTCGCTGATTCAGTTCTTGCCTTGCTTGCTGATGACGGCCTTGGCCGCCTGGCTGGGCGGCGAGACGCTGCAGGTGCAATGGACTGGCGCTTTTGTGTTCGCTCTGGCTTGGCTGGTGTTGGTGCTCTCGCTGGGTGCGGTGAGTTTGCTCAATGTGCTGATCCGACAAGGCAGTGCCATCCATGTGGCCAGCTTGTTCTATCTGGTGCCGCCGACCACCGCCGTCTTCGCCTGGGCGCTGTTTGATGAAACGCTGACTGGCCTTGCGCTGCTGGGCATGGCGGTCACGGTGTTTGGGGTCTGGTTGGCGCGGCGTTGAGCTGAACCAAGCTGAGCGGCGGAGGCTTGAGCACGCTTGCGCAACTGACGCGACAATCTCCTCCAAACTCTGCAGGATTGCCCGATGAAGTACCTCCACACCATGGTGCGCGTCACCGACCTCGACGCCTCGCTCAAGTTCTACCGCGATGCCCTCGGCATGCACGAGGTGCGCCGCAGCGAGCATGAAGCTGGCCGCTTCACCTTGGTCTATCTGGCCGCCCCCGGCGATGAGGCCGGCAAGTACCAGCCCCAGGTGGAGCTGACCTACAACTGGCCTGACGCCGACGGCCAGGGCGAGGTCTACACCGGCGGCCGCAATTTTGGTCATCTGGCCTTTGCCGTGCCGGATATCTACGCCGCCTGCCAGCGCTTGCTGGACCATGGCGTGGTGGTGGTGCGCCCCCCCCGCGATGGCCGCATGGCGTTTGTGCGCTCACCCGACCTGATCTCGGTCGAATTGCTGCAAGACGGCCCGGCCCTGGCCCCGGCCGAGCCTTGGATCTCGATGCCCAATATCGGCGGCTGGTAAACACCAGCTCGGTCCGGCAGGAAGCGGCACCATGGGTTTTCACGCCAGCGTCGGCGCGCAAAGCTATGCCTTCAGCAGCCTGGCCGAGCTCTTGGCCAAGGCCAGCCCGGCCCGCTCGGGCGATCAGTTAGCCGGCCTGGCGGCCGAGAGCGCGCAAGAGCGTGTGGCCGCGCGCCGCGCCTTGGCCGAGCTGCCGCTGCGCCACTTTCTGAACGAAGCGGTGGTGCCCTATGAGGCGGACCAGATCACGCGCTTGATTCTGGACAGCCACCGCGCAGACGCCTTTGCGCCGGTGGCGCATTTGAGCGTGGGCGATTTCCGCAACTGGCTCTTGTCCGACGCGGCTAGCCCGGCCGCCTTGAGCGCACTGGCGCCGGGGCTCACGCCGGAGATGGTGGCTGCCGTCAGCAAACTGATGCGAAACCAAGACCTGATGCTGGTGGCCAGCCGCTGCCGCGTCGTCACCCGCTTTCGCTCCACCCTGGGCCTGCCCGGCCATCTGGCGGTGCGCCTGCAACCGAACCACCCGACCGACAGCCCGGCCGGCATCTTCGCCAGCATCCTTGACGGCCTGATGTACGGCGCCGGCGATGCGGTCATCGGCATCAACCCGGCGGCCGACAGCGTGCCCGCCATGATGCGCCTGCTGCATCTGCTGGACGACTTGATCCAGCGCCACCAGATCCCCACGCAAAGCTGTGTGCTGACCCATGTCAGCAACACGCTGCAAGCCATCGAACAAGGCGCGCCGGTGGATCTGGTGTTCCAGTCGATTGCCGGCAGCGAGGCCGCCAATCGCAGCTTTGGCATCGACCTGGCGCTGCTGGACGAAGCCCATGCAGCGGCGCTCTCGCTGCGGCGCGGCTTTGAGAACGTGATGTACTTTGAGACCGGCCAGGGCAGCGCCCTGTCGGCCAATGCGCACCACGGGGTCGATCAACAGACCATGGAGGCGCGCGCTTATGCGGTGGCGCGGCGCTACCAGCCGCTGCTGGTCAACACGGTGGTGGGCTTCATCGGGCCGGAGTATTTGTACGACGGCAAGCAAATCATCCGCGCCGGGCTGGAAGACCATTTCTGCGGCAAGCTGCTGGGCCTGCCGATGGGCTGCGACATCTGCTACACCAACCATGCCGAGGCCGACCAAGACGATATGGACTCGCTCTTGGTGCTCCTGGCCAGCGCCGGCCTGAACTTCATGATGGGCGTGCCCGGCGCTGACGATGTGATGCTGAACTACCAAAGCACGTCCTTCCACGATGCTTTGTTCGCCCGCAAGCTGCTGGGCCTGAAGCGTGCACCCGAGTTCGAGGCTTGGCTGCAGGCCATGGGCATCACTGATGCGGCCGGCGCGCTCTTGCCGGCAAGACCTGGCCCCGCTCTGCTGACTGACTCTCTAATGGCCAGGATTGGCGGCATGCCATGAGCGAGCACGGCATCGCCCCCGACCGCTGGGCCACCTTGCGCAGCCACACGCCAGCGCGCATCGGCATCGGCCGCGCCGGCACCAGCTTGCCCACCCGCGAGTTGCTGGACTTTGGCGCAGCCCACGCGCAAGCGCGTGACGCGGTCTTGCTGCCACTGGATGTCGATTCACTCGCTGCAGAGTTGATGACAGATCAAGGCCTGAGCTCTGTGAGCGTGCAAAGCCGCTGCAACGAGCGCGAGGTCTATTTGCGCCGCCCCGATCTGGGCCGGCGGCTCAACGCCGCGTCAGCTGAGAGCTTGCGCGCGGCTGCTGGACCGGCCGTCGATTTAGTCATCGTCCTGGCCGACGGCCTTTCGGCCATCGCCTGCCAGCGTCACGGTCTGCTGCTGCTGGGCTTGCTGCGCCATGAGTTAGCGGGCGGCACGCTGAGCCTAGCGCCCCACATCATCATCGCCACCCAAGCGAGAGTGGCGCTGGGCGATGACATCGGCGCCCTGCTGAATGCCCGCGCGGTGCTGATGCTCTTGGGCGAGCGACCGGGCCTGAGTTCCCCGGACAGCCTGGGCGCCTACCTGACCTTTGCCCCGCAAGTCGGCCGCAATGACGCCGAGCGCAACTGCGTCAGCAATATCCGCCCCGAAGGCCTGCCCTTGGCGATCGCCGCCAAACGCATTGCCTGGCTCTTGCGTGAATCGCTGCGCCGCCAACTCAGCGGCGTGGCCTTGAAGGACGACAGCGAACGGGCGCTGCTGAGCGAGTAGCTCGCTTCGCGAGCGCCTTCTTCATTCAGCCCTTAGCTTTGCGAGCCACCCGACTGCCGCGCCGTCCAGGCGCGCAGTTCCTGACGGTATTGATCCATGGCCAGATCATGCAGATCAAAGATGCAAGGGTCGCAACCATTGCCGCAGCAGGCATCCAGATCGGGCTGATGTGGCGGTTCAGGCTTGGGGTCAAAAGCCGCGATGGCTTGGGCGGAGTCAGCGTTTCTTTCCATCGGCAGGCAGGTTCAAAGGCATCAGCCCGCGGATGTTAGCAAGGCCATGGCCAGCGCCACGAGTTGCTTCCTACATGCCACCCAAAGACGGAGCGTTGCAATTACAGCTTTTAATTGGTAATCTTTGGATACCAATCAAAAGCTGTAAATCCAATTTACAGCACAAGAACTGTATGCCTCAATTCACCGTCCGGACCGCAGAGCAGTTGCCGCCCCTGCTCCAAGCCTTTCGCAAGGAAGCTGGCCTCACCCAAAGCGAGGTCGCTTTGCGCCTGGGCGTCTCGCAACAAACCTATTCGGCCATGGAGCGCAATGCCGACAAGGTGGGCTCTGCGAGGCTTCTGAAACTGCTCAACATCCTTGGCGTCGAATTGGCTCTCGGGAAGACTTTGCACCAGCAAGCGCCTGATGCCTCCTCCGGTCAGCCTTCCAAGACCGATCAACCCATCTGGTAAGCCATGGGTCGCCACTCTCACACCCGCACACTCGATCTCTGGATGAACGGGGCTTTTGTTGGCACTTGGAGCTTGGCCCCAAACGCCCCCGATACGCTTCAGTATGACTTGGCCTGGACTCAGTCCGAGCAAGGGCGCCCCCTGTCCTTATCGCTGCCCTTCACCCCGGGCAACGCGCCGCATCGCGGCGAACGGGTCCACGCCTACTTTGAAAATCTGCTGCCAGATAGCAAGGAAATCCGCGAACGCATGGCGCGCCGGTTCAGCACTGGCTCAAGCGATGCGTTTGAGTTGCTGAGCGAGATCGGCAGAGATTGCGTCGGGGCACTTGAAATCCTCCCCCAAGGCGCTGTATCCGCGGGCACAACTGCGCTGCAAGCCGAGCCTTTGAACGAAGCGGGCGTTGCCCAAGTCCTGCGCGGCACAACGACACCGAGTGCCCTGGGCTGGGCGGGCGAAGCCGAGGACTTCCGCATCTCCATTGCTGGGGCTCAGGAGAAGACCGCCCTGCTGCTGCGAGACGGTCAATGGTGCCTGCCGCGCGGGAATACACCGACGACGCACATCTTCAAGCTTCCACTCGGATTGATCGGCGGCATGAAGCTCGACATGCGCGATTCGGTGGAAAACGAATGGCTCTGCGCCTTGATCCTGAAAGAGTTCGGGCTCCCTGTTGCCGCCTGCCAGCCGATGCAATTCGAGGACCTGCGTGTGCTGGTGGTGGAGCGCTTCGACCGCGCTTGGTGGACACATCCGTCAGGTGACAGGCGCATCATTCGTTTGCCGCAAGAAGACCTGTGCCAAGCCACCGGCCTAGCGCCTGAAGCCAAGTACGAGGCGGATGGAGGGCCAGGCATTGAACGCATCCTCGGCGTGCTGGATGGCTCGATCAGCCGCGAGCAAGACCGACGAGTTTTTTTCAAGGCGCAACTGCTGTTCTGGATGCTTTGCGCCACCGATGGGCACGCCAAAAATTTCAGTCTCTTCCTCAAGCCCGGCGGCCGCTATCAGCTCACACCGCTGTACGACGTGTTGTCGGCCTACCCCGTGGTCGGGGAAGGGCCTGCCAAGATTTCACCCTTCAAGGCCAAGATGGCCATGGCGGTACGCTCGAAAAATGCGCACTGGCGGATGCGCGACATCCTGCGACGACATTGGGAGGCTCTGGGTGCTCGACATGGTGTCCTGACCGAGGACGGGCAAAAGGTTGACTTCCTGATAGATGAAATCGTGGCCCGAACGCCCGAGGTCATCATTAGGACCCGCGCCAAATTGCCGGACGGGTTTCCTGAGCAACTGGCGGATGCAGTCTTCCAAGGACTGCAAGGCGCGGCCAGGCAACTCGCTCGCTAATTCCCAACCGCAATAAAGGTCAGCCGCAGCGCCTCTCCGATCTCAGCGTCACAAGAAGTGACACAAGTCATCCCCGGAAAGCAAAAAAGCGGCCTTTTGAGGGGCCGCTTTCTGTGTTCCGCTTCGCTAACTCGTTGATTAGCAAGGGATTTATTCTGGTGGCCTGGGGCGGAATCGAACCACCGACACGCGGATTTTCAAAGCCCCGAAAAGCTATTCTAGAACAGGGGTTTAGTTGTCTTGCCCCTCCCTTCTTGCTCCTGTTTTGATGTGCGCTTTGTGTCGATGGCAACGCTAAGTCACTTGCTTTTGTAGACACGACACCGGGAACTTTGCAGGCTTGCGACGCCGTTCGACTGCGACAATGATTCAGATGGCGGAACGCCAGATGAATAAACGAATATGGCCGAGCAGATGCTACGAACCGACAACGATGAAGATGAGGCGGCCGGGATTGCCAGCGCGCTAGTGAAAGCTCGCCACGAACGCGGGCTGACCCAAGCCGACCTTGCAGAGCGAAGTGGCGTGTCTCGCTCCGCAATCAAAGGCTATGAGACCGGGCGCACGATGCCGGGCTCCCGGGAACTGAAGGCTCTTTGCGTCACATTGGGAGTCAGCCCGACCACGCTTCTGTACGGGTCTGAACAAGCGTTTGCATCCGAGGCCAGCACTTCGCCAGGCGAGCATGCGCCTCGTTCAGGGATGAGGATGAGATGGCAACTACAAACGCTGACCACGCTTTTGCCGGATGATGAAGTAGGCGCATTGCTGCATCTCGCACGCTCGATTGTGGTTGCCCGTCACGGTGTGGAAGTAGCGGACTCTCGGCTGTCAGCTGTATCTGACGCATTTTCTGTACTCACTGGGCCACAAGGGCCAAAGGCCCAGGCCGCACTTGGTCGTTTTGTGGCCGCTATGGATGAAGAAGATGCCGCAGATGCCGAAGTGATCGACGCAGTGACGGAGGATATTCGGGCAAGCAGAACAGGCAAACCCGCAAAGGACAACTAAAAAGCCAGTTGCACTTTTTGCTCACCTTGATGTAAAGTCAACAAAACACCCATTCGGGCGTTTTGTTGACCAATTCGAGGTTCTATGTCCCGCATTAATTTTGAAAACCTTCCTCTAAGCTCAGACGCGGCGCGTGCTGCGCGCAACTACTTCGGCTGGCCTCAAGCTAAAGCTGCCGAGGAAAGCGGACTTCCGCTCCACAAACTCAAGCGTTTCGAGTCGGGCAATTACATCCCCGACGCTGAATTCCTTGAAGCCCTTCGCGCCTTCTATGAGAAGCGCGGCTACCAATTCGAAAACACCCCGGCGCCAGGCGACAACGCCAAGCGCAATGGCAATGTGTTCCCTGGTGGCGTCGTCGGCGATACCGAGGCGCCGATAGGCGAGGCCAAGAACTACCGCGACCGCACTGGCGCGGCTAAGGTGCATCACATGCGCATCGCCCTGCAAGACGAAGGCGAAATGGGCCGGGCCTTGGACCTGATCGAAGACAACGAAGAAAAGGTCGCTGCGCTGCTGCGCAATCCCATCAAGACTGGATTTTTCGACCTGGCCGAAGACACCAAGGCGCAACACGCTGAAGCCGTGCGCTTGCTCGCTGAGAACGGCATGCTGTTCGCCAAGCTGTTTGGCCGTGAGTTCGGCGGCAAGCCCTCGGCAGACTCGCTGAAGGCCAGCAAGTCCAAGCCCACGACCACCGGCGATCTGCTGCACAACCTGCAAGCCGATGCTCATCTGGTCGCGGCAGGCGACACCGACGCCAAAGAGCGTCGCAAAGCGCGCAAGCCGGCCGCCAGCTTCACGCAGGCACTAGGCCTGAGCTAAGCACTCCCCGCCCGACCCGAAACCGGGCAGGGGTGCGCTCACCGCAACTGCGCCACCCCTGGCCCGTCCTTCAAAGCCAGGAGATCACCATGGATCAGTACCAAGGCCAGGCCGCTGCATGGGCGCCCCCTTTGCTCTTTTATCTCTCCACGGACTGAGGGGTAGATCATGCAAGCCCCTCAAATGATCCCGCACTACCTGCCACGCCTGGCAGAAGCGTTTGACTTGCCCGACGAAGACTTAGGCGACCAGGCCGAACGCGCCGCAGCCTCAGTGCTTCGCCTGGCCGACCTGTGGGGGCGCAATGGCACCGCCGATGCGGCCGTGTTGCGCTCACTGCGAAGCATTGCAAAGCGTCATGCGATCCGCTTGCCCAACAAGGCGGGCCTGACTGAGCGCATCAATCGCATGTGCGATGCCGGCTGGTGGCGCCGCGCCCTGCGTTACCGATTCAAAGCGGTTGAACTCCACCAGATTCAAAGCGGCGCCGTGCACAAGCATGCATCGCCCTATGTGTCGGCCAAAGCCCTGCGGCGGCATGAGCGCAACGCGGCCAGGCTGGCCCGGCAAATGGATTGCATGGAGGCCACCAACCAATCGACTGGCGAAGTGATCCACATGCCCGAGTTGATTGAGGCCAGCTTGTCTAACCCGGTAAACCGACGCAATGCCCTGATGGCCCGCATCAAAGGCATCGAGATCAGCGCCACGGCAAAGGGGCATGTTGGCTTGTTCCTGACGATCACTTGCCCAAGCCGCATGCATGCCCGCTATGGCAAGACCGGGGCGGCCAATGAAACCTATGACGGCACCTTCCCCACCAAGGCCCATGGCTACTTGTGCAAGGTGTGGGGCAAGGCCATGCGAAGCGCAGCGCATCAAGGTTTGATCGCCTATGGCCTGCGCGTCGTTGAGCCGCATCATGACGCCTGCCCGCACTGGCATTTGCTTGTGTTCACGCCGGCCGACCAGGCAGAAGCCTTCAGCGACACGCTGCGGCGCTATGCGCTGGCCGACAGCCCCGATGAGCCGGGCGCGCAGGAGCGCCGCTTCACCGCAAAGCTGATTGACCCCACCAAGGGCAGCGCCGTCGGCTATGTCGCCAAGTACGTATCAAAGAGCATCGACGGCGAAGGCGTTGATGCCGACCACGAAAGCGACAACGACGGCAAGAGTGCAGCGCGGCGCCAGATCGCCTGGGCCCGCACCTGGGGCATTCGTCAATTTCAGTTCTTCGGCGTGCCTGCCATCACGCCCACCCGGGAGCTTTACCGAGTGGCCGGCACCAACCTACCCGGCCAAGCTTTGGCGGAGTTGCACCAGGCATGCAAAGCCAACGATTACGCGGCCTGGCTGGCCGCTACGGAGGCTCATAGCCTGAGCTTCAGCATGGACTACAGCGAGCGCGCCAGCACGCGCTATCGCGGCGAAATCACCAAGGCCATCCAAGGCTTGCGCGTACAGGGTGGCGACCTGGGCGGCCAATTGCAGATCACGACGCGCTGCGACACCTGGCACATCAAGCCGCGTGCGAAGGCAAAGCCTTTGCCTGCGGAGGGCGCCGAAGGCGCTGCATTTGCATCCCCTTGGACTCGATTCAATAACTCCGCACCCCTTGATTTTGAAAGCCTTTTTCCGAGCGCATTGCCCGAGGACTTAGAAGGGTTTGGGGGAGTTGGCGCGGATTGCGCTTTGGAGGGTGTCCCGCCCCGGGCACCGCTACCCGGGGCAGAACGAGCCTATGGGAGATCAGGCCGGCGCTCAGCTTAGCCCGGCGCTGAATTGACGCAAGAACCTCAGTTGAAAGGAGCACACATGCTGCAACTCGTACCGAAGCAAATACCGTCCTTGTCGATGATGTTGGATGACTTGGGCAATCCCTCTGCGGCCAAGCTTGCCAAGGCGCTTGGCGTCTGCCGGCGCACTGTCGGCCGTTGGGTGGCCGACGATGAAGCTCCACGCGCCGCCATGCTGGCCATCTTTTGGATGACAAGTTGGGGTATCTCAACGATCCATTGCGAGGCCCATAACGCGGCCAGTCAAACCGCAGTCCTTGTTGCTGCCCTCAAGCGTGCCAATGCTGACCTTCAGGCCAAGCTCGACAGCCTCGCGAACTCAGGCAGTACCCGTTGCCCTGATTGCCCACGCGGCGCAACAAACGGCCAGGTAGCAATCGAGCGTGGCGCGGCGCACCAGTCAGTTGCCGCCGCAATGACGCGGCGTGTGCGCAGTCTCTCGCGGACAAAGCACTTCGGATGAACCCAACAAAACACCCGATTCAACCCGGCCTACCAGGCAGAGCAACCATGCAATTCCCGTACGTACGTAAAGCGGAGCAACCCCGCCAATCTCTATGGAAAACCGAAGACGGTTTCCGGTTGATCCGGTCATTCTCCATAGAACACAACGCCCGGCGTTTCAGCCGTCATGTGGAGCGAATGGGCAAGCAAGACCGCCGCACCCAATCCGGCCGGCGCTTCGCCATGAAGCTCCGTCGCATGCGGAGGGCGCAAGCATGAGCGGCTTGTTTATGACCACCGAGGAACTCACCGAGTTGACCGGCTTCAAGCAAACAAAAGGGCATGTGCGCTGGCTTGAGCGCAACCGCTGGCGCTTCGTACTGACGCGCAGCGAGCAACCCCGAGTGGCTCGCGATTACTTCTTGGATCGCATGGGCCTACCGCGCAGTTCAACCGGGTTCACCGACAAGGTGAACCACGCTGCAACCCTAGAAGAACCTGACTTTTCTGCACTGGATCGCATCTGACCATGGGCCGCGTTCGCACCACCAACAAGGGCTTGCCCCGGGGGCTGACCATCAAGGATGGCCGTTATTACCATGTGACCACGGTTGCCCCGCGCAAGTGGACACCGCTCGGCCGTGATCGCTCGCAAGCCCTGCTTGCATGGGCGAAGCTGGAAGGCAGTGAGCCTGACCCGAGCATTAAGACCTTTGAAGTGGTGTCGCTGCGCTATGAACGCGAAGTGATCCCGACCAAGGCAAGGCGAACACAAAGCGACAACCTGAAAGAGCTTGAGCGCCTACGCGCCGTCTTCGGCCGGGTGATGATCGAGGCCATCAAGCCGCACCATGTGCGCGCCTACCTCGACAAGCGCGGCCAGCAAGCCAAGGCGCGTGCCAATCGCGAGAAGGCCTTGCTAAGCCACATCATCAACAAGGCCCGCGAATGGGGCTACACAGATGCACCGAACCCTTGCCAAGGGGTCAAGGGCTTCAAGGAAGCCGGCCGCGACCGCTATGTGAGCGATTCGGAATTTCGGGCGGTGTGGGAGAAGGCAGACCAGACCTTGCGCGATGCAATGGACCTGGCCCTGCTAACCGGGCAGCGGCCGGCCGATGTGCTGAAAATCCAGCGTGCCGACCTACACGACGGCGCGCTGTGGATCGTGCAGAACAAGACCGGCGCGAAGCGGGCCATCGAAGTGACCGGCGAGCTGGCCGCGCTGATCGAGCGGATTAACGCCAGGCCACGCGAGCGCCTGAGTGCCTGGCTGATTCAGGATGATTGCGGCAAGCCGCTAGGCACCTTTGCGATGCGATCACGCTTCGACAAGGCCAGGACGCTGGCGGAAGTGGACTTTCAGTTTCGGGATATTCGTGCAAAGGCTGCGACCGATACGGGCGACCTGGCGCACTCGCAGAAGCTGCTGGGTCACAGGAATCGAGAAATGACCGAGCATTACGTGCGTGCACGCATTGGTGAACGCGTGCAACCACTTCGATAGGTCAAGTCACAGGCTTCCGGCTCCCTTGGCTTCCCATTCGGGGGCATGAAGCAGGACCGCCGCTTTATCATCCGCGCTCCATAGCGGGCCAGTTTTTTCCCAATAGAAGAAATAGGCCTTGCGCCCGTTCTCGAGCGCCTTCTCTGAGGAGCGCCCTCTCTTTGTGTAGAGGACAACGAGATCGCCGTTGCGGACCTCTTTGTTCGGAAACCAGAAGGTGTTCGAAACGCCGATATCCACGTTACCAGTCTCGACACTAAAGCCCGTATGGAATACAGCGTATTCGCCAAGCTCGCATTCCCGAAGGACGTCAATTACCAGACGCTCCTCTTCGGCTACGCCTTTGCCTGCTACCGAGCGAAGCTTAAGGTTCATGATTTCACCGCCTTGGCTACAACACCACCGACTACCAATAGCCCCCCCAAGCCAAGTGCAACCCATCCCGAGGCGCCAACCGTCCAAACATTGGGCGCATAGCCAATTGCAGCCCCCCCAACGGTTATGCACGTCAGCGAGAGAATCTCAAAAGCGTTGTTGTCCTTGCCCTTTTGCTCCAGCACTGCCGCTCGCCTCTCACTCTGAAAATACCGCTCTCGGAAGCTAACAAGCTCCCTCACTTCGGCTTCGAGTCGTTCGATCTCATCGACGAGCAGTCGCTGCACCGCCGGCGACGAAAACTCCTTATCGTCAAGTTCCCGACGCAGCGCTGATAGTGCTCGCCGCTGTCCATTTGCGGGCTTCGTGGGCTCGACAGTAACGGTCCGGCTCGCCGATGACGGCTCCTGGTCCGGCAACTCCCGTGAACTAGTCATGCTTGCCTCATCATGGTTTTGCGAGCCACCCTGGCACATATGCTGGCCACTACTCGCTTTTGTAGAAGCTCAGTCAAATTGTAGAAAAGCCCCGACCAGTTTCCTGTGCGGGGCTCTCGCCTAAGTGCTTGTCAGCCTTAGTAAATTTTGGTGGCCTGGGGCGGAATCGAACCACCGACACGCGGATTTTCAATCCGCTGCTCTACCAACTGAGCTACCAGGCCATCTTTTTGCTTGCTGACTTGTTTCAGAGATCTGTTTCAAATCAGCGAAGACCATGACTATAGCACCTTTTTTAGGTTCCGCGCTTATTTCTGCTGAGATCGACACCTAATTGTTTGAGCTTGCGATACAGGTGGGTGCGCTCGAGGCCGGTTTTCTCGGCCACACGGGTCATCGAGCCGTTCTCTTTGGCCAGATGGAATTCGAAATAGCTCTTCTCGAAAGCGTCGCGCGCTTCACGCAAGGGGCGGTCCAGCTCGAAGCTTTGCTCGGAGGCAAGGCCCATGGACACGGGTTGCACCGATTGCGGCAGCATGCCCATGCTGGGCGCCGAATACTGAACTGCGGTCTCCGGGCGGACATAACTGACCGGCTGCTGCCCCACAGGAGGCGCCGGACGCGGTGCGGTCTTGACCAGCGACTGCTCCACAGCACGAAGCAGTTTTTGCAGCGTGATGGGCTTTTCAAGGAAGGCGATGGCGCCAAACTTGGTGGCCTCCACGGCGGTGTCAATGGTGCCGTGGCCGCTCATCATGATGACGGGCATGGTCAGCATGCCGGCTCCGCCCCATTCCTTCAGCAGGGTAATGCCGTCCACATCGGGCATCCAGATGTCCAGCAAAACCAGGTCCGGGCGCATGCGTTCGCGCACTGCGCGAGCCTGGGCGGCGTTTTCTGCCAGTTCGATCGTGTGTCCCTCATCGCTGAGGATTTCGGACAAGAGGGCGCGAATGCCCAGTTCGTCGTCAACTACAAGAATTGTTGCCATGGATACCTAATTCACGCCGGCTTGATTGCAGTGCCGGCCTCGGCTGCTGCAGTCGCGAGTTTTGAAAATGATAACGAAACTTGCGCACCCACCACCGGCTGGGCTTCATCACCCCCCGCATACAGGTTGCTCAAACGGATGCGCGCGCCGTGTTCGTCGGCGATTTTCTTGACCACGGCCAAGCCCAGACCGGTGCCCTTGGTCTTGGTCGTGACGTAGGGCTCAAAGGCGCGTTTCAACACCTTCTCGGCAAAGCCGGCGCCATTGTCGATGATTTGCAAGCGCAAAGAGCTGGGCTGGCCACTTTCATTGACGCTTTGCTGGGTACGCACCAGCACATGGCCGTCCGCTCGGTCTTGTACTGCATCCAAGGCGTTCTGCACCAGGTTGTGAATGACCTGGCGCAGCTGCGTGGCGTCACCTCGGATGCGGCTGGCGTCATCGGCCAATTCGGCATGCAGGCGGCCCGATTCTTGGGGCTCGGCATACAAGGTCAGCACCTCGCTGACCAGGGCATTCAAGTCGAGCGGCTTGAGCTGCGCGGAGGGCAGGCGCGCATAGTCACGGAACTCATTGACCAGCTGCTTCATCGACTGCACCTGGTTGACGATGGTGGCTACCGAGCGCACCAGCATGGCTTGGTCGGTGCCCTCGAGCTTGGCTTCGAGCTTGTGCTGCAGGCGCTCGGCCGAGAGCTGGATCGGCGTCAAAGGGTTCTTGATCTCATGTGCCAAGCGCCGGGCCACCTCGCTCCAGGCCGCCGAGCGCTGCGCCGACACGACCTCAGAGATATCGTCAAACACCATCAAGCGGGCCTCGTGCGGCAGCGGCGCGCCGCGTACCAGCAGGGTCAGCACATCGCCAGCGGCGTCGAGCTTGAGTTCGAACGCATCTTGCCAGTGATCGCTCTCGCCGCTGGCCGCATGGGCCGGGCTGTATTGCTCAAAGCGCTGGGCGATCTCATCGGCAAAAGGCTGCAAGGCCTCGATCTCATTCAGACGGTGGCCCTGAAACGCACTCGGGGGCAGGCGCAGGATGCGGGTCGCACCGGGGTTGATGGTCTCAATCCGCTGCTGCGCATCGAACACGATCACGCCGGCGGTCAAATTGTCCAGAATCGTCTGTAAATGGGTGCGTGCGCTTTCCAGCTCGGCGACGCTGCGCTCGACCATGGCGCGAGCATCGGAGAGCTGCTCGGTCATCTCCGCAAACGAGCGGGTCAGGCCGCCCAACTCGTCGCGCGAGCTGAGCATGGGCTTGCGACTCAAGTCGCCCTGTGCCACCTGGCGCACGCCGTCGGCCAAGAGCAGCAAGGGACGCGCCAACTGATTGCCCAAGGTGACGGCCAGCAACAGCGCAGCAAACACGGCCAGAATCAGCACCAAGGTCAGCGTGCCCAGATACATGCGGCGCAGGCCGTCGCGTTCCAGGGCGCGTTGCTGGTACTCGCTGCTGGCCGTTTGCACGGCCAGGGCATTGGCCAGCACCGCGCGCGGCACCCGCTGGACCACCATCAAAAAACGCTCTCCCAAACCACCGCTGCTAAGGCGCAATTCGGTATTGGGCAAGAGGGCCAGCGCACGAATGCGCGCCTGCCCTTGTAAGGCCAGGGCCTCGTCTTCCAGCCCTTCCAGCTGGCTGGCCACATTGGCATTGCGGGCCAAACGAAGCATCGCATCGCTGGGGCGATCGCCGATCAAGGAAGTGGTATCGCCGCCCGATGACATCAAGATCTGCCCATGCCCGTTCACCACGGCCACGGTGCGCGCCCCCATTTGCTCGCGCAGGCGCTCCAGTGCCAGCGGCTGCGGGACACCACTGCCTTCCGACAAACGCAGGGCCGCACTCTGTGTTTTGCTGGCCAGATCGGTTTCCAAGCCGACCAAGGTGCCACGACCCAGATTCAGACCCGCCTCCAAGGCGCTGGCCAGCCGCACGTCAAACCAGCTTTCGATGCTGCGATTGACGAACTGATACGACACGCCGTAAATCATCACGCCGGGCACCACGCCCACCAGGGCGAAGATGCCGGCCAGCTTCAAAAGCAGCTGGCTGCCAAATTTACCCTTGCGCACCCGCAAGGTCAGGCGCACGGCGGCGGCGCCAATCACCAACACCAGCAAGGTGGCGACCGCTGCATTCAGCCAGAACAGCCAGACGTAATGCCGCTCAAAAAAGCCGCGTTCGGAGGTGGCGCCGATCGACAAGAGAAAGGCCAGCACCCCGCAAACGCCGGTGACGATCACCATGGAGATGACCCAGGCCCAACGCGCCCGCTTACTCATGCCGCCTCGCTCATGCCATCTCGCTCATGCGCTTGTGCTCACGCGCTTTGGCTCACTGGCCGCCCAGGCTGCGGATGCTGAAGTCGGGGTTCAGGCTCAGATTGCGCTCCAGGGCCAAGCCCCATCCCTGCGGTGAACCCAAGCCAATTTGCATGGGCCGCGGCAACTGGCTGGTGTCCAGGCGGTAGCTGAACTCAACGTAATAGCGGCCCTCATCCTCAACATCCTTGGGCTCGGCAATGCGCCAGCCCGACACGCCGCGCAGCGCCGTCAAGGCCTCGCCCAAGCTGGCATAGCCCTGGTTCAAACCACCGGTACTGACCTTGTACTGCCGGGTCAGCGGCTGCCAAGCCAGGCGCCAGGTGCGGGTGCTCCGGGTGGCTCGGGCGTCGCGCCAGTACCAACGGTAGCGCAGCACGCCGGCCTCCGCAGTGAAGTAAATGGGCACGCCTTTCTTCAAGGCCTCTTCTGCGGAAGGCGGTAAATCAAAACGGGTGCTGAAACTGAGTTCCAGGCCTTCCTCGCTGCGCGCCGTGCTGATTTGGGTCAGCTCCACCCCGTCGGCACGCGCGACGCCTTGCGTCACCCCCAGCAAGAGCAGGCTCAAAAACAGCGCCAGCACGGTTTGAACCCAGCGGCCAGCCAAATACTTCAGTGCACCACCCCCAGGCGTGGGGCGGCCAATGTTTGCGGCGAAGACGAGGGGCGAAATCAAAATCGGCGACGGACGAAAGGTTGAACGGGCACTAGGCTATCAAAGTTCTTGAATCAAGCCAGACACTCGCCCAGAAGGTTACTCAATGTTTTTAGGTGGCTGTTGACGCAGCCGGGAGATCAACTTTTGAGCAACAGCGCGTAATAGAACCCGTCAAGCAGGGAGGGTTCGGCCGCTGCAGCCTCGTCGCCATTGTGTGCGAGCGGCAGTAAGTGCCCTGTGACGCCCGCCACTTCACTCGCGTTCGCCCCGGTTTGGCGTTGCAAAAACGCGTCGATTTGCGCCTGACCCTCCGCCTTGAATATGGAACAAGTGGCGTAAACGAGACGCCCACCGGGTTTCAGGGTCAGCCACAAGGCGTCCAGCAAGTCGGCCTGGATTTGCGCCAGATTGGCGATATCTGTCGGCCGACGCAGCCAGCGCACGTCCGGATGACGCCGCACGATGCCGGAGGCGCTGCAGGGCGCATCGAGCAAGATCGCATCGAACATGCGGCCATCCCACCAGCTGGCGGTGTCGCGAGCGTCAGCGGCGCGGGTTTCGGCCTTCAAGCCCAGGCGTTTCAGGTTGTCTTGCACCCGTTCGAGCCGGCTGGCGTCGCTGTCCAGGGCCAGCAGATCCAGATCGGCCAGCTCCAGCAGGTGCGCGGTCTTGCCGCCGGGCGCCGAGCAGGCGTCCAGCACACGGGTGCCGGCCGGCGAACCCGCTTGAAGCAATAAAGGCGCGGCCAACTGCGCCGCCGCGTCTTGCACCGACACATCGCCCTCAGCAAAACCGGGCAAGGCGCTCACCGGCACAGCGCGGTCCAAAACCAGGGCCTGTGGCGCCAAAGGCCCGACGGGGCGGGCCGCAATGCCGGCGGCCGTCAGGCGTTCCAGATACGCCGCAGTAGCAGCCTCGGGGCTTGAGCGCCGCGCATTGACCCGCAGCGTCATCGGCGGATGCTGGTTATTGGCCTTCAGGATGGCCTGCCATTGCTGCGGCCAATCGCGCTGCAATTGCTCGATCCACCACAGTGGGTGATTGAACAAGGCCTGCGGCTGGGCGGCCACGGTCTGCACGATGGCCTCGCGCTCACGCAAAAAGCGTCGCAGCACCGCGTTGACAAAACCAGCACTGGCCGGCGCCCGCTTGCGCACCGCGCTGACCACTTGGTCGACCACCGTGTGGTCTGCGTAAGGTCGCTCTTCAGCACTGGGCCAGAGCAGCGCCAAAGCGCCGAGCAGCAGCGGCTCCACCTTGGGCGGAGGGGCTTTGGGGGCCAAAAGCTGACGAGCCGCTTCGGCGGCGCCCAACTGGCGCAGCACGTAAAAACTGAGCGACTGAGTACCGGGGCGCAAGTCCGCCGGGCAGCGCGCCAGCACCTCGGTTAGCGAACGGCCGGTGCGCACGGCCTGCACGGCATCGGCCACCTGCAGCATCAAGCGCTGCAGCGGCGGGGAAAGCGTGGGAGAGGAAGAGGATGGTTGAGTCACCGGCTCAGTGTAGGCGAGGCGACTGCCCCCGTCGGTGCGAACCCCGCGTGAGCGAGGTCTTTGCAAAGCGGACACAATGGTCCCCTCAGCGCCGATTGGCGCCCCGAAAGAGAAGGCCCATGTCCGGCAAACTGTCGACCCCCACCGTATCCCTCAGCGCGGCCGAGTTGTCCGCCCTACCCGCTTCTGAGCGCGTGCGCTACCGCTTGATCAGCGCCGGCTGCCGCCACCACGCCAACGACAATATCTCCGCCTTCATTGAAGACGGCGAGTTGGCGGAGTTGCAGGCCGAGGTGCAAGCGCAGATGCAAGGCGTTTTGCGCGCGCTGGTGATCGACACCGACAGCGACCATAACACCCAGGACACCGCCAAGCGCGTGGCCAAGATGTTTGTGCAAGAGATCTTCAAGGGCCGCTACCAGCCGATGCCAGCGGTGACCGAGTTCCCCAACGTCACGCGCTTGAATGAGCTGATGATTGTGGGGCCCATCACCGTGCGCAGCGCTTGTTCGCACCACCTCTGCCCCATCATGGGCAAGGTCTGGATCGGATTGCTGCCTAACGAGCATTCCAATCTGATCGGATTGTCCAAGTACGCCCGCATCTGCGACTGGATCATGAGCCGGCCGCAGATTCAAGAAGAAGCCGTCACCATGCTGGCCAATGAGCTGCAAGAGCGGGTGCAACCCGATGGCTTGGCCATCGTGATGGAAGCTGACCACTTCTGCATGCACTGGCGCGGCGTCAAGGACAACGAGTCCAAGATGACCAATAGCGTGATGCGGGGCGCCTTCCTGAAGGACCCGAATCTGCGCCGCGAGTTTCTGTCTTTGATCAAACCCTGAGCCTTGCGCGCCCACCGGAGGAATTTCCCATGCTTGTCCGCCTGATGTATGCCAGCCGCGCCAATCAAGCCATGTCGGACCAGGACCTGAGCCTGATCCTCAAGCAATCTCGCGAACACAACCCCGCCGAAGGCATCACCGGCCTGCTTTGCTACACCGACGGCATCTTCATGCAGGTGCTGGAAGGCGGGCGCGACGCCATCAATGCGCGCTACAAGCAAATCCTCAGCGATGCACGCCACCATGACGTCATCCTGCTCAGTTATGAGGAAGTGGGCGAGCGCCAGTTTGCCGGCTGGTCCATGGGCCAAGTCAATCTGCACCGACTCAACCCTGGCCTCTTGCTGAAGTATTCCGAGACCGGTCGCCTCGACCCTTATCAGATGAGCGGCCGCTCGCTGATGGCCTTGTTCCACGAACTGGTCAGCTCGGGCGCCATCGTCTGCAACTAAGACGGCCCGCGCGCTCGGTTCACAGCGAGCGCGCCTCCCGAAAGCCATAAATACTGGCCAGGATGCGGGTCGGAAACTGGGTGATGGCCTCATTGAAGCGACCCACCGCCTGATTGAAGAGCTGGCGCGTGAAGCTGCGCTGGCGTTCGATCATCTTCAACTCATCCACCAGGGCGAACAGCTCCGCGTGTTCGCGCAGCTCGGCATGATGGTCTAGCAATGACATCAGCCGAGTCAGTGCTGCCGCATGTACCGCGCTGGCCACGCCCAAACTGGCCACCGGGTCGCTCGCATAGGGCCGCGCCCGAACCGCTTGCGCAGCCGCCTGCGCTTCGACCTGCGCCGCATCCAGCGCATCGAAAGTCGCCTGCTCATTGCTGAGCAAAGGCCTCAGCAAACCCAGCAACTTGGCACAGGTGCTGGCTCGCGCACTCAGGTGCTCATCCAACTGCGCATAGGCGGTGGTGATGGCATTGCGCAAACTCATCAAGCGGTTGTAGGCACCAATGCACCAAAAGACCAGCAGCGCCAGGATGCCCCAACCCAACCAACTCAGATCAAACATAGCCGCCCTGCTGCTGTTGCTGCTCAAACTCGAAGTAACCACGCGCCCGCAGCTCACAAGCCGGGCAGCTGCCGCAGCCATAACCCCAGGCATGGCGCTGACTGCGCTCACCCAGATAGCAGGTGTGGGTGTGCTCAATGATCAAGTCGTTCAAGGCCGCACCGCCGAGTTGCTCGGTCATCGCCCAGGTCTGTGCCTTGGTGATGAACATCAAAGGCGTCTCCAGCGTCATCGGCGCGTCCAGCCCCAGGCTCAGCGCCACTTGCAAGGCTTTGAGCGTGTTGTCACGGCAATCGGGATAGCCTGAAAAATCGGTCTCGCACATGCCGCCCACGAGCACCGAGGCGCCACGCCGATAGGCCAGCGTCGCCGCAAAAGTCAGGAATAAAAGATTGCGGCCCGGCACAAAAGTATTGGGCAAGCCGTTGGCCTGCATCTCAATGGCCCGGTCTTCGGTCAAGGCGGTGGAAGAAATCTGCCCCAGCAGGCTCAGGTCCAGCAGATGGTCCTCACCTAGCTTGGCGCCCCAAGCCGGGAAGCGCGCAAGCAGCTCGCTGCGCACGGTTTGGCGGCACTCCAGCTCGACACCGTGGCGCTGGCCATAGTCAAAACCCAAGGTCTCGACTTCGGCATAACGCTCCAAGGCCCAGGCAAGACAGGCGGTCGAATCCTGACCGCCGGAAAACAAGACCAAGGCCTTGCGGTTTTGATTGGCTTGCGAAACTGCAGTACTCATGAGCTTGTCCAGAAAACTTGGACGCAAGTGTGCCAGGGTCGGCGGCCATGCTATGTTGTTCGAATCCAAAACCTCGGGAGGACGATGCCGTGAATTCGCATGCCAAACACCCACTCGCCTTGGCCTTGCTGTGCGTCATGCCCAGCCTGAGCATGGCGCAAAGCAGCAGGATCAACCAGGTGCTGGTCTACCCCGGCGGGGCCACGGTGGAGCGCGTTGCCAAGGTGGCCGCAGGCGCGCAGCAGCTTGAGATCAGTTGCCTGCCGGCGCGCTTTGAGCTCGACTCGCTGCAAGTCCGGGCCGACGCCGGCGTGCAGATCGGCGACGTCAGCGTGCTCACCGTGCCACGCGAGCGTGCCCCCGAATGCGCCAGCAGTCCGCTGGACGCCCGCATCCGCGAGCTGGAGGATGCCCAAGCCGCCCTCAAGGCCGAGAGCGAGGCCCAAGACTTGGTGCTGGGCTATCTGAAAAACATCGGCGGCGACGCCCGAGGCAATGCCGGCCCGAACGGGTCTATCGCCGGCACCGCCGACTTGCTGCGCCGCAGCGGCCTGGAGGCCTTGCAGCGCCAACACCAGTTCTTGCGCAAGAAGCAGCAGCTCGAGCAAGACTTGAGCCCCCTGCTGGCCGAGAGAGATCGCCTGATCAAGGCCAACCCGCAGCTGCGCACCCTGCAGATTCGCTTGGCTGCACCGCAAGGCGGAGAGGTCCGGCTCAGCTACCGCCTCAATCAAGCGGGGTGGACCCCGGTCTACCGCGCACATCTGGACACGGCCAAAGGCCAGATGCGGCTGGAGCGCCAAGCTCAGGTCGCGCAAAGCAGCGGTGAGGACTGGGACGGTGTGCGGCTGCGCCTGTCGACAGCGCAGCCACGTCAGAACAGTGGCTTGCCGCCGCCGCGCCTGTGGACGCTGGACATGCTGCCTCCGATTGCCGCAGAAGCTCAGCTGATGCAAGCCCCGCGCGCCATGGCTGCGCCGGCCCCAGCCCCATTCGCCCCTCCCCCCGAACTCAATCTCGCCGCACCCGAAGCTCGCTTTGACGTCAGCGTCTTTCAGGGAGAATTCGCGGCCGAGTTTGCCGTGCCAGGTCTGGTGACGCTGAACAGCGACGGGCAACGAGTGGGCTTCACGCTCGGCAATCACCCGGCGCAAGACGCTCAAGTGCTGAGCCGCATCCAAGCCCAGCAAGAGGCACAGGCCTATTTGATGGTGGACTTCGTGCGCCCGGCTGGGTCCTGGCCCAGCGGCAGCTTGCAACTGTTTCGCGATGGCGACTTTGTCGGGCAGAGCCAGCTGAACTTGGGTAGCGAGGAGCGCAGCGAGATGTTCTTCGGCCGCGACGACAGGGTGCGCGTACGGGTCGAACCTGAGCAACGCGGTGGCGCCAATGCCGGCTTCATTGGCGGCCGTGTCGAGCAAAAGATCGGCCACGCCTATGTGCTGGAGAACCTGCACAAAAACACCATCACGCTGCAAGTGCTGGAGGCCAGCCCGGCGGCACGCCATGAAGACATTCGCGTGCAGACCCAGTTCAATCCCAAGCCGAGCCAGCTGAACTGGAAGAAGCAGCCCGGCCTGGTGATGTGGCAGCAGCCCCTGGATGCCGGCCAATCACTGCGCATCACGGCAGACTATCTGATCAGCTACCCCAAGGACGCACGAGTAGGCGGCTTGCGGTGAGGGAGGACTCGAGGCAAAGACGCGGTCAGCTGCCGTAACCCAGATCCTGCACGGTCTTGAGCCGACCATCCTCAAAGACCAGCAGCTGCATGAACTGGCTGGGCCCGAAGTTGTAGGTCCATTCCTCAATGCTGACCAGGATCTCGCGCTCCCGCTCGATCACTTGACCCTGGGCTGATCCCGGCCTTGTGCTGTTGATGGCGCCGTCCCGCACGCGGAGGATACGCCGTTCGGTGCGACTGTCTCGCAGGCTGGGGGTGCCGCATTTCTTCAGCACTTCGGCCTTGTGCATGCCGGCGTCAATGACGAAGGAGTTGCAGCGAAAGGCCTGCGCCGCCGGAGCACACAGCAAGGCGGCCAGCGCCAGCAAGACGCCGGCCAGCGAGGGGCAAGGATTGCGTGTCATGAGCGTTCCAAAGATGCTTGGGCTGCGGTGTCTCAGGTCCGGACTTCGCCCTGCCCCAAGACCACCCACTTCATCGAGGTCAAACCCTCCAAGCCGACGGGGCCGCGGGCGTGCAGCTTGTCGGTGGAGATGCCGATCTCGGCGCCCAGGCCGTACTCAAAACCATCGGCAAAACGGGTGCTGGCATTGACCATCACGCTGGCCGAATCCACCTCGCGCAAGAAGCGCATCGCGCTGGCGTGATTGGTCGAGAGGATGGCATCGGTGTGGTGCGAGCCATAGCGATTGATGTGGGCGATGGCCTCGTTCAGGCTGTCCACCACCTTGATGCTGATGATGGGGCCCAGGTATTCCTCGCTCCAATCAGCCTCGGTGGCCGCCAAGACCTTGGCGCCGGGGATCGGGCCCAGCAGCGCCAGCGTGCGCGGGCAGCCGCGCATCTCCACGCCCTTCTCGGCCAGCAAGGCGCCGATATGCGGCAAGAAGTCTGAGGCGCTTTCCGCATGCACCAGCAGCGACTCGGTCGCATTGCAAGGGCTGTACTTTTGCGTCTTGGCATTCATCACCACCGTCAAGGCCAAACCGAAGTCCACCTCGGCATCGACATAGCTGTGGCAGTTGCCGTCCAGATGCTTGATCACCGGCACCTTAGCCTCGGCGCTGATGCGCTCGATCAGGCTCTTGCCGCCACGCGGGATGATCACATCCACATGCTCGGGCCGCGAGATCAAGAGGCCCACGGCGGCACGATCTGGCGTGTTGATCAGTTGCACCCCGGTCGCCGGCAAGCCGGCCTCTTGCAGCGAGGCCGACACCAACTCCGCCAAGGCCAGATTGGAATGCAAGGCTTCAGAACCACCCCGCAAGATGCAGGCATTGCCGCTCTTGATCGCCAGCGAGGCGGCCTCGATGGTGACGTTGGGGCGGCTCTCGTA
>NZ_JBMLSK010000327.1:0-1083 GCF_049240545.1 Roseateles sp. | reverse complement strand
CGCTGATCGCGCGCTTTGGCAACCCGTATCTGAAGCACAGCGTGCACCAGATCGCGACCGACAGCTCGCAAAAAATCCCACAGCGCTGGCCGCCTTCGGTGCTCGGGCAGATCGCCCAAGGCGCCTCCTTGGAACACCACGCGCTGGCCGCTGCTGTCTTCTTGCGCTACACGCTGGGCGTGGACGAACACGGCCAGGCCTATGCCCTGAACGATCCGCAGGCCGACAGCCTCGTGGCCATTGGCGCGGCCCAGCGCAGCGAGCCCGAGGCCTGCGTGCGCGCCCTGCTGGCCCGAGAAGACCTGTGGGGCAGCGCCCTGTCCGACCACCCCGCATGGACCGTGCGCGTGACGCACTGGCACCAGCAAGTCCTGCAGCACGGTGTGGATGCGGCCATCCAGCAACTGCTGCAACAAGAGCCCTGAACACGGGATACGCCGCATGAAAATCACCGCCGCACGCGTCATCGTCTGCAGCCCCGGCCGCAACTTCGTGACCCTCAAAATCGAGACGGACCAGGGCGTGTACGGCGTGGGCGACGCCACGCTCAACGGCCGCGAACTGGCCGTGGTCAGCTACCTGGAAGACCACGTCATCCCCTGCCTGATCGGACGCGATCCGCAGCAGATCGAAGACCTCTGGCAATACCTCTACAAAGGCGCTTACTGGCGGCGCGGCCCGGTGACCATGAGCGCGATAGCGGCGGTGGACACCGCGCTGTGGGACATCAAGGCCAAGATGGCGAACATGCCGCTGTACCAGTTGCTGGGCGGGCGCAGCCGCACCGGGGTGATGGTCTATGGCCACGCCAATGGCCGCGACACGGCCGAAACCGTGGACGAAGTTTTGCGCCACAAGGAAGAAGGCTATCTGGCGATCCGCGCGCAAAGTGGCGTACCGGGCCTGAACAAGGTCTATGGTGTCAGCGGCACGAACCGTCTGTACGAACCCGCCGACGGCAACTTGCCCGGCGAACACGACTGGAGCAGCGAAAAATACCTGCGCCACACCCCTGGCTTGTTGGAAGCCGTGCGCGAAGCCGTGGGCCCCGACATCCATTTGCTGCACGACGTGCACCACCGC
>NZ_JBMLSK010000326.1:0-1025 GCF_049240545.1 Roseateles sp. | reverse complement strand
ACCTTCCTGCGGAGCCTCGAGCGAATACCTGATGCGGTTGCCGGCGTTGTCTACACAACACTCCGGATCAACGAAGAACACCTTCAGGCCCGCCTCTCTGGCGCACCGCTGCATCTGACGGCGATCCGCATGGGACCCTGCGACAAGCAGACTGCGCGCTTCCGGATGGAAGTCCACGGGCGGAACGATTTCATCGAACCGGCGTACGTATTGCTCCTGCAGCCCGGAGCACAGGAAATTCAAACACCCTCTGCATAGGCCGCGTCGTTGCAGTCCTGCGCCTCGATGGTCGGCACGCCCCATAGGTCTCGAGCAACGACCACCGGGCTGTGCAGGCCCGAAGCCCAAATCTCCCCTTCGAGGAGTGGAAGGCTTGAGCGCAAGCCCCACCAGGCCGTGGCGACAACAAGTCCGGCAAGCGCGGCGAACGCCACTATCACGCGCGCCAGCAGAGACGCCTTTCCAGGTTTCACCATGAGAGGATCTGTCAGGATTCATGCGACACGTTTGTGTCACGGTTGCTGAAGCTGAAGACCGGGCCAGTCCAGTCCTCGTTGTCCAACTGTTCCTCGCGGAACTCTCCGTCCGTGTACTCCGCAAGGGTGCGGCGCCAGAAGTGGGTGGCGGGTGTGTTTCCTGCGAGCACGCACAGCTCCCAGTTCGCCGGAGTTCGATCGAAGATGGCCTGTGCCACCAGCATGCCAAGGCCCCGCCTCCGGTACTTGCGCATGATGAAGAAGTTGTCCATGGACCGTTCGTTGCCGTCGAGCAGCGTTTCCGTCGAGATCAGCGCGATCCCGGCCCACTTGCCCTCCACCTTCAGCACAAGGACTTCACGGTCCTTCTCCATCCAGTAGTAATCCAGATCGTCGTAGCGGTACAAGCCGTGCTCGTCGACGTCATAACCGTCAAACTCTGAACAGTCGTAGAGGTAAAGCTCCATCAGCCTGTCGACAACCGAACGGTCGGCAAAGGTACCTGGACGCAGTTCGAAGGTGGGGCTTGAGGGATGGTCAGCAACGGAA
>NZ_JBMLSK010000325.1:0-1296 GCF_049240545.1 Roseateles sp. | reverse complement strand
ACATCGACCCACGGCGTAACGCGCTTGCTGCTTGGATGCCCGAGGCATAGACTGTACAAAAAAACAGTCATAACAAGCCATGAAAACCGCCACTGCGCCGTTACCACCGCTGCGTTCGGTCAAGGTTCTGGACCAGTTGCGTGAGCGCATACGCTACTTGCATTACAGCTTACGAACCGAACAGGCTTATGTCCACTGGGTTCGTGCCTTCATCCGTTTCCACGGTGTGCGTCACCCGGCAACCTTGGGCAGCAGCGAAGTCGAGGCATTTCTGTCCTGGCTGGCGAACGAGCGCAAGGTTTCGGTCTCCACGCATCGTCAGGCATTGGCGGCCTTGCTGTTCTTCTACGGCAAGGTGCTGTGCACGGATCTGCCCTGGCTTCAGGAGATCGGAAGACCTCGGCCGTCGCGGCGCTTGCCGGTGGTGCTGACCCCGGATGAAGTGGTTCGCATCCTCGGTTTTCTGGAAGGCGAGCATCGTTTGTTCGCCCAGCTTCTGTATGGAACGGGCATGCGGATCAGTGAGGGTTTGCAACTGCGGGTCAAGGATCTGGATTTCGATCACGGCACGATCATCGTGCGGGAGGGCAAGGGCTCCAAGGATCGGGCCTTGATGTTACCCGAGAGCTTGGCACCCAGCCTGCGCGAGCAGCTGTCGCGTGCACGGGCATGGTGGCTGAAGGACCAGGCCGAGGGCCGCAGCGGCGTTGCGCTTCCCGACGCCCTTGAGCGGAAGTATCCGCGCGCCGGGCATTCCTGGCCGTGGTTCTGGGTTTTTGCGCAGCACACGCATTCGACCGATCCACGGAGCGGTGTCGTGCGTCGCCATCACATGTATGACCAGACCTTTCAGCGCGCCTTCAAACGTGCCGTAGAACAAGCAGGCATCACGAAGCCCGCCACACCGCACACCCTCCGCCACTCGTTCGCGACGGCCTTGCTCCGCAGCGGTTACGACATTCGAACCGTGCAGGATCTGCTCGGCCATTCCGACGTCTCTACGACGATGATTTACACGCATGTGCTGAAAGTTGGCGGTGCCGGAGTGCGCTCACCGCTTGATGCGCTGCCGCCCCTCACTAGTGAGAGGTAGGGCAGCGCAAGTCAATCCTGGCGGATTCACTACCCCTGCGCGAAGGCCATCGGTGCCGCATCGAACGGCCGGTTGCGGAAAGTCCTCCCTGCGTCCGCTGATGGCCGGCAGCAGCCCGTCGTTGCCTGATGGATCCAACCCCTCCGCTGCTATAGTGCAGTCGGCTTCTGACGTTCAGTGCAGCCGTCTTCTGAAAACGACAG
>NZ_JBMLSK010000324.1:0-63489 GCF_049240545.1 Roseateles sp. | reverse complement strand
CAGGAGCAGGAGCAGGAGCAGGAGCAGGAGCAGGAGCAGGAGCAGGAGCAGGGGCCGGTGCTGGAGCTGGAGCTGGCGCGGGTGCCGGTGCCGGTGCTGGTGCTGGTGCAGAGCCTCCGCCGCCACCGCCGCCGCAAGCGGACAACAAAGAAATCAAAGTGGCAGCGACAAACAGCTTCGAATGGGTCCTTGTATCTCTTCTTTGCATGGTCTTGGAATGAATCCCCCGGTTGTTCAAGGGCCGTCACGATACGCGAGATTCTCAAAGTCCAAGCCGACGCGGCGTTAGGGAAATCACGCAAGTCCGCGTGTGAGCGTTCAAGAGTGCGAAGCCGGGCCTTGGGTCGCGGCCAGCTTCAGTCGTGCCGCCATGCATTCAGCAGGTCGTGAAAGCAAAAGAGTTCACGCACAATAGTGCTGTGCCAGCCAGGAGTCTGAATTGCATCCGTTCATCGCCCAACATGCTGAAGGCATTGCCGCCATTTGCCGACGCTATGGCATTGCGCGACTCGATGTTTTTGGCTCGGCGGCGCGGGCGGAAGATTTCAACCCGGCCAGCAGTGATGCGGACTTTTTGGTTGAGTTTGCGGACGATGCGCGCACAGGCCTGAAAGAGTACTTCGGCGCCAAGGCGGCTTTGGAGCAACTGCTGGGTCGGGAGGTGGACCTGGTCGAACCCGCCGCTTTGCGCAACCCATTCGTGCTTGCCAGCATCAACCGGCATCGGGAATTGGTCTATGCAGCGTGATGCACGCGCTTTTCTTTGGGATGTGATCGATGCCGCTCAAGCCATTCAGAGCTTTGTGAGCGGCCTGGACGCAGCGGGCTATGCCAGTTCAGCCTTGGTGAATTCGGCCGTTGAGCGCAAGTTTGAGATCATTGGCGAAGCCTTGAATCAACTGAGCAAGCGTGAGCCGGCGCTGGCCGTACGCATTCCCGAGTTGGGGCAAATTGTGGCGTTTCGGAATCAATTGATTCACGGCTATGCGCTGGTCAACCATCGCAGGGTCTGGGTGGTGATTCAAGATGCCTTGCCAGGGCTGCTGAGTTGCGTGCAAGGGCTTCTTGAGGAATTGGGCGAGGCCTGAACTGCCGCGCTGCCAGCACCTTGGCCCTGGGGCCAAGGACCCTGCCGGCGCCGGCTTGAAGAGCACCCCCTCGATATACTTCCTGCCATGACGCAAGTTCCCACATTCGAAGCCGCGCGCGCGGTTGCCGCAGCACGCAAGGCCCTGGCCATCGAGGCGCAAGCCTTGACCGATCTCGGCCCTCGCCTGGGCGATGCTTTTGCGCAAGCGGTGCAAGCGGTCTTGAACTGCAGCGGCCGGGTCGCGGTGATGGGCATGGGCAAGAGCGGCCATGTGGGCCGCAAGATTGTGGCCACGTTGGCTTCGACCGGCACACCGGCTTTGTTTGTGCATCCGGGTGAAGCCAGCCATGGCGATCTGGGCATGGTGACCTCCAAGGATGTGGTGCTGGCGCTGTCGAACTCCGGCGAGAGCGATGAGTTGAATGTGGTGCTGCCGGTGCTCAAGCGCCTGGGCGTCACCATCGTGGCCATGACCGGCCGCGCTGAATCGAGCCTAGCGCGCCATGCCACCATCGTGCTGGACAGCGCCGTGGCCGAGGAGGCCTGCCCGCTGAACTTGGCCCCGACCGCCAGCACCACCGCGCAGATGGCGCTGGGCGATGCCTTGGCCGTGGCCCTGCTCGATGCGCGGGGCTTCAAGCCCGAAGACTTTGCGCGCTCGCACCCCGGCGGTGCGCTGGGCCGCAAGCTGCTGACCCATGTGCGCGACTTGATGCGTGCCGGCGATGACTTGCCCCGCGTGAAGGCCGACACGCCCTTCACCGAAATGATGCGCGAGATGTCGGCCAAGGCCCTGGGTGTGGCCATCATGGTCGATGCCGAGGACCGGGTGGCCGGTATCTTCACCGATGGGGATTTGCGCCGTCTGGTCGAGCGGGGTCAGGACTTGCGCAGCCTCAGCGCGGCCGATGTGGCTTCAAAGAACCCGCGTACCGTTTCGGCCGATGCGCTGGCGGTTGATGCGGCCGACTTGATGGAAGCGGCCCGCATCACCGTGGTCTTGGTGGTCGATGCCGAGCGGCATTTGCTCGGCGCTATCACCATCAATGATTTGATGCGCGCAAAGGTCATCTGATGATGAGTATTGAACCCGCTTTGCGATTTGCACCCGAGGTTTTGTTGCTGGCGCAAGGCGGTGCCTTGGGCCTGAAGGCGGCCATTTTTGATGTGGACGGCGTGCTGACCGATGGCCGCATCTACATCGGCGAACAGGGCGAGAGCTTCAAGGCTTTCTCCACGCTCGATGGCCATGGCCTGAAGTTGTTGGACCAGGGCGGCATCACGCCCATCATCATCACCGGGCGTGACTCGCCGGCGGTGCGGCGCCGGGTGGCCGATCTGGGCCTGCGTCACGCGGTCTATGGCGCCAAGGACAAATACGCCGTGGCTCAGCCCTTGCTGGACCAGCTGGGCCTGCAATGGTCTGAGGTGGCGGCGATGGGTGATGACTGGCCCGATCTGCCTCTGATGACGCGCGCCGGTTTTGCCTGTGCGCCGGCGCAGGCCCATGCCGAGGTCAAGGCGGTGGCGCACTACATCACCCAGGCCGCCGGCGGCCACGGTGCGGCGCGCGAATGCTGCGACCTGATGCTGCAGGCCTGTGGACGTTACGCAGGCTTGTTGAACAGTCATCTGGACACGCTCGATGGGGGCGCGCCCTGATGGGCAAACGGGGCCCTTTGGCGCCACCGCCCGCCGCGCCGGGCGCGCGCCCGGCCCAGCCTTGGTTGTGGCGTCTGCAGTCCATGCTCTTCGCCTACCTGCCTTTGCTGTGCATGGCATTGCTGGCCGGTGGGACTTGGTGGTTGGTGAAAAATGCGCCTCGGGCCGGGGCGGCGTCTGAAGCTCGGGCTCCTCGGCATGAGCCGGATTACCAGATGACGCAGTTCGATCTGCAACGTATCGCCAGCGACGGCCAAGTGCGCGCCCATATCGCCGGCCGCGAGTTGCGCCATTACCCGGACACCGACACGATGGAGATTGATGGCATCCATCTGCGCAGTTATGGCAGCGACGGCGCCTTGACGGTGGCCACCGCGAACCGCGCTATCAGCAATGGAGATGCCAGCGAGATCCAGTTGTTGGGTGCTGTGCATGTGCAGCGTTATGAAGCGACACCGCCCGGACAGGCCATGGCCATGCGCCCCAAGCTGGAGGTGCGCGGCGAGTTCTTGCATGCGTTCGTGAACGCTGAAGTCTTGCGCTCCCATCTGCCGGTTCAGGTGCGGCATGCAGGGGGCGAGATACAGGTGCAGAACTTTGAATTCAATCGGCTGACAGCGCAGCTGGGCTTCAGCGGCCGCAGCACGGCGCGGTTTGAACCAGCGCCAAGCAGCAAGGGAGCACGCCCATGAGCAGCGCATTGGTCTACCTCACCGGGGCCTCCAGCGGCATCGGTCAGGCCTTGGCCCTGCAGTACTACCGCGCGGGCTGGCGCTTGGCCTTGGTGGCGCGGCGCCCGACCGAGCTGCAGGCTTGGGCTGAAAGCGAGGGCTTGAGCGCCGATCGTTACCGCATCTACGCGGCAGATGTTGCTGACATTGAACAGATCACCGCGGCAGGGCGCGATTGCATAGCGACCCAAGGTCTGCCCGAGGTGGTGATCGCCAATGCCGGCATCAGCATCGGCATCGACAGCGCGATTCGTGAAGACTTGGACGTGATGCAGCGCGTTTACGCCACCAACAATCTCGGCATGGCGGCGACCTTCCAGCCCTTCATCACGCCGATGCAGGCGCGCGGCAGCGGCGCCTTGGTGGGCATCGCCAGCGTGGCGGGCATTCGTGGCCTGCCGGGCCATGCGGCCTATTGCTCCAGCAAGGCGGCGGTGATCAGCTATTGCGAAAGCCTGCGCGGTGAATGTCGCCCCTTCGGCGTCAAGGTGGTGACGATTGCGCCCGGCTATATCGACACGCCCTTGACCCGTGAGAACCGCTATCGCATGCCTTTCTTGATGCGCGCGGAGGACTTTGCCGAACGCGCTTTCAACGCCATTGCCGCCGGTGTCAGTTTCCGCGTCATTCCTTGGCAGATGGGGGTGGTGGCGCGGCTGCTGCGCATGCTGCCCAATGCTCTGTTTGACCGCCTGCTGGTGGGGCGGCCGCGTAAGCATCGGCAGGGTCAGTAGGCGCTGGCCAGGGCGATAGGCCTGCGATTCCGAGGGTTTTGGCTTCGGCTACACTGCGCACGCAAAACGCATCCGACGCAGTTCGCGTCGGTCTTGGAGGCAAACATGATCAAGGTTCTTCACCCCTGCTAACGACGCTTTTGGGCGTGTCGGCTCGCTGCCTTCCCCCGGAACTGCCGTCGTTTTTTGGCGCCGTGCGGCGTGGTTTCAACCCGCGCACCGGCATTGATCTGCATCTCCTGTCCTTGCATCGGCCCTCTGGCTGTCTTGCTTTGGGCATCATTGCCTTGCATCCATGAAATCCATTCTTTACGGCCTGGCTGTCGCTGCCGTGTTCGCCTCAAGTGGGGCCGCAGCGGGCATTCAGGCCTTGCGGCTCAAGCCAGGTGAGGCGCCGGCCCAGATCGATGGCAGGCTCGACGATTCGGCGTGGCAGCGAGCCCCCTTGTTCGACCAGTTTGTGCAGTACCTGCCTGAGGACAAGCAGCCCGCGCCGATGCGCACCACGGTGCAGGTCTTGGTGCAAGACGATGCCCTGGTGTTTGGCATCCGCGCTTACGACCCAGCGCCGGAGTTGATCCGTGCACCCTTGTCGCGGCGTGACAAGGTCTGGCGTGACCAGGACTTTGTCTCGGTCGTGCTCGACCCGGTGGGCCAGCGCCGCTCGGCGCAGTTTGTGCGGATCAGTGCGGCGGGTGTGTTGGCCGATGGCTTGTTCAGTGCCGAGGATGACAGCGAGGACTTCGCGCCCGACTTCGATCTGCAGGCTGCCGTGCAAAGACTGCCCGATGGCTATAGCGTCGAGCTGCGCTGGCCCTTGGCGGCCTTGCGCTTCCCCTATGCCGATGGCGCGCCTTGGCGCGTGATGGTGACCCGCAGCATGCCGCGCGAAGCCAGCACCTTGGTGGTCAGCGCGCCCTTGACCAAAGAGGCGCTTAATTTCATTGCGGAGCTTCAGCCCTTGGAAGGCCTGGGCGATTTGGTGGAACAGGTGCGCGAGCGTTCTTTCTTGAGCCTGCGCCCGGAGTTGACGCTGCGCAGCGAGCGCGAGTCAGACCCCAGCGGCTCCAGCCGCAAGCGCGAGTTGTCGCTCGGTCTGGAGGCGAAGTGGCGGCCGCGCGCGGATTGGGTGATCAATGCGACGATCAATCCGGACTTCTCTCAAGTGGAGCTGGACACGCCTCAACTGGCCGGCAACACGCGCTTTGCGCTGAGCGTGCAAGAGAAGCGCGCTTTCTTTTTGGAAAGCACCGATGTGGTCGGGCAAAGCCAGTCGGAGCACAACGATCAGCAGCAAAGCTTAGCGGCCTTTTACTCGCGCGCCATCACCGACCCCGACTGGGGTCTGCGTGCGACTTGGCGTGGCGCCCAGGCCGAATCCACGGTGCTGAGCTTGCACGACGCGGGCGGCGGCGAGATCCGACGCCCTAACGCCTATGCCACGCAGAGCTATGCGCAGATCGGGCGCTCACAGGCCAGCTTTGCGCGCGGCCGCATGCAACTGCAGCCCTGGGGTCAGCCCTTGGGGCTGGCGCTGCTGGCCTCGCAACGCGATTACGGCGCGCATGGCGTCAATCAGGTCATGGGCAGTGATTTTGCGGCCCCATTGGGTTCGACCGATTTGTTGCGAGGCCATGTCTTGGCCTCCAGCACCTCGGCCGGTTTTGATGCCCAGGGGCAGGCGCAGCGTGTCGCAAGCGAGTCCGGCCACAAGGTTTGGTTGGAATGGCGTAGGCGCAACGAAGACTGGAACAACAGCGCCCAGTACGAAGAGGTGGCGCCCCGTTTCGCCAATGACAACGGCTTCGTCAATCAGTCCGGCTTTCGGCGCGCCAAGCTGAATCTGCATCGCCGCCTGCCTTCGCAGACCTTGTCGCCTTTGGGTGAATGGTCGAGCTTTCAGGCCCATGAGTTCGAGTTGCAACTGAACTTGACGCAGTCGAAAACCCTGGTCGATCAGCGTTTGGGCGTGCCCGGTGGCGAAGTGATCGACCGCCAAGTCCATCCAGGCTTTTGGTTAGCGGCTGCCCGCAATACGGGCGTGTGGGGCTATGTGGGCTTGGACCAGCAACGGGCCAAGACGGGCGGACGTTTGCATGAGCCTCGCACGCTGAACCTGGGTTTTGAGTCGAATCCGAATGCCTGGCTGACTTTTGTTTCGGCCGATCTGAGTTGGGGCCAGCGTCTGGACGTGGAGGCCGACCGGCTGGGGCGCGGTGCCAGTCTGCTGCTGCAGGCCAAAGTGCGCAGCCCTTTGCTCTGGGGGTGGTGGCTGGAGTTGGAGCAGCAGTTGGGCCAGAGCCATGTGAATCAACCCGCTGGTCAGCGGGGTTTCACCGAACGTAACGCGCAGACCTTGGCCGTCTTGCATCTCAGTGCGCGGGACTCTTTGCGAGCCATCGTCCAAGGCACTTGGTATCAGCGCGAAGCTGAGGCCGGGTTGTTGGCGGCCGATGACAGCTCAGGCCATTTGTCGCTGGTGTTTCAGCACCGCATCGGCTTGTCGCGAGTGCTCAGTCTGGGCATGGTCTCGGCCCGGGAGCGGCCTGTTGATCGACGCAATACCGAGTTGTTTGCCAAGCTGAGCCTGGCCTTCCATCCCTGACCGTCGAAAACAAGCGAGCATGAAAAAAGGCGCCCGAGGGCGCCTTTTTATCGCTGTGCGAGGGAGGGCTGATTAATAGCCGCCGCCACCCGAACGGCCGCCGCCGAAGCCGCCGCCACCGGAACGGCCACCGCCGCCACCGTAGCCGCCGCCACCGGAACGGCCACCGCCAGCACCGCCGCCGTAACCGCCGCCGCCAGCACCGCCGCCGTAACCGCCGCCGCCACCACCGTAGCCGCCACCACCGCCGCCGCCGTAGCCGCCGCCACCCGAACGACCGCCGCCGAAGCCGCCGCCGCCCGAACGACCGCCGCCGAAGCCGCCTGGACGCTCTTCACGAGGACGAGCCTCATTCACCACGATGGCGCGACCGTCGAGGTCTTGGCCGTTCATGCCGTTGATGGCAGTCTGTGCTTCTGCATCTGTACCCATTTCCACAAAGCCGAAGCCCTTGGAACGGCCAGTGTCACGATCCATCATGACCTTTGCAGAGGTCACTTGACCGAATTGCGAGAACGCTTCATGCAGCGATTCGTCGCGCACGCTATAGGCAAGATTGCCGACGTAAAGCTTGTTTCCCATGGGGAAGCCCTTTCAAATACCAAAAAAACCATGTGGAGCTTCAACCCATCCTGAACCATTCAAGCGAAGGTGCGGCGTCCATACACAGGTAAACGATTATGGGCGATGGGTCTAGCCTCGCCCACTGCAAGGGGGATAAATGTTGTTTTTTAGCAGATAGAAAAAACCCTAGCGCGCCAAACGTGCGATCTGCGGCATTTCCGGCTTCTGGACCCCGGATTTGCCCTTCACGGGCGCTGGCTATGATGGCCCTCATGGCCCACAAACTCTCCCTTCATGCGCTGAATCGCGTACTCGCCAGTCTGGATGCGCCGCGCAATGGCCAAGCCTTGTATGCCTTGTTGAGCGCCTTTTGCTTGGCGGGTTTGATGCTGGCGTCGGCCGAGTCGGCCTTGGCCAAGTCTGACAGCCTGGCGGGCGGGCTCTGGGCTGGACTGGGGGTGGTGGTGGCGTTTCTGGGCGTCAACACCACCGGCGTGTTGTTGATGGATCAGGCTCGCGGCCGACCAGTGCGCGACTTGGCCGATGCTTTTTATCTTGCCGCGCGTTTGGCGCCAAGGCTGTTGCTGTGTCTGGTCCTGGTGCTGTCCGGGGCAGCTTTGCTTTTGGCTGCTGTGCTGGGCTTGCTGTGGGCGGTCAAGCTGCCCTGGGTCGGCGCGCCATTGTTCGCGCTCTTGGTGCCTGTGGGTGTGATGTTGCTGGGCGGCGTGGCCTTTGGGCTGGCGGTCTTGGTGGGACCGTTGACCGGCCCTTCCATGTGGGCCGGGCATGGCATCAAGAGCACGCTGCGTCTGCTTTGGCGGCAATTGCGGCACGGCCCGCTCGAAGCGGCTGCGCTGATGGCCGTCGCCTTGGTGGTCACCGGCTTGGTCAGCGCGGTGGTGAGTTTTGTGGTGCTCAGCGGTGGACGGGTGATGGCCTTCTTGATGGTTTGGGCGGTCGGTATCGATGTGCCCGCCCAGCAATTGATGGCGGGCTTGTTCGGTTACGGCCTGCGCAGCTTGGGTGCTGCCGGAGCGCCGGTGGCGGCCACCCCTTTGGGCATGGCCGCCCTGGTCGGCGGCGGGGTGGTGTTCGCCTTGGCCCTGGTCTTGCCGACCTTGGTTTATCTGCGCGCTTGCTGTGCGGTGCATTTGTCCTTGCAGGACGCTGTTTCCGAGGACGCGGCGCTGTGAATGCCAGTGCCGGCGGCCTGCGTATCGCCAGTCTGGTGCCCAGCATCACCGAGTTGTTGTTCGCCTTGGGATTAGGCCCTTATGTGGTGGCGCGCACCGGTTTTTGCATTCACCCGGCGCAGGGCGTCGCCTCGATTCCCAAGGTCGGCGGCACCAAGGACGTGAATCTTGACAAACTGCGGCGACTGGCGCCCAGCCATGTGATCGTCAACGTGGACGAGAACCGGCGCGAAACCTTCGAGGCGCTGCGCGAGTTTGTGCCCGAGGTGCTGATCACCCATCCGCAGTCGGCTGAGGACAACCGGGCCTTGCTGACCCAGATGACCATCGCCTTCGATTCGGTCCCCGGCGTGGCGGCTCGTTGTGCTCAGTTGGGCGCGGAACTGGATGCCGCCTTGCTGGCTTGCCGCAGTCAAGTCTGGGTGCCGCAGCGGGTGCTTTACCTGATTTGGCGTGAGCCTTGGATGACGGTTGCGCGTGACACCTATATCGCTCGCATGCTGGCCCAGGTCGGTTGGCAGAGCTGGCCAGAGCTTTGGGGCGGCGAGTCCGGTGCGGCGCGCTATCCGCAGTTGCAAGGGGACGAGGCCTGGCTGGCGCAAGTGGATCGTGTGCTGCTCAGTTCCGAGCCCTACCGCTTCGAGCAGCAGCACCTGCCGCTCGCGCAGGCTTTGTGCCCGCAGGCCAAGGTCGAGCTCGTGGATGGTGAGTTGCTGAGTTGGTACGGTCCGCGCGCCGCACAGGGCCTGGACTATTTGCGTCGGCTGGCTGGCTGCTAGCGCGTTGCTAGTAGCAACCCGAGTCCGGGCGTGACGCCGCCGCCGCACAATGGCAGATATGGAAATTTACAAGCCTCTGGTCGCCCTGCTCGCCATCGTCAACCCGGTGGGGGTGGTGCCCTTCTTCATCCATTTCACCAGCGGGCTGTCGCGCGCTGAACGCAAGCACACGATTCGGGTCAGTGCTTTCACCGCCTTTGTCGTCATCGCGGTCAGCTCGATTCTGGGCTTGAAGGTGATCGAGTTCTTCGGCATCTCGCTGGCCTCCTTCCAGGTTGGCGGCGGCACGCTCTTGCTGATCAGCTCCATCCAGATGCTGAATGCCCAGCCGGCCGAGTCGCGCAAGGAAGACCTGTCCGAGGGCGTCGACAAGGCCAGCGCCGGCGCCAGCATTGCGGTGGTGCCGCTGACCATTCCACTGCTGACCGGCCCGGCCACCATCTCGACCATGGTGATTTACGCCGACAAGACCCGTTACTGGTGGGAGCTGGCGGTGCTGGTGGGCTATGGCGTGGTGGTGGGTTTGGTGACCTTTGCGGTGTTTTCCATGGCCGGGCGCATCGCCCGCGCGCTGGGTCAAACCGGCATCAACATCATGACCCGCTTGATGGGCTTGATCTTGGCGGCGCTGGCGGTCGAGTTGCTGGCCGATGGCTTGATCAAGCTGTTCCCGGTGCTGGCCTCCCACATCGCCAACTGAGCCCCGTGTTCGATTTCATCATCGTCGGTGCCGGCGCGGCGGGCTGCCTGTTGGCGAACCGCTTGTCGGCCGACCCGAGCAAGCGGGTGCTCCTGTTGGAAGCCGGTGGGCGCGACGACTATGTGTGGATCCATGTGCCGGTGGGCTATCTGCATTGCATCGGCAACCCGCGCACCGATTGGATGTACCAAACCGAGGCCGAAGCCGGCTTGAACGGGCGCCAACTGCGCTACCCGCGTGGCAAGGTCTTGGGCGGCTGCTCCAGCATCAACGGCATGATCTATATGCGCGGCCAGTCGCGCGACTACGATCAGTGGGCCGAGGCAACATCTGACCCCGCCTGGCGCTGGGACGAGTGTCTGCCCTTCTTCAAGCAGCATGAAAACCACTGGCGTTTGGATTCGGCCGGCCCTGTGTCTGAGGAATTTCGTGCCACGCATGGCCATGGTGGCGAGTGGCGGGTGGAGCGCCAGCGCCTGCGCTGGGATGTTCTGGACGCCTTTGCCCGCGCCGCGGAGCAGGCCGGCATTCCGGCCACTGAAGATTTCAACGCCGGCAGCAACGAGGGCGTGGGCTACTTCGAGGTCAATCAGCGCCGCGGCTTGCGCTGGAACACGGCCAAGGCTTTCTTGCGCCCCCTTTGCTATGGTCGGCCTAACTTTGAGCTCTGGACCGGCGCGACTGTGCAGCGCCTTTTGCTTTCCCGTGAGGACGGCCAGTTGTGCTGCACCGGTGCAGAGGTTCAGACGCCGGGAGGCATTGAAAAGGTTCAGCTCAATCCGGGTGGCGAGTTGCTCTTGGCCGCAGGCGCCATCGGCTCGCCGCAGATTCTGCAGCTCTCCGGTCTAGGCCCGGCTCCGCTGTTGCAAGCGCATGGCATCGAAGTTCAGCAGGCGCTGCCGGGCGTCGGCGCTAACCTTCAAGATCATCTGCAAATCCGTAGCGTCTTCAAGGTGCAAGGCACGCCGACCTTGAACACCCGCGCGGCGAGTCTCTGGGGCAAGGCGATGATCGGGCTGGAATACGCGCTCAAACGCAGCGGCCCGATGAGCATGGCGCCTTCGCAGTTGGGCGCCTTCACCCGCAGCAGCCCGGACAAGACCTGGCCCGATCTGGAGTACCACGTGCAGCCCCTGTCGCTGGATGCTTTTGGCGAGCCCTTGCATGCCTTCAATGCCTTCACGGCCAGTGTTTGCAATCTGAACCCCAGCAGTCGCGGTAGCGTGCAGATTCGCTGCGCCGACCCCGCGCAAGCGCCGCTGATCGCGCCCAACTATCTCAGCACCGAGGCGGACCTGCAGGTGGCCGCCGCCAGCCTGCGCCTGACGCGCCATATCGTCGCGCAGCCAGCCTTGGCGGCTTTTCAGCCGCAGGAATACAAGCCCGGCGCGCAGTACGAAAGCGAAGCCGACTTGCGCCGACTGGCCGGCGACATCGCCACCACCATCTTCCATCCGGTGGGGACCTGCAAGATGGGCACGGCCGAGGATCCGATGGCTGTGGTCGACAGCCGCTTGCGGGTGCGAGGCGTGGTGGGCTTGCGGGTGGTGGATGCGAGCGTCATGCCGACCATCACCAGCGGCAATACCAATGCACCGACGCTGATGATTGCGGAGAAAGCTGCGGCTTGGATTCGTGCCGATGCAGACGCTGGCGTAGCAATAACGCCAGCGTCCGACGCGCCTTAGGCCGGGCTGAAGCGCTGCTCCAAATAGGCCAGCAGGGTGCGGATGGTTTGAGCCTCGCCACCCACCGGGCGGCCAGGGCGGGCGCTGTCGTTCCAGGCGAACAGGTCGATGTGCAGCCAGTCCTGGTGCTCGGGCACAAAGTACTCAAGGAACAAAGCCGCCGTGACGGCGCCGCCCAGGGCCGTGCGGCCGGTGTTGACGATGTCGCCAATCGAGCTGGCAATGTTTTCTTTGTACGGCGCCCACAGCGGCATATGCCACATCGGGTCGTCCAGCTTCAGACCCAGGTCCATCAGGTCGCGGGCGGTGTCAAAGTGCTTGCTGAACAGGGCTGGCAGATGCGCGCCCAGCGCCACCCGAGCGGCGCCGGTCAGCGTGGCCAGGTCAATGATCAGCGCCGGCTTGCCTTCGGAGGCATAGGCCAAGGCATCGCTGAGCACCACGCGGCCTTCGGCATCGGTATTGCCGATTTCGATATGCAGGCCCTTGCGGGTCTTGATCACGTCGCCGGGGCGGTAGGCGTTGCCCGAGATCGAGTTTTCAACCGCCGGGATCAGCACTTGCAAGCGCACCGGCAGCTTGAAGGCCATGACCAGCGCGGCCAGCCCCAGTGCATTGGCGGCGCCGCCCATGTCCTTCTTCATCTGGCGCATGCCTTCGGCGCCCTTGATGTCGAGGCCACCGGTGTCGAAGCAGACCCCCTTGCCGACGATGCTCAGCAACGGCGCATCGGCCTTGCCCCAATTCAGCTCGATCAGGCGCGGCGCGCGTGTCGAGGCGCGGCCCACGGCGTGGATGGCCGGGAAGTTCTGCTTCAGCAGATCGTCGCCGACGATTTGTTTGAAGCGTGCGCCATGCTGTTTGGCAATCAGCTGAGCGGCTTGGGCCAGTTCTTCCGGGCCCATGTGTTCGGCGGGGGTGTTGACCAGGTCGCGAGTCGCACACATGGCGGTGGCGAAGGCCAGCCCGCGTTGTGCATCGCCGCTCACGGGCAGCACCAACTCAGCCGGCGCGCGGCGACGGGCTTTGTACAAATCGAACTGATAGGCACCCAGTTCCCAGGACAGCGCCGCTTGCTCATGCTGAAGCGGCAGACCGTCGTCGCTGAGGTGATAGCGCCCCTCAGGCAGGGCTTGTGGCAGGGCCGACAAGGCAAAGGGATCGGCCGCATGGGCCACGCCCGCGAACACCTGGCCGAGCTTGCCATCCGGGCCGGGGACCAGCGCATGGCTGTCCGGTGCGCCCGTGAAGCCCAGGGCGGCCAGCCAATGGCGGGTCGGTGTGGGCAAGTTGGCCGCGAGGGCCGCAAAGCTGTTCCGGTCCACCACGGTGATGGCGATGCTGTCTTTGGAAGCGGCGTTCTTGAGTTGAACTGTCATGGCGCGTTGGTCTCGCTGGCGGCTTTTGTGAAGCCGCAATTGTCCACGCTGGCGCGCCAAAGCTTCAGCAGCTGCTTTGCAGCCTCACCAACAAGGCCTGGGCCGATGGGTTGGCGGGGCTCATCGGCGCCTCAACCGCCGAGCTGATCATGCGCTGCGCGGTACTCAGCTGTGGCGTTACCGGCCCGATGAAGCGCAGCTGCTCGCCCACGCCGATCAGCAGGGTCGGAAAAGTCTCCACTTCCAGCTCGCCGACCAGTTCTTCGTCGTCTTCGATATCGACCCAGATGAAGCGGTAATCAGGAAACTGCGCCCGCAGGTCCGCCATCACCTCGTGGTAGGCGTCACAAGTGCGGCACCAAGCTGCACACAAGCAGGCCACCAGGGTGGTGTTTGCGTGGCGCTGGTGAGCGTCGGTCGGAATACTCATGCTGCCAAGCATAGCCACGAAGCGCGGTCCTTCGCCGCTGCTCGTTGCAAACAGGCGACGCGGCTTCCCTCGCTGCTCACTTCGTCGGTCCAACACTATGGCCGATAGTTCGTCGAGGCTCTCCACCCCTGCACCTCAACCATACAAGTTCGGAACCGGCCCCAAGTTGCGAGCAGCGCAAGGCAGTCGGCCTACCGGGGCCGACCCCCGAGCCATGAGCCCAGCGACGGCCTGGGATGCCATGCCTTACGCATAAAACTAACTGTCCACGCCGGGCACGTTGCAGCCGCATAAAAAACACGGGACAGCGATGGCTCTGGCCCACAAGCTGTCCTCGCGTTGATCAATCAGAGCTGGAAATCGTAATCCACCGTCAGCGGCGCATGGTCGCTGAACTTCTGGTCCTTGTAGATTGAGGCGCTCTTGGCCAAGGCCGCCAGCTTCGGCGTAGCGAAGTGGTAGTCCAAACGCCAGCCCACGTTCTTGGCATAGGCTTGGCCGCGGTTGCTCCACCAGGTGTAGCAAGCGTCGGTGGTGTCGGGGTGCAGTTGGCGATAGACGTCCACCAAGCCGCCTTGCCCTGGGCCCGCGCCGAAAAGCTGGTCCAGCCAGGCGCGCTCTTCCGGCAGGAAGCCAGAGTTCTTCAGATTGCCCTTCCAGTTCTTCAGGTCCGCTTCCTTGTGGGCGATGTTGACGTCGGCCACCAAGATGAATTCACGCTCGGCCTTCAGCGCCGCCAGATGCGGGCGCATGGCATCCAGAAAGCGGTACTTGGCTTCTTGGCGCTCGGGGCCGCTGGAGCCGCTGGGGAAGTAGCAGCTGATCAGGCTGAGCTTGCGGCCGGGCTTGTCGAAGCGCTTTTCGATGTAGCGGCCTTCATCGTCGAACTCTTGCACGCCGATGCCGGTGATGATGTCGCTGGGGGTCTCGCGGGTGTAGAGGCCCACGCCGGAATAACCTCTTTTCTGCGCGTAGTGGAAGTGCCCCTTCAGGTCGCCCGAGCTGCAAAACGTGCCGGCCACATGCTCGTCTTGCGCCTTGACCTCTTGCACGCCCAAGGCGTCGGCTTGCTGCTGCGGCAGCCAGTCAAAAAAGCCCTTGGTGGCGGCAGAACGGATGCCGTTCAAATTGGCTGTTATGAAACGCATGGCAAAAACACTCGCATAGACCGGTAGGGCGCGAAGTATCGCAGGAGAGAAAGTGATCCCTTCAGACGCTGCTTGCGGTGTTTTGACAACAGATAACCCCAGACTTGGCACCCAAGGTAGTTGGCGGGCACGGGAATTGCTAGATTCACGGACGATTCACACACTGGTCACATACCACTTGGCGACCCGCCCCAGCACAAGTGCTGCGGCCCCATTTTCGGAGTTCCACCCCATGTCCAAGAAGTCCCCCTTTGCTCATCCACACGCCTCTGTGCGCCCCACCCAACTGGCCGCCGGCATCGCACTGGCCCTGACGCTGTGGCCGCTAGCGCATGCGCAAGACAAGCCGGCAGAAAAAGCCGAAAAGAGCCAACTCGAAACCGTGGTCATCACCGCCGAGCGCCGCGCCGAGAACATCAAGGACGTGCCGATTGCCGTCTCCACCCTCAAGGGCGAGAAGCTGGATGTGCTGGCCTCGGGCGGGCAAGACGTGCGCTTTCTGTCGGGCCGCGTGCCCAGCCTGAACATCGAGTCCTCCTTCGGCCGCGCCTACCCACGTTTCTACATCCGCGGCTATGGCAATACCGACTTCCGCCTGAATGCCTCGCAGCCCGTCTCGGTGTTGTTTGACGATGTGGTGCAGGAGAACCCGATCCTGAAGGGCTTCCCGGTGTTCGACCAGCGCAATGTGGAAGTGCTGGCCGGCCCGCAGGGCACCTTGTTCGGCCGCAACACCCCGGCCGGTGTGGTCAAGTTTGAATCGGTGCGCCCAAGCAAGAAGCAAGCCGCCTACGTCAGCGCCAGCTATGGCAGCTACGGCAGCTACAGCCTGGAAGGGGCGGCCAACCTGCCCTTGGCCGGCGACTGGTCGGCTCGCATCTCGGCGCAAACCCAGCATCGCGATGACTGGGTCAAGAACACCAACCCCAAGGGCCCGACCCAAGAGACCGAAGGCTATCGCGACAGCGCCGTGCGCCTGCAAGCCCTGTACGAGCCGAGCAAGACCTTCAGCGCCTTGTTCAATCTGCACCACCGCGATCTGGACGGCAGCCCACGCCTGTTCCGCGCCAGCATCATCAAGCCCGGCAGCAATGACTTGGTCGATGGTTTTGACCCCGCCAAGGTCTCGCTGGACGGCATGAACAAGCAGACGCTGACCCAGACCGGCGGCTCGATGAAACTGAAGTGGGCGCTGCCCGAATTCACCGTCCACTCCATCACCGGCTATGAGACGGTCAAGCCCTTCAGCCGTGGCGATATTGACGGCGGCTCGGTTTACAAGTTCCCGCAAGGCCCGGGCGAAGCCGGCTTCCCGGTGGAGACCTCGGACGCCTTGGACGGCCACCGTCAGCTCTCGCAAGAAGTGCGCCTGGAGTCCAACGCCAGCGGCCCGCTGAACTGGCAAGCCGGTGTCTACCTCTTCGATGAGCGCTACACCGCTGTGGCCCAGGACTACATTGGCCCGCTGACCACCAGCACCCGCCAAACCAACAAGGCCTGGGCGACCTTTGGCTCGATCAGTTACGAGCTGAGCAAAGACCTCAAGCTGCGCGGCGGCCTGCGTTACACCAAGGACAAGAAAGAGCTGTCCACCAGCACCACCGACCCCAAGCGCATTCAAGCGGGCAATGGCCTGAGCCTGAACACCGATGACGCCAAGTGGAACTGGGACGCCTCGGCCACCTACGCGCTGAACAAAGACAGCAATGTCTACGCTCGCGTGGCCACCGGCTTCCGGGCTTCGTCGATCCAGCCCGCGGCCGAGTTCAATCCGCAGTCCTTTGCAGGGCCAGAAGACGTGATCTCGTATGAGTTGGGCCTGAAGTCGGACCTGTGGGACCGCCGGGCGCGCCTGTCGGCCGCCTTGTTCAACTACGAGGTGAAAAACCAGCAATTCACCGCCGTGGGCGGCGGCAACAATGCCAACCGCCTGATCAATGCCAAGAAGGTGGGCGGCCAGGGCGTGGAGTTCAATCTGGAACTGCTGCCGGTGGAAGACCTCTTGCTGACCGTGGGCGGCAGCTACAACAACACCAAGATCAAGCACAGCGGCTTGCAAGTCGAAGCTTGCGGCGCCTCTTGCACCTTGCGTGATCCAATCACCGTGCCCAAGAACCCAGGCGCCTTCAAGTTCTCTGATACGGTTTTGATCGATGGCAACTCGCTGGCGCAAGCCCCCAAGTGGATCGGCAACTTCACCGCCCGCTACGCCATCCCCACGGCCGCCGGTAATGAGTTCTACGTCTACACCGACTGGGCCTACCGCAGCAGCGTGAGCTTCTTCTTGTATGACTCGGTCGAGTTCACCGGCAAGCCGCTGACCGAAGGCGGCCTGCGCCTGGGCTACATCTGGGACAACGGCAAGTACGAAGTCGCCGCCTATGGCCGCAACATCACCAACCAGATTCGCGTGACGGGTGCCATTGACTTCAACAACCTGACCGGCTTCATCAACGACCCACGCACCTACGGCGTGCAGTTCAAGGCCATCTTCTAAGCAGCACCCAGGTCCAAAGAGACGGATTCAAGCCCGCTTGAATCCCCTCGAATTGCCCTGCAAGCCCGGTCTTTCATGGAAGATCGGGCTTTTTTTGGCCCCTACAATGGGCCGATAAATTGCTGCCCCAAGCCCCATGACCACGACTCAAGCCCCCGATCTTTTGGCCCAGGAATTCGTTGCCTTCGCGGTGGAAGCCGGCGTCTTGCGCTTCGGCGAGTTCAAGACCAAGGCCGGACGCCTGAGCCCCTATTTCTTCAATGCCGGCCTGTTTGACGACGGTGCCAAGCTGGGCCGGCTGGCGCAGTTCTACGCGCAGCGCTTGGTCGCCTCCGGCTTGCAGTTCGACATGATTTTTGGCCCGGCCTACAAGGGCATCACCCTGGCCGCCGCGCTCTCCATCGAGCTGGCGCGCCTGGGCCACAACAAGCCCTTTGCCTACAACCGCAAGGAAGCCAAGGACCACGGCGAAGGCGGCACCCTGGTCGGCGCGCCGGTGCAGGGCCGGGTGCTGATCATCGATGACGTGATCTCTGCCGGCACTTCGGTGCGCGAATCAATCGCCTTGATCAAGGCCGCCGGTGCCACGCCTTGCGGTGTCAGCATTGCGCTGGACCGGCAAGAAAAGGCGGTGGAGAACGGCGTCGAGAGCGCCAAGTCGGCGGTGCAATATGTGACCGAACAATTGCAAATGCCCGTGGTCGCGATTGCCGGCCTGGCCGATCTCTTGGCCTATCTGCACAGCACCAGCAACCCCGCGGTGACCGCCTACGCCGGCGCGGTGCAAGCCTACCGAGATCGCTACGGGGTTTGATTCCTCAACACATCTTTGCTCAGGACATGCGCCCTTTGACTCCTCGCTCATGCCTGCTGCTCTTGTCGGCGGGCCTGCTCGTCGGCGGCGAAGCCCAGGCGCAAGCGCCGGGCACGGCCAAATCAGGTGCGGGCATTTACACCTGCACCACGCTAGAAGGCCGCCGTCTGACCTCGGACCGGCCCATCGTCGAGTGCAGCGCGCGTGAGCAGCGCATCTTGAACGCCGACGGTTCGCTGCGCGCGATCCTGCCGCCCTTCCTGTCACCCGAGGAACGGGCCGCGCAAGAAGCGCGTGACCGCAAGCAGGCCGCCGAGATCGCCGCCCGCAATGACGCCATCCGCCGCGACCGCAATCTGATGATGCGCTACCCGACCGAGGCGAAGCATCAGCAAGCCAGGGCCGAATCGCTGGATGACGCCAACAAGGCGCGCCTGATTTCTGAGCGCCGGATCAAAGAGTTGGCACAAGAGCGCAAGCCGCTGATGGACGAGGCCGAGTTCTACAAGGGCAAGCCGCTACCGGCCAAACTGAAACAGCAACTTGACGCCAACGACGCCGCCGTGGGCGCGCAGCGCGAGCTGATCGAAAACCAGAAAGCCGAGCTGGTGCGCATCAACGGCCGCTACGACTTGGAGTTAGCTCGCCTGAAGCGCCTGTGGGCCGGCGCCGCACCAGGCAGCTTAGGGGCAGCGCCGGCGGACGCGGCTGCATCCGCCTCGCGTTGAGCCATAGAAGGAAGCGCCGGCATGGCGCTCCCGACTGAGCCTTCGATCAGGCGCCGAGCTTTTTCTTCAGCAGCTCGTTCACCAGGCTTGGGTTGGCCTTGCCCTTGGTGGCCTTCATCGCCTGGCCGACCAGAGCATTGAAGGCCTTCTCCTTGCCCGAACGGAATTCCTCGACGGACTTCTGGTTCGCCGCCAAGATTTCGTCCAGGATGGCCTCGATGGCGCCGGTGTCGCTGACTTGCTTCAAGCCCTTGGCTTCGATGACGGCATCGACGTCCGAACCCTCACCGCTCCACAAGGCCTCAAAGACCTGCTTGGCGGCGTTGTTGGAGATGGTGCCGTCCTGAATGCGCTGGATCAGGCGGCCCAGCAGCTCGGGGTTGACCGGGCTGGCCTCGATGCTGCGTTCTTCGCTGTTCAGTCGGCGTGACACCTCGCCCATCAGCCAGTTCGCCACCAGCTTGGGCGCGCCGCAAACGGCCTTGGCCGCCTCATAGAAGCGCGCCGTCGCCAGGCTTTGGGTCATGATGGCCGCGTCGTAAGCAGTCAGTCCGTCTTGTTGCTCAAAGCGCGAGGCCATCACCGATGGCAGCTCCGGCATCTCGCCGCGCACCCGCTCGATCCAGTCCTTAGCAATCACCAACGGCGGCAGGTCCGGATCAGGGAAGTAGCGGTAATCCGCCGAGTCTTCCTTGCTGCGCATCGCGCGGGTTTCGCCGGTGTCGGGGTTGAAGAGCACGGTGGCTTGTTGAATCTTGCGGCCGTCTTCGATCTCGTCGATCTGCCAGTTCACCTCAAAGTCCACCGCCTGCAGCAGATTGCGGAAGCTGTTCAGGTTCTTGATCTCACGGCGTGTACCGTAAGGCTCGCCGGGCTTACGCACCGACACGTTGACGTCGCAACGGAAGGAGCCTTCTTGCATATTGCCGTCGCAAATGCCCAGCCACATCACCAGCGCATGCAGGGTCTTGGCGTACTCGCAGGCCTCGGCGCCGGAGCGCATATCGGGCTCGCTGACGATTTCCAACAGCGGTGTACCGGCGCGGTTCAAGTCGATACCGCTTTGGCCGTGATAGTCCTCGTGCAAGCTCTTGCCCGCGTCTTCCTCGAGGTGAGCGCGGGTCAGCTGCACGACCTTCTTCTCATCACCGACGAAGAACTCGACCTTGCCGCCTTGCACCACCGGGATCTCGAACTGGCTGATCTGGTAGCCCTTGGGCAGGTCCGGGTAGAAGTAGTTTTTGCGCGCAAAGATGGACAGCGGCGCCACCTTGGCGCCCACCGCCAGACCAAAGCGAATCGCCCGCTCCACCGCGCCACGGTTCAAGACCGGCAGCGTGCCCGGCAGCGCCAGGTCCACGGCCGAAGCCTGCGTGTTGGGCTCGGCGCCAAAGGCGGTGGACGAGCCGCTGAAGATCTTGGAGACGGTGGAGAGTTGGACGTGGTTTTCCAGGCCGATCACGACCTCGTAGCCACGGATCAATTTATTCGTGCTGCTGCTCTTCATTTCAGAATCCTGCCGGGGCTGCGCGGTGCCAGTCGGTTGCTTGTTGCAAGGCATGTGCGGCGTGCAAGAGCTGCCCCTCCTTGAAGTAATTGCCCAAGAGCTGCAAGCCCACCGGCATGCCGCCCTCGCCAAAGCCCACCGGCACGCTCATGCCGGGCAGGCCGGCCAGCGAGCCGGGCAGGGTGAAGATGTCGGCCAGATAGGCTTTGACCGGGTCGTCCTTGCCCTCGCCATGCTTCCAAGCCACGGTGGGCGCCACCGGGCCGGCGATCAAATCGCAGTGCTGGAAGGCTTGCTGGAAGTCGTCGGCAATCATGCGGCGCAGCTTTTGCGCTTGCAGATAGTAGGCGTCGTAATAACCGTGAGACAAGACGTAGCTGCCGATCATGATGCGGCGCTTGACCTCGGGCCCAAAGCCTTCTGCGCGGGTCTTTTTGTACATGTCCAGCAAGTCATCAAACTTGGCAGCGCGATGACCAAACTTGACGCCATCAAAGCGGCTCAGGTTCGAGCTGGCCTCGGCCGGAGCAATGATGTAGTACACCGGGATGGCAAGCTCGGTGCGGGGCAGGCTCACATCCACCAAGGTGGCACCGAGCTTTTCCAACTCCGCCAAACCTGCGCGCACCGCGCTATTCACATCGGCCGCCAAGGCCGCCGGGAAGAACTCGCGCGGCAGGCCGATTCGCAGGCCCTTCAGCGGTTGGGCTGCGGTAGCGCCTTCGCGGGCGGCCAGCATCTGGGCATGGAAGTCTTGCGGCGGCTGCCGCACGCTGGTGGCGTCGCGCTCGTCAAAGCCGCTCATGGCCGAGAGCAGCAGGGCACAGTCTTCCGCCGAGCGGGCCATCGGGCCGGCTTGATCCAGGCTGGAAGCGAAGGCAATCATGCCGTAGCGGCTGCATACACCGTACGTGGGCTTGATACCGGTGATGCCGGTGAAGCTGGCGGGCTGGCGGATCGAGCCGCCGGTGTCGGTGCCGGTCGAACCTGGCACCAAGCGGGCAGCCACCACGGCGGCCGAGCCGCCCGAGGAGCCACCAGGCACACGGGCCGTGTCCCAGGGATTGGCCACCGGCTTGTAGGCCGAGTTCTCATTCGCCGAGCCCATGGCGAATTCGTCGCAGTTGAGCTTGCCGAGCGACACCGTACCAGCCTCGGTCAAACGCGCAATCACCGTGGCATCAAAGGGGCTGCGGTAGCCGGCCAAGATCTTGGAGCCCGCGGTGGTGGGCATGTCCTTGGTGACAAAGATGTCCTTGTGCGCCAGCGGCACGCCCAGCAGGGGGCTGCTGTCACCGGCGGCGCGGCGCGCATCGGCCGCAGCGGCGGCAGCCAGCGAGGCGGCTGGATCGGTGTGCAAAAAGCCACCCAAGGCTTCATGCTCGGTAACACGTGCAAGCAGATGTTGCGTCAGCTCGGTGCTGGACACCTGCTTGGCCGCCAGCGCGCGGCCCAAATCGGCCATGCCCAGATCATGCAGGGCGGCGTTGTGGGTACTTGTCGTTGTTGTCATTATTCAATCACCTTGGGCACCAGGAACAGGCCGTCTTCCACGGCCGGCGCGCTGCGTTGGTTCAGCTCGCGCTGATTGCTCTCCGTGACGGCGTCCTCACGCAGACGCAGGGCCACTTCTTGCACCGCCGACAGCGGCGTGTAAAGCGGCTCCACGCCGGAGGTGTCGACGGCGCTCATTTGCTCAACGATGGAAAAAAAACCATTCAGCTGGCCGAGCAAGGCGGCGCTTTCCGCTTCTTGCAATTCCAGCCGGGCCAGATGGGCGATTCGACTAACGTCTTGTGGGGTCAGAGCCATGGGGCAAGGTGTCCGGAGGTGGCAAAAACAAGGGCCTCAATTAGCAGAACTGAGGGCTTGTCGGATCAAGAAATAGGGGGCTATCAGTTATTATCTATGCTTATCTCCACTGCATCGGGGCTGCGTGTCCTACAGGGCTTGTCTCTCTAGGGTCGTGCAGCCTCGTTGCATATGGTTCAACCGTCGGCTCAACCGTCGTTCCACACCCGTCCCGATCAACGCTTTATTGCACGTAATGCCGGCGATCTCCAGCCCACCGGCTCAGATGCCTGGCCCACGAGCCCACAAAAAACATGTTCGCTTCCCTGCGCCGCTACTTCTCTACCGACCTCGCCATCGACTTGGGCACCGCCAACACGCTGATTTACGTCCGCGGCAAGGGCATCGTGCTGGATGAGCCTTCGGTCGTTTCGATCCGCCACGAAGGTGGCCCGAATGGCAAGAAAACCATTCAAGCCGTTGGGCATGAAGCCAAGGCCATGCTGGGCAAGGTGCCGGGCAATATCGAAGCGATCCGCCCGATGAAAGACGGCGTGATCGCCGACTTCACGGTGACCGAGCAGATGCTCAAGCAGTTCATCAAGATGGTGCACGACTCCAAGATGCTGCGCCCCAGCCCGCGCATCATCATCTGCGTGCCCTGCGGTTCGACCCAGGTGGAACGCCGCGCGATTCGCGAGTCGGCCCTCGGCGCCGGCGCCTCCGAGGTCTACCTGATTGAAGAACCGATGGCCGCCGCGATTGGCGCCGGTCTGCCGGTGTCGGAAGCCTCGGGCTCCATGGTGGTGGACATCGGCGGCGGCACGACGGAAGTCGGCGTGATCTCGCTGGGCGGCATGGTCTACAAAGGCTCGGTGCGCGTTGGCGGCGACAAGTTCGACGAAGCCATCATCAACTACATCCGCCGCAACTACGGCATGTTGATCGGTGAGCCCACCGCTGAAGCGATCAAGAAGAACATCGGCAGCGCCTTCCCGGGCTCCGAAGTCAAGGAAATCGAAGTCAAGGGCCGCAATCTGGCCGAAGGCGTGCCACGCAGCTTCACCATCTCGTCCAACGAGATCCTGGAAGCGCTGACCGACCCGCTGAACCAAATCGTTTCCGCCGTGAAGAACGCGCTGGAGCAGACCCCGCCCGAACTGGGCGCCGACATCGCCGAGCGCGGCATGATGCTGACCGGCGGCGGCGCGCTGCTGCGCGATCTGGACCGCTTGCTGGCCGAAGAAACCGGTCTGCCGGTGCTGGTGGCTGAGGATCCGCTGACTTGCGTGGTGCGCGGTTGCGGGATGGCGTTGGAGCGCATGGAGCGACTCGGCTCCATCTTCACCTACGAGTGATGGTTGTGTCTACTGCGCGGGCACCAGCCGTCGTTGGGCGGTGCTCGCAATCCTCACGTGCCACAAGCACGCTCCGGTTGCTGCGCTCCGGCCGCCAAGGTCAGAGCCCTTGGCCTTCGGCAGGCACAATCAGTCCTCAGGACTGATTGAGTCCAGCCTCAGCCTAGCCCAGCCCCCACTCGCTACGGCCAGAGAGACCGTCACACACCTCGACTCGCCCACTGAGCCATGCCTCTCGGCACCCTTGATCGCAATCCACCTCCGTTCTTCCGTCAAGGCCCTTCAGCGCTGACGAAGTTGCTGCTGTGCGCGGCGCTGGCGGTGTTTTTGATGGTGGCGGATGCGCGTTTCAAGCTGGTGGCGCCGGCGCGGGCCGCTTTGGCACTGGCTTTGCATCCGCTGCAGCGCTTGCTGCTGACGCCGGTGGACGCGATGGAAAGCCTGCAGGACTATCTGCGCGGCACCGAGCGGGCCATTGAGGCCGAGAAAAAAGCCAGCCATCAATTGGTGATGCAGGCTGAACGGCTGAGCCGGGCCGAGCAGTTGCAGGCCGAGAACCAGCGCCTGCGCGAGTTGCTGGATCTGCGCCCCGCGCTGCAGGTCAAGTCGGTCGCCGCCGAGGTGCTGTATGAGGCCACCGACCCCTATTCGCGCCGCGTGGTGATTGACCGCGGCCGCAGCCATGGCATCAAGCCCGGCGCGCCGGTGATCAATGACAAAGGTGTCTTGGGTCAGGTCACCCGGGTCTACACCTTGTCGGCCGAGGTCACACTGCTGAGCGACAAGGACGCGGCCATTCCGGTCTTGAACACCCGCACTCAGCAGCGCAATGCCGCCTTTGGCAACACCGACGGCAGCGGCATGGAGTTGCGCTTCTTGGCTGCCAATGCCGACGTGAAGGAGGGCGATCTGCTCGCCACCTCGGGTCTGGACGGCGTTTACCCGCCCGGACTTCCGGTCGCCAAGGTTACGCTGGTGGAGCGGCGCGGTGAGACCAGTTTTGCCCACGTCAGTCTGCAGCCGATCGCAAAAGCCGATAGCGCGCGTCATGTGCTGGTGCTGGAACCGCTGGATCTGCATGAGGCCGCCATGGCGGAAGCCGCCGCAGTCGCCGCCGCCGAAGCCGCTTCTGCAGCCAGCGCCAAAACCCAGCGCAAGGCGGCCGCTGCGGCCGCCGCTGCAAGCGCCAAGGGAGGGCACAAGCCATGATCATGCCGCGCGGCGCCGGGCAGTTGCTGCTGCCGGCCAACCCTTTGTTCATTGCGCTGAGCCTGATCTTGGCGCTGATCATTGACATGATCCCCATGGGCCGTCTGCCGGCCATGCCGAATTTGATGGCGGTGGTGCTGGTGTTCTGGGGCGTCCATCAGCCGCGCCGGGTCAGTGTGGGCTGGGCTTTTGCCTTCGGCCTGTTGATCGATGTACACCACGGCGCATTGCTGGGGCAGCATGCGCTGTCCTACAGCGTCTTGAGCTACGGTGCGGTCAGCTTGCACCGCCGGCTCTTGAGCTTTGGTCTGAGCGTGCAAGCCTTGCACGTCTTGCCGTTGTTTGTGGCCGCGCATGCCCTGGAGTTGCTGGTGCGCATGAGCGTGGGCGGCATGTGGCCGGGCTGGAGCGTGGTCTTGGCACCAGCCTTTGAGGCGCTGCTGTGGCCGCTGGTGACCGTGCTCTTGCTGGCGCCGCAGCGCCGGGCGCCGGACCGCGATGCCAACCGCCCGCTTTAAGTCTTTCGCTGCCGCATGACCGTCCTGAAGAATGTCCAACAGGAGCTGGCGCGCTTTCGGCTGCGTCTGGTCGTGGCCGGCCTTTTCGTGCTGTTCTGCTTTGGCCTGTTGCTGGCCCGGCTGATTTTTCTACAGGTGATCCAGCATGACCGCATGATGGACCGGGCCGAGTCGAACCGGATCACCGTGGTGCCGATCGTGCCGAATCGCGGCCTGATCAAGGACAGAAACGGCGTCGTGCTGGCCAGCAACTATTCGGCCTACACGCTGGAAATCACACCGTCCAAGGTCGGTGACCTGGAAGCCACCATCGACGCGCTGGCCCAGGTGGTCGAGATCCAGCCGCGCGACCGCAAGCGCCTGAAGCGGCTGATGGCCGAAAGCAAGAGCTTCGAGTCCCTGCCCATACGCACCAAGCTCAGCGATGCGGAAGTCGCCCGTTTCACCGCACAACGCTTTCGCTTCCCCGGCGTGGAGATCAAGGCCCGGCTGTTCCGCAGCTATCCGCTTGGGGAGGTGGGCGCGCACTTGCTCGGCTATATCGGCCGTATCAACCAGGCCGAGAAAAAGGCCATGGAGGACTGGGAGGAAGAAGACCAGGCCAATTACCGCGGCACCGAATACATCGGCAAACTCGGCCTGGAGCAGGCCTACGAACGCGAGTTGCACGGTATCACTGGCTTTGAACAAATGGAGACCAGCGCCGGCGGGCGCGCCGTGCGGCGCCTCGCGCACCGGCCGCCCACGCCGGGCAATACCTTGGTGCTGTCGATCGACATCCGCCTGCAAGCCTTGGTGGAGGAACTCTACAAAGACCGGCGCGGCGCCCTGGTGGCGATTGACCCGCGAAATGGCGAGGTGCTGGCCTTTGTCTCGAAGCCGACTTTTGACCCCAATCTGTTTGTGGACGGCATTGACGTCGAGAACTGGCGCGAACTGAACGAGAACCTCGACAAGCCCTTGTTGAACCGAGCGCTGCGCGGAACCTACCCACCAGGCTCCACGTACAAGCCCTTTATGGCGATGGCCGCACTGGACTCGGGCAAGCGTTCGGCCAGTTTCGTCGTGATGGACAACCTAACTTTCAACTTCGGCGGCCGAACCTTTGGCAGCCCAGAAAGCGACCGCCCCGGTCCCAAGGACATGCGTGCCGCCATCGTCAGCTCGTCCAATGTCTACTTCTACAGCCTGGCCAATGAGATGGGCGTGGACTTGATCCACGATGAATTGAAGCCCTTCGGCTTTGGCCGCAAGACCGAGATCGATTTGCTCGGCGAAGTCACCGGTGACCTGCCTTCGACCGACTGGAAACGCAAGCGCTTCAAGAAACCAGAGCAACAAAAGTGGTACGCCGGTGAGACCATTTCTTTGGGTATCGGGCAAGGCTATAACAACTTCACCATGCTGCAGTTGGCTTCGGCGATGTCCACGATGGTCAGCAGTGGGGCGCGCTACAAGCCTCGCCTGGTGCGCGAGATCGAAGACGTGGTCAAACATGAGCAACGCCGCATTGCCAGCGATGCCCTGCCGCCGCTCCCCTTAAAGCCCGAACACTCGGCCGTGATTCGCAATGCCATGCATGGGGTGACCGTCGAAGGCACCTCGCGTCTCGTGTTCGCAGGCGCGGGCTACCAAAGCGGTGGCAAAACCGGCACCGCCCAAGCCGTTGGCCTGAAAGCCGGCGAGAGGTACAAGGACATCAAGGCCGACGAACGCAAACGCGATCACTCGCTCTACATTGCCTTCGCCCCGATTGACGCCCCTACCATCGCACTCGCTGTGATCGTCGAAAACGCGGGCTTCGGCTCCACTTCCGCCGCACCGATCGCACGCCGGGTGTTCGACTACCTGCTCATGGGCCAGTACCCCAGCGAAGAAGACATCGCACTGACCCAACAAGGCAAGAGTACGGCACCGGTCGGCAAACCCCGTCTGGCCGCTGAAATACCTTTGCCGGGCAGCCCGGCTGAGGCTGCGTCTGCGGCATCTGCTGCTTCGGCGGCCTCGGCGGCGCCTTCTCCTGCGACCCTGGCGGCCAGTGCCCCAAAGCCAAACACAAGGCTTGAACGCCCTGCAGCGGCCAGCGCAGCCTCCGCGACGATCCCGCCACCTCGCCCACCCGCCTCAGGAGCTTCACGATGACAGCTGCCTTCAACAAGCAGGCTTGGTGGCACCGCATCAAGCCCTGGTTCTCCGGCTTCGACATCCCGCTGGTGCTGGCCATCGCCTGGATGATGGGGGTCGGCATGGTGTCGATGTACTCGGCCGGCTTCGACCATGGCACCCGCTTTGTCGACCATGGCCGCAATATGCTGCTGGCGATTGGCCTGATTTTTGTGGTGTCGCAGGTGCCGCCACAACGCATCATGTCGCTAGCCATCCCGCTCTACACCGTCTGCATCGCCCTCTTGTTGGCGACTGCTTTGTTTGGCATCACCAAAAAAGGCGCGACACGCTGGCTCAATGTGGGCATCGTGATCCAGCCCTCCGAGTTGGCGAAGATCGCCACACCCTTGATGCTGGCCTGGTGGTTTCAAAAGCGGGAGGGCGCTTTGCGCTTGCCTGACTTTCTGGCCGCCTTTGTTCTGCTCATGCTGCCGGTGATCTTGGTAGCGAAGCAGCCCGACCTCGGCACCTCGCTCTTGGTGGCAGGCGCCGGTTTGTTCGTGATTTTCTTCGCCGGCCTGTCGTGGCGCTTGATCGTGCCCGCCTTTGTCATCGGCGCCCTCGGCATTTCAGCCCTGGTGATGAGTGAAGAAACCATCTGCCAACCCGATGTGAAATGGAAGGTCTTGCGGGAGTACCAAAAGCACCGCGTCTGCACCCTGCTCGACCCCAACAAAGACCCGCTAGGCAAGGGCTTTCACATCATCCAAGGCGGCATCGCCATCGGCTCCGGGGGGCTCACGGGCAAAGGCTTTATGCAAGGCACGCAAACCCACTTGGAGTTCATTCCAGAGCGCACCACCGACTTCATTTTTGCCGCCTACGGCGAGGAGTTCGGCCTGGTCGGCGCCTTGGCTTTGTTGGCGGGGTTCACGGCCCTGATTCTGCGAGGTCTGGCCATCGCCTCCGATGCGGCAACGATATTTGCGCGACTGATGGCCGGCGCGGTGACGATGAGCTTCTTCACCTATGTGTTCGTCAACATCGGCATGGTCAGCGGCATCCTGCCCGTGGTGGGGGTGCCGCTGCCCTTTATCAGCTATGGCGGCACCGCGATGGTGACGCTGGGATTGAGCCTGGGGCTGCTGATGTCAATCGCCAAGTCCCGCCGCTTCAACCAGTCCTAGGCTCGCCGGCTTTCAATCGCCACCCAAGGGCTCTGTGCCCGCTATTGGCACCTGAGCATGGGCATGGAATCTCACCGTGAAGCGCGCGCCAGGGCCTTGGCCATCGGCCTCATCCCGGCCGGGGCGGCGTTGCCGGGTGTCACCAAGGCTGAGCTCGGCCTCATGTTGCTGCGCAATCTCGCGCACGATGGCCAAGCCGAGGCCGGAGCCATCCACATTGGTACCCAAGGCGCGGAAGAAGGGCTGGAACACTTTCTCGCGATCGCTCTCTGCAATGCCCGGCCCCGAATCCTCCACCTGCAAGACACTGACTTGGCCAAACGGGTCTTCCACCACGCGCACGGTCACCGTGCCCTGGGTCGGCGTGTAAAGCAAGGCGTTGTCGACCAGATTGCGGATCAACTCGCGGATCAGAATCGGATGCCCGAGCACGCGCAGGCCGCACTGCTCGGGGTCAGGCCCTTCGTAGCCAAGGTCGATACGCTTGTCCATGGCGCGCGGCACGAAGTCGCGCACCGTCTCCATCGCCAACTCCGCCATATTCACCTCGCTGCGTTGCGCGGCATGTTCTTGATCTTCGGCACGCGCCATCGCCAAGAGCTGATTGACCATATGCGCCGCCCTTTGACTGGACAAGGAGATCTGCTGCAGCGAACGCTTCAACTCAGCGGGATCACTGCGTCCTTCATCAATCTCCCGCTGGGCAAACTCGGCCTGCATGCGCAAGCCCGCCAGCGGTGTTTTCAGCTGGTGGGCCGCATCGGCAAGAAAGTGCTTCTGGCTGCTGATCGACTGATCCAAGCGGGTCAGCAAATCATTGATCGCTCGCACCAATGGCGCCACCTCCTCGGGAATCCGGCGCTCATCGATAGGACTCAGGTCTGAGCTGTCGCGCGAACGAATTCGGCGCTGCAGTTCGTTCAAGGGCGCGATACCGCGCGCCAAGGCCAACCAAACCAAAAGCACGGCCAAAGGCAGGATCACAAACTGCGGCAGGATCACCCCTTTGATGATTTCATTCGTCAAACGCCCGCGCTTGCCCAGGGTCTCGGCCACCTGCACCAACATGGTTCGCGTCGACCCGGCCATGCCCTCTGGAGAAACCCACAGATAAGCCACACGCACACGCTCGTTGCCGACTTCATCGTCCCGGAAATGCAGCTCCCAAGGCACGATCAGCTCTTCATCCAAGGGCACCGGCAGATTCGCGTCGCCGCTGAGCAGTTCGCCACGCAAGCCGAGCACTTGGTAGAAAACCGTATCGGCTTCGTCTGCACGTAGAAGCGCAGCCGCCTCCGGCGCCAGCGCGTATTGCGAGCGGCCGCTTCGCAGATTGGGCTGGGCCGCAGCCACTTGCAGACCCAGAATACGGGCCATTTCCCCCAACTCGCGGTCATAGGGGCGACTGGCGATGCCCTGCGCCACCAACCAGGTCAAAGCCACGCTGATCGGCCAGATCAGCAGCAAGGGCGCAAGCATCCAATCAAGGATCTCGCCAAACAAGGAGCGTTGACCGGTTTCAACCGCCATGAACGGCCTTCAAGCTCCGGTGACCCAGGCGCAAGCGCATCCGGCTCAATCCATCAACCCGGGATCTTTTCTAGGCAATAGCCCAGACCGCGCACCGTGGCGATGCGAATCGGGCCTTGCTCAATCTTCTTGCGCAAGCGGTGGATGTAAACCTCGATGGCGTTGTTGCTGACCTCTTCGCCCCATTCACACAAGCGTTCCACCAACTGATCCTTGCTGACCAATCGGCCGGCACGCTGCAAGAGCACCTCCAGCAAGCTCAGCTCGCGAGCAGACAGCTCGATCATCTGCTCGTTGATGTAAGCCACCCGCCCGGTCGCGTCAAAACTCAAAGGCCCATGCTTGATGATGTTGGAAGCCGTGCCCAGTCCGCGTCGAGTCAAAGCCCGCACACGCGCCTCCAACTCCTGCAAAGAGAACGGCTTGGCCATGTAGTCGTCGGCACCAAAGTCCAGACCCTTGACCCGCTGCTCGACGCTATCGGCCGCAGTCAAAATCAAAACCGGCATCGAAGAACCCCGCGCGCGCAATTTGCGCAGCACTTCGAGCCCATGCAGCTTGGGTAAGCCCAGGTCCAAAATCACCAAGTCAAACTCATGCGAGGCGAGCGCAGCATCGGCCTCACTGCCATTGCTCACTTGGTCCACCGCATAACCCGAGGCCCGCAGGGAACGCAACAAAGCGTCGGCCAATACTTGGTCGTCTTCAGCAATCAGGATGCGCATGCAGTCTCCGTCCTTGATTTGTTCTTGTATCCCCATTCTAGGGAGTCCGCTCGACCTAAACCCCGCCGTCGATAGATTCAGCCCTCGATAGGCCTTGAATGGCCCCCATGCGGCGAAAGAAAGAGCTTTTTGACATGGCTCACCCAGTGAGCCACCCATTCTCTACGATGAGCGCATGGAACTGAATGAAGCCAACTCTTTGCCACGCAGGCCCGAAAACTGCGCGCCGCAATGAGTTGCTTCTATCAAGGCCAGCCCCGTTCGCACACTGGTCAGCCCTCAAAAAACGGCAGCCCGGTGCCTCGAACTTGCCAAGATTGCTTCAATAACCTACTGTACAAACATACAGATTGCGCCATAATCGCGCCAGTCAATTCAGGAGAACTTCATGGACGCCCCAGCCAAGACCGTCAACGCCGAAAAGGCCAAGGCCCTGCAAGCCGCACTCAGCCAAATCGAGAAGCAATTTGGCAAGGGCTCCATCATGCGCCTGGGTGAAGGCGAGGTGATCGAAGACATCCAGGTGGTGTCCACCGGATCGTTGGGGCTGGACATTGCGCTCGGTGTCGGCGGCCTGCCGCGCGGCCGTGTGGTCGAGATCTACGGCCCGGAATCCTCGGGCAAGACGACGCTGACCCTGCAAGTCATCGCCGAAATGCAAAAGCTCAGCGGCGTTTGCGCCTTCATCGATGCCGAGCACGCCCTGGACATCCAGTACGCGCAAAAACTCGGCGTCAATCTGCAAGACCTGCTGATCAGCCAGCCCGACACCGGCGAACAAGCGCTGGAAATCGTCGACGCGCTGGTACGCTCCGGCTCGGTGGACATGATTGTTGTCGACTCGGTGGCAGCACTGACGCCCAAGGCCGAATTGGAAGGCGAAATGGGCGACTCCCTGCCCGGCCTGCAAGCCCGCTTGATGAGCCAGGCCCTGCGTAAGCTGACGGCCACCATCAAGAAGACCAATTGCATGGTCATCTTCATCAACCAGATCCGCATGAAGATCGGTGTTATGTTCGGCAGCCCCGAAACCACCACCGGCGGCAATGCGCTGAAGTTCTACGCCTCGGTGCGCCTGGACATCCGCCGCATCGGCTCCATCAAGAAGGGCGACGATGTGATCGGCAGCGAAACCAAGGTCAAGGTGGTCAAGAACAAGGTCGCTCCGCCCTTCAAAACCGCCGAGTTCGACATTCTTTATGGCGAAGGCATCAGCCGCGAAGGCGAGATCATCGATATGGGCGTGATCGCCAAGGTGGTCGAGAAGTCGGGCTCTTGGTACGCCTACCAAGGCGAGAAAATAGGCCAAGGCAAGGACAACGCCCGAGAGTTCCTGCGTGAGAACCCGGACGTGGCCCGTGAAATCGAGAACAAGGTGCGTGAGTCCCTGGGCGTTCCCTTGCTCGCGGGCAGCGAGCCGACTGCCTCGACCTGAGTTCCTGTATTCACGGACCAGCGCACCTCGTGAGCACGTCGTCCGACCAGCACCGCATGGACAACAAGACTTCAAGCCTTGAACTCGTGCGGCGCTTCTGGGCGCTCTACCAGGCGCGCCGCTGGAACGAAGCGATGGCGCTGCTGAGCCCGGAGGCATCTTGCCTTTGGTGGGCCACGGCCGAGCGGTTCGAAGGGGCCGCGGCCATCGTGCATGTGAATGCGGTCTACCCCGAGGGATGGACGATTCATTTGCTGGAGTTGAACCGATTGATCGGCACCGACGACCCCGCCAGCAGTGCTTCGCTCGCCCCTGTTCAGCGGGTACATAGTCTGGTTCGGGTGGACCAAGACGGCCGTTCCTTCTATGCAAACAGCTTCTTCACGGTCAAGGCAGGGAAGATTCACGCCATCGAGGAGTACTGGGCTGACACCCAGGCGCCACCGGCATGGCGCAGGCCCGAGGCTTTGCCGGGCCTGACGGCCATGAAGCCAGACCACCGAGAGGGCTTGAGCCTGCACCTTCTCGATCTCGCTGAACGGCCCTCGATCCAATAGCAGATCGATATCTCGGCCCGAGATCGCGGTTCAAAATCGCGAGCCGAATCGACTGCAGCGAATTCAGACCGAAGCCTGTTTAGCCCACCTTGACCACCTTAGGCCCACCGAGTTTGGTCGAATCCAGCCGCCATGAAAACCCCGTCGTTGAAGATGCGCGCCATCTCGCTGCTCTCGCAACGAGAGCACAGCCGCTCCGAAATGCGCCAAAAGCTGCTACGCAGCTTGCGCAAGGACTCAGTTGCAGCCTCATCCGGTGAAGCCGTATCTGAAACCACACAAGAGCATGACCCGGCACTTGAAGTGGAAGCCTTGCTCGATTGGCTACAAGCTCAAGACTATCTGAGTGAAGCCCGTTTCGTAGAGTCGCGGGTTCATGCCCGCGCCGCTCGCTACGGGAATCTGCGCATCAAACAAGAGCTGGCGCAACACGGACTCAGTCTGAGTGCAGAGAAACAAGCTGAACTGAAGGACGGCGAGTTTGAGCGCGCCAAAGCCATTTGGCAAAGAAAGTTCGGCGGCCAAGTCGCCCAGGACTTGGCCTTGAAGGCCAAGCAGATGCGGTTCTTGCTCGCCCGAGGCTTCAGTTCCGAAACTATAAGGAAGCTGTTGAACGCCCGCGAAGAATAGGCGGCGTTGCTGCCAAGCCGATCCTTGCCTAGAGCGGCCCGACAGTTTCGTGAAAGCCTGTAAACAGCGCGACATGCTACATTGGCGCCCTGCGCAAACGACTGCCTGCAGGCTTTTTCCGGCCGCAGGCATCGTTTTGTGTGAACGCCGTTTTCTTGACATGCCCCTATCCATCCCCTCAGCCGAGCGCCGTTTGATGCATCGCCGCGCCATTGACGTGCAGGTTTTTGCACGTGATGACGGCCTGTACGAGGTCGAGGCAGAACTGACGGATACCAAAACCACCGATATGTCGGTGGCCGGTGGAACCCGCTTGGCCGGTGAACCCATCCACGCGATGCGACTGCACCTTGCAATTGATCAGCAACTGACAATCCAAGCCGCCACGTCCGTCACCGAATGGATGCCCTACCCAGGGTCTTGCGAGCAACATGGCGATGTCTACTCACGTTTGGTGGGCCTGAATTTGATGAAGGGCTTTCGCCTGGGCGTCAAAGATCGCCTCGCCGGCACCCAGGGCTGCACCCACCTGACCGAGCTGTGCCAAGTCTTGCCTTCCGCCGTGATCCAGGCTTTTGCTGGCACCGTGATTGATACGCAAGAAGGCAGCGCAGAAGGTCACGCGCCTTTCCAAATTGATCGCTGCCACGCTCTGCGCAGCGACGGCGCCACCGTTCAAACCCATTACCCTCGCTGGTATCGCAAGCCCGGGACCGCTTCGGCGGCCGCTGTGCCTGCAATGCCTGCCTCCTCTTCCTGACCTTTCCAAAAGCGAGACCCTTATGAAGATTCACGAGTACCAGGGCAAGGAAATCCTGCGCCAATTCGGAGTGCCGGTGCCCCGCGGCATCCCGGCCTTTACCGTGCAAGAAGCTGTTGAAGCTGCACAGAAGCTGGGCGGCCCGGTCTGGGTCGTGAAGGCACAGATCCACGCCGGTGGCCGTGGCAAGGGCGGCGGCGTCAAGCTCGGCAAGAGCCTGGACGAGGTGAAGAGCCTGTCCGAGCAGATCCTGGGCATGCAACTCGTCACGCACCAAACCGGCCCGGTCGGCCAGAAGGTGCGTCGCCTCTACATCGAAGAAGGCGCCGACATCAAGAACGAACTGTATGTGTCGCTGGTGACTGACCGTGGCACGCAGAAGGTGGCCTTCATCGCTTCCAGCGAAGGCGGCATGGACATCGAGGAAGTGGCTCACTCCACCCCCGAGAAGATCCTGACCGAGATGATCGACCCGCTGGTCGGCCTGACTGTCGAGCAAGCCAAGAAGATCGCCAGCGGCATCGGCCTGTCCGGCCACTCGGTGGACCAAGCGGTTGACCTGTTCCAGAAGCTCTACAAGTGCTACATGGACACCGACGCTTCGCTGGTGGAAATCAACCCGCTGAACTGCGACTCCAAGGGCAATCTGATTGCTCTGGACGCCAAGTTCAACTTCGACTCCAACGCGCTGTTCCGTCATCCTGAAATCGTGGCCTACCGCGATCTGGACGAAGAAGATCCGGCCGAAGTGGAAGCCTCCAAGTTCGATCTGGCCTACATCAGCCTGGACGGCAATATCGGCTGCCTGGTGAACGGCGCTGGCTTGGCCATGTCGACCATGGACACCATCAAGCTGTTCGGCGGCGAGCCGGCCAACTTCCTGGACGTGGGCGGTGGCGCCACTGCCGAGAAGGTCACCGAAGCCTTCAAGATCATGTTGAAGAACCCTGAAGTGAAGGGCATTCTGGTCAACATCTTCGGCGGCATCATGAAGTGCGACACCATCGCCGAAGGCGTGATCACCGCTTGCAAGGCCGTGAATCTGTCCGTGCCGCTGGTCGTGCGCATGAAGGGCACCAACGAAGAGCTGGGCAAGAAGATGCTGGCCGACTCTGGCCTGCCCATCATCGCCGCCGACACCATGGCCGAAGCCGCGACGAAGATCGTTGCCGCTGTTGCCTGAGTCTGCCTAAAGCCCCGCAAGGAAAGAAATCATGTCGATCTACATCAACAAAGACACCAAGGTCATCACCCAGGGCATCACCGGCAAGACCGGTCAGTTCCACACCCTGGGCTGCCAGGCTTACGCGAACGGCAAGAACGCCTTCGTCGCAGGCGTGAACCCCAAGAAGGCGGGCGAGAAGTTCTCGGACATCCCAATCTACGCCACCGTCAAGGAAGCCGCTCACCAGACCGGCGCGACCGTGTCGGTGATCTATGTGCCGCCCGCTGGCGCCGCTGCTGCCATCTGGGAAGCTGTCGAAGCCGATCTGGACCTGGCCATCTGCATCACGGAAGGCATCCCCGTCCGTGACATGCTGGAAATCCGCAACAAGATGAAGGCCAAGGAAGCGGCTGGCGGCAAGAAGACGCTGCTGCTGGGCCCCAACTGTCCCGGCCTGATCACGCCCGAAGAAATCAAGATCGGCATCATGCCCGGCCACATCCACCGCAAGGGCCGCATCGGCGTGGTTTCGCGCTCCGGCACGCTGACTTATGAAGCGGTGGCTCAGCTGACCGAAATCGGTCTGGGCCAGTCCAGCGCCGTCGGTATCGGTGGCGACCCGATCAACGGTCTGAAGCACATCGACGTGATGCAAGCCTTCAACGACGACCCGGACACCGACGCCGTCATCATGATCGGTGAAATCGGTGGACCGGACGAAGCCGAAGCCGCTCGCTGGTGCAAGCTGAACATGAAGAAGCCAGTGGTTGGCTTCATCGCCGGCGTGACTGCCCCTCCCGGCAAGCGCATGGGCCACGCTGGTGCGCTGATCGCCGGTGGCGCCGACACGGCCGATGCCAAGCTCGCCATCATGGAAGAGTGCGGTTTCACCATCACCCGCAATCCTTCGGAAATGGCCAAGTTGCTCAAGGGCTTGCTGTAATTTCGAATCGGCCGCTTGAGCTCGTCTCGGTGGCCACGCGAATGCGTAATTTCACGCATCGGATCTGAACAGGTCTGCAGCGAGACTGGAACACCATTCGTTTTGCAAGAACAAAGGGGCGCGAGCCCCTTTTTTCATGCACCCTCTGCCCCTGCGAGTGCTTCGCTATAGTCGGGCGTCAGTCCTGCCGACAGTCGCACGAGCGCCGGCAAAACAAGAAAAGAAACACCATGGACACCTTGCTCAGTCCCGAATTTTGGTTGGCCGTCGGTCAGATCATCATGATCGACATCCTGCTGGGGGGCGACAACGCCGTTGTCATCGCCTTGGCCTGCCGCAAGCTCCCTCCGGCCCAACGCACCAAAGGCATCATTTGGGGTACCGCAGGCGCCATCGTGCTGCGCGTGGTGTTGATCTTCTTCGCCCTGACACTGCTGCAAATTCCTTACCTGAAGATCGTCGGCGGCTTGCTGCTGGTCTGGGTCGGCATCAAGCTGCTGGTACCCGAATCTGAAGATGAGCACAGCAGTATTCAAGCCAGCGACAAACTCTGGGCGGCCGTGAAGACCGTCATCGTGGCCGATTTCGTCATGAGTCTGGACAATGTCATTGCCATCGCCGGCGCAGCCCAAGGCGCAGGCGGTGACCATCAAATGCCCTTGGTCATTTTCGGCCTGCTGGTCTCCATTCCCATCATCGTCTGGGGCAGCCAATTGGTCATCAAGCTGATGGATCGCTTTCCTGCCGTGATCACCCTGGGCGCCATGCTGTTGGGCTGGATCGCTGGCACCATGATGGTCGGCGACCCGGCATTGGCCGATTGGGTGCCCACACAAGCGGGCGACAAACCCGGTGTGAACACCGTCATCCCCATGCTCCATTACGGCTGCGGCGTAGCGGGGGCCCTCTTGGTCTTGGCGCTCGGCAAAGTGCTGGCCTCGCGCCAGGCGAACCAGAGCTAAGGCGCAGACATGAGCGGATTTTGGCGGCGCGTTTTCGGTAAAGCCAGTCCCAGTGAGACGCCCTCAGAATCGGTGCAGGCGGCGCCCGCTGCCCTGGGTCTACAGGGTTACGAACTGCTTCAAGAACTGGGGCGCGGTGCGATGGCCGTGGTCCATCTGGCGCGCGAACGCAGCAGTGGCCGAATGGTCGCCATCAAACGCTTGGCCTTGCAACGCGAGTTTGCCGCCGAAGATTTGATCGACGTGCGCCAGCGCTTCATGCGCGAGGCACGGGCCGCCGGGCATCTGCAGCATCCCGACATTTTGCAGATTCTGGATGCTGGCGAAGCGGGTGAAGATGCCTGGATCGCGATGGAGTATGTGCAGGGTCAGGACCTCAGCCACTTCACTCGTGTCGGCCAATTGCTGCCCGCAAGGGAAGTGGTCAGCCTGGGCGTTCGCTTGGCCCGTGCGCTCGACTATGCGCACCGCCAAGGGGTGGTCCATCGCGACATCAAGCCCGCCAATGTGATGCTCGATCGCGCCAGCAACAGCGTCAAGGTGATGGACTTCGGCATTGCCCGCATTGCTGACGGTAGCCGCACAAGAACTGGCTTGGTTCTGGGGACCCCCTCCTTTATGTCCCCGGAACAGTTGGCAGGACTGAAGGTCGACGGACGCAGCGACCTCTACTCGCTCGGTGCGCTGATCTATCAACTGCTGACAGGGCAATTGCCCCACCAGTCGGATTCCATGGCCAAGTTGATGTACTTGATTGCCAACGCCACGCCACCGGATATTCGACACTACCAAGCCGACTTGCCCGAGGCGCTGGCCCTGGTGTTGGCACTGGCCTTGGAGAAGCGCCCCGAATTGCGCTATGCCAATGGAGAGCAGATGGCGCAAGACTTGGAGGCCGTGTTGAAACTGCCGGACCTGGACGCTGCATCCAGCAACACCAATGAAGCCCCGGGCATCCAGCATGCGCCACAGCGCCATGCAGTCGCCAGTTCCGCGGACTCTTTCGCGCAAACTGTCCGCTTGCACCTGCCGGAAGCAGGGCAGAATCCTGCCGACGAGCAACCGAAGACAAAGCCATGACCCTGGAGTTTTTCTGCGCCACCGATGTCGGCCGTGCACGCGACAACAACGAAGACTCGGTGGCCTTGGATGAAGGCGTGAGCTTGGCCGTGCTCGCCGACGGCATGGGCGGCTACAACGCCGGTGAAGTGGCCAGCCAAATGCTCACCAGCTTCATCCGTGCCGAGTTGGGCCGCTGGCTGAAGGAATCGGGGGCATCCGCCAGCGCCAGCGATGTTCGCCGAGCGATGGACATTTGCGTCGACAACGCCAACCGCGCCATCTTCAACGCCGCCAACACCAACCCGCGTTACGCCGGCATGGGGACGACCCTGGTACTGGGCGTGTTCCGCGAAGAAGGCTTGCTGATGGGCCATGTGGGTGATTCACGCGCCTACCGTTTGCGGGCCGGGCAACTAACCCAGATCACGCGCGACCATTCCTTGCTGCAAGAACAACTGGACGCCGGTCTGCTGACGCCCGAAGAAGCGCAGATATCGAGCAACAAGAATCTAGTGACGCGGGCCGTTGGTGTCGAAGACGCGGTCATGCTGGAATTGCATTTGCATGAGGTGCAGCCGGGCGACCTCTATCTGTTCTGCTCGGATGGGCTGTCCGATATGCTGGACGACGCCGCCATCTGCCAGTTGTTGATTAACCACCCTTCTTTGTCAGAAGCCGCCCAGGCCTTGATTGATGGCGCCAATGAGATGGGCGGCCGCGATAATATTGCGTTGGTGCTCGCGCGGGCTGAGGGACGCGTGAAGCCCGAGGGTCGGGCTTGGTGGCCTTTTGGACGACGCTGAACGGCATAGTCCAAAATCAGGCACCCGCCGGGCGGCAGGGAACGAACAACATGTGGGGGCGGGAGTATGGCCCCTGATGCTAGCGATAAGACAACACAGACCGAGGTCAAAGCATGGGCAAACTGGTGGTTTCGCTCGATGGCGTGGTAATCAAAGATGTCCAGATCACCAAGGACAAGACCACGCTCGGGCGCCGGCCGTACAACGACATCGTGATCGACAACTTGGCCGTCAGCGGCGAGCATGCCGTGCTGCAGATGGTCGGTGCCGATGTCTTCATTGAAGACCTCAACTCGACCAATGGCACCTATATCAACGGCAAGGCGATCAAGAAGCAGCTGTTGACGAACAACGACATCGTCGAGATCGGCAAGTACAAGATCAAGTTCTTGCTCGAAGACAACGGCGACTACGAAAAGACCATGATTCTCAAGCCGGGCAGCGCCACGGCCACCAATAGCGGATTTGGTCTGCCCTCGAACTTCGGAGCCTTACCGCCCGCTGCGGCGTCGCTGCCGGCCGCCATCAAGGTTTTGACCGGGGCCGCCGCAGGTCGCGAAGTCAGCCTGACCAAGGTCGTCACCACTGTCGGCAAGCCCGGTGTGCAAGTGGCCTCCATCACCAAACGACCCAGCGGTTATGTGTTTGCCCATGTGGAAGGTGCGGCGCGCCCGACGGTCAATGGCGTGCCACTCACCGGTGAATCCATCGCACTCAAAGATGGCGATGTGATCGAATTGGCTGGCACACAGATGCAGTTCGTGCATAGCTGAAGCCGTATCCCGAAGGAGTTCTCGGCAGCCCTGAGGTCAGTCCAGCCCTCACTCGTTGGCGTTCTTGCGGCCGGGCCAGCGCGGCCCAAGCGCCAATCAGCAGCGATTTTTCCGCTCACTCCCGGCCTTGGCCTTGGGAATACCCTGGTGTTGCAGCGCACCATTCGCTGCCCTGCGCGGGCACAATACCTGACGACCCCCCCGCTTTCTGAGACCCGCCACCGCGGGTCTCGCAAGCGTCCTTTGTCAGAGCATTGCCCTTGAGCCCCCGCCACGAAAAAACAGCGCCTGCGATAGCCCCGGCCAGTGCACGACTGGGTTCGGTTCGGCTGCGCACGACACTGGTCGTGATGCTGGTCAGCGCGGTTTTAGTGATCCTGACGGATGTGCTGCTGCTGCGCCATCAAATGCAGCAGTACCAAGAAAGCCTGGCGCCTGCGGCCGGAACTTCATCTGCCACTGCAGTCAGCCCGGTGGGTTTTGCTTTGAACTCGGCAACGCCGCCGCCGCACTCTGCAGCACCCGCAGAGAATTCAAGACCAGTGCTGCAAGCGACTCAGCTGGATTGGCGAACCCAGCTCCCTGCGCTCTTGATTCGAGACCTGACGCTTGTCTTGCTGCTCAGCGTGGTCTTGATGCTGATACTGGATCGCATGCTGCTGCGGCCGTTGCGCCGCTTGGCCCAGCACGCCGATGACTTTGACCCCACCTTGCCACCGCCCGAACCCGAGTTGAGCCATGCCAGCGAATTGGCTCGTATCACCCATTCGATCTCCAGGGCGCAGCAAAGCCTTTGGCAGCAGTTGCAAGAAGAACGGCGCCACGCCGAGCAGATGCGACTTGAGTTGGAGCGCCAACAGCAATCCTTGAAGTTGGCGGAGCAATCCTTGGCGCAGAAAAGCCAGGAGTTGGGCCGACTCAGTCGGATCGATACCTTGACCGGGCTGGCCAACCGCCGCGAATTTGATGAGGCGCTGCGACGCGAGTTCAAACGCGCCCAGCGCCAGCGTGGCCAGTTGGCCCTGGCCGTCCTGGATCTCGACCACTTCAAGAACTTCAACGAACGCTATGGTGCCGCTGCAGGTGATGCCGTCCTGCAGCGATTCGCCCAGCTTTTGAACGAACGATTCAAACGCGACACCGACCTGGTCGCACGCCTGGGAGGGGAGGAATTCGTCACCCTCTTGCCCGGCTTCGGCCTGGGCTCAACGCAGAACCTGCTGGAGCAGCTGCGAGAGGACTTGCGTGATCTACAAATCAAACACGAAGGCGGCGTGAACACTCAGTTCTTGACGGTCAGTATCGGCTTGGCCGCTTTCAGCCCGACACACCCCTACCTGAGCCCACAAGCCTTGATGCAAGCCGCTGACGAAGCGCTATACATCGCCAAACACACGGGACGAGACCGTCTCAGCCTGGCTGCTTCCAGTGGTGTTGTCGAGCGGGCTTGAGGGCCGACCTTCTGATGCCGGGGCGGCACAAGGTCAAGCTCCCGCTCATCCCCGATCGTGCTCTTGCGCTTGCTTCATTTGATCGCTGACGCGCCGCGCGGCGCGCAAGACCAAAGCCTCATCGAGTGAGGCCTGGGGCGCGATTTCACGCGCCACCTCATCCAGTTGCTCTGGGCAAGTCAACAGGGCCCAGGCAATGGTCGAAATCGCACTCACCCCTCGACGCTGCAGACTCTCGGGCATCTGCAAGCCCGCTTGGACTTCAACGTGATGACGCACGCTGGCCACGGCCGCCGGTGCCAAACCCCAGCTCTCGCACAAGGCGGAACCCAGCGCATCATGACTCACACCAAAGGCTGTGTGCTCCAACTGAACCAACTCCACATCGCTGGCCGCGGCACGCAACATGGCGGGGTAATGCGCCGGCGCATGACGATACAAGACCGCTTTGCCGCATTCTTCAAACAAGCCTGCCGAGTGTGCGGCCCAGGGATCGACACCCAGCATCTGCCCCATGCGGCCCATCAGCAAGCCACGCTCAGAGGCACGCTTCCACACCGGCTCCAGTTCGGTCGCAGCCGGGAACGCAGCGCGCAAGCCCATCTCGAACGTGATGGCCGCCACCTCACGCATGCCCAAATAGGTCAGCGCCTGATGCACGGTTTGAACACGGCCCCGCAAACCATAAAGAGAAGAGTTGACCGCCTTCATGACCGCTGCGGCCAGCGCCATATCAGTCTCCACCAGGGACGACATGGCCAAGAGATCAATATCTTCTTCCGCCATCAGCAGCGAAAGCTTGACCAGCACTTCAGGCTGGGTCGGGATTTCAATATCGAGTGAGCGCAGCGTCGGATCAACGGGCATGGTGGTCGGCCTCCAAGAACAAAGCTGATCTTAGGGCAAGCTTGCCTCACAAACAGCGCTGGCGCCCCCCCCAAGCTGAAGACTTCAACGCAGAAAGGCATCCCAGGCTGTCTTGAGGATCAAGGCACTGACCACCACGATGAACATCCCGCGCACGAAACCCGCGCCTCGGGCCAAAGCCACCCGCGTTCCGACCAAGCTCCCCAGCACATTGGTGACGGCCATCACCGCGGCCAGATGCCACCACACATGCCCCTTGAAGGCAAACAAAGTGAGCGCTGCGGCATTGGTGGCGGTATTCATCAGCTTGGAGGTCGCCGAGGCATGCAGAAAATCGTAGCCCAGCAAGCGCACGAACAGAAAAACAAAAAAGCTCCCCGTCCCGGGTCCAAAGAAGCCGTCGTAAAAGCCAATCACCAAACCAATCGCTGCGGCTACCAAGGTTTCGGCCCTCCCGCTGAATCGCGGCGCATGATGGCGGCCCATATCTTTGCGCAACAAGGTGTAGACCAAGACCAGCAGCAAGATCAAGGGCAAGGCTTTGCGCAGGAATTCAGCACTGACCAAAGTCACCGTCCAGGCTCCAGCAAAGCTGCCCAGCAAGGCAACCCCCGCAGCCGGCAACAGTGCCCACCAGTTGAGAGAGACGCGTCGGGCGTATTGACCACTCGCCCAAGCCGTGCCCCAGATCGAAGCCCCCTTGTTGGTGCCAAACAAAGTCGCCGGAGCGGCTTGCGGAAAAACGCCGAACAAAGCCGGGACCAAGATCAGACCGCCGCCGCCGACCACGGCATCAATAAAGCCCGCCATGAGGGAGGCCAGGGCGACGGTCAGGATTTCAAGCATGCGGCGAGGCCATCACAAAGAGAACGAAAAGGCAGCTTCTCAGCCAGCGCTTCTGGCTCAGCCCCAATCGAGGCTGCAAAAAAAACGGGCACTCAAATCACTTGAGTGCCCGTTCATTGTGACAGTGTCACTTTCTTCTTCGCGCTGCTTGGCTGAGTTTGTCTCCTCACGCCGCCCAAGTATCTGTGCTCGCAAAGCGCGCAACAGATACATCGAGTGCTGGCGAATGTAGACCTTGGGCCGAGTGCACACACTTGGGGTTATCACTGCGTCAATGCACCGGGCAGGGGATGTTTGCTTGCGCTCACATCTTGAATTGCCTTTGAAATGATGAATCCGGCTTCGATTGGTCTGCAACTCCGCAAGAGCGGAAAAATGCATCATTTCGGGTCTTTTTCTCCGCTGAGGCCGCGTGAGAAATGTTGGGTTTTCGCCAACTTCCTCAACGAAATCATGAAGAGCAAGGCGCGTTTGCGGCTCAGCAAGTCCTGCGGCCACTGTGACGTGAATGTGAAAAGAGCAGACCTCGTCGGCTATCTTGCGCTTTGCCGGAACGGCGCGCAGGGAACAATCCTGGTCATGAAGACATCGATGCGCTGGCTGAGCCAACAGTTGAACCGCCCGGTCTGGCAAGTCCTGGGAAGCCTGAGTCTGCTTGCCGTTTTGGGCGGCTGTGGCGGCGGAGGTGGTGGCAACGCGAGTGCACCAGCACCCACGCCAACCCCGGTGGGCAGCGCCAGCAGCACCTTCGGCTTGAGCCTGCCGCGCGCAGGTCTGAGCGCGCAAGACCTGGGCATCATCGTGGCCGATGGAGACGCCCTGTCGGAAGCGACGGCCGCCTACTACCAAGCCGCGCGTGGCGTGCCGGCCGCCAACATCATTCGCGTCAAGCTCAACACCAGCGCCGAAACCATCGCCGCCAGCGACTTCATCGCCCTGAAGGCCGAGGTGGACGCCAAACTGCCGGCCGGCGTGCAGGCCACCTTGCTGACCTGGAATTCACCGGCCCGCGTGGTCGGCACCTGCACCATGAGCATCACCAGCGCTCTGGCCTTTGGCTATGACGCCAAGTACTGCGGTGGTTGTGCGAGCACCAGTTCTTCGCCCTATTACGACACCGAATCGAACAAGCCTTGGGTGGACCACAAATTCCGCCCGTCCATGATGTTGGGCGCACGCAGCCTGGAAGCGGCACGCAGCCTGATTGACCGCGGCGTGCGCGCCGACGGCAGTCAACCCAGTGGCAGCGGCTATTTGCTGCGCACCAGCGACGCTGCCCGCAGCGTCCGCTATGTGGATTACACCGGCTTGCCCGCCAGTTGGGCCGGGCGGCTGCAACTGAACGCCATCGACAATTCGGCCGGTGCTGCCAGCGACGCCATCGTCGGCAAGACCGATGTGCTGTTTTATTTCACCGGCAAGGCCGTGGTGCCGAGCTTGAGCAGCAATAGCTTCGTGCCCGGCGCCGTCGCGGATCACCTGACCTCCTTCGGTGGCATGCTGCCCACGGGCGGGGGGCAGATGCCGATTACCGACTGGCTGGACGCCGGTGCGACCGCGAGTTACGGCACCGTCGAGGAGCCCTGTAACTATCAGCAGAAGTTCTCAAGAGCCAGTGTCTTGATCGAGCATTACTACCGCGGCGACAGCGTCATCGAGGCCTATTGGAAGTCGGTGCAATGGCCGGGCCAGGGCCTCTTTGTCGGGGAGCCCTTGGCCCAGCCCTTCAAAGACAGCGCGAGCTTCACGCTGGAAGGCAGCCAATACCTGATCAAGACTCGGTCCCTGCGCCCCAATAGCAATTACTCCTTGGAATTCCGCACCGGCCCAACGGGCAGCTGGACCAGCTTGGCCAACTTCACGATTCCCTCGGCCGGGGCACAAACTCTGAACGCGCCCTTGCCACCGGCCACCGCCACCCAGCTGCGCTGGCGCGGCCCCTGCCCAAACAACAACAGCCTGCAGTGCACGCTCAGCGAAAGCCCTTGACGCCGACGCAGGACTGAAAGCGGCGCGCGCTGGCAAAATGCAAGCCCATCCAGGCGCCGCACATGTCTCCCCAAACTCCCGCTTTCCGCGTGCTGTCTGTCATCCCTCCGATGACGCAGCTCAACACGCCCTATCCGTCCACGGCCTATATCACCGGCTTTTTGCGCTCACGCGGGGTGGACGCGGTCCAAGAAGACCTGGCCCTGGCCTTGATGCTGCGCCTGTTCAGCCGCGAAGGCCTGCAAGCCCTGCATGCTCGCATCGAAGCCCAAGCACCCCAAAAGCGCTCGGCCCAGGTGCAGAACTTCGAGGCCTTGTACGAGCGCTACTTGGCCACCATCAAGCCGGTCATCACGTTTTTGCAGGGGGGCGACTCCACGCTGGCGCAGCGCATCTGCGGCCGCAACTTCCTGCCCGAGGGCAAGCGCTTTGAGTCGCTCGATGTCTATATCGACGAGGACGGCGGCGACCCGCTGGCTTGGGCTTTTGGCGCTTTGGGTCTGCAAGACCGGGCTCGTCACCTCGCCACGTTGTACCTGAACGATTTGGCCGATGTGCTGCGCGACGCCGTCGACCCTCGTTTCGAGTTCGTGCGCTACGCCGAGTCTTTGTCCACCAGCCAGCCGACTTTTGAACCGCTGGCCGAGGCGCTGGCGGCGCCGCTGAATCTGGTCGATGAAACCCTGCGTGAGCTGACCTTGGCAGCGGTGGCCAAGCATCAACCGCGGCTCTTGCTGGTGTCGGTGCCATTCCCCGGTGCCGTCTATGCAGCCTTCCGCATCGCTCAAGCGGTCAAGGCGGCGCACCCCGACATCGTCATCGCCCTGGGCGGCGGCTTCGTCAACACCGAGTTGCGCGAGCTGAGCGAGCCGCGTGTGTTCGACTACTTTGACTATCTGACCTTGGATGCCGGCGAGCGCCCGCTCTTGGCGCTGCTGGAACACCTGCAGGGCAAGCGCTCCCGCCAGCGCCTGGTGCGCACTTTTGTGCGCGAAGAAGGCCAGGTGCGCTACATCAACTTCGTCGAGCCTGACATTGCCTTTGCCGAGGTGGGCACCCCGACCTGGGACGGTCTGCCCCTGGATCGCTATCTGTCGCTGCTGGACATGCTGAACCCGATGAACCGGCTTTGGTCGGACGGGCGCTGGAACAAGCTGACCGTGGCGCATGGCTGTTACTGGAAGAAGTGCAGCTTCTGCGATGTCTCGCTGGACTACATCTCCCGGTATGAGGGAGCCTCCGCGGCCACACTGGTGGACCGCATCGAAGCCATCGTGGCCGAAACCGGCCAGACCGGCTTTCACTTCGTCGACGAAGCCGCGCCGCCCAAGGCCTTGAAGGCGCTGGCCGCCGAGTTGCAGGCGCGCCAGACCAGCATCAGCTGGTGGGGCAATATCCGCTTTGAGAAGTCCTTCAGCCCCGATCTCTGCCAGCAGCTGGCCGACAGCGGCTGCATCGCCATCTCCGGCGGCTTGGAAGTCGCCTCCGATCGTTTGCTGAATCTGATGAAGAAGGGCGTGTCGGTCGAGCAGGTGGCGCGCGTCACCAAGGCCTTCACCGACTCGGGCATTTTGGTGCATGCCTACCTGATGTACGGCTTCCCGACCCAGACGGTGCAAGACACCGTCGACGCGCTCGAGTACGTGCGCCAGCTGTTCGAGCAGGGCTGCATCCAGAGCGGCTTTTTCCACCGCTTCGCCTGCACCGTGCATTCACCGGTGGGGCGTGAGCCCGAGGCCTATGGCGTGACGCTGCGGCCGCTGCCGCCGGTCAGCTTTGCCAAGAACGATGTGGGCTTTATCGACCCGACAGGGGTCGACCATGACCGACTCGGCCTGGCCTTGAAGAAAGCCATCTACAACTACATGCATGGCATCGGCCTGGAAGAAGATGTGCGCACTTGGTTCCCCTTCAAGGTGCCCAAGACCACGGTGGCGCGCCACCGCATTGCGCGAGCCTTGGCCACCCAAGGCTGAGGCTGAAGCGCTCAGCAGGCCCCAGATTTCAGCGCTTGCTGAGCCACAAAGCCCTCGAAGCCGGTGAGCAGTGCATCCAGTTGCGGGGAGTGCCCCTCCAACTGTTGCAAGGCCATCACGGCGGCCTCCAGCGTCGACAGCTGATCCGGCTGATGTGCCTTTCGGATGGCATAGCGGGAAGGCCCGGTCGGGTTGAGCGAGAGCCGTGGCAGCTGAAGCAAGGCCGGGTTCAGATGCAGCATCTTGCGGCTCTTGCGCCAGGTGGCGTCCAGCACGACCAAACGGCTGCAGCGCGGGCTGTCGGCTTCAAGATGCGCCGCCAAAGCTGGCGGTTCTTCTGCTTGCGCATCCGGCGGATAAAGCAAACAGGTCGCCCCGCCAATCCCCGGCGCAGCCAAGGCTTGGGCCAGCAAGGCGGGCTCGAACTGCTCGCCCACCCAAACTTGGCAATGCGTCATGGAGAGTTGCAAAAGCCGCGCCGTGCCCTTGCTGTGATGCTGCTCCAGCGGATGCTGCAGCACCAGCAGCTCGACCCGGTTATCGACCGGTCTGACCCATCGGCAGATGCAGGCCCTGAGCGGGCGTTCGCAGCTCAGGCACCGGGCGCGTGTCGGCCCAGTCGCTGTCTTCGCTATCTGGGGACTGTTCAAGACGGGGCTCATGGGACCGCATCATGGCACGGCGACTCGCACCACCAGCCGTCCCGCCACCCAGCTTGCGGTAGTGAGCTGCCGCCCAGACGGCGGCCAGCCGCACACCCAGCAACACGGCCAGCATATTGAACAAACCCCACAGCGGCGGCTCATTGGCCGAGAACAGCAGCACCGGCAAGGGCAGCTCGACCGAACTCTCGCGCCCCGACAAATTGAACACACCCCAGATCAAACCGACAAACCAAGCGGCAGCAAGCCCGCTCAGAAACCAAGCCACCGTCGGGCGACGCCCCCGCTTGGGCGAACGCACCGTGAGATAGCTCCAACACAAGGCCAGCGCCAGCAGCAACAAGGCGATCAGCCCTGCTTCGATAAGGATCGCCTGGGTGCTGCCGCGGCTGACCAGCGCATGCGGAAACAGCTCAGTGGGCAAGCGCAGTTCGGCCAATAGCCAAGCTAAAGACCAAGCGACCAAGTAAAGCAAGATGCCGGAACACAGGGCCCAAGCGCGTCGAGTGCTGATCATGAGAGGGCGACGTCCTGTCGAGAGGGAGTATGCACCCGATTTTCTGCGAGGCATGAGCCGAATGAATCACGCAGGGGCCCCGGTGTCGGGGGGCTCAAGCCGTCAAAACCACACGCATTCAGGGGGTAGGTGGCTTCAGTTGCCCAATGCCAAGGCATCCAGCCGGGCTTCAATGTTCAACATCATTTGCCGATACGCTGACCCCTCAAGACCGCCATAGCGCTTCAGGAATTCGCGCTCGCTCAAGAACTCCGGCAGATCGGCCACGTTCGGCATGAAAGCCGATTCCGGCTGGCCTTGACTCATCAGGGCTTGCAAGCGCTCTGGCGCCTGTTCGGCGAACAAGCCAAAGCGGGTGCCCGCTCGGTCGGCCGCAATATCGTTGAAGCTGAAGCCGCTGCCGCCGCGCGAATCCGACAGCTCCTTGTAAACGCCAATCGCATCTGCGAAGGGCCCGCCGCCTTCCATGGCCAAGGCTGCGGAGATCAAGAAATGCAAGGCGAAGTCTTCTCGCCCGTTCAAAGTCAGCTGCAGCGGCGCCGGGCGGACCCAGGTCTGAGCCACAGGCATCAAGCGAGCCCAGCTTTCGCCGACACCATAAAGCGCCAAGGTCAGCACGGCCGCCCGGTTCTCGGCCGCCGCCTGGGTGCCCAGACCGGCGCTGCGCTGTTGTGCCAGCATGAACATCGCCGGCATCACCGTCGCCAAGGACACCGGCTGCCCCGGCGGCAAGGTTTGCACCCAACGCGCCAAATGATCTTGATAGGCCTGAGCCCGCTGCTGCTCAGCGGCCGGCCAAAGCGATGACAACACCCGCGCCATGCTGTCTTCTTGCCAGCGATAACGGACATGCATCAGCTCAGCACCAAAACCGATGTGCTCCACCAGTTCGAGCGGCAGTTGCAGTTCGGGGCTGGCCGGCATCCGCTCCAGCCCATACCTCAAGACCCGATTCGCCAGCCAGGCCGGCACAGGCAAATGGCCAACCCGCAGGCGTTTGAAAACGGGCAGGCCCGGCGCTTCGAGCAACTCCGCCTCCACATTGAGCCACAGGCCCAGGCGCGGCAGGGACCAACTGGCCAGCAAGAGGGCTTGGCCAGGCTGCAGCTGCATGCGTGCCGCACCCCGCCCATAGACGCGCGCGGCCTGGCCAATCAAGAGATTCAGATCCTTTTGACCGACGCTCAAAACCCGTTGCACACCCTCGTCCCGCTTGCGCGGATCATTGCGGCGTACAAAGTCCTTGGCCTGTTGCACATCGGCCGGAAGCAAGTCGGCCGCCATCGCGAGCAAAGGCGTGCGCTGCAAGCTCAAGGCGACGCACAGCCCCAGTGCCAGCATCACACCCAAAAGAAAAAACAAGGCCCAACGCCCGATCGCCACAAGTCTCATGCCTCGCAGTCTGCCAGCAAAGCGCCGAAGCGCTGGCGAGGCAGTGCCCAGGACAGACAATGCCGGCCATGTCTGCCGCCCCTGCACCGCCCGCTGCGCCAAGGATCTGGCCTCCCACCGAGGAGACCTTGGCCCGCCTGTTCGACAAGCACCGCCTGCAGCGCGGCCGCCTGCTGCAAGCCCGCATCCAAGACCTGCAGGCAGACACCCATGGCGCCAGCGCTCGGGTGCAGGGCAATAGCGAACAGCTTTTTGAATTGGCTTTGCAAGGCATGACCGGCAGCGACGGCCAGCCGCACTACAGCGCGCTGTGCAGCTGCCCCACCCGGCGCTTTTGCGAGCATGCCGCCGCCGTCATGCTCAAGCTGCAGACCGAGGCCGATGCACCGCTGCGCGCCCATACCCTGCAGCGCTGGGTCGAGGCCTTGCGCCGCAAAGCCGGACGCGAGGAGTTGAAGGCGCTGCCGCGCCTGCCCGAGGCCGATGCCGCCAAGCTGATGGACCTCTTGCTGGATGACGCCGCGCCACCGCCCGCAGCTCTACCCAAACCCGCACCAGCCCCAGCGCCGCAGGGCGAAGCCTTGCGTTTTCGCCCGCGCTTGACACTGCGCACCCTGAGCCGAGGCGACGGCCTGCTGGGTTTGGTCCCCGGCGGCAAGCTGGGTCCGCGCGGCGATGCCGTCACCATCGCCCTGGTCGACTGGACCTATGCCGATGGCAGCGGCATTTGCTGGAGCACGCCGGCGCCACGCACGCTTTTGAACAGTCGCCCGCCCTTGACGCAAGCGCTGGGTTCTCGCCTGCTGGCCCGCAACCTGCCCGCCGAGGCCGAAGCGCGCGATCAGCTTTGGAGTTCGGGCCTGTTGCCGCTGGACCCGGATTTACTGCAATGGCGAGCGCCTCATCTGGCCGCCGGGCTGGAGCCGCCCTGGACGCTCTTGCAAGAAGACTTCTTTGCCGAGTTCTGGCTGCAGCGCGTGCCGGAGCTGGAAGCTCAGGGCTGGGCGGTGGTGGCGCAAGCGGGCTTTGCCCACCGCCCGGTGGCAGCCGAAGCCTGGCGCATCCAGATTCAGCGCCTGAGCCTGCCGGCGCGCGAAGGCTCTTGGCTTTTGACGCTGGGCGTGGAGATCGAGGGTGAGTCGCTGGACTTGGCGCCCATGATTGCCGATCTGCTGCGCCGCGATGGCCGCTGGCTGGACGCAGAGGCCATCGCCGCCATCGACGACGCGGCCATCATCCTGCTGCACGCACCCGGCGGGCGCCGCATCGAAGCCCCGGCGGCCACGCTCAAGCCCATCGTGGCGGCCATGGTCGATCTGCTGAGCGACCCCAAGCGCCGCGAGGGTCCGCTGCCGTTGAGTGACTGGGATGTCTGTCGACTCGATGGACTGGACGCTCGCGCCGGCTGGCAAATCCATGGCGACGCCGATCTGCGCCTGATGGCCCAGCGTCTGCGCGCCGCCGGCTCACCGCGAGCGCAAGCGCAGCCCGCAGCACTGGGCCTAACGCTGCGGCCCTATCAGCTGGGGGGGTTGGCTTGGCTGCAATACCTGCGCGAGCAGGGCCTGGCCGGCATCTTGGCCGACGATATGGGCCTGGGCAAAACCGCGCAGGCCTTGGCCCACCTGCTGCTGGAAAAACAAGCCGGCCGGCTCGACCGACCGGCGCTGGCAGTCTTGCCCACCTCGCTGCTGTTCAACTGGCAGGCCGAGGCCCAGCGCATTGCGCCGGACCTACGCGTCTTGCTGCTGCAAGGGCAGGAGCGCGCGCAGCATTTTTCGCACTTGGCCGACTACGACCTGGTGCTGAGCACCTACCCCTTGCTTTGGCGCGATGCCGCCGTCTTGACGGCGCAGCCTTGGCATCTTTTGATCCTGGACGAAGCGCAAACGGTCAAGAACGCCGGCAGCCGCGCCGCCGCCGCGGTGCGCAAGTTGCATGCCCGCCATCGCCTCTGCCTGACCGGCACGCCGCTGGAGAACCATCTGGGCGAGTTGTGGGCGCAGTTCGACTTCTTGATGCCCGGTTTTTTGGGCGACGCACGCAGCTTTGCCCGGCTCTGGCGCAAGCCCATCGAAGAAAACGGTGAAACGCTGAGGGCGCAACTGCTGCAGCAGCGGGTGCGGCCCTTCATCCTGCGGCGGCGCAAGGAGGAGGTGGCGACCGAGTTGCCGGCGCTCAGCACCGTGACCCGACGAGTTCAGCTCTATGGTCAGCAACGCGATTTGTACGAAAGCGTGCGGGTGGCGGCCGACAAGCAGGTGCGCCGCGTGCTGGAACGGCGTGGCTTTGGCGGGGCGCAGGTCTCGGTCTTGGACGCCTTGCTGAAGCTGCGGCAAGTCTGCTGCGACCCCGGCTTGCTGAAAGGCATGGATCTGCCGCCCGAAATGGAGCGCGCCAAGCTGGAACTGTTGCGCGAGATGCTGCCCGAGCTGCTCGCCGAGGGGCGGCGGGTGCTGGTGTTTTCGCAGTTCACCGAGATGCTGGGGCTGATCGAGGATGAGTTGCAGCGTCTGGGTCTGCCCTGGCTGACACTCAGCGGCGCCACGCCGGTGGCGACGCGGGCCGAGATCGTGCGGCGTTTCCAAGCGCAAGAGCTGCCCTTGATGCTGATCAGCCTGAAGGCAGGCGGGGTGGGGCTGAACCTGACGGCGGCCGACACGGTGATCCATGTCGACCCCTGGTGGAACCCGGCCGTGGAGGCTCAAGCCAGCGCGCGGGCGCACCGCATCGGCCAGGACAAACCGGTGTTTGTCTACAAACTGGTGGTGGCCGGCAGCATCGAGGAACGGATGCTGGAGTTGCAAGCGCGCAAACTGGCGCTGGCGGAAGGGGTGTTGGGCAGTGATGCTGCCGATGCCAGCAAATTCACGGCCCAAGACCTGGATTTGCTATTGGCACCGCTGGCGAGCTAGTGTGTCGCGCCAGCGGCCCTAGGTTTTTGCACCATGACGGTGCAAATTCTCAACGCTTGCGGTCGAAGCGGATGGCGCGGGCCACGCTGCGGCGGTCGCTGCCGAAGTTGCCGGCTTCAAAAGCTTCGTGCTTACGACCCTTGTTGTCGGCCTGCCACTCGGGGCAAGGCATGCGACGGGGCTGGGGTTCGGAAGAATGCTGCTGCGTTTTCATGGCTGTTTCTGGCCTCGGTTACTACGACGGGGAGATTCCAACAATCCCGCTCCGTTTGCAGTGACAACGCAGGCGGTTTCAGCCTGGTTGACAAGGCAGCAAAGTTTTTTTGGCCATCGGGCGTGTTGCTGATCGCGGCTTCGGCACAGAGTTGCCCTTGGGTTTGGCTTGGTGGGCACTGCCGCCCGGACAGCCGCCAGGCTCATGGCTCGGGGATCGGCGCTGCGTGCCGACTACACTGCGCTGCTCGCAGCTTGGGACCGGCGCAGAACTCTCTCCACTCGCTGCGCTCGTTTCGTTCAAACATGCTGCGCCAAGTCAGTAGTTGAAGTGCGCTGCGCGCGCGTCCCAAGCTGCTGTGCTGCTCGGCCCCTCACAAATCGCCCGGCAAGTGCCCGGGCGGCAGTGCTCTTGTATGGAAGGCGCTTGGCGTTCTCGTCGATGGCGAAACACAAACCCGAAGGTGGCCCGGCCCGCCGACGGGCGATTTGTGCCCGGCCGAGGGCGTAGCGGAGCGGGTCAGGCGCGCGCAGCGCGCTTCGACTACTGACTTGGCGGCACTTGTTAGAGCGAAGCGAGTTCGGAGCCGGCCCCAAGTTGCGAGCAGCGCAAGGCAGTCGGCCCACCGGGGCCGTGCCTCACGCATAAAGCCAACAGTCCACTCCGGGCACTTCGCATCTACTCGCTCTGCGGGTTTGAATGACAGGCTCCTGCTCGGGAGCGGATGACGTAGCCGTTGGCAACTCACAGCGTGAGGCTGAGACCCAAGAGTGACATGCATGCTGTTGCCGCATCGACTTCCGCTTCGCCCTGCCCAAGCTAGTGGCCCAAGCCCGTATGCTGCCGCCATGAGTCTTGATGCCCCACTTCTCCTTGATCGCTTCGACGCCGCCATCGCCACGCTGCGTGAACAGCACGATCCCTTAGGCCCCGGCTTTTGTATCGGCCTTTCGATAGAAGGCCAAACCGTCCGTACCGCGCATCACGGCTTGGCGCATTTGGAGTGGCCGCAGCCGCTCGCAGGCGACACCCGCTTCTACCTCGCATCGGAGTCCAAGTTTTGGGTCGGGGCGTTGGTGATGCAGGCGGTTGCGGCTGGCCGGATCGCGCTGGACGCCGATATGCGTGCGCTGCTGCCTGCGCTCGCCAGCTACGAGCATCCTGTGCGTCTTGGCCACTTGCTGCGCCACACCAGCGGTGTCGATGACTATCTCTACCTCTGGCAGATGCAACTCGGGCATGACGACAACGACCTCGTCACCCAGGCCCAGGCTTTGGAGTTGATCCGCAAGACCGAAGACGGGGACTTCGAGCCGGGCAGCCGCTTTGATTACAGCAATAGCAACTACGTGCTCTTGGCCGATTGCTTGGAGCGCGATGCCGGCTTGCCGCTGGACGAGATCGCGCGGCAGCGCCTCTTTGAGCCTTGGCAACTGCACGACACCGGTTTTGAGAACGACCCCCATCGCGTCTTGCCGCGCCGTGCTCGCAGCTACCAAACCAGTGCCAGCAGCGCGACCGGTGGTTGGCGCGAACTGCCGGTGAACCTGGCCAGTTGGGGCGATGGCGGCATGTGGTCGACGCTGGACGATCTGCTGCGCGCCGAGGCTTGCTTGTTGGACGATTGGCGCCGCCAAGGCCGCCATTCGCTGCTCGCTCTGTGCATTGCAGACGACCTGCGCTTCGCCTCAGCCGGTGAGCCCTACCGCTTCGGCACCGAGATCCTGCGCAAAGATCAGCGGCAGCTCTTGTTTCACGGCGGCGGCTTCGCCGCCTTCTCTTCGCTGGCGCTGCGCTGCCCTGAAGACGGCATCGCGCTGGTCGTGCTGGCCAATGCCGAGGGATTTGATGCCTCCGCCACAACATGGGCGGAACGCCTGTGGCCCGGGGCCGAAGTGTAGGTGCCCAAGTGAGCAGGCTCTACCGCTTGAACCCCAACGCTTGCGCAATGTCGCGGATGCGTCTGTGCCCAGCCTGAAGCGATGCGGCGTTCGTGTGCACGGAGCTGGGGCCCATGACCAGCGGATGAGGGTGGCGAACGGCGGTGCCGATCAGCACCCGCGCACCCGGCCCCAAGGCCTGCACCTGGATGTCACCTGGCCCGTCCAGAACCAGCAACTGGCCCTTCCCGTCTTGGCCTTGCACCCGTGCCTGGCCATCGAACACAAAAGCCCAGGCCACGTCGTGATCCTCGGGCGGGTGGTAGTTCCATGAAGCCCCGGTCTCCAGGGTCAGCACCCCGTAGTTCATCGCCTGATGAGACGGGATCGGGCTCGCCGCTCTGACGCCGGCTTCTGAGAACTCGCCCAACAGCACCTGCACATGGCCGCCTGCAATGGGCAAGCGCGGCACGGCTTCGGGCGGCACATAGTGGCCGGTGGCCGGGCCATCCTCAATGCCCGGCGGCATCGCCACCCAGAGCTGAAGGCCTTTCGCCGGGCCGCTGCCCATCAGATGGCCCTGATGCCAAGCGCCGCCGCCCGAGTTCATCCATTCCAGCCCGCCGGCTTTCAACACGCCCTTCTGGCCGGTCGTGTCCTCATAGGCCACATCTGTGTCCGGTTGCCAGGTCAGCGTGGCAATGCCGGAATGCGGATGCATGCCAAAGCCGAAGCCGGGTTCGATGACGGCGTTGAAGAAATCCAAAAAGATGAAGGGCTTGAGCTTCTCGCCCAAGGCGCCAGGATCAATCAAACGTTGGATGGGCCCCATGGCATGGCCCGTGGCGCGGTGCAGGAGGGTTTTCAGTTTTGACATGGGGTCCACGTTTTAAACGTCAAAGGGAGCGCGGGGCCGCAGCGGCTGGCCGCCTCGCGATAGATCAACGCAGATTGCCCTTGGCAAAGGCTTGGTACACGCCTTCCGCGCCAAAGGCTTCGAAGAAGCCTGCCGAGGCCGGGTTCTTGTAGTTGCCCAGCATGCTGGTGATCATGGGCGTGACGCTCATGATGTCGATGCCGTGGCGCTGCAAGATTTCGCGGCTGTTTTGGCCGGCCATCTTGGTGCAAGCGGCAGAGATGTCGAGCAAGGCCACCACATTGAAGCCCTCTTCGGCAGCCGACAAGGCCGGCGGCACCAAGCAGACATCAGTGGTCAGGCCGGCCATCAGCAGATTCTTCTTGCCGGTGGCGCGCACAGCCTTTGCAAAGGCTGGGTCTTCCCAAGCATTGATCACGCCCGTGCGTTGAATGCGTTGCTCGTACTCCTTGGGCAAGATGCTTTTGAACTCGGGCAGCAAGGGGCCTTGGGCCTCGGTCTCCAAGCTGCTAGTCAACACCACCGGCATGCCGGCTGACTTGGCAAAGCGCGCCATCACCCGCACCCACATTTTCAGCTGCTCGCGCTCGGCCTCGTGAGCCAATTCGCCGGCCCAGCCAATGGTGCCCACTTGATGGTCCACCAGGATGAGAGCGGTGTTGTCGGTTTTGAAGCTGCGGTGATCTACGGTCTTGGGCATAGGGGCGGCGTTGGGTGATTTGCGTGAAGGGCTGGTGGAGGCGGTAGTGCTGGCGCTGGCGCTGGCGGCAGCCAGGCCGAGCCCGCTGCTCAAGGCGGCGGTGGTGATGAATTGACGTCGATGGGCGCTGGTCATGGGCTGACTCCGAAGGGGCTGTTGAACATGGATCTCAGCTTATTGATGCATGAATCAAAGAAAAATAGTGAAAATGGCGAACACTATTCCATCCATGCAATAAAGGGGCGGGCTTTGGATCTCTTGCGCGATATGGCGCTGTTTGTCGAAGTGGTGCGCAAGCGCAGTTTCACGGCCGCTGCTGCGGCTTTGGACATGCCCGCCTCCACCCTGTCTCGGCGCATCTCGACGCTGGAGCGCTCGTTGGGCTTGTCACTGCTGAGTCGCACGACCCGTCGGGTGGAAATGACGGAAAGCGGCGCGGCCTACTACGCCCGCTGTGTGCCCTTGGTGGAAGCAGCGCAAGTGGCCCATGAGCAGATTCGACAGGGCAGCGAGTGGGCGACGGGGACCTTGCGCCTGAGTTGTTCGCCGGACTTTGCTGCCTTCTATCTGCCGGAGGTGTTGGAGGCGTACACCCGCCAACATGAAGGCTTGTCCGTGGAACTCGACCTCACCCCGCGGGTGGTGGATCTGTACAGCGAGGCCCTCGATGCCGCCGTGCGCATTGGTCGCTTGTCGGACTCCTCGCTGGTGGCGCGGCGTTTGGGGGCTTTGGGGCGCGGGCTTTACGCTTCGCCGGACTACCTGGCCATGGCCGGGCAGCCGCGCTCACCGGAGGAACTGGCGCAGCATATGGGCGTGGCTTTGAAAGCCGGCGAGGCGAACAAGCGCTGGCGGCTCCGGCCGGTGAGCGCGTCCGCACCAAGGCCTGGGTCCAGCGTGGAGGTGGAGGTACGCAGCCGCTTTGCGGCCGGCAGCGTGACCATGGTCCAGGCCCTGGTTCTGCGTGGCGCAGGCATTGGCGTGCTGGATCACTTGATGAGCCGTGAGGCCTTGAGGCGCGGGCAGCTGGTGCGGGTCTTGCCTGAATGGGCCGTGCCCGACGCTGAAATCTATCTGCTGACCGTGTCTCGATTTGTCCCGGCCCGGGTGCGCCTGTTTGGCGACCTCTTGCAAGCGCGACTGGAGAGCGCGAACCAAGCCTAGGCTTAGGCGCATCCTGCTGCTGGCGCTGCAGGATGGCCCGTGCGGCCGTCTTATTGGGCGACGGTCAACAAACTCTCATCCCAATCCGCATGCTTGTCGAAGCCCAACAGGTTCGCCGTGGTCGCCGCGATATTGGACAAGCCGGCCGTTGGCGTTTGCTTCAGGCCCAGCTTCAGGCCTGGGATGTTTTGGTACAGGATCAGCGGCACGGGGTTGAGCGTGTGGGCGGTCTTGGCTTTGAAGCTGCCGTCTTTGTTCAGCGAGGGCTGGCCGGTTTTCTTGTCCAGCTCGACCATCTCGTCGGCATTGCCGTGGTCGGCGGTGATCAGGGCCACGCCGCCGGCGGCGTCCACTGCCTTCATCAAGCGACCCAGGGCTAGGTCGACTGCTTCGATCGCTATGGTGGCGGCGCGCAGATTGCCGGTGTGGCCGACCATATCGCCGTTGGCGAAATTGCAGCGCAGCACCTTGTACTTGCCGCTTTCCAGCGCGGCGACCATGGCGTCGGTGATCTCGGCCGCCTTCATCCAGGGGCGCTGCTCAAAAGGCACCACATCGCTGGGCACTTCGAGGTAAGTCTCACCCTCAAACTTGCTGGAGCGGTTGCCGTTCCAGAAGTAGGTGACATGGCCGAACTTCTGAGTCTCTGAGCAGGCGAACTGCTGGATGCCCATCTTGCTGAACCACTCGCCCGAGGTGTTCTTGATGGCCGGCGGCGCCACCAGGAAGCGCGCGGGCAGCTTCAGGTCGCCGTCGTATTGCAGCATGCCGGCGAAGGTGACCTTGGGCACGCGCTGGCGATCGAACTTGTCAAAAGCACTGCCTTCTTCAAAGGCACGGGTGGCTTCAATCGCGCGGTCGCCGCGGAAGTTAAAGAGCACCACGGCGTCGCCGTCTTCAATGGTGCCAATGGCCTGGCCGTTCTCGGCGATGACGAACTCGGGCAGGTCTTGGTCGATCACGCCGGGGTGCTTTTCGCGCAGGCCCTGGATGGCGGCGGTGCCGTTGGCGAACTGCGCGCCTTGGCCCAGCACATGGGTCTTCCAACCGCGTTCCACCATCGGCCAGTTGGCGTCATAACGGTCCATGGTGATGGATTGGCGGCCGCCGCCGGAGGCGATGCGGGCATCGAATCCGTCGGTGCTCAGCTCGGCCAAAAAGGCCTCGAAGGGCACGACATAGTCCAGCGCGCTGGTCTCGGGCACATCGCGACCGTCGATCAAGGCATGCACCCGCACGGTCTTGATGCCTTCTTGCTTGGCGCGCAGCACCATGGCCTTCAGGTGGTCGATATGGCTGTGCACATTGCCATCAGACAAGAGGCCCAGGAAGTGAATACGCTGATTGCCGGCCTTGGCCGCTGACACGATTTCTTGCCAAGCCTGGCCTTGCCAAAGCTCGCTTGAGGCGATGGAGTTGGCCACCAGGGCCGCGCCCTGCGAATAGACCTGGCCAGCGCCCAAGGCGTTATGTCCCACCTCGGAGTTGCCCATATCGTCGTCCGAGGGCATGCCCACGGCGGTGCCATGGGCGCGCAGCTGAATATTGGGGTACTGGGCCACCAGTCGGTCCAGCGTTGGCTTGTTGGCCGCCGCGATGGCGCTGCCGGCGCCGGTCTTTGAGATGCCGTAGCCGTCCATCACGATCAGCACCACGGGGCCGATGGCGGAGGCTTCTTGAGTGAATGTCGAGAGTTGTTGCAGCATGGGTCTGAGCAAAGAGTGGGGGCTGACGTCGCGGCGGCGCCGCACATGGAGCTGAAATGGCGCTAATCACGAGGAGCGCGAATTCTCCCATCATCCTCCTTGCCGGGCGCTGGGCGCTCTCCTTCAGCCTTCGTCCTTAAACCAGGCTGCTTCTCTTGCGCAGTTGGCTGGGCGCCTGCCCTTGCAGCTTGCGCATCAGCCGGCGCAGCGCGGTGGCGTCTTCATAGCCCACTTGGGCGGCCACTTCTTCGATGCTCAGGGTGCTGGATTCGATCAGCAGGCGCGCCCGCTGCAGGCGCACGCTGTGAATCAGGGCCAGGGTGCTTTTGCCGGTGGCCTGATGCACCCGGCGCGACAAGGTGCGAGTCGACAGGCCCAGCTGCTGCGCCAGCGCCGCCACGCTGGGTATTTGCGGCAAGCCTGCTTCAATGCGGCGCAGCAGCTGGCCGACCAAGGCGTCGCCGCTGGCCAACAGGGCCGGCACCATAAAGGGGGCCTGGGCCTCGCGGCCGTTGATCAGCAAGACGCGGCTAACGGCCTCTGCCAGCGGCACGCCGAACTGCTGGCGAAAGAGGTGCAGCATCAAGTCCACCTGCGCAAAAGCCGCACCGGCGGTGCACAGCGGGCCGTCGGTGCAGATCATGCGGTCGGCATCCACTCTGCAGCGAGGCTCCAACTGCTGCAGCTGCGGCGCCAGCCACCAGGAGGTGGTGACTTGCCGACCCGCCAAAAGCCCGGCCGCCTGCAGCATGAAAACGGCCGAGCAAGAGGCGGCGATGCGCCCCTCAAGCGCCGCATGGGTGCTCAAGGCCTGGATCAAGCGCTGCGCTTGGGGTTGCTGCAGCGCGGCCATCAAGGTCTCGACATCTTCGGTGCCCAGGCCCGGTAGCACCCAGGTGCCGGGATCGCGGCGCAGGCGCTGCGGCAGCGGCGTGCTGTCCACCCAAAGCCCCGAGCCCAAGTCCACCGGCCCACCGTCGGGCGAGAGCACACGCCAGGTGGGCGGCGCCAGTCGCAGCCGCGGCGCCAGGCTGGCCGCAGCGCGCAGCATGTCCAGCGTGGCCGCCACGCTGCTGGCGTAGCTGCCGGGGAGCACGAGCAGGGTGAAGTCGGGCATTGGTGGGGTATCGGTGGATAGGACTGAGTTTGTCTGAAAACGCCCGATTGGCGGGTTTTCAGACACTCGCAGTTTAGGGCTGAAGTCGCTCCAATGACGCACAGGCCCCACGGATGAAGGACGAAGCGAATGAAGATTACCCAACTGCGCAGCGCCACGCTGAAGATTCAGCTCGGTGAGCATTGCATCTTGGTGGATCCGATGTTGGCGCCGCGCCATGCCTTGCCGCCTTTGCGCCTGCTGGATGGAGTGCGAGAGCGCAACCCGACCTGCGACTTGCCGGGGCTAATGGATGCGCTGTTAAAAGAAGTTAGCCACGCTTTGATCACGCATTGCCAGAAAGGTCACTTCGACCACTTGGACCGCGCCGGCAAGGCCTGGCTGCGGCAGCATCAAACGCCGGTGATCTGCACGCTGCATGACGCCGAGCATCTGCGCAGCCGCGGGCTGAATGTGCAGCCCCTGAGGCAAGATCATCATCGGCCGCAGCCCTTTCTGGGCGGCCAGATTCGCACCGTGCGCTGCACCCATGGCAAAGGGGCGGTGCGCTTGTTGATGGAGCATGGCGTGGGCTATTTCATCGAGTTGCCGGGCGAGCCCTCGGTGTACTTGGCCGGCGACACGGTGCTGACGCCTGCGGTGCAGGACTTTGTGCGTGAGCATCAGCCGGATGTCTCGGTGATCCCGGCCGGCGGTGCTCGCTTCGATTGGGGCCAGGAGCTGATCATGGATGTGGCCGAGGTGCTGGCTTTTTGTCGCCTGGCGAGAGGCGCAGTGGTGGCCAACCATCTGGAGGCCTTGAGCCACTGCCCAGTCACGCGGGCCGAGCTGCGCCTAGCCGCTGAGGCTGCGGGTTTGGCCGACCGGCTCTCTGTGCCCGAGGATGGGGAGAGCTTGCAGTTCTCCCCATCCTCAGATGGTCAGCGGCCAACGCGACTTACCACTGCATCTCACCCTTGTTGACCTTGGCGCCGATGTCCAGTGCGATGCCCAAGCCTGCTTGCGGGTAGGCTTTCTTCATCGCTTCGATCAGCTCGGCGCCGTTCTTGGCCTTGGCGGCTTCGAGGTCGAAGCGCTGCAGGTACTCGCGGGTGTAGCGGATGGCGCTGACGTCGAGCGCGGTGCCGGCCGCCATATGGCCGGGGATGACGGTGCTGGGCTTCAGCGCTTCGATCTCATCCAGCTGGGCGAACCAGGCCTTGCGCTCGCTGGCTTTTTGCGTGTCGGCGGTCCACACATGCAGATTGCCGAAGATGGCGATATTGCCGGCGATGGTCTTGACGGACGGAATCCACACATAGGGGCGGTGCGCCAGTTCACCGCTGGTGCCGCGCACCTCGATGGCCTCACCATCGACGCTCAGGCTATTGCCTTGCAGGGCGTCCGGCAGCAGCGGCTTTTGCGGTGCGTTGGCGCCCATCTTGGGGCTCCAGAAGGCCACTTTGCCGGCCAGCTTGGCCTGGATCTTGTCGCGCACCGCGGGGGTGGCGAGCACCTGGGCTTGCGGGAACTGGGCCTTCAGCACTTCGGCGCCGAAGTAGAAGTCCGGGTCGGCGTTGCTGATGAAGATGGCTTTCAGCGTCTTGCCGCTGTCCAGCACATGGGCGGCCACGCGCAGCGCGTCGGCGCGGGTGAAGCCGCTGTCGATGACGATGGCTTCGGTCTTGCCGCTGACCACCACCGCATTGACGTGGAAGCTCTGCGCCTCGGCGTTGTAGACCTTGACGGTCAATGGGGCGGCGGTGGTCGTGGGGTTGGCGGCCGCCGGGCCGGCAGCGACGACGCCCAGCGTCAGGGCAGAGAAAACAAAGCGAAGAGAAGTGTTGAACTTGAACATGGTGAGAGGCTCCGGTGGGTTGATTTGAGCGACGGCTGCTTGTGCTGGCCTGTCGATGGGATGAACTGTAGGTTTTGCGTAAACATTGATAAAGTCCGCTTTGGTTAACGTTTTGTTGCGTTAATCGATGGAATAAGGCGACGGAATAGGAGGCTAGATTGGACCGACTCACCGCCGTGCGTGTGTTTGTGGAGGTGGCCGATCGCGGCAGCCTGACGCAGGCTGCCGAGCATCTGGACATGTCTACCGCCATGGTCAGCCGCTATCTGGCGGCGGTGGAAGACTGGTTTGAGGCGCGGCTGCTGCATCGCACCACCCGCAAAGTCAGCCTCACCGATGCGGGCCTGCAGGCGCTGCCGGCCTGTCGGCAATTGCTGGACTTGGCCGAAGACGCCCGCCACATCGCGGCCGAGCGCAATCGCGAGCCGGCTGGCTTGCTGCGCGTCACCACCGCCGCTTCATTCGCCGAGTCGCAGCTGACCGCCGCGCTGGTGGACTTTCAGCGCCAATACCCGCAGGTGGAAATTGCGCTGTCGGTGGGCGACAAAGCCACCGATCTGGTGGCCGAGCGGGTCGATCTGGCGGTGCGCATCACCAACACCCTGGACCCGGCCATGATTGCCCGGCCGCTGGCCCGCTGCCGCTCGGTTTTGTGCGCCTCACCGGCCTATCTGGAGCGGCACCCGGCGCCGCGCACCGCGGAAGACTTGCGCCAGCATCAATGCATCGCTCACGCCTTTGGCATCGGCCGGCAGTACCGGTTGACGCAGGGCGCGCAGAGCTTCACCGTGCCGGTGGAATGGCGCTTTCACACCAATGAGACGGCGGTGCTGCGCCAGGCCGTGCTGGCCGGCGCGGGCATCGGCATGCTGCCGACCTATTACCTGGGCGACGACTTGCGCACCGGTCGCCTGCTGCGCCTGCTGCCCGACCATGAACCCGAGCTCTTCGGCATTCACGCCATCTACCTTTCGCGCCAGCACCAGCCGCTGGCGCTGCGGCTCTTGGTGGATTTTCTGGCGGCGCGCTTTGCTGGCGACCAAGCGCCCTGGGATCGGGCGCTTTGATGCCGACCTGAATGATCAAGCGCTGGCCAGCGCCTTGTGCAGCGCCGCTTGATTGAGCCACTGGCGCAGGCGCAGCTGTATCGCCTCTTGCTCAGCGGCCAGGCGGGCGTTGCGGGCTTGCAGCCAGTCGGCGCGGGCGATGGCGCCCACCTCGTAGCGCAGCGCGGCCAGCTTTTCGGTTTGCTGCGCCTCATTCAAGCGGGCCTGGTTGGCGAGGGCCTGGGCGCGCAGTTCGCGGCGCTCGGCGGCCAATTGCTCGATCTCGACCAAGGCCTTGTGCAAGGTGTCGCGCAAGGACAAGGCGGCGTTTTCCACCTCGTTGCGGGCCTGGGCGCCTTGCAGGTCCAGGCGGCGCCAGTCCACCAGCGGCACGATCAGATTGGCCGACAGCGTGCCCAAGGGGCGTTCCAGCCAGTCGGTCCATTGCATGCCGCCGGTGCCCACGCCCAGATTCAGGCTCAGGCGGGGATAACGCGCGGCCTCAGCGCCACGCCACTGCGCCAAAGCGCTGTCAACGCCGGCGCGGGCGCGCTGCACATCGGGGCGGCG
>NZ_JBMLSK010000323.1:0-1500 GCF_049240545.1 Roseateles sp. | reverse complement strand
CCAATCCACCCAAGTTAAGCCTCAACAAGTCTTGTACGCCATGTGCTTGTGCGGCTTCGGCCTGTCGGGTCGTGGCCTTGAACGCCCCGGCCGATGCTTGAAGGTCTGGGACGCGATGAGCTTGACGACACTCTGCAGCATGGCGACGCAGGCGCAGCCGAACAACAGGGCGGGGATCAGCGGCTTGAGTGCGGTGCGCGCGTAGGCGCGATTGGTGCGTCGCTGCGCGCGCACCGCGTGTGTCTCGCGCGCAGCCAGGGTGAACAAGGCCGCGAGGTTGTCGCACAGCACCTTGGCGGCAAAGTCCTGCTGCACGGCGAGGTGAGTCAGGCCTGACACATGCTCGACGCAGAGCCGATGCTTGAGCCGCTTGAAGCCCTCCTCGATCGACCACCGTTGGTGGTAGAGGCCGGCGAACAGTGTGGCTGGGAAGCGCTCTGCGTCCATCAGACTGGTCATCAGGATGCGGCATGTGCCATCGGCGCAGACGTGGCGGATCAAGCGCACTGTCGCGGGCTCAGGTGGGCAGTCGAAGTCGACCACATCCTGCGGCTCGGGCGGCGGCAGGGTCACGATCTGCTCGGCTAGATCGGACTTCCGGAACGCTTGCACCCGTGCAAACCCCCGCTCGCCTGCGGTATCGACGCGCATGCAGAAGTCGATGCCGTGGCGCTGCAGCACGCCGACCAGCCAGCGGCAGGGATAGCCGCGATCAAGCAGCAGCAGATCGCCCGGGCCCAAGTGATCGAGCTGTTCAAACAGCGCCTGACGTTCGCCGACGCAGGTGCTGTGGAGCTGAGCGGCGAGCGTCAGCTGCGCATCGGGCAGATAGAGGGCCAAGGCCAGCGCATCGCGAGAAGCCGCGCGCGGTACATGGCTGGCGCGCAGACCGAAACGCAGCTGGGTGGCATCGACCGCGATGCGGCGCAGCCCATGCCAGCGCGGCACGCCGCCGGCGCGCTCAATGAGGTTCAGCAGATGGTCGTTGAGGGCTGGCAAGGCGTCGACATGCAGCTTGGCGCGTGCCTGCGCAAAGGCTTGTGCTGAAACGTGCCGGATCAGCGCCGCCTGCTGCTGCAGGTGAGCGAAGAACTCATCGAGCTCGGCCTGCACGCCCTTGCAGAGCCCCGAGACCAGCGTGGCCACCAGCGCGGGCAAGGGCAATTTGCGCGTGCGCGAGAAGGCCTTGGGATGCTCGGCATGACGCGCGATCTGGAGGAAGTCCTCCGAGTGCAGGTAGTCGGCAAACGAAGTGCAGAGGCGTGACAGATTCATGAGCCGCTCGAGGTTCGAAAACGAACCTCACTGGCCGCGGCGGGGGGGGGGGGGGGGCGGGGGGGCCGCCCCCCCCCCGCCCGCCCCCCCCCCCGCGGCGGCCTCACGAACTGCGGGGTGTGTCAAGCGATTTCAGCGAACAACCTGCATCAACCGACCAACGGCGCTGACGCGCGTTGGCGAATGCACCGATCAGATGGGTGATGGCTTAACTTGGGTGGATTG
>NZ_JBMLSK010000322.1:0-1813 GCF_049240545.1 Roseateles sp. | reverse complement strand
CCCGCTGCGAACTGGTCACAGTGAGCAAAGCGAAGCGCAACTGCGTGAGGGTGACCGAGCGTGGGAAGGAAGCGTGGAGCGTAATCGCGAGCCGATGAACAAAAATCGCATAGGAGGCGCTGCCAAGCAGGGCAAGTGGGCAAGAAACCACGAAGCTCGTGTGACCAAGGCGAAGCGGCGTAGATGCGGCGGTTGTGCGATGAATGAGTGCGTTCTTACCTGGGGAGATCTCGCCTTATGGGTGAAAGCCCGACGGCTAAAGCCGGAGCGAGAAGTCAGCAGAGGCCGTAGTAGTGCAAGCCCGAAACCCGCAATGGGAGGTGAGGCGAACACGAAGGGCCGAACGAGAGTGAGTGACTGAGGACATGCAAAGCTGCAAGGTCATGCGTCAGAAGCCGGGGCAAGCCGGGCGCTCGGGGAGGCGGCACGGTCAAGCCGTGCCAGAGACCGGGTGTGACGAAACCGGAGGTACGTTGCATGAGCACCCAGACACAGGGTCGGCAAGGCAGACGGCGGGCACTGGTGGCCTGTTGGAGGCGGCGCTGACGAGACAGAACCTGCAAGTGGCATGGAAGCGGATCAAGGCCAACAAGGGTGCAGCCGGGGTGGACGGGCTCGACATCGAGCAAACCACCCGGATGCTGCGCACGAGCTGGCCCGATATCCGCCAAGCGCTGGTGCAGGGCAGCTACCGGCCCAGTCCGGTACGCAGGGTGATGATTCCCAAGCCCGACGGCAGCCAGCGCGAGCTGGGTATCCCGACGGTGGTAGACCGGCTGATCCAGCAAGCCCTTTTGCAAGTGCTGCAACCGCTGATTGACCCCACGTTCAGCGAACACAGCCATGGGTTTCGTCCGGGCAGGCGTGCGCACGACGCGGTCAAGGCCGCACGGGCGTATGTCCAATCGGGCAAGCGCGTGGTGGTAGACGTGGAACTGGCCAAATTTTTTGACCGGATCAACCACGACATCTTGGTGGACAGGCTCAAAAGACGCATCGATGACGCTGGAGTCATCGGGCTGATTCGGGCGTACCTGAACGCCGGGATCATGGATGGCGGGGTGGTGCTCGATCGCCACCGTGGCACACCGCAAGGCGGGCCCCTGAGCCCGCTGCTGGCCAATGTGCTGCTCGACGAAGTGGACAAGGCGTTGGAGGCGCGAGGCCACAGCTTCGCGCGCTATGCTGATGACTGCAACGTCTACGTGGGCAGCAAGAAGGCGCGAGAGCGGGTGATGGCGTATCTCAGGAAACTGTACACAGGCTTGAAGCTTCAGATCAATGAAGCCAAGAGCGCGGTGACCAGCGCCTTCGGACGCAAGTTTCTGGGGTATGCGCTGTGGGTGGCCAAAGGCCGTGAAGTCAAATGCAAAGTAGCTGACAAGCCACTGCAAAACTTCAAGGCCCGCATCCGGCAACTCACGCGCCGCTCAGGCGGGCGCAGCATGGCACAGGTGGTGGACAAACTGCGGCCCTACCTGCTGGGTTGGAAGGCTTACTTTGGATTGGCGCAAACGCCCCAGGTCTGGCGAGAGCTGGACGAGTGGCTGCGCCACCGATTGCGGGCCATCCAGCTCAAACACTGGAAGCGGCCGAGAACGATCTACCGGGAACTCATGGCGATGGGGGCAACGCAGGATGTGGCCAAACAGGTGGCGGCAAACTGCCATCGTTGGTGGCGTAACAGCGACCGGCTCCTCAAGACGACACTCACCATTGCGTACTTTGACCGGCTGGGGGTACCAAGACTGTCCTGACCTCAAACTCTCGAACCGCCCGGTGCGGACCCGCATGCCGGGTGGTGTGGCAGGGG
>NZ_JBMLSK010000321.1:0-12308 GCF_049240545.1 Roseateles sp. | reverse complement strand
CGCCGGTGCGGTTCCCGATCTGGCTGGTGACGCACCGCGAGCTGCGCACCTCGCGGCGGATTCGGGCGGTGTTTGAGGCGCTGGCGCAGGGCTTGGCCGAGGCGCGCTGAACCGGGCCGACCAAGCCCCAGTGCCATGAGCTCGGGGGCAAGTCCTCAATCCAAAGGCAAGACCTGGCGCCGTCTTTGGCACAGCCTGTCATACCCAAATGCAGTCTGTCATCGGTGGCTTGAGGAAGCAGCGCGCCTTGCCTACAGTGCGGCAGCTTCAGCCACTTCGAGGGCCGACATCGGCCTTTTTTCGATGCCAAGGTCGCCCGCATGAATACTGTATTCACTCGCCGCCGTTTGTTCGGAGCCCTCACCCTTGTATTGACGCTCGGCCTGTTCAGCGCTGCCAACACGGCCATTGCCGCCACGTCCATAGACCAAGAGGGCTTTCGTCGCCTCGGCGGGATCGAGCAATGGGCCCCCTGGCCTTTTCTGTCATCATCTCGCCCATCCTTTGCGACTTGCCTGGCGTCATTCTCGGCAGCGACTAGCGAGCCCCAGATTCAAGAAACCGCCATTTGTAGTGCCGACAATGCGACACGCTCCCATTCCAACGAATGCCACGGAACGCTTGCTTTTGTGCCCGCCGTGCTCGGCGGCTGAATCTGCGTACGAACGCTTCTTCAGCGGATGAACACCAACTCCTCTGTGTCCTAGCAATGAAACCCAAGCACTACGAAGGCGGCTGCCTCTGCGGCTTCATCCGATTTCGGGTAAGCGGCGAGCCCGGCAAGCCACATACCTGTTCGTGCGAAATCTGCCGCAAGCACTCGGGCTCTCTCACCCTGACGTGGGTGGAGTTCCCGGCGCATAGCGTTGAGTGGCTTGGGCCCGGCGGCAAGCCTTCAACGTGGCGCTCTTCTTCATACTCCAGCCGAGCGTTCTGCAGTTCTTGCGGCTGCACCATCGGCGCGATCGACGACGAACCCACTGTCGCCATTGCCACAGGGGCTCTTGACAAGCCGCACCTGTTGGAATTTGCGCCCAGGTATCACTCCTACATTTCTCGCCGCCCACGGTGGTGGCACCTGCAGTCCGACCACGAGTCCAGCGACAAAGCATGACCGAGGCTCGCACACAGCCGAGTTCGCCGGGAACCAGGAAACTGGGGCAGGCTTCGAATCTAGACACCGACAGATGCGGCCTTAGGGGATAGCCCGCAAGCCCCAGCGCGAGCTCACACGATCTAATGCCGGCTTCGCCCTAGCAGCAAGCTCGCACGGATCATGCGCAAATTCAGTCGTTTACTTCCCTTGGCTCTCACCCTGGCCTCTTGCATCGGCGTGGGCTTGTTGCCCGCTCTGGCCCAAGCTCAAGCCCCCGCCGCCAAGCCTCAAGCTCAACACGCCCAAGTGGAAGAAGCCCCGCTGCGCGCGCATCTGGCGCTGCTGGCCTCGGACCTGTTCGAAGGCCGGGGCACCGGTCAGCGCGGCGGCGACTTGACCATGGCTTATCTGGAAACTCAGGTGCAAGCGCTGGGCCTGCAGCCGGGCAATGGCCAAAGCAAGAGCTATCGTCAGGCGGTGCAACTGATCGGCGTGAGCACGGTGCTGGAGCAAAGCCAGCTGAGCATCAAGGCCGCCCATCAAAAACCGGCCCTGCCGCTGAGCTTTGGCACGGACTGGGTGTTCTCCACCGGCAATGGGCAGACGCTGAATGTGTTTGAAGACGCGGAGCTGGTCTTCGCCGGCTACGGCATCACGGCGCCGGAGGAAGGCAATTGGGACGACTTCAAGGGCCTGGATGTGCGCGGCAAGATCCTGATCGTGCTGGCCAACGACCCCTTCCCCACCGAGGCGGAGCCGAACCGCTTTGGCGGCAAGGCCATGACCATCTATGGCCGGCGCGGCTACAAGTATGAAGAAGCGCTGCGCCGTGGCGCCAAGGGCGTGCTGGTCATCCACACCGAAGCCTCCACCCTGACCAGTTGGCCGGTGGTGAGCCAAGGTGCTTTGGCGGAGCAGTTCCAGCTCGCCGGCAAAGAGCCGGGCCTGGCCCTGCAAGGCTGGCTGAGTGAGGGCGCCGCGCAAAAGCTGTTTGCAGCCGCAGGCCTGGACCTGGCCCAGCAACGCCTCGCCGCCGAAGGCCGCGACTTCAAGGCACAGCCCCTAGCGCTCAAACTCAGCGGCAAGCTGGCGGCCCGCACGCGCGCGCTGCAGCAAGACAATATCGCCGCCCTCGTGCCCGGCACCGACCCGCAGCTGAAAGACGAGCTGCTGATCTACAGTGCCCATTGGGACCACCTGGGCAAGCAGGTGCAAGGCGACAAGACTGTGATCTTCAATGGCGCGGTGGACAACGCTTCGGGCAGCGCCGCACTCTTGGCCATGGCCCAAGCGGCGGTGCGCCAGCCGGCACGGCGCAGCCAGATGTTTTTGTGGGTGGCTGCCGAGGAGCAAGGCCTGCTGGGCAGCGCCTGGTATGCCGCGTACCCGCTCTGGCCGCTGGCCAAGACCGCAGCGGCGCTGAACCTGGACACGCTCAACTTCGTAGGCCGCACCCGCGACATTGGGGCCCACGGCAGCGAGCGCAGCAATTTGGATACCGTGGCGGCAGGCGTGGCCGAGCGCATGGGTTTAAGCATTGCGCCGCCGCGCGTGGACGTGGGCGGCTTTTACTTCCGCAGTGATCACTTCAGCTTCGCCAAGGCCGGGGTGCCGGCCTTCTCGGTCAGCAGCGGCAGCCAATACCTGGGCGACGCCGAAGCGCAGACTGCAAAGCGCCGCGCCTACGGGGCGCGCTACCACCAGGCCAGCGACACCTACGACCCGACTTGGGACCTCTCGGGCATGCGCGAGCAAGCGCAATACACCCTCAATCTGGGCCGCGCCATCGCCGACGCTGAACGCCTGCCCGCCTGGAAGCCGGGCGACCCGTTTGGCGCGGTCAAGCGTTGAGCTTTGGGCCTTGGCCCTAATGCTGCAAGTCGGTGGCAACGGTCACATGGACTCGACTAATATGGGGCCATGTCACTCGCCTCTGCCACCGGCCAATTGCTGGCCGCCCTGGCCCGCCTGATCACTGGAGCACAAGGCCATTGGAAGGGCTGCCCGCCGATGGCGGAGCAGCGCATCTACTTTGCCAACCATCAAAGCCACTTTGACTGGGTGCTGATCTGGGCCGCCCTGCCCAGCGAACTGCGGGCGCAAACCCGCCCCATCGCGGCCCGCGACTACTGGACAAGCAGCCCGCTCAAAGCATGGATCACCTCGGCTGTGTTCAACGCCATTTATGTATCGCGCACCCGCTCCACGCCGGATGAAGACCCGCTGGAGCCGCTGGTCGAGGCCTTGCGCCAGGGCGACTCGCTGGTGATCTTCCCCGAGGGCACCCGCTCCAACAAGGGCGAACCGCAGGTCTTCAAGGCCGGGCTTTATCACTTGGCCGAGCAGTTCCCGCAGGTGAAGTTGATCCCGACCTGGATCGACAATGTGCAGCGCGTCATGCCCAAGGGCGAGGTGGTGCCGGTACCGATTTTGTGCACCGTCACCTTCGGCGCGCCGCTGCAACTGCAGCCCGGTGAAGACAAGCGCGCCTTTCTGGAACGGGCCCGCGCCGCGGTGCTGGCCCAACAACCGGGCGGAGGCTGGGACTGATGTTCGCCTCCTTCCTCACCATGCCCGACTGGCTGACCGCCCCTAACCCCTTGAGCCGCTGGACGGCCACCGAGCAGATCGGACTGCTGTTTGTAGCCCTGTTCGGCCTCTTGCTCTTGACCAGCATCGGCAGCTTCATCAATGGCTTGCGCGAGCAGGCACTGGTCGAGCTGGATGAAGCGGCACAAAAGGCCCGGCACCTGCGCCGTCAGCGCTTTGCGCGCGAGTTGAAGCTGGTCTGGTTTGGCGCCAGCGTCTTCTGGGCCGCTTGGGTCTCGGGGCCGCTAGGCGCGACGCTGCTGTTCGGCATCTTGAGTTTTCTGGCGCTGCGCGAATTCATCACCTTGCTACACACCCGGCGCGGCGACCACCGCAGCCTGATCCTGGCCTTCTTTTTCATCTTGCCGCTGCAATACGCGCTGACCGGCGGGCGGCACTTTGATTTGTTCTCGGTGCTGATTCCGGTCTACAGCTTTTTGGCGATTCCGGTGGCCAGCGCGCTGGCCGGTGACCCGGCGCGTTATTTGGAACGTAACGCCAAGATCCAGTGGGGCATCATGGTCTGCGTTTACGGCCTGTCGCATGCGCCGGCGCTCTTGTTGCTGGAGTTTCCGGGCTATCTGGGGCGCGGCGCCTTTTTGCTGTTCTTCTTGGTCGCCGTGGTGGCTTTTGGTCAGTTTGTGCAGCTGGCAGCCAGCCGGCGCCTGCGCCGCCGCCCGGTGGCCCGGCACATCAGCCGCGAGTTCTCGATGCGGGCCTGGTGGCTGGGCTGCATCGGCGCGGCCCTGATGGGCTCGGCGCTGTTTTGGATCACGCCGTTCGATGCGCTGCAAGCCATGGCCATGGCCTTCATCGCCGCCGGTGCGGGCAGCTTTGGCGGCCTGGTGATGCAGGCGCTGAAGCGTGACGCGGGCGTGCGCAGCTGGGGCAACCTCAGTTCCATCACCGGCGCGGTGGGCCTGCTCGACCGGATCGCCGTGCTGTGCTTTGCGGCGCCGGTGTTCTTTCATTCGGTGCGCTGGTATTTCGAGCTGTCTTTGTAGGCCACAAGACCTTCCCCCCCCCGATCTCGCGCTGAGCTTCACAGTTTCTTCAGATGACTCTGCTTCAATCGGCGCATGAATGTCTTGCTGATCGAAGACGACCTGGACCTGGGCGAAGGCATACGCCTGGCCTGTGAGGCCGAGGGGCACCGCGTGTGCTGGGTTCGGCGCCTGGCTGATGCCCAAGGCCAGGTCTTGGCCCAGATGCCCGATTTGCTGCTGCTCGACCTGGGGCTGCCCGATGGAGATGGCCACAACCTGCTGGCTTGGCTGCGCACGCGGGAAGTGATGCCTCCGGTCTTGATCATCAGCGCCCGTGACGGCTTGGATGAACGCCTGCGCGGCCTGGACGGCGGGGCCGATGATTTCTTGCTCAAGCCATTTGCTTTGAAGGAACTGCTCTCGCGCCTGCGCGCGCTGGCGCGGCGCAGCTACGGCCTGCAAGAAGGAGTGCTGAGCCTCGGCGGCTTGCAGATTCACCAGGCCTCCTTGCGCGTCAGCCTGGACGGCCAACCCCTGGAGCTCTCGCCCAGCGAGTACCGGCTGCTGGAGATCCTGGTCAAGCGCGCCGACCGGGTCTTGACCCGGCGCTTTCTGGAGGAACAAGCCCTGGGCTGCAGCCAGGCGGAGAGCAATGTGCTGGATGTGCACATCTCCAGCCTGCGCCGCAAGCTGGGCGGAGGCTATATCCGCACCGTGCGCGGTGTGGGTTATGTGATCGAGCGACCCAGCAAGCCAGTGCCCCCCACATGAGCGGCCACCCGCTGCGCCGTGCCGCAGCCAGCCTATGGAGGCGCTTCACCGAACCCTCGATGCTGCGCGGCCTGGTGCTGGCCCAGGCCTTGCTGTTGTGTGGAATCTGGGCGCTGCTGATGATGATAGGCGTGCGCTCCGATTTGTCAGAGGCGTCCGCCCTCAAGCTGGTGCCTGCGGCCGATGCGATCTTGAGCAGCGCCCAACATCTGGCGGATCGACCCGAGGCCCTGCGCCAGGTCTTGGACAAGGTGGACCAATGGAATCGCACCGAACAGGGCGAGGACGACCCATTGCGCCGCATCAGCCTGCTGGCTTGGAGCGACCGTCAGTTGATCTACGCCAGCGCCGGATTGCCCGAGCGCTTTCACGGGCCCTACCCGCCGGGGCTGCAGCGTGTGGACGATGGCAGCCTGGGCTGGCAGGTACTGACCGTACAGACACCAGCCCCGGCAGCGGGAGCGGTAGCAAGCGCCGATCTGCGGGTGTCGTTTCTGATCCCCCGGCATCTGAGCATGGTGCTGCTCAGCAATGAAGGCTTGGCCTCACTGTTGCTGCCGCTGGGCTTCAGCCTGCCCTTGCTGATCATTCCCAGCTGGTTGTCGGTGCGCTGGGCCCTGCGGCCTTGGCGGCGGCTCAGCGAAGCAGTGTCCCGCCGCGACGCCAATGACCTGAGCCCCATCTACCTGAAGGCGCGCGAGCAGGAGCTGCGCCCGCTCTTGCACGCCATCAACCGCTTGCTGGACGAGCTGCGCGAGGCGCGGGCCCGCGAACGCCGCTTTGTGGCGGACGCCGCCCATGAGCTGCGCACCCCCTTGGCGGCGCTGCGTTTGTATGCGGACTCCCTGGCGGCGCTTGCGCATGACCCAAGCCACCAGCCGCTGTGGTTGGGCATGCAGCGCAGCAGCGAGCGCGCCATTCACTTGATCAATCAGTTGCTGAGCTTGCTGCGCAGCGACACCCAGGGCCAGCAGGCTGAAAAACAAACGCTCGACCTGGCCCAGCTTTTGCCCGAGGTGATGGCCGAGGTGGAGCCGCAAGCCCGGCAGCGCCACATCAGCCTGAGCTGCGAGACCTGCAACGACGCGCTGCATCTGGTGGGCCATGCCGATGGCCTGCATTCGCTGTTCAGCAATCTGCTGGAGAACGCGGTGAAGTACAGCCCCGCCCACAGCAGCGTGCAGGTGCGTCTCTGGGCCGAAGGCGAGATGCTGTGCGCCAGCATCAGCGACCAAGGCCCCGGCATCCCCGAGGCCTGGCGCAGCGCCGTGCTGGAACGCTTCACCCGACTGCCGGGCGAGAGCCAAGCCGGCAGCGGCCTGGGCTTGGCCATCGTCAGCAGCGTCTTGCAATCGCATGGCGGGCAGATGCAGCTGGACGATGCCCCAGGCGGGGGCTTGCTTGTGAGCCTGCGCCTGCCGCGCCAAGCCGCCCTGCACGCCTGAAGCGGCGAGCCCCAGCCACTCAGGGCTTCAGGCGCTCACGGATGAAAGCGATCGCCTCGGGCATATGGCTTTGGGTGATGCTGCCGTGGCTGCCGTCCGGCACCTCGATATAACGCACCGAGCTGCCCACGCGCTGCATCTCGGCCACAAGCTCACGCGCCGCCTTGATCGGCGTTTGATCATCCAGCACGCCTTGCACCACCAAGACCGGGCTTTGCAGCTTGACCTGGCCCGGGCGATTCTTGCTCAGGGCCTTGCTCATGGACTCGCTCAGAAAGGCACTGCGCTTGACGCTGGGGTAGGCGGACAGGGTTTGGCCACTGCTCACATGGCGCTTCAAGTCCTGCTCAATGGCATCCTCAAAGGCTTGGCAGACGGTGTCATCGGCCGCCAGTTTCGCAATCGGCAAGAAGCTCGCTTCCATCAGCTGCTCCACCTTCAAACTAGGATCTTGGGCCAGCAAGCCGAGCGAGAGCATGGTGCCATTGGCGGCCAGTTGGTAGACCGTTCCGACCAGGGCGTCGGCGAGCTGCTCACTGGGCTGCTCGCTGAAGCTCGATTGCAAGTCGTCGATCCGCTGAAACAACTCGGCCGCCATGCGCGCGGGGTCGGAGGCGGGCGCCAAGGCCACGGTGGCGCGCAGCGGATAGGCTGCATCCATGCGAGCCGACATCTCGGCACCTGCCAGGGCGGCATAGCCGCCTTGTGAATGGCCGATCAGCGCCCAGGGCTTGCTCAAGCGAAGGCCGGGCAACTGGTGTGCGGCCTCCACCGCTGCGGTGACGGACTGGCCCAGGCTGCCCACATGCAGATAGGGGTGTGCCCCCGGCCCGCCCAGGCCTTCGTAATCAGGCGCCAAGACCGCGAACCCGGCATTGAGCAGGGCCTGGATCTCGGGCTTGTCAATATGCGTATCGGCATTGCGGCTGGGTGCGCAAGCATCGGCCACACCGACCGTGCCATGCGTCCAGACGACCAGCGGTACATCGCCAGCGGCCGGCCGGGCGCTCGGCAGGAACAACAAAGCCTCGGTCTCGGTCTGCCCGCCGTTCAGCGCCGGCATGCGGTAGCGCAGCAGCTGTGCTTGCTGCAGGCCGGTGAAGCTCTGAGCCTTGGCATAGGCCGAATGGCTCAATAAGGTGCGGGGTTTGTCGGCGGCTTTTTTGGGCTCATCACTGCCGCCGCCGCAGGCACAGAGCAGCGCGGTGGCGGCGACCAGCAGGGGGCGCGAGAGCAAGGGTGACGAAGAAAGCGAAGCGTTGCGTGACATGAGAAGCGTCCAATCCAGCGTGAGTGCATGTTCCAAGCGAACACGCCGCCATGCTGCGAGCCCTGGCTGAAGAGCTTCTGAGTCTCAGCTGAAGGTTCGATGAAGACGCGCGACCCTCACGATTTCGCTGGCCTCGCGCTTCAGCGCGCGGCCCGGCCCGGCTGCGCTTGGCTCGCCATGGCCTCGATGACACGCTGCACCTGGGCGGTTTGATCCTGATGCAGGTAGTGGCCGCTGTCGGCCACCGGCTCGGCCGTTGCAGCACCGCTCAGCTTCAGCCAGTCGTGCCACTCCTGGCGCATCAGCTGCTCGAAGGCGCCGGTCTCCATCGGATTGCTGAACCGGGCGCGAACCAACAGACGGCTGTACGGCATCTGGGCCGGGCGCGCTGCCAGCAGGCGGGTGTTGCACTCGGCCTGATCGTCGAACTCGCGCCGCGCCGCCATGCCGAAGCTGCTGACGCGCATCAATCGAACAAAGCCCGCCAGGGCCGGCACCTGCGCCTGCAAGCGTTGCCAATGCTCGGGATGGGTGGGCTCAATCAGGAGCAGACCCGCCACCTCTTCGGGGTAGAGGCGCGAATACGCCCATTGGTACAGCCCACCCAAGGAGTGCCCGACCAGCAGGTAGGGCGGCTGCAGACCTGCGCCTTGCAGCTGCGCACGTAACTCGGCAGCCACCGTGCAAGGGTCGCGCGGCCCATCCCCCCACCGCCTTGCGCCATAACCGGGCCGATCCAACGCGAGGACCGTGTGCTTCGCGCTCAGCCCGCGCTCCAAGGCGCGCCAGCTGGAGGCCCCATCCCCCAGGCCGGCTTGCAGAACCACTACCGGGCCGGTGGCATTCAGCACCCGGGGCGGCGCAGGCTCTGCGCTGCTCAAATTCAACACGCCCTCAGGCACGGCGCAACCCGCCAACAAACAGGCCGCCAAGCCTTTCATAACGCGAGAACAGACTCGGTTCATCCTCACCCCCAAGTTTTCTTAGTTCCATCGGATCGCCCCGGGCGCAAGCGACAAGCCAGCCGAGGCCCATCGCACAGTCTGAACGCTGCAAATGAAGACTTGCTGAAGGCGACTGGCGCCGCGAGCGGTATGAGAAGCACAGGGCTCCACCGCACGTAGACTGCGGCAGCGGCGCATGCCGCAGCCACTTTCTTTTGCTTGCCTTGCCATGACGCTATCCGCCCTCGCCGCCTTGCTCTTTGCATTGCTTTCGCTGGGCGTTTGCGCCTTTCAACTGGCCTTGATCCTGGGCGCACCTTGGGGAGAGTTCACCTTGGGAGGCAAGTGGCGAGGCGCCTTGCCCCGGCGTGCCCGGTGGATTCCATTCATCTCCTTGCTGGTCTTCGCGGGCCTGGTCTTGATCGTCTTGGCGGGCAGCGGATTTGCGCTCACGGCCTATCAAGCTCAGGCGCAAACATGGATTTGGGGCGTGGTCGGCTACTGCGCCCTGGGTTGCGTGCTCAACGCCATCACGCCGAGTCGGCGCGAGCGCGTCATTTGGCTGCCGGTCGTGCTGGGCCTGTTCGCCAGCAGCTTGAGCGTAGCGCTCTTGCCCTAGTCAGAACCGCTGCTGCGACACTAGACAATCACCTCGCGCCAAAACCCTGTCCCCTTTTCCACCCGACATCAGACGACTGCCGTGCGAATACTTGGAATCGACCCCGGCCTACAAACAACGGGCTTTGGCGTCATCGACGCCGATGGCCCGAGACTGAGCTATGTGGCCAGCGGCACCATCAAGACCAGCGCGGTGGCGACTGGCGACCTGCCGGGCCGCTTGAAGATCATCTTTGACGGCGTACGAGAAGTGACCGAGCGCTACCAGGCGCAATGCGCGGCGGTGGAAATCGTCTTCGTCAACGTCAACCCGCAGTCCACCTTGTTGCTGGGCCAAGCGCGGGGTGCGGCCATCACGGCCTTGGTGTCCAAGGACCTGCCGGTGTCGGAATACACCGCCTTGCAGATGAAGAAAGCCATCGTCGGCAATGGCCATGCCAAGAAGGAACAGGTGCAGCACATGGTGCAAAGGCTCTTGAACTTGCCGTCTGAACCCGGCAAGGACGCGGCCGACGCCCTGGGTTTGGCCATCATGCATGCCCATGCCAGCGTCAGCTTCGCGGCCATGAGCCGCAGCACCACCTTGCAGCGCCGCCAGCATGCGCAGTTCAAGGGTGGGCGCACCTACTGAGTAGGCGCCACGCTCGGGTCGAAATGCCCTGTTTTTTTGCCCGGACGCTAGCTGAACAAAAGCCTAAAGGATGCGCGAAGCGCACAACTAACGCCGTTCTTCCGCTGCACGCACGGACGGCCAAGATTCACCTCAAGTCCTTGGGGTGCCCTCCGATATGGCTGCTACAGGGAAGAAGTGACCCGCCAACTCGTGCGCGGCGCTCAGTCATAAGTCAGACGCTCGTCGTCGATTGATCCGTTCACTCAACGGCTCGCTTCCTCCTTGTGCCTTCCAAACCAAGGAGTACCGTGAAGATGAGCACCAAACGCAATTGCATCAAACTGGCCCTGAGCGCCGCATTGGGCTTGAGCCTGAATCTGGGTCTGGCGCTCAGCGCCCATGCCAATGAAACTCCCACCAGCTTGGCGGGCGTGAAGGTCGTGAACGCTGCTGAGACCAAGAAGCTGCTGGATTCGGGCGTTCCAGTGATCGACACCCGTGTGGCGGCTGAGTACGCCGAAAAGTCCATCAAGGGCGCCAAGAGCGTGCCCTACAAGGAAAAAAGCGCCAAGGCCACTGACTTTGATGCCAGCAAAGACCAGTTCGACCTGAGCAAGCTGCCTGCTGACAAGGCCGCGCCGATTGTGTTCTTCTGCAATGCCGGTGAGTGCTGGAAGAGCTACAAGGCCTCGGTCCTGGCACAAAAAGCGGGCCACACCAAGATCAACTGGTTCCGCGGCGGCATGCCCGAATGGGTGTCCAAGGGTCTGCCGACCCAATAAGCCTGAGCGCCTGGGCCCCGGATCGCCAATCTAGCGCCGGGGCCGCAATTCCTTGCTTACTCACCGCAGCACCCGCATGAACATTCACATCAGTATCAAGGGCCGCCTGCTCGCCTTGGCCGGTTTGGCCTTGCTGGGCGTCAGCCTGGTGGCCGGCTTGGCCATTCTGTCCAACCGTATCAATCTGAGCGCCTTGAGCGAACTCTACGAGGAGGACAGCGTCAGCTTGGTCAAACTGATGCAAATCGAGAACAGCCTGCTTGAAGTGCGTTTTCGCACCGCTGGTGTCTTGCTCGATCAACTGCCCATTCCTGGCTCCTTGAACCACTTGAAAGAAGCCCGCAAGGGCTTGGGCGAAGCCTGGAAAGAGTTGCAACCGCTGGCACAGAAAGTGTTTGACGATGAGGAAGCGCAAGCTCCGTTCAAGCAACTCGAAGCCAACTGGTCGGTGATCGACGCCACCTTGGCCAAGCTGGAAGCGGCCTACACCGCCAAGAACAAAGACGCCTTGGGCACGGTGCTGGAAGAAGACTGGCCGGTCATGCACAAGAGCGCCATCAAACCCCTGCAGGCCCTGATTCCCCTGGCGCAAAAGAAGTCGCAGCAAGCCTACACCCAGGCACAAGACCGCAGCCGCACCTTGGTCGGCGCGGGTGTCGCCGGCGGCGTGGTCTGCACCGTCGCCCTGCTGGTGATGGCCTGGTACACCTTGGGCGCCGTACTCAAGCCCTTGCAGCAGGTGGAGCAGTCGATGCGCCACATCGCCCAAGGCGACCTGAGCACCGACATGCCCGCACCGCGCCGCGACGAACTGGGGCAAATGATCGAAGGACTGGTCAGCATGCGCGCCCATTTACATAGCGTCATCGGCGAGGTGCGCCGGTCCACCGACAGCATCAGCACCGCCTCCGCCGAGATTGCCACCGGCACCTTGGACCTGAGCCAACGCACCGAGCAAACGGCGAGCAATCTGCAGCAAGCCGCCGCCTCCATGGATGCCTTGACCAGCACGGTGCGCCAGTCGGCCGATTCGGCCCGGCAGGCCGATCAGATGGCCAATAACGCGGCCGAAGTGGCCGCGCGCGGTGGCCAGGTGGTGTCGCAAGTGGTGTCGACCATGGAAGACATCAGCGCCAGCTCGCGCAAGATCGCCGACATCATCGGCGTCATCGACGGCATCGCCTTCCAGACCAA
>NZ_JBMLSK010000320.1:0-1216 GCF_049240545.1 Roseateles sp. | reverse complement strand
TGCACCGCCACCCGCCAGGACGCTCCCGCCCGCGCCCCCTGTGGTGAAGCCCGCAGCAGCCCCGCCACTGGACCTCAAGTCGCTGGAGACTCGCCTGAGGGAGACGAAAGCCATCGGCTCCTTCAGCAAGTTGGCGCTCAAGAACCAGGTGGATGATCTGCTGGAGCGGTTCAAGGCGTTCTACGAAGGACGGATCAAGACTTCCCTGGTCGAACTGCGGCGGGCATTTGACCTGCTGATCATGAAGACGCTTGCGCTGCTGCAGGAAGCCGACCCTCCGCTGGCTGGCGCGCTCGCTTCGTCAAGAGAGTCCATCTGGGCTGTCCTGTCGGATCCGGCGAAGCTCAACACCCTGTAGCAAGTGGCCTCCTGGCGCCGATCCATCATGCCGACCCATGTTCACATCCTGATAGGGTCCTGCGTCGCCTTGTGGGTCGCGCTTGTTTCGGGGGCTGCTGCCGCAGCAGATGATGCGGCGCTTCGCAAGGACCTGACGTCTGTCATTGCACTGCTGGGCCTGCCTTGTGGCCAGGTTATCCGCGCGACGCCATTGAAGGATGACGATCACATCGCCACCTGCCGAGATGGCCACCGCTATCGCGTGTTCATCAACCCCGCAGGGCGCGTCGTGGCCCAGCAACTCAAGCCATAGGCCATGAGTTGCGTTGCCTGAACGCAATGGCCGGCCGTCGCCGTCTCCTACAAAGAACGAACAAGGAACGAACGCTGAAAGAGCGATCGCTCTGAACCCGCCAGCGCACCGACGCCTTGATTGACGCGGTCCGAAGGGTCTCGGTCGATAGATGGACAGCCGTTTGTCAATCTCACAGGAGATTCACCATGAACATGCGCACCCTTCTCGCCGCGACCGTCACGGCACTGGCATTGGTCACCATGACAGGCTGCGCCGTCACGCGCGGGCAGGAGACCATCGGTGCTTATGTCGACGATGCGACGATCACGACGCGGATCAAGGCCCGCTTTGTAGAGAACCCGCAGGTGGACGCCTCGTCGATCAGCGTCGAGACGCTGAACGGCACGGTGATGCTGTCGGGGTTTGCCAAGAACGCCACCGAAAGAACGATGGCCGGAGACATCGCACGTGGCGTCAACGGTGTGAAGGCCGTGAAGAACGAGATCGCCGTGCGCCCCTGATCGCGGCTTCAGAATCATCGGGAGACCCAACAGGCCGGTCTGGCCGGTCTGGCCGGTCTGG
>NZ_JBMLSK010000319.1:0-1518 GCF_049240545.1 Roseateles sp. | reverse complement strand
CCCAAGTTCGACAGTTGGAGCAGGAAATCCGGCCGGTCGTAGTGGTGCCGCTTCCGGAAATCAATGAGTTACTCAGCGATTTCGGTGGATTTGTGTTGTGTCACGCTATTGCTATCTAGACATTGATTTGTCCGTGTCGTGGCAGTTAAAGTTGTTCCATGTACACGCGCATCACCCGTTCCGGCGGTCGCAGCTACCTCCAACTCGTGGAGGGCTACCGCGTCGACGGCAAGGTCCGGCAGCGCGTTGTGGCTTCCCTGGGCCGGCTGGACGAGCTCACCGAGGCCAAGCTTGCGCCGCTGATCAGTGGCCTGGAGCGCGCCTTGGGACGCACGCGACAGGCCGAGGCGATCGAGTACCGTTCGGCGCGGGCGTTCGGGGATCTGCACGCGCTGCAGATGCTCTGGAACGAGCTGGGTCTCGGCTCCGCCTTGAGTCGCGCTTTGCGCTCGTCGCGTCGCAGCTTCGATGCCGAGGCCCTGATTCGCACGATGGTGTTCAATCGGTTGAGCTGCCCCGATTCCAAGCTTGGCGTGCTGCGCTGGCTTGAGACGGTTGAGATGCCGGGCGTGCCGGCAGAGGTGACCCATCAGCATCTGCTACGCGCGATGGACTGCCTGATCGACCGCATCGATGCCGTGGAGTCCGCGGTGCTGAAGCTGGTGCGGCCGCTGCTCGACAACGAGGTCACTCTGTTGTTCTACGACCTCACCACCATCCGCATTCATGGCGAATCCAATGGCGGTGTTCAAGACCTGCGGGCGTTCGGCCGCTCCAAGGAAACCCAAGGCCCCGCCCGCCAGTTCGTATTGGGTGTGGTGCAGTCAGCCGAGGGGCTGCCGCTGCTGCACACCGTGGCGCCGGGCAATGTCGCTGAAGTCGACACGCTGCGACCGATGCTGGAACACGCGCTCAAGCGTTTCCCGGTGGGGCGCCTGGTGGTGGTGGCGGATCGTGGCTTGCTGAGTCTCGACAACGTCGAGGAGATTCGGCGCCTGTGTGGCGAAGCCGAGCAACGCCTGGACTTCATTCTCGCGGTGCCGGCGCGCCGCTACGGCGACATGCCCGAGATCGTACGGTCCCTGACGTTCAAGGACGGCTTGGCGGAAGGACGCTTCGCCGACTATCGCCTGGTCGCCGCTCACGATCCCGTGCGTGCCGCCGAGCAGACCGCACGCCGCCGCGCGCGCATTGAAGCGGTTGAGGCTTTTGGCGAACAACTCGCCGCCAAGCTCGATGGCCAAGACACGGGCGCTGCAAGCCGAGGTCGCCGCGCCAGCGATCGCGGCGCCTACAGCCGCTTTCTACGGCGCCTGCTGGAAGAGCAGCTCACACGCTTCATCAAGACCGACCTCGGCGCCGAGCGCTTCGCCTTCGAGCGGGACGAGAAGGCCTTGGCGGATGCTGAAGTTCTCGACGGCACCTTGGTGCTGTTGACCAGCATCGACGCCGATGCCATGAGCGCGGCCCGCATCGTCGAACGCTACAAGGCGCTGGCGGACATCGAACGCGGCTTTC
>NZ_JBMLSK010000318.1:0-2521 GCF_049240545.1 Roseateles sp. | reverse complement strand
TGTTGACTGCGCATAAAAACAGAGCCACTAATGCGCTAATTTCGCTCCAAATTTGAGCCACGTTACCCACCTATGCTGCTTATTTTTTAGGCAGAGGTGGTAGGAGTGATTAACGTGGGAACCCTCAGCAAATTAAGACGTATGGTTTTACGTGAGAACGTATCCGTGCGCGAAGCAGCCAGGCGGCTGCGCATCTCCAGAAACACCGCAAAGCGCTGGCTGACTGAGCCAGAAATTGTCGAACCCAGTTACCCCAAGCGCGTGGCTGCCGAGCGGCTGATCGACGCTTATGCCGAGAGTCTGCAACTTTGGATCAAGGCCGACAGCCACCGTGGCAAGCGAGAACGCCGTACCGTTAAGGCCTATTACGAGGCCATCCGCGCCATGGGCTACAGCGGTGGTCCAACCCAGGTCTACCTGTATTGCCGCGCCTTCAAACAGTCTTTGGACAACGCCCCCAGACACGCCGGATTTGTCCCGCTGAGCTTTGAACTCGGCGAAGCCTTCCAGTTTGACTGGAGCTGCGAGTACGTCGTCATTGGTGGCTTGCGCAGGCGCTTGGAAGTAGCCCATACCAAGCTCGCTGCCAGCCGGGCCTATGTCTTGGTGGCCTACTTCACCCAGTCGCACGAAATGCTGTTTGATGCCCACACCCGGGCCTTTACGGTTCTGGGCGGCATCCCCAAGCGCGGCATCTACGACAACATGCGCACCGCCGTAGACAAGGTAGGTAAAGGCAAGGAGCGCAGCGTCAACGCCCGGTTTGAATCCATGACCGGGCACTACCTGTTTGAGGCCGAATTCTGCAACCGGGCCGCTGGCTGGGAGAAAGGCCGGGTGGAGAAGAACGTGCAAGACCGCAGGCGCCACATCTGGCGCGAAGCGGCTGAGAAACGCTGGAATAGCTTAGCCGAACTCAACGCCTGGCTGATCCACGCTTGCCAGGACAGTTGGAGCGAACTCACCCACCCCGACTGGCCGGAGTTGACGGTGGCCGACGTTTTGCAGGATGAACGCACGCGTCTGATGCCTTTACCAAAACCGTTTGACGGCTATGTAGAGCAACCAGCCCGGGTGACGGCCACATCACTGATCCACTTCCAGCGCAACCGCTACAGCGTGCCGTGCGAATGGGTCAATTCGGTCGTCAGCCTGCGCGCCTATCCCGAATTCCTGCGGGTGGTCAGTGTGCATGGCGAGATGGTCGACCTGGTGCGCAGCTTTGAGCGTGACCAAACCTTCTACGACTGGCAACACTACATCAGCCTGATTGAACGCAAACCCGGCGCGCTGCGCAACGGCGCACCGTTCAAGACCATGCCTGAGCCATTGCAGGAACTGCAACGCCAACTGCTGAAGAACACCGGCGGCGATCGGGTGATGGCGCAGGTCCTGAGTGCCGTGCCACTGCATGGGTTGGATGCTGTGCTGGCAGCCATACAGATTGCCTTGCAAGCGGGGAGAGTCAGTGCCGAGCACGTCCTCAATACCTTGGCGCATCTCAGGGACCAGTCCCGTCCCATGGCGGTTGGTGAGGTAGATACCCCACTGACACTGCAAACCCCACCGCTGGCCAACGTGACGCGTTACGACAGTCTGCGAAGCAGTGAGATGGAGGCTGGCCATGTCCAATGACATCGTCACGGCCCTGAAGGGATTGAGTTTGCATGGCATGGCCAGTGCGTGGCCGGAAGTGTTGGGCACGGCGCGCATCAAGACGCTGGACCATGAGACGGTACTGCACCAGCTACTCAAGGCCGAAGCTGCACAGCGTGAGGTGCGTTCCATGGCGTACCAGATGCGAGTGGCCCGTTTCCAGTCACACCGAGACCTGGCGGGGTTTGACTTTGCCCAGGCCGGTGTCGATGAGGGCTTGATTCGGGACCTGCACCAGATGAAGTTTCTGGAGTCGGCGCACAACGTGGTATTCATTGGCGGGCCGGGTACGGGCAAGACGCATTTGGCCACCAGTCTTGGCGTACAAGCCATTCGTAACCATGGCAAACGGGTGCGTTTCTTCTCAACGGTGGAACTGGTCAACGCACTGGAACTAGAGAAAGCCCAGGGTAAGTCAGGGCAGATCGCTTACCGGCTGATGTACGTGGACATGGTGATCCTGGATGAAATGGGTTACCTGCCGTTCACACAGACCGGCGGTGCCTTGCTGTTTCATCTACTGTCCAAGCTGTACGAGCGAACCAGTGTGGTGATCACTACCAATCTGAGCTTCTCGGAGTGGGCTAATGTGTTTGGGGACCCGAAGATGACAACGGCGCTACTGGACCGGCTGACCCATCACTGCCACATTGTGGAGACTGGCAATGAGAGCTGGAGGTTCAAGAATTCCAGTGCACAGGTGCGTCCAGCACGCAAGACAAGTAAACCCAAATCAGTGAAAGGAGAGCATCAAGAACAAGCCAATGACATAGACTTATCCACAACCGAGTAGGTAAATTTATCTTTAACCAGGTGGCTCAATATTGGTCCGAAATGCTGGCTCCGTTTGTATGCGAAATCAACA
>NZ_JBMLSK010000317.1:0-1219 GCF_049240545.1 Roseateles sp. | reverse complement strand
AGAGGGTGTAAACGAAATGTTCTACGTCGCCAGTCTGGTAGCCAGGATACGCGCTTCGGCGAGCCAGACCCACGCCAGTGGGGCCCAGTCGGAGCGATCATGATGAACGATCAATCGACGGCAGCGCTCGTTCCATGCGTGCGTGCGCTCGACGACCCAGCGCTTGGCCTGGACGACGAAGCCCTTGGCAACCGCCTCGGGCCACAAGGGCTGTTGCGCGTCTTGCCAAGTGCCTGTGCTGCGATTGCCAGGGTGACGCACGACCTCGACACTGATGCCGTGCGTCTTCTCGATGGCCAGTGCGCACTGGCCGCCGTAGGCACCATCGGTGTAGAGCTTCTTGAGCCCCGGCACCTTGGCGTAGGCCTGAGCGACCACCGTTGCTGCGGTGTCGCGGTCTTGCACGCTCGCCGAGGTGATCGTCACGGCCAGCAGGAGCCCCAGCGTATCGACCACAAGGTTGCGCTTGCGGCCTTTGACCTTCTTGCCCGCGTCGAATCCGGTGTTGCCGCCCTGCGCGGTGCTGCGCGTGCTCTGCGAGTCGATGATGGCCGCGGTGGGCTCGGGTGCTTTGCCCACACGCTCGCGCCACTGCTGGCGCAGCCTGTCGTGCATGGTCTCGAACGTTCCAGCCGCACCCCAGCGCTTGAACGACATGTACACCGCCTGCCAGGGCGGAAAGCTCTTGGGCAAGAGGCGCCACGCACAGCCCGTGCGCAGCACGTAGCAGCAAGCGTTGACCACCGTGCGGCGCTCGTAGCGCGGCGGCGCGCCACGCTGGCCGGCGTGCGTGAACAAGTCGGCCACCAGAGCCCATTCGGCATCGGTCAGGTCCGTGTTCAGCCCGCTGGCGCCGTCGCTGCGTCGATGAGCCTCGGTGTAGCCCGTGCGCACGCCCGCACCGCGCCCCTGCGCGGCGCGCTCGCCGGCTTTGCGTATGGGCTTGAGCCGCTCGATCTTCGCCTCGCGCAGCGCCTTGCGTACGGTGACCGGATTGACCTTGACGCTACAGCGTCGAAACAGCTCGCGTGTGACTTCATCCAACGATGAGCGAGGTTGCTCTTGCGTGATCGCGCGCAGCACCGCAACGTGCTCGGCGCTCAAAGACGGTCTGCGCCCTGGGCGCCCTGGCACTTTGCTGTGTGGCACTCGCTGCCTCGCTTCGTTTCGTCTCGATCACAGCGTAACGCGCCAGGCGTAGATTTCGTTTACACCCTCT
>NZ_JBMLSK010000316.1:0-38254 GCF_049240545.1 Roseateles sp. | reverse complement strand
GCAACAGCGATGAGCCCAAGGCCGCGTTGATCGAGCGCTTCAAGCTCAGCGATCGGCAGGCCGAGGACATCCTCGAAATCCGTCTGCGCCAGTTGGCGCGACTGGAAGCGATCAAGATCGAGCAGGAGTTGAAGACCTTGCGCGAGGAACAGGCCAAGCTGGAAGACATTCTGGCCAACCCCGGCGTCTTGAAGCGCACCGTCATCAAGGAAATCGAGGCCGACGCCAAGCAGTTTGGCGACGATCGCCGCACCTTGATTCAGGAAGAAAAGAAGGCAATTGCCGAAGTCCGCATCGTCGACGAGCCGGTGACCGTGGTGGTCAGCATCAAGGGCTGGGTGCGTGCGCTCAAGGGCCATGACATCGACTCCGCGGCCCTGGCCTTCAAGAGCGGCGATCAGCTCTACGGCACCTTCCCTTGCCGCAGCGTCGACCCGCTGATCGTGTTCGGCAACAACGGCCGGGTCTACTCGGTGCCGGTCTCGGTCTTGCCGGGCGGGCGTGGTGACGGCCAACCGATCACCACCTTGATCGAGCTGGAAAGTGGCAGCCAGATTGCGCATTACTTCGCCGGCAATGCCCAGCAGCGCTTGGTGCTGGCCGGCACTGGCGGCTTCGGCTTGATCGCCCAGGTGGGCGACTTGGTCGGCCGCCAAAAGGCAGGCAAAACCTTCCTGAGCCTGGAAGGGCAAGAGCAGCCGCTGCCGCCGGCCACCGTGCCGGTGGGCGAGGTGGCGGGCGTGCAGCTGGCCTGCTTGAGCTTGAACGGACGCTTGCTGACCTATGCGCTCGATGAGTTGAAGCACCAACCCAAGGGCGGCCGAGGCCTGACCTTGGTGGATCTGGAAGACAAGGACGCATTGCTGAGCGTGGCGGCCTTCACTCAGAGCCTCTTGGTGGTGGGCACTGGACGCGGCGCCAAGCCCAAGGAAGAAGTGCTCAAGGGTGTGGGTCTGGCCAGTTATGCCGGCAAGCGTGCGCGCAAGGGCAAGGCGGTGGAAGCCTTCCAAAAAGTCTTGCGAGTGCTGGCGCCTTGAGTGCGGCGTTCGCGGCGTTCGTGGGCCTGCGCCGGCGTTGGCTGCTGCAGGCCGGCCTGGGCCTGAGTCTTCCGCTGGCTTTGCCGCAGCCCTCATGGGCTGCGGAATCCTTGGCGGAGCTCTGCCAGCGCTTGGAGCAGCAAAGCGGCGGGCAAGTGGGCGTGTTTGCCTTGCACACCGGCAGTCGCCGGCAGTTTGCCTACCGGGCGGAGCAGCGTTTCGCCATGTGTTCGACCTTCAAGCTGCTCTTGGCCGGCGCGGTGCTGGCGCGCATCGACGCGGGCCAGTTGCGCCACGACCAAAGGGTGCGATTTGGTCCGCGTGATTTGGTGCCGCATGCGCCGGTGACGGGGGCCTTGTTGGAGTCCGGCACGCTATCGGCTTCGATGACGGTTTTGGACTTGTGCGCCGCCATCTTGCTCGAGAGCGACAACCCGGCCGCCAATTTGCTGCTGCCCTTGGTGGGCGGCCCGCCGGGCTTGACGCGCTTTTTCCGCGAGTTGGGCGACGCAGAAACCCGACTCGACCGCATCGAGCCCGCGCTCAACAGCAATCTGCCTGACGATCCGCGCGACACCAGCACGCCGGCGAGCTTTGTGGGTTTGATGGAGCGATTGCTTTGCAGTGACTTCCTCTCCGAGGCCTCGCGTCAGCAGCTCTTGGTCTGGATGAATGAGGCCGAGACGGGCTTGGGGCGCTTGCGTGGCGGCGCGCCGCAAGACTGGCCGGCCGGCGACAAGACCGGCACCGGGGCGAATGGCGCCGTCAATGATGCGGCAATCTTTTTCCCGCCCAAGCAGGCGCCCATCCTGATGGCGGTCTTCATGCGCGGGTCCAGCCGGCCGTTGCCCGAGCTGAATGCGGTGCATGCCGAGTTGGCCAGCCGGGTCTTGGCGAGCTTGAGCGCAGCGACTTAGTGCAAGAAGTGTCAGTGCGGCGCCTGAAGCGCCGCAGCTGCCTCACCAGGTCGAGAACGGCCGCGCGGCCAGCTGTGAGTTGAAGTAACGCGCATCGTCGGTGACTTCCTGGCCCAGCCAAGGCGGTGGCTCAAAGGCTTGAGACTCGTCACTCAGCTCAATCTCGGCCACCACCAGGCCGGCATTGGCGCCGAGGAACTCGTCCACTTCCCAGTTCATGCCGGCATGCGGCACGATGCGGCGGATCTTCTCCACGCAAGGGCCGTCGGCCAATTTCAGCAGCGCTTGCGCATCGCTGAGCGGAATCGCGTACTCAAACTCGGCCCGCGTGGCGCCGACACTGGCGCCCTTGATGGTCAGCCAGGCCGACTCGCCCGCGATGCGCACCCGCACGGTGCGCGCCGGATCGCGGCTCAAATAGCCTTGGTTCAGGTACTGGCCGCTGCCTTGCTTCCAAGCGTCGCCCTGGACCAAAAATTTGCGCTCGATCTCGACACCCATGTTTGCACAGCCCTCAAGCGCGCGCCATGGCGGCCGCGCATTCGCTGACCAGGGCTGGGCCCTTGTAGATCAGGCCGGTGTAGACCTGCACCAGATCAGCGCCGGCTTGCAGCTTGGCGCGCGCATCGGCGCCGCTCATCACGCCGCCCACGCCGATGATTGGGTAGTTGCTGCCGAGTGCGGCGCGCAACAAGCGGATCACGCGGTTGCTGGCTTCAAACACCGGCCGACCCGACAAGCCGCCGGTCTCTTCCGCATGCGGCAAGCCCTTGACCGCCTCACGCGAGATGGTGGTGTTGGTGGCGATCACGCCGTCGATCCCGTTGGCTTTGAGCGTTTGGGCGATCACCGAGACCTGGTCTTCGTCCAGGTCGGGCGCGATCTTCACAAACATCGGCACCTGGCGTTTGGCGGCCTGTTCGAGCTTGAGCTTTTTCTCCTGCAGCGTGCTCAGCAAGGCATCCAGCGCCTCATCGCTTTGCAGCGCGCGCAGATTCTTGGTGTTAGGGCTGGAGATGTTGACGGTGATGTAGTCGGCATGAGGGAACACGCCCTCCAGGCCGATCAAGTAGTCGTCAGCGGCGTTCTCGATCGGTGTGGCGGCGTTCTTGCCGATGTTCAGGCCAACCAAGCCGCCGGCGGCGCGGAAGCTGTGGGCGCGCTGCACATTGGCCAAAAAGCTGGCCAGGCCTTCGTTGTTGAAGCCCAGGCGGTTGATCAAGGCATCGGCCTGCGGCAGGCGGAACATGCGCGGCTTGTCATTGCCCGGCTGGCCTTTGGGCGTGACGGTGCCGACTTCGATGAAACCAAAACCCATGGCGCCCAAGCCGTCGATGCAGCGGCCGTTTTTATCCAAGCCGGCGGCCAGGCCGATGCGATTCGGGAACCTCAGCCCGGCCAGCAGCAGCGGGTCTTGCACCCGGGTTTGCGACCACAGGCATTGCGCCGGTGTGTTTTGCAACTTGGCGATGGCGCCGAGTGTCAATTCATGGGCATGCTCGGGATCAAGACCGAACAGGAAAGGGCGGGTGAGGGCGTAGGGAATCAGAGGCATGGCGGAATTGTCGCATTGGCCGAAAAGCAGCCGCAGCATTGAAGCGGCGGTCAGCGTTGATAATCATTGCAATCCAGGAAAGCCGTGATGAAGAACTTAGACAACCCCGCCCAGGACCGCGAAGTGGGCTCTCGTGACGCCACCCAAGACAGCACCCGCACCGATGACACCCGCATCGGCGCGGTGCGGCCGCTGATCTCGCCGGCGCTTTTGTTTGACGAACTGCCCGCGCCCGACGCCTCGCTGGCTTTGGTGGAACAGGCCCGCCGTGACATCGGCCGCGTGCTGCACGGGCAGGATGACCGCTTGCTGGTGGTGGTGGGGCCATGCTCCATCCACGACCATGACCAGGCCATGGACTACGCCCGGCTCTTGAAGGATCTGCGCGATGAGTTGAGTCAAGACCTCTTGGTGGTGATGCGCGTCTACTTTGAGAAGCCCCGCACTACCGTCGGCTGGAAGGGTTATATCAACGACCCGCGCCTGGACGGCAGCTTCCATATGAACGAAGGCCTGCGCCTGGCGCGCAAGCTGCTGCTGGATGTGACGGCCCTGGGCCTGCCGGCCGGCACCGAGTTCTTGGACCTGCTGTCACCGCAATACATCAGCGACTTGATCGCCTGGGGCGCGATTGGCGCCCGCACCACCGAGAGCCAAAGCCACCGGCAGTTGGCCTCGGGCTTGAGCTGCCCGGTCGGCTTCAAGAACGGCACCGACGGCGGCATCAAGGTGGCCAGCGATGCGGTCTTGGCGGCCAAAGCCAGCCATGCCTTCATGGGCATGACCAAGATGGGCGCCGCGGCGATTTTTGAAACCCGCGGCAATGACGACTGCCACATCATCTTGCGCGGCGGCAAAACGCCCAATTACGACGCGGCCTCGGTCGCCGCCGCTTGCGAGGCGATGGCTTCGGCTGGCTTGCGCGAGCAGGTGATGGTGGACTTCTCGCATGCGAATTCGAGCAAGAAGTTCGAGCGCCAAATCGATGTGGGCCGCGATGTGGCGGCGCAAATCGGCGGCGGCGATGCGCGCATCACCGGCGTGATGATCGAGTCGCATCTGAAGCCGGGTCGTCAGGACTTGGCCGAAGGCAAGAACAAGGCCGATCTCTTGCCCGGCGTGTCGATCACCGACGCCTGCCTGGGCTGGAGCCAGACCGAGCCGCTGCTGCGCGACTTGGCTGCGGCGGTGCGGGCTCGCCGCAAGGGCTGATCGATTGCACTTGAGGCAGGCCTATCGAGCCTGCCTGCCCCGGTCTTTCATGCGCGCCAACCATTGGCGCCGCAGGCTGGCGGTTCGCGCGGCCTGCTCTCCATTCGTCGCATCGCGCTGTTTTGCGCGCTTGCAGCTCCCTAGAGTTCAGTCATCTCAACACTGAAGCCAAGGGACCTCGCGATGAAAGCAAACACCAAGACCAGGTCAGCAAGCCGGGCAGGCAGGCCCGGCCCGATGAAGCAAAGCCTCTTGAGCGCCAGCTTTGGCACGCTGGCGATGGCTTTGTGTGCCGCTGGTTCGGCCCAGGCCATGGACCTGGAACTGGAAGTCAGCGGCCTGACGCAAAGCGAAGGCCGGGTGATGGTGGGCGTGTACACCGACGCCAACAACTGGCTCAAAAAACCGCTGACGGGCAGCAGCGTCGAGGCCAGCCAGCAAAAAGACGGCCGGGTCCTCATAAAGTTAAAGGACCTGCCCGAGGGGCCCGTGGCGTTGAGCATCTTTCATGATGTGAACGGCAACGGCAAGCTCGACAGCAATGCCATGGGCCTGCCCAAAGAGCCCTATGGTTTTTCGAACAATGCGGCCGGCAGTTTTGGCCCGCCCAAGTTCGAGAAAGCGCAGTTCGAAGCCAAGCCTGGCGCTCGCGTGTCGGTTCAGTTGAATTGAGCAGGAGCAGACCATGATGCAAAGACGTGATCTGCTCAAAGCCGGCTTCTCTGGGCTTGCCGGGCTGGGCAACCTGAGTCTGATGCAAGAGGCGCTGGCACTCGGCGTCGCGGCGCCCGGTTTCAAGACCCTGGCGCCAGAGTTGGCGCCCTTGCAGGGTTTCACTGGCAATGAAGTCTTCGATGCGCGCGATCTGCGCATCGAAGGACGCTTGCCGCAGGGTTTGAAAGGCGTCTATTTCCGCAATGGCCCAGGCGTGATGAGCCGCGGCCAAGAGCGCTACAAGCATTGGTTTGACGGCGACGGTTTGGTGCAGGCTTGGACTTTTGGCGAAGGGCGCGTGCATCACAAGGCCCGCTTTGTGCAGACCAAAAAGTTGCGCCTCGAAACGGCGGCCGGTCGTTTCATGGTGCCCGGCTTTGGCACCAGCTTTGCCGACCAGCACTCGCGGGGCGCCGTTCGCAGCGCCGATGATGTGAACACCGCCAATACCAGCGTGATGCTCAATCAAGGCCGCTTGTATGCCCTGTGGGAGGGCGGCAGCGCCTATGAGTTGGATCCGCACAGCCTGGCGACCAAGGGCCCGCGTGTCTGGTCGCCTGACATGGCCGCCATGCCTTTCTCTGCCCACCCCAAGGTGGAAGCCGATGGCACGGTCTGGAACTTTGGCAGCCAGGCGGAGCATATGGTGATCTACCAAATCTCCTCCCAGGGCCAGCTACGCAACAGCCGGGTGTTCAAGATGCCGGTGGACTCGGCCATGGTGCATGACTTTGCCGTGTCGCAACGTTTCTTGATCTTCTTGCTGGCACCCCTGACGCTGGACATGCCGGCGGTTCGTTCCGGCTCCAGCATGCTGGATGCCATGCGTTGGCAAGCGAGCGACGCTTGCACGGTCTTGGTGATCGACAAGTCGGATCTGGATCGGCACTGGGTGCTGGAGATGCCGGCCGCCATGGTCTTTCACTTCGGCAATGCCTGGGACGATGGCTCGCAGATTCATCTGGACTATGTGGAAGCCCAGGCTTTCCCCCTTATCAACAGTGCTTTGAGTGAAATCATGCGTGGCACGCGTCCCACGGGGACGGCGTCCAGCCCGCGCTTTTTGCGCATCCGCTTGGGGGCGAGCGGGTCTCGTTTGGAGTTGGGTGCAGGGGTCAATGCCGGCCGCATCGAGCTGAGTTCACGCGATGAATCCGTTGAGTTCCCGGTGGTGGACCCGCGTGTGGTGGCCCAGCGCTACCGGCATGTCTACTACCCGAGTGCCATCGACAACGGGGAGCGCTGGGGCTTTAACGGTTTGATGCATCTAGACATCGAGACCGGCCGCCGCGAGCGCTTTTCTTTTGGCGACGAGGTGGTGTTGGAAGAGCATGTGCTGGTGCCCAAACCGGGCAGCAGCAAGGAGGGCGAGGGCTGGCTCTTGGGCCTGGGCTATGACCTCCAAGCCAAGCGCTCTTTTGCCTCGGTGTTTGATGCCCAGGCGCTCAGCGCTGGCCCCTTGGCCCGCGTGTGGCTGCCTTACTGGGTGACTTACGGCTTTCACGGCAAGTTCTATCCCAGCTGAGGCCCACGCGCAGCCACGGCGGCGCGTTCAGAGTTTTTGCAAATCCAGGCTGGCGACTTGTTCGCCGGCTTGCGGCCAGCGATGCAGCGCTGACTCGGCTTCTTGCTCCTGAGCTGCGGCCAGTTCATTCGAGGCCGCATGCTCAAAACTGCCGGTGCCCAAGCCCAGCAAGGTGATCAGGGCCAAGCCGGCTATCCAGGCTTGGGGATCGCGGCTCAAATGAAGCAGCTTGGGCAGCAGCTCGGGCAACAGCGCGGGCTGTGGCTTGGCATGGGGCATCGCTTTCCTTGGCTTCGTCGGCATCATCGTCAGCACTCCTTGAGGCTTGCGCGCTCATCGCGTTGGGATGAAGTTACTGTATATGCGTACAGCTGTAAATGCAAACAGTATTTTGATCCATTGCCGCGAGCGGCCAACACATGTCTCTGGCCGATAATGGTGGCCGGCCTTACAGGGCCGCCCCTCATCCCTCAACAAAAGTCCCCTCAGCATGACCCAAGACGAACTCAAGACCCTGGTTGGCCAAGCCGCTTTGCAATACGTGAAGCCTGGCAGCATTGTTGGCGTGGGCACCGGCTCGACCGTGGACAAGTTCATTGACGCCCTGGCCGCCAGCGGCATCAAGGTGGCGGGTGCGGTGTCCAGCTCGGTGCGTTCGACCGAGCGCATGCAGGCCTTGGGCATTCCGGTGCTGGACGCCTCGGAAGTCGAAGACCTGGGCGTCTATATCGACGGCGCCGACGAGATCGACCATGCCGGCCACATGATCAAGGGCGGCGGTGCCGCCTTGACCCGCGAGAAGATCGTGGCCGATCTGGCCGAGCGCTTTGTCTGCATCGCCGATGAATCGAAGCTGGTGCAGATGTTGGGCAAGTTCCCGCTGCCGGTGGAAGTGATCCCCATGGCTGCTGCCCAGATCGCGCGTGCCTTTGCTGCTCAAGGCGGTGTGGCGACGCTGCGCGCCGGCGTGGTGACCGACAACGGCTGCCAGATTCTCGACGTGACCGGCCTGCAGATCCGTGACCCGATGGCTTTTGAGCGCGAAGTCAATCAATGGCCGGGCGTGGTCACCGTGGGCGTGTTCGCCCGCAACCGCGCCCAGGTTTGCCTGCTAGGCACCTCCGAAGGGGTGAAGACGCTCAAGTTCGTTTGAGCGTTCCCTTGATTCAGCGCTGCAAGCGGAACACGCCGATGGCCTCGGACAGTCGGGACGACTGATCGCGCAGGCTTTCGGCGGCGGCGGCCGACTCTTCGACCAGGGCGGCGTTTTGTTGCGTCATCTGGTCAAGATGGGTGACGGCGGCATTGACTTGTTGGATGCCGTCGCTTTGCTCTCGGGCCGAGGCGCTGATCTCACCAATGATGTCCGAGACCCGCTGCACGCTGGCCACGATCTCACCCATGGTGCTGCCGGCGTCTTGCACCAGACGCGTACCCGATTCGACGCGCTCAACGCTGGCGCCGATTAAGCTCTTGATCTCACGCGCAGCCTCGGCGGAGCGTTGCGCCAGCGAGCGCACCTCGGAGGCCACCACCGCAAAGCCGCGACCTTGTTCACCGGCCCGCGCGGCTTCAACCGCTGCATTCAGCGCCAGGATATTGGTCTGGAAGGCGATGCCGTCGATGGTGCCGATGATGTCGCTGATGCGGCGTGAACTGGCGCTGATTTCATCCATGGTGCTGACCACCTGGCCCACCACGGCGCCGCCGCGCTGCGCCACTTCAGCGGCTGAGCTGGCCAGTTGATTGGCGGTCATGGCCGAGTCGGAGGTTTGGCGCACGGTGCTGGTCAGTTGCAGCATGGAGGCCGCCGCTTGCTGCAGATTGGAGGCGGTTTGCTCGGTGCGGCCGGACAAGTCGTGGTTGCCCACGGCAATTTCAGCACTGGCGGTGCCAATGCTGTCGGTCGATCCGCGCACCTGGCCAATCAGTTGAAGCAAGGCGTTCTGCATGGTTTGCAAAGAGTTCAGCAGCTGACCGGTTTCGTCGGCACCGCCCTTTGGAATGGGGTGGCTGAGGTCGAAATGCGCGATGGCATCGGCCACGCCAACGGCTTGGAGCAGTGGGGCGGTGATGGAGCGGGTCAGCCAAACGGCGGCAGCCACGCCGAGTGCCGAGGCGATCAAGGCGAACAAGATCAGTCCTGTCTGGGCAGCCTGATTGCTGGCTTCGACGCGTTGAACCGCAAGGTCCAACTCTTCGCGCTGTTGCTTGACGATGGTCTGGATGGCGTTTTGAAAGCTGCTCGCAGCGGGCTGGAAGTCTTGCTCGAACAGACGCTTAGCGCCCTCGGCATCGCCGGATTTCTTGGCGGCAGTTACCGCATCGCGGGCGCTCAAATAGCGCTTGCGGGCGGCGGACAGGGCGTCGAAGAGCTCGCGCTCTTGTTTGTCTTCCAGCAACTTTTCCAGCGTCTTTTGCAGCTCACCGGAGGCCTTGGTGGACTCGGCCGCGCTTGCGGCAAAGAACTCGGCCAAGCTGGGGTCGGTGCTGACGGCGATGGCGGTGGTGCGGTTCACGCCATTGGTGATGTTGCGGTGCCAATCGGAGGCGGCGCGCTCGGTCACCAAGGTGTGCTCATACATCTGGCGGGTTTCTTGCGCCACACCGCGCAAACACCACAGGCCGTAGCCCGCGCCAACAAAGGAAATCAAGAGCACCAGGCCGAGTACCAAAGACAAACGTTGGCCAATGCTGCGGCCGGAGAAAGATGAAAACAACATGCAGACGAACCTTTCAGGGGAGGGGAAGCGCTCAAGCCCAGCTTGAAGCGAGGGGTCCCGTTTGGCTTGTCGGCATGAAGTTCTCGCGCTACAGCTCTGCTGTGCGCACTGCAAGCCTGTCGTATGCGCGGTGCGCTCTGCGCCCACAAGGCAAGTCCGCTGCTCGCGGAATTGCGCTTCTAAGCCTGTGGCGGCGCAAGGCCTTGGCGATAGGCACGCACAGCAAAGCGGGCCGGATCGATGGCGTCCAGCAAACTCGCTTCCAAAGGCATGGGTGCACCGCTGACCTGGGCCGCCAACACTTGGGCGCACAAAGCGGCCCAGCCGATGCCGCGTGAACCCATGGCCATGCACAGGGCCAGGCCGGCTTGGCGAGGCAGAAAGCGGGGCTGGTCTCGCCGCCCCTCGGGCTGCACGATGGGCAGACCGCCGACCAAGGGCAGGCGGTCCGGTGTGGCCAGACGCCAGCCGACGCGGCCGAGGGGTGGCGCCAGCGAAGGATCGAACGCTCGGTTGGGATCCTCCAGATGGGCAAGCTCCGCCCATTGCGCCAGATTCGCCGCATGGTCGCTGGCGCGCAGCGTCGGGTCTGTGTCGGCGAGTTGGTTGGTGGCGCCGCACCACAGGCCTTGGCCCTGATCGGCGATTGCATAGCCCAGCCCCGCCACGGGCAGATGCGGTCGCGCGGAGCTGGGCGACAGATGGCTGATTTGCCCTCGCTGCTGAACCAACAAGCCTGCCAAGTCGGGGGCCAGGTCTTGCAGCAAGGCCTGACCCTCATGCCCACCGGCCAAGACCACCAAGGGCGCTTGCGCCAACAGGTGGCCGTCCGCGCCGAGGGCTTGCCATTGCCCATCAAGCCAATGCAGCCGTTCTACACCCACAGAGAACATCGTCCGGGCCTTTGATTTGCGCAGCAGTGCCGCCACAAAGTCTGCCGGCGGCAAGGCGCCGCCTCCGGGGTAGAACCAGGCGGGGTATTGCAGATCCAGTCCGCTGAGTTCGCGGGCCTCGGCCTGACTCAAAGCTCGCACATAGTCACTTGGCAGGCCCAGTCGGCTGAGCTGGGCTTGCATGCCGTTCAGATCCAGCCGGGTTTCCAGGCGCAGTAGGCCTTGCTGCAGCCAAGGCAAGTCCGGCCCGAGTGATTTCAACAAGCGTTCGGTGGCCAGGGCGGCGGCGCGGTTGAAGCGGGCATGCACGCCGTCATCGGGGTTGAGCGTGCCGTGGAAGAGGCCGCCGGGGTTGCCCGAGCTGGCCTGCGCTGGCCCGCTGCGGCGGTCGATCACGGTGCTGTGAATGCCTTGCTCGGCCAGGGCCCAGGCGCAGGCCGCGCCGGCCAAACCGGCGCCGATGATCAGGGCTTCTTGAGTTCCCGTTGGCGCCAGCGCCAGTCTTCCCGCCGGTTTCTCCAGCACATGGCGAGGCTGATAACGTGCCACGCACATGCCGCCCTTGTTGGCGAAACCACGCTGCCGCTCCACATGAAATCCTGCCGCTTGCAGGCCTTCGCGCACATGCGGAGCCACGCTCCAAGAGCCGGCCGTGGCATCGGGCGCGGCCAGACGGGTCAGCGCTTTGAGCAGATAGCTGTCCCACATGTCCGGGTTCTGGCGCGGGTTGAAACCGTCCAGGTAAAAGGCATCGACCTCGGCCACCAATTCGCGCAGCCAGTGGCGCGCATCGCCCAGGCACAGCAGCAACTGCACTTGGCCGCCAGCAAAGCTCAGGCGGTGCAGATTGGCGGTGAGTGGCGGCCAGGCTTCCAGCAATTGAGCGGCCAGATCGGGCAAGGGCGAGTTTCGATGGGCTCGGGCCAGATCCTCGCGACGCAGTGGGTGCTTTTCGATGCTGATGAACACCAGCTGATCGCACCGATGCGGGTCCCCGGCCCAGGCATCCCAGGTGGCCAGGAAGTTATTGCCCAGGCCAAAGCCGGTTTCCAGAATCACAAAGCGCGGCAGCGCCGCCCAGCGGCCCGGCAACTGATTGGCACCTAGAAAGACGTGGCGGGCTTGCGCCAGTGCGCCGGCGCGGCTGTGATACACATCACCAAAGTCTGGGGCACTCGGGGCGCTGAGGTCGCTGAAATCGACCCGCGCAGGGGAAATGGTTTGAATCTTCATGCAGGCTCATGCGAGGGCCGGCAGTATGAACCAGAGCAGGCCGGCCGCAAGTGCCAAGGATGAAAAAAGCACCGCCGCGACGATGGCCGCAAAGCGCCGCCCGCCGCTGACCCAAGCGGTGATGCTGCGAGTGACGCTGTTGCTGGCGATGGCGGCCAGCACGCCTTGGCACATCAGCTCGGCATCGATCTGCCCCGCATGGGCCAGGCCGGCCAGCGAGGCCACCGGTGAGTGGGCATCGGCCAGCCCTGCCAAGGCCACGGCGGCGAACAGGCCTGAATGACCGAATCGGCTCTCGGCCCAGCTGACGAGGACGGCGACCGCGCTCAGCAGGAGGGCGATCAATGCGGCTTCTTTCAGCCGCAAGGGGCCTCCTGCCTGTGCCTGGGTGTTGCGGTTCTGCGGCGCTGAACCCACTTGGGTCGATTCGCCATAGGCCAACTCCCTATGGGCCCGGTAGGCGAGGAACAAGCCGGTGCCGCCCGCGATCAGAATGCCGACACCGGCCAACGGCAAAAAGCGCATCGCCGCTTCAGGCGCCAAGGCCAAGAGCATCAAGCTGGCTTGCAACCAAGTGGCCGCGGTGGACATGACCGCGCCCGAAGTGCAAGCCAACAGCAGCGCAGGCTCCGCCTTGGCTCTTTGACCCATGGTGGCGATGGTGGCGGTGCTGGAGACCAAGCCCGACATCAATCCCGACAAGGCCAAGCCCGTTTGGGCGCCCAGCAAGCGCAGCGCGACATAACCAAAGGCCTGCAGACCCAAGAGCAGCAAGAGCAAACCCATCAAGGAGTGCGCTTTCATGCCCGCCAGCCAGGGCAGTGGTTCGGTGGGCATGATGGGGAGCACCACCAGGGCCAGGGCTGCCAGCAGCAGCCCGTCGTGCAACTCTTGCTCCTTCAGCCAGCGCGTGGCGAAGCGATGCAGGCCGGTTCGGGCGCTCAGCAAGGCGGTCAAGATCACGGCCGCTGGCGTCCCCAGCATCGGCGCTTGCACGCACAAGACTCCGATCAGATAAGTCGCCAGCAGCGCCATTTCGGTGGTCAGTCCGGGGTCGCGCTCGCTGCTGCGAAAGTAAGCCATCGCGGCCAGGATCGTGATGGCCAGCGCGCCGACCGCGACCAAGCCCGGTACCGCCAAGCCTTGCGCCATGGCCCCCGACATGGCGGCAATGGTGAAGGTACGAAGCCCGGCCGGCTCTAAAGATCGCCCGCCCGCATGTCCGCGGCCCTTGTGGCGCTCGCGCTCCAGCCCGATCAGGAGCCCACTGCCCAGTGCGGCCAGCATCCCCGTTGCCAGCGTGGCATGGGTCCCGAAAGCTTGTTCCAGTAGATTCACAGCTCGACCGACTCTCCATGTTGCGGCACGCGTACCCGCCAACCCAACTCATCTTGAATGCGACTGCGCAGTGCGTCGCTGGCCGCAGCTTCTCCATGCACCACAAAGACCTGGCTGGGAGCCTGTTTGAAACCGCGCAGCCAAGCCATCAGTCCTTCGGCATCGGCATGCCCGGACAGCCCTTCCAAGTGGCTGATTTCGGCATTGACGCTGAGGTAGTGTCCGTGCAGCTTGACCTCCCGAGCCCCATCAATCAGCTTGGCCCCGCGTGTGCCGCTGACCTGGAAACCCGGGAAGGCGATGTGGTGGCGCGCTTGCGGCCCCATGGACTCGAGGTAGTTCAGCACCCGGCCGCCGGTGGCCATGCCGCTGGCCGAGATGACGATGGCCGGCTTGCTGCGTGGGCCGGCCATGCTGGTGGCCAGCCTTTGCGATTCGGCCGGTTTGGTGACCAGATGCACGCCGTCACACAGGCCTGCAGCATCGCTGGCGCTAATGCGCAAGAGCTTCTTGTGCTTGATGGTCAGCTGGGTGGCCAGCTCGGCCATGGGGCTGTCCAAATAGATCGGCACGTCTTGGTCCAGCTCACCCGCTTCGCGCAATCGCTGCAGCAAAAGCAAAAGCGCCTGGGCTCTTCCGACCGCAAAACTCGGCAGCAGCACCGAGCCCCCACGCTTGAAGGTGGCGCGCAGGATCTGCGCCAAGCGGGCTTGCACGTCCTCGGGTGCATGCAGGCGGTTGCCATAGGTCGATTCGATCAGCAAGACATCGGCGCTTTCCAGCCGCTGTGGCGCGGGCATCAGCGGGTCGTTGCTGCGCCCGATGTCGCCGGAATAGACCAGGGTGCGACCCTGCGCGGTGACCGAGATCGCACTGGCGCCCAGCAGGTGGCCGACCGGCGTGAACCGGATCTGCGCCTCCCCCAACTGCAAACGTCCGTCTCGGGGCAGACCAACAAAATGAGTCAGTGCTTTCTTGGCGTCAGCGACGGTGTAGAGCGGCAAGGCGGTGGCGTGTTTGGAGCTGCCGGTGCGGTTGGCCCGGCGGGCGTCTTCTTCTTGCAGCTTGGCGCTGTCCAGCAGCAGCACTTCGCAAAGATCCCGAGTAGCACCGGTGGAGAAGACCTGACCCCGAAACCCTTGCCGGGCCAGGGCCGGGATGTAGCCGCTGTGATCCAGATGCGCGTGTGAGAGCAAGACCGCGTCCAAGCTGGCAGGCGCCACACCGAGCCCCGACCAATTGCGCTCCCGCAGGGTCTTGTAGCCTTGGAACAGACCGCAGTCGAGCAGCAAACGCTGGCGTTCGCCTTTGCTGCCTGCTTTGGCGGTTTTTTCCAGTTGCAGCAGATGGCGCGAGCCGGTCACGCAATCGGCAGCACCCAGAAAAGTCAGCTTCATTGGAGGAACCCCATCTCTTGCAACTGCTGCGATTCAAACACTTGAACCGCGGGCCCGCCTTGACGCAGGGCAAGACAAAGCGCTCGTGCCACCGTGGCGGCCTCAATCGGGCGCCAGCGCGCCGGAATCAAGGGCAACAAAGGGCGGGTCAAGCGCAGAGCCCATTGCTCAGCAGGCCGTTTCGCTTGACCCAGGGTCTCGCGCTCGCCACTGAGGAGAGATGGGCGGGCGATGACCAAACGCTCGAACTGCAGGGCCGCTAAGCCTTGTTCCATCTCGCCTTTGACGCGGTTGTAGAACACGCGCGATGTGGGGTCGGCTCCCAGGGCTGAGACGACCGCACAGCGTGTGGCGCCCGCTTGACGCGCGGCGCGGGCGACGTTCAAGACCGCATCCAAATCAACCGCACGAAACGCCGCTTCCGAGCCGGCTTGAGCCATGGTGCTGCCCAGGCAGATACAAACGGCGTGGGGCCGGGCCAAGTCTGATGCACCCAGATCGGCGCGGCTGAAGTCCACCAAGCGGTGCTGAACCAAATGCCCGGCAGGCAAATCCTCGACCGGACGCCGCAAGAGCAGCTGAATCTTCAGTGGCTGCTGCATCAAGCACTGCAGTAGCGCGCGGCCGACCAAGCCGCTGGCGCCCGCCAGCCAGACCGTTTGCTGGAGATGGCTCATGGCCGCGCCTGGCTCTGCGCGCAACTGGCTCCGGTCTCGGCCAGCGCGCCAACCTGAGTTGCGCTCTGGCGAGTCGCACCACAAAAGTCTTCCTTGACCAGCGGCAGAGCCGGCACGCTTTCGATCGAACGGCGGCCGTTCAGGCGCAGCGCGTCGGGGGCCTCCAGGTATTCGCTCAGGTCAAGCACCTCGTTCATGCCGGCCTTGGCTTGAGCGCCGTCGCGTTCGCGGATACGACCGTCCAGCAAATTGCCGTACACCGTGGCGTTGGATGAGGAACCGCGCACATCAATGCCGGCTGAGTTGATCAAGGTGTTGTGGGCGATCAGCATGGAGGCCGAGCGATGGACATCAATGCCGAAGTCATTGCAATGGGCTAGCACATTGTTGATTGCCATCGAGGCCTGTTGCTCAAACTCGCATCGCTGGTCGCGGCAGAACTGAGGGTCCGAGCCGGCGCCGCCAAAGGAGATGCCGGTGCGAATGCCCGGCTGCGCAATCTGCTGCGGTGTGCAGACCAGCAAATTGCGCTCCACTCGGTTGCCATGCCCGGCGCCACGAATCAGCACGCCGAAGGACGATCGCCCGGGACCGGTCTTGACGAAGTTGCTCAGCTTGTTGTCTGCCAGCTTCCATTTGCTGGCCCCGATGATGTTGATGGGGGCCACCACCATGGCCGTGTCGCGCGGGCGGGTGTTGGTGAAGGTGTTGAACTGCACCAAGCCCTCATCGGGCCACTGATCATCGTCTCCGTTGACCTGCAAGTGGGAATTGAAGTCTTCTAACAGGTTGTTGCGCAACACGGTGCTGCGGGCGGCGCCTTGCACCAAAAACGCATGCTTGCAGTCCGAGGCATCGGGGCAAGCGCCGCGCAAATGCAGATTCTCAAAAACCCAGAACGGGTGGTTGATCTTGAAAATGTCGGAGGCCGTGGAATCCAGTCGCACTTGGCCGACTTTTTGCGCCTTGACGGTGATGGGCATGTCTCGCTGCCCGGCAGCCGCTGTGCTGAGCACCTCGCTGATGCGGTAGCGTCCGGGGGCCAAAACAATCGTCTGTCCCGCCTTGACGGTTTGCATGGCTTTGCTGAGTTCAGCGACATTGCTGACGCGCAGCTCAGACCAAGTATTGCCCGGCAGGCCCGGACTCGGCAGCGCGGACTCGGCCACAGGGGCACCACTGGACTCATAGCGTTGCGGGGCCAGGACTTGCGCTTGCTGCCCCTTGCTCAAGTTGGGCAGCTTGGTGGTGGGGACAGGCCGCTGAAGCTGCGACTCGGCGAGGTTCAGTGCAGGCAGCAAGAGAGGCTCCAGAAACTGGTGACCGATCAGTCGAACCCGGGCGTAACGAATCAATTCGCCTGCAGTACGCTGATTGAACTCCGCTCTGAGCTTGCTGAACTCGTACTGCCTGAGGAGCAAGACGGTTATGGCGATCAAAGTGCCCACAAGGGCGACAAGCAATAACAACAGAATTCGGCGCACACGGGTTCTCATCGAGTGTCTCTGGAGCTGAGCATCAAGGTGCGCCGAGTATGCGTGCAGAAATAAAAAAGCCCAACCGGGTTTTGGCTGGGCTTTGATCAAAAACTGCAGGTCTTGGCCTCGCAACGTCCCTGTTGCTGGGCCTAGCCCTTGGGTCAGTGGGGCTTCAGCGCTTGGGCTGAGTCAGACGAGCGCCGGGGCTGCGTCCGCCGCCACCGCCACCGCCAGCGGGGCGGCCACCACCACCACCACCACCTGGACGGCCGCCGCCACCCGAGCGCTGGCCCTGAGGCGCGGCTTGGCGCGGTGCGCCGCCGTCACGCGAACCCTCGCGTGAACCATGAGGCGCATGGCCCGAACCGCCGCGCGGAGCCGAACGACCACCACCGCCGCCGCCTGGGCGACCGCCGCGGCCACCGCCACCGGAGCGGCTGCCGTTGTTGTTCAGAATCATGCGGCCCAACACGATGGGCTCAGGCTTCTCGCTCGGATCGGGGGCAAAGCCTTGCACGACTTCCTTGGGGATCTCGCGCTTGATCAGTTTTTCGATCTCACGCAGGAAACCGTTTTCATCCACACAGACCAAGGACACCGCCTCGCCTTGAGCGCCTGCACGGCCGGTACGGCCGATACGGTGCACATAGTCTTCCGGCACATTCGGCAACTCAAAGTTGACGACGTGGGGCAGCTGGTCGATGTCGATGCCGCGGGCGGCGATGTCGGTCGCCACCAAGCAGGTCAGGTCGCCGCTCTTGAAATCGGCCAGGGCCTTGGTGCGGGCACCTTGGCTCTTGTTGCCGTGGATGGCCATGGCGCTGATGCCTTGGTCATTCAGGTAGTCGGTCAGGCGGTTGGCGCCATGCTTCATGCGGGTGAAGACCAGCACCTGGTGCCAGTCGCCGCTCTTGATCAGATGGACCAGCAGTTCTTTCTTGCGCTCGCGGCCCACCGGGTGAACCTTTTGAGCAATCGCTTCATTGGTCTGGTTGCGACGGGCCACTTCAATCAGTGCGGGCTGGTTCAGCAGGCGGTCGGCCAGGTTCTTGATGTCATCGCTGAAGGTAGCGCTGAACAGCAGCGACTGCTTCTTGGCCGGCAGCAGGGCCAGCACTTTCTTGATGTCGTGCACAAAGCCCATGTCCAGCATGCGGTCGGCTTCGTCCAGCACCAGCATTTGTACCTGGCTCAGGTCCAAGGTGCCTTGTTGGGCGTGGTCCAGCAGACGGCCGGGGGTGGCCACCAGGATGTCAACGCCATCACGCAGGCGGTTGATCTGCGGCTGCATGCCAACACCGCCGAACATCACCATGCTCTTCAGAGGCATGTACTTGCCGTAGGTCTTGACGCTTTCTTCGACCTGGGCGGCCAACTCGCGAGTCGGCGTCAGCACCAGGGCGCGGATGGCGGGCTTGCCGCGCTTGTTCAGCACCGGCTGGCCGACGCTCAAGCGATGCAGCATGGGCAGGGTGAAGCCGGCGGTCTTGCCGGTGCCGGTCTGGGCACCGGCCAAGAGGTCACCGCCTTGCATGACGGCGGGAATGGCCTGCGATTGAATGGGGGTAGGAGTCGTATAGCCGGCGTCGGCGATGGCCTTCAGCAAAGGCTGGGCAAGGCCCAAAGATTCAAAGCTCATTGATTTTTTGTAGAGCACGCATCTTCGGTTGCTGGGCCGCGCTGCAGGGTATGCAACGCCAGTCTGCGAGCCTGCGATAGGAGGCGTACAAGATGTCAAAAAAAGGAACGCCGCGGAAGACTGGTAGCCGCGGCGTAGGCCCGCAGTATAGCTGCCCCCTAGGAAAACCCAGGGGAAACTCGGGGGTCAAGCGGCTTTGCAGGGCCTCGCCCAGGGCTGGCTTGTGAACTTGTGACGCCTATGCGCCGAGTCGGGGCGGCGAAGCTGCGACAATACGTCGTTTCGCGTCTTGCCAAATTGGCATTCGCGGCGGGCCGGCAGCGCTCGCGCCTGCCCACAAGGTCCCGCAGCCCCGCAAAAACTCTCGAAAACTCCAGGACAGGAACCCTCCGCCATGGCGCAATACGTCTATTCCATGAACCGTCTGAACAAGACGGTGCCTCCGAAACGCCACATCCTGAAGGACATCTCGCTGTCTTTCTTCCCCGGCGCCAAGATCGGCGTGCTGGGCGTCAACGGTTCCGGCAAGTCCACCGTGCTGAAGATCATGGCCGGTGTGGACAAGGAGTACGAAGGCGAGGCCATGGCCATGCCGGGCATCAAGATCGGCTATTTGCCGCAAGAGCCCGAGCTGAACGCCGAACAGACCGTGCGCGAAGCGGTGGAAGAGGGCATTGGCGGCGTCTTGGCGGCCAAGAAGCGCTTGGACGAGGTCTATGCCGCTTATGCCGAAGAGGATGCGGACTTTGACGCACTGGCCGCCGAGCAGGGCGAGCTGGAGGCCATCATTGCCGCCGCAGGCTCCGAAAACACCGACTTGCAGCTGGAGTTGGCGGCCGACGCGCTGAACTTGCCGCCCTGGGACGCCAAGATCGGCGTGCTGTCCGGTGGTGAAAAGCGCCGCGTGGCGCTGTGCCGCTTGCTGCTGAGCAAGCCCGACATGCTGCTGCTTGACGAGCCGACCAACCACTTGGACGCCGAATCGGTGGAGTGGCTGGAGCAGTTCCTGCAGCGCTTCCCTGGCACCGTGGTGGCCATCACCCACGATCGCTACTTCCTGGACAACGCGGCCGAGTGGATCTTGGAACTGGACCGCGGCCACGGCATCCCATGGAAGGGCAACTACTCCGACTGGCTGGACCAGAAGGAAAAGCGCCTGGAAGGCGAGCAGAAGTCCGAAGACGCCCGCATGAAGGCGATGAAGGAAGAACTGAAGTGGGTGCGCTCCAACGCCAAGGGCCGTCAGGCCAAGAGCAAGGCGCGTCTGGCCCGCTTCGAGGAGCTGTCGGACGTTGAATACCAACAGCGCAACGTCACCAACGAAATCTTCATCCCCGTGGCCGAGCGTCTGGGCAATGAAGTGATCGAGTTCGAAAACGTCAGCAAGAGCTTCGGCGACCGCGTGCTGATCGACAACCTGAGCTTCAAGGTGCCGGCCGGCGCCATCGTCGGCATCATCGGCCCCAACGGTGCTGGTAAGTCGACGCTGTTCCGCATGCTGCAAGGCACCGAGACCCCGGACAGCGGCACCGTCAAGATCGGCAAGACCGCCAAGATGGCTTTCGTGGACCAAAGCCGTGCCAGCCTGGAAGCCGACAAGACCGTCTGGCAAGACGTGTCGGGTGGCCTGGACAACATCACGGTGGGCAAGTTCGTGATGCCCAGCCGCGCCTATCTGGGCCGCTTCAACTTCAAGGGCAATGACCAGCAAAAGCTGGTGGGCAGCCTGTCGGGTGGTGAGCGTGGCCGCTTGCACTTGGCCAAGACCCTGGCGCAAGGCGGCAACGTCTTGATGCTGGACGAACCGTCGAACGACTTGGACGTTGAAACCCTGCGCGCGCTGGAAGAAGCGCTGCTGGAATTCGCCGGCAGCGCGATGGTGATCTCCCATGATCGCTGGTTCCTGGACCGTATCTGCACCCACATCCTGGCTTGCGAAGGCAATTCGCAATGGTTCTTCTTCGACGGCAACTTCCATGAGTACGAAGCCGATAAGAAGAAGCGTCTGGGCGAAGAAGGTGCGCGTCCGAAGCGCATGCGTTTCAAGCCAATCAAGTAAAGCGGCCAACTGTTGGCAGAAGTCTTCTACGGCAGCCCAAGAAAAAGGACCTTCGGGTCCTTTTTTCATGCCTTCACAGATCTTTACCGCTTGTGCATGCAAGGCTTACCTGCGGCTTGGAAGATGAACCCATCGACAGCCAGTACAGGAGTTCTTCATGGGCAAGCTTTTCACTTTCAACTCAGCTAAACAGCTCTCCCTTGTGGCCTTGTTGTCTCTTGCTGCGGCAGCGGCACAAGCGATGGGCCCGATGGGCGGCGGGCTCTCGCATCGAGGTGGTGGCGCCGACATGATGATGGCGGGTCGCATGGAACGCCTGTTGGAAGACGCGGATGCGAGCGAGGCGCAACGTGCACAGATCAAGCAAATCATGAATGCCGCCAAGGCGGACTTGAAGAATCAGCGCGACGCCGGGCGCCAGCTGCGGGAGCAGGCCATGGCCTTGTTCACTGCGCCCAATGTGGATGCGGGCGCCGTTGAGGTGTGGCGTCAGCAGATGCAGTCGCAGCGCGAAACTGCCAGCAAGCGCATGACGCAGGCCATGGTGGAGGCGGCCGGTGTCCTGAGTCCTGAGCAGCGCGCAAAGCTGGCCGAGCGCATGAAGAAGATGCAAGCTCGCATGGCGGAGCATCGTCATGGCGAAGGCCGAACGGGTCGATGAGATCGGGGCGCGTTCAACCGGGAGGGCTCGCTTATGCTTGAGGCCTTGATGAATCAACCTCCCATGGCTTCGCGCAAGGCGGGATCCGTGGCGAGGCCGATGGCGAGACCCTTGATCAAATCCGTGATGATGCAAAGACTGCTGCTGATAGATGACGATGCCCGGCTGACCGCGATGCTCGGCGACTACCTGAGTGGTGCCGGCTTCGCGGTACATGCGGCTGGCAGCTTGGCTGAGGGGCGTGAAGCCTTGAACGGCGCCTCTTTTGATTTGCTGGTGCTGGATCTGATGCTGCCCGACGGCGATGGTCTGGATTTCTGCCGGGAACTGCGCGCGGCCGCGCACACCCGGCGCCTGCCGGTGCTGATGCTGTCCGCACGCGGCGAGCCGATGGACCGTATTCTCGGTTTGGAGTTGGGGGCCGATGACTATCTGGCCAAGCCCTTCGAGCCGCGCGAGTTGCAAGCCCGCATCAAGGCCTTGCTGCGTCGTACCGAGCCGCTCTCGGATGCCGGTGATGTGTTGAGATTCGGTCGTTTGGAGATTGATCTCGCGGCGCGCATGGCGCGGCTAGATGGCCTGCCCTTGGACTTCACCGGACACCAGTTTGATCTGTTGGTGGTGTTGGCGCAAAGCCCAGGGCGGGTGCTTTCGCGGGATCAGATCATGGATGCGCTCAAGGGCCATCCGCTCGAAGCTTTTGACCGCTCCATTGATGTACACATCTCACGCATTCGCGCATTGATTGAGGACGATCCCAAGGCGCCGCGGCGTGTCTTGACGGTCCGCGGTGCAGGCTATGTGTTTGCCCGCAAGCAAGACGCGGATTCGGTTTGAAGGCGCCCGTTTGAGTCTCGGATGAAATCGCTTTACCTGCGTATTTACCTGACCCTGGTGGTCTTGTTGTTGGCTTTTGCCTTTGGCTCCGCTTGGCTGTTTCAGCGCCATATCGAAAGGGAGCGAGGCGGCTTTGAGGCCACGGCCAATGAGCGCATGTTGGCCATGGCTGACCTGTTGTTTCATGCGCTGCCCTCGGCAGAGGCACCTCGCGAAGAGCAGGCGGCCGCAGTCGAGGAATGGGGCCGTCGTCTGCGCATGGCGATTGCACTCAACGATGCGTCTGGACAGCGCATCGAAGCCTCGCTCGCCTTCGAGCGTCGGCTGGAACTCGAAAGCGCGACTACGACGCTGCGCATTCCTCTCAAGGATGGTCGCAGTATCGAGTTGATGCGTGGTAACCGCCCCTTGGGTGGGCCGGGCGGCCCAGGTGTGGGTGCTCGCCTGGACGGGCAGACGATGCCCTTGCCCTTGCTCGGTCCTCGGCCGAATGGTCAGGTCTTGGCGGTCTTCTTGGTGCTGCTGTTCATCGGCGTCGCTGTCGGCGCGTACCCCGTCATTCGCCGTTTGACCCGGCGCTTGGAGGCCTTGCGTGTCGGCGTGGAACAATTTGGAGCCGGCAACCTGTCCCACCGCGTCGACGCGGCGGGCAAGGATGAAGTCGCCGCGCTGGCGCAAAGTTTCAACCGATCGGCCGAGCAAATTGAAGGTCTGTTGCGGTCGCAGAAGTCCTTGTTGGCCAATGCGAGTCATGAATTGCGCTCCCCGCTGGCACGCTTGAAGATGGCCTTTTCCATGTTGAGCGAAGGCGGCCAGATCGAGATGAAGTCACCTCAGGGTGAGCGTTTGGGTCAAGAGATTCACGCCAATATTCGTGAGTTGGATGCGTTGGTGGAGGAGGTGCTGCTGGCCAGTCGACTGGAGGCCAATGCCTCTCCTCTGCAAGGCCAATGTGTTGATCTGATGGTCTTGGGCGCCGAAGAGGCCGCGCGTGTGGGGGCAGATTTCTTGCCTGCACCAGGTTTGCAGCACTTGGCCGCGCAAGGTGATGAGCGACTTCTGCGGCGGGCCTTGCGCAATCTGCTCGAGAACGCTAGTCGCTATGGCGGCAATGAGGTTTTGTTGGAGTTGCGGCGTGCAACGACGGGCCACGCCGAATTCCGCGTGTGCGATCGGGGGCCGGGCGTGCCTGTCGCGATGCGTGAACGTATTTTTGAAGCGTTTTTTCGACTGCCGGGTCATGCCGAGCAAGCGGGAGGCGTGGGCCTGGGCCTAAGCCTGGTCAAACAGATCGTTTTGCGACATGGTGGCGAGGTCCGCTGTGAGGAACGCGCGGGCGGTGGCAGCGTGTTTGTGATGCAACTGCCGCAAGACCGCTGATCCCTGTGCCTGTTCGGTCAGTTGGCAGTCGCCAGTGGCTTGCGCCTGAGCTGCTTTCAGCGTGCCTAGCTTCCGGCCAGCGTCTCGTTTTCTTCTTGGCGATGCACCCAGGCAAGCAAGGCGCTCAGGCCCAGGGCAGAAATTACCAGGCCTGCGGTCGCTGCGGCCCAAAAGCCTCGGGCACCTTGTAGATTCGCCAGCGTCTCGGGCGCATGGCCAAAAGCCACCCAATAGCCGCCGCCCAAACCTACACCCCAGATCGCCAGGGCATAGATCACCATCGGGGCGGTGGCAATGTGATGTGCTCGCAGCACAAAAGCGGCCAAGGTCTGGCCGGCGTCCGCCACATGGAACAGCCAGACCCACAGCAACAAGGGCATGGCGGCTGCAATGATGAGCGGGTCATGGGTGTAGAGGCCCAGCACTTGCTCGCGGCCAAGAAAGATCAAGGCGCCGACCAGAAAGGACAGACAGACTCCAATCTCCAGCCCGTGCCAGCCCAGTCGCCTGGCGCCCGCGGCATCATGTGCGCCGACGCTTTGGGCCACCAGGGTGCCGGTGGCATTGGCCAAGGCCAAGGGCAGCATGAACATCAAGGCGATCAGGTTGGCGGCCAACTGGTGCCCGGCGACGGCCGTGGACCCCAGTCGGGCAATGAAGATGGCCATGAAGGTGAAGCCGGTCACCTCGATCAAAATGGAGCCGCCCATCGGGATGCCCAGCTTGAGCAGGGCCTTGATGGAGGGCCAATGAGGACGGCGCCACAGGCCGCCGTCCAGGCCGAAGGGGCGGTAGAAGCTGTCTTTTCGCAGCAGGGCAAAGGCAATCAAGGCTTGCGACCACATGGCGATTGCCGTGGCGATGCCGCATCCCGGTGCGCCCATCGGGGGCATTGTCCAAGGGCCGAGACTGAAGCCCTGGATAAAGACCATGCTCAGAGGGACTTTCACCGCCAGCCCGCTGATCTGCAGAATCATGACCGCCTTGGGACGAGACACGGCCACGGTGAAGCCCCGGAAGGCGGTGAAGAACAAGGTGGCCGGCAAGCTGAACGCCAACGCCCAAAGGTAGGCGCGTACCTTGGCCTCGACCTCAGGGCTGGTTTGGGAAATGGCCAAAAAGGGCTGCGGAAAAAGAAGGATCAAGTCGCCGATGAGCAGCAAACCCAGGCACAGCCAGAGGCTTTGGCGAAACTGATCCCCGGCTTGCTTCAACTGGCCGGCGCCAAACAAGCGACCCACGATCGGCGAAATAGCCATGACCACGCCCATCAGCCCCACGAACACGGTGACGTAGATGGCGCTGCCGACGGCCAAGGCCGCCAGATCAATGGCGGAGTAACGCGCAATCAACAGTGTGTCCACCGTGCTGAAACCCAGCACGGCCAACTGCCCGATCAACACCGGCCAAGCCAGCGGGGCGATGCGGCGCAGGCTGTCGATGCGTGTGCTGCCGGCCGGCTTGGGTTGGCTCAAGGCTGAGTTCCCGCCGGGGCTGATGGGGGATGGTCTGCGCCCTTGAACTCCCGGGCCCGCTCGGCGTAGCGATTGAAGCGCCAGGCGGTGGCTTCCATCGAGATGCGCCGCCAGGTGATGCGCTTCTCGGCCGGGCTCATGACGGGCCAGTGCTGCACCTCATCAAAGCTGCGGCCGCAACCCTTGCAGATTTCATCACCTTGGCTGGTGGAGCAAATGGCGATGCATGGCGCATCGGGCGTGCTGGCGTACCAGCCCAACCAGGCCTCTTTCGCGTCCGCCGGCAAGCTGTCTTCATCGCATTCGGTTTCGCGGTAGTAGACCAGCAGGCCGTAGACCTCTGCCAAGGCGCGAACCTCCGGGCAGGCGCTCAGGCCGTCAGGGGAGGGCTGCTGCTCGCGCCACCAGTTGATGGCCGCCTCAATGTCGGTGATGTGAATGCCAGCCATGCTGTGCGCCTTGGGCTCAGTAGCTCAGGCCGATGGCGGCGCGCACTTCGCGCAGCGTCTTACGAGCGACGGCGCGGGCGCGCTCGGTGCCCACTTCCACAATCCACTGCACCTGCTTGGGCTTGGCCAGGTACTCGTTGGCACGTTCACGCCAGGGGGCTTGCTCTTTGTGGATGGCTTCGATCAAGGGCTGCTTGCAGTCCAGGCAGCCAATCCCGGCCGAGGCGCAGCCCTCTTGCACCCAGGCGCGGGTGTCGCTGTCCGAGTAAATCTGGTGCAAGGGCCACACCGGGCAGCGGGCTGGGTCGCCGGCATCGCTGCGGCGCACGCGCTGTGGGTCGGTGGGCATGGTGCGGATCTTCTCGCTCACCACCTCGGGTGCATCGCGCATGGCGATGGCATTGCCGGCGCTTTTGCTCATCTTCTGGCCGTCCAGGCCCGGCAGGCGCGAGGTGTCGGTCAAGAGAGCCTGCGGCTCCGGCAGGATGGCTTGCTCCGGGCTGTAGATGCGGTTGAAGCGTCGTGCCACTTCACGGGTGACTTCCACGTGGGCGGTTTGGTCTTCGCCGACCGGCACAAACGCGGCCTTGTAGATCAGGATATCGGCCGCTTGCAGCAGCGGGTAGCCCAGGAAGCCGTAGGTCGCCAGTTCGCGATTCTTCTCAACCTGATCTTTGTAGCTGGGGATGCGCTCCAGCCAAGAGGAAGGCGTGCTCATGGCAAGCAGCGTGAACAGCTCGGCGTGCTCGGGCATGCGGCTTTGGATAAAAAGCGTGGCTTGTTCGGGGTCGATGCCCGCGGCCAGCCAATCCACCACCATATCGTAGACATTGCGTTCGATCGCTTCGCGGTCTTGGAAATGTGTGGTCAATGCATGCCAGTCGGCCACGAAGAAAAAGCAGTCGTGGCTGCGTTGCAGCTGCACCCAGTTCTTCAGCGCGCCGTGGTAGTGGCCAAGGTGCAAGGCCCCGGTGGGGCGCATGCCGGATAGCACACGTTGGCGGGTGGTGGGTGCGGGGCTGATGTCGGAGCTCATGAATGGTCTTCGGGAAGGGGCGGCGGCAAAGGCGCGGTAGACGCTCTAGGCGCAGTAGCGCCGGTCGGCGATTGTAGGCAGCTACACTGCCGCCCCATGAAAAGCATTGTCATTCTGATCTCCGGCCGTGGCAGCAATATGGAGGCCATCGTGCGCGCCTGTGCCGCTGAAGGCTGGCCGGCCCGCATCGCGGCGGTCATTAGCAATCGGCCCGGCGCGGCGGGGCTGGCTTTTGCCGCTCAGCATGGCATTGCCACCGCCGTGGTCGATCACAAGGCTTTTGCGAATCGCGAGGTTTTTGATGCGGAGCTGCAAAAAGTCATCGATGGCTACGCGCCTGATTTGTTGGTCTTGGCGGGTTTTATGCGCATCTTGACGCCGGCTTTCACCGCGCATTACGCCGAGCGCATGCTGAACATCCACCCCTCTTTGCTGCCCGCGTTCACCGGCTTGCATACACATGCCCGTGCCTTGGAGATGGGCTGCAAGTTTGTCGGTGCCACGGTGCATTTCGTCACCGCAGAGCTGGACCATGGCGCCATCGTGGCGCAGGCGGTGGTGCCTGTTCAGGCGGGCGATGATGAGGACAGTTTGTCTGCTCGGGTCCTGAAACTGGAGCACCGCATGTATCCGCAAGCGGTGCGCTGGTTTGTGCAGGATCAGTTGCAGATTGAAAACGGCGTCGTGTGCCAGACGGCTGGAGAAAGCCAGTCCTTTATTTGATCAAGCCGGCCAGGATGTTGATGGCCAAGGCCAGTACGCCGGTATTGAACAAAAAGGAAAGCATCGCGTGCAGCAGCACCAGACGGCGCATCGGGCGGGCGCTGACGGCCACATCCGACGTTTGCGAGGTGGCGGCCAAGGTGACTGAGAAGTACATGAAGTCGATGTAGCCGGGGTGCTGTTCACCCTTGGGAAACTCGCCCGGGAACTCCAGCCCGTGCGGTCGGTCGGCGCCGGTGTGATAGAGGCTGGCATAGGCCAGTGCAAACTCGACCGGCAGCAAGAGCCATGAACCGGCAACGGTGGCCAGGGCCAGGAGCAGATAGGGCCAAGTCTGCTCGGTCATCAAGCCTCGCTGCAGTTGGCTTAACTCCAGAGTGATGGCGCCTAAGCTGGCCAGTGCGCCCAGCACAGCCAGGAGCAGCACCGTGCCAATGCCATCGGCTTGGGCGCGTGAATTGGTCTGGAGATGCTGTTGGTCGGCCATCTGCATCATGCGAAAGACCATCGCCAGATAAAGCCACACGCCGAGGTTCCAGCTCAAAAGACCTCGCGTCATCGGCGACCAATGGGCCGGCCAAAACCAGGCTGCGCCCAGCCCGGCGCCGACGGCCAGCAGCAAACGGGGTCGAACTCTCAGCTGGTTCCAGATTTTCATGCCTACTTTGCTGCTGACACAGGCGTGAAACGGGGGACGCGCTGGCCTTCAAAATCCAAGGACTCAAAAAACATGGCGTGCGGGCGCACCCAGAGCCCGGTCGCGTTGTAAAGCGGGCGGTAGACCACCAAGGGCTCCAGCGTTTCGCTGTGTCGCGCCGCGCCGATCACTTCGTACTCGCCGCCTTTGTAATGGCGATACAAGCCAGTGGGCGTCAGGGGCAGGGCGGGAAGATCGTCGTTCATGGCGGGTGTTTGTGAACAAGTGTCACAAGCAGGGATAATCGGGGCATGCATCCTAATGCCCTTCTTGATCTGAGCTGCGAGCTTCTGCGCGCCGTGCTCCAACTGGACAGCCCCGCCGACAGCGTGGTGTCCGCTTTTTTCCGTAAACACAAGGCCCTGGGCCAACGTGAGCGTCACGCCCTGGCCGAAACGGCCTATGCGGTGCTGCGTCAGCGACCTTTGCTGCAGCATTTCGCCCAGTCCGGCAGTGGGCCGACTGAGCGCCGCTTGGCGATCTTGGCTTGGCAGGGCAACAGCACTTTCTTGCGTGGCGCCCTGAGCGAGCAAGAAAAGCAGTGGCTGGAGCAGGTGCAAGCGATGGACAAGAGCGGCTTGCCCGCCAAGCTGCGCCATTGCCTGCCCGAGTGGCTGGCCAAGCCTTTGTTGGAGCGTTTGGGTGAGGAGCAGTTCTGGCTTCTGGCCGAGAGCATGAATGAGCAGGCGCCGCTGGATTTGCGCGTCAACACCTTGAAGATCAAGCGTGAGGAAGCGCAAGAGATTCTCAAGGCCGCCAATATCGACGCTCAACTGACGCCGTTTTCCCCGATGGGCCTGCGCGTGCACGGCAAGCCGGCTTTGAACAAGCTGGACATCTTCACCGGCGGCAGCATTGAAGTTCAAGACGAAGGCAGCCAGTTGCTGGCCCTGATGTTGGACGCCAAGCGCGGCGAGATGGTGGTGGACTTTTGCGCGGGTGCGGGCGGCAAGACCCTCGCCCTGGGCTCGGCCATGCGCAATACCGGCCGGCTTTACGCGTTTGATGTGTCGGGCCATCGCCTGGCTTCCTTGAAGCCGCGCCTGGCGCGCAGCGGCCTGTCGAATGTCTACCCGGCGCAGATTTCGCATGAGCGGGATGAGCGCATCAAGCGCTTGAGCGGCAAGATCGACCGGGTGTTGGTCGATGCGCCTTGCTCGGGTTTGGGCACCTTGCGTCGCAACCCGGACCTGAAATGGCGCCAGTCCTTGCACGCCATCCAAGAATTGCAAGCCAAACAAACAGCGATCTTGGCCAGTGCGGCGCGCTTGCTGAAGTCGGGTGGCCGCTTGGTTTATGCCACTTGCAGCCTGCTGGATGCCGAGAACGAGGAGATCGCACAGGCCTTTGAGGCAGCGCATCCCCAGTTCAAGCGGCTGGCCGCCGATGAAGTCTTGGCCAAAGCCCATGTGGAAGGCGCGCAGGCTTTGACTGAAAACGGCTATCTGCGCCTGTGGCCACATCGGCACCAGACCGACGGCTTCTTTGCCGCGGTGTGGGAGCGGCAGTAAGGACTCCGTATAGGGGCTGAGTTTGGCCGTGAGGTCAAGCCCGCAGATGCGGCTTCAGTAAATTAGGGGGTGTCGCCTACAATCGGGCGACTTATTCCATTTTGGTGCCCAATCGTTTGGGCAGGGTTAGGAACTGATGAACTTCTTGATGACGATACATGATGCCGTGGTGCAGTGGCTGGCCAACGGGCTGCTGGATGCGTCCGCATGGCAGATGGTGGCCTATACCCTGGTCATTACGCACTTCACCATTTTGTCGGTGACCATCTTCTTGCACCGTGCGCAAGCGCACCGAGCGCTGGATCTGGGGCCCATCCCTTCGCACTTTTTCCGTCTGTGCCTGTGGCTGACCACCGGCATGGTGACCAAGGAATTTGTGGCGGTGCACCGCAAGCACCACGCCAAGTGCGAGACCGAAGAAGATCCGCACAGCCCGCAAACACGCGGCCTGAAGGCCTTGCTGCTGACCGGCGTTGAGCTCTATCGCGCCGAAGCCAAAAACGCCGAGACCATCAAGAAATACGGTCTGGGTACGCCCGATGACTGGATTGAGCGCAATCTCTACACCCGCTACAGCTGGCAAGGTGTGGGCCTGATGCTCATCATCAACCTGGCCTTGTTTGGCGCGATCGGCGCCACGATCTGGGCGATTCAGATGGTGTGGATCCCCGTCTGGGCGACCGGCGTGATCAACGGTCTCGGCCACTGGTGGGGTTACCGCAATTTCGAGGCGCCTGACGCATCGACCAATGTGTCACCCTGGGGCATCTTGATTGGTGGCGAGGAGTTGCACAACAACCATCACACTTATCCGACTTCGGCCAAGTTCTCGGTCAAGCCTTATGAGTTTGATATCGGCTGGGGCTATATCCGGGCTTTCGAAATGCTGGGCTGGGCCAAGGTTCGCAAGACCGCACCGAAGCTGCGCCATGGCGAAATCAAGCAGGCCGACAAAGACACCTTGGAAGCCGTGATCGCCAATCGCTACGAGGTGATGGCCAGTTATGGACGTGGCCTGAAGTTGGCTTGCGCGGCCGAGTTGGCCAAGCTGAAGGCTCAAGGTCAGGAGCAAAGTGCTCAGTGGGCCCAATTCAAAGCGGCCAGCCGCTGGTTGCATCGCGATGAGGCTCGCATCCCTCAAGCGGTGCTGACTCAGATCGCTACTTTGCGCGCAGCCAGCCCGTCGCTCGATAAGTTGGTGGTGATGCGCGAAGAGTTGCGTCAGTTGTGGACCCGAACGAATGTATCGGCAGAGCAACTGGTGGTTGATCTGCAGGCTTGGTGCCGCCGTGCTGAGGAAAGCGGTATCGCTGAATTGCGCAACTTCTCGATGAACTTGCGCGCTGCTCGCGTGTAAAGGCTAGCGAGAGTTTGTGTGAGCGCTCTGTGTGGGCGCGGTTTGAAGAAAGGCGCACTCACGAGTGCGCCTTTTTCTTTGTCTGAGGAAAAGCTGGGCATCTGCTTGATGCTGTGCGGCGATTCTTGGCTCTATCGTGCCTGTGGTGTCTCACCGGGTGTGGCGCATCAGGCTGAGGTGCGTGGCTTCTGATGCCTTTGCAGAGGGCGCAAAGAGGGTTTCGTTTGCTAGGCCTTTGTTGTGGCCGACCGGGCTCATTCGAGGGCATTGTGGAGCGGCCATGAAAAAAACCCGGCAGCTTGCGCTGGCGGGTTTTTTCTAGACTTCGGCCCTGAGGTCGGTGCTGACTTATCTCAGCTTGGTCTCTTTGTACAGAACATGCTTACGAGCCTTGGGGTCGAATTTCATGAATTCGAGCTTGCCGGTCGTGGTCTTCTTGTTCTTGTCAGTGGTGTAGAAGTGACCCGTACCTGCGGTCGACTCCAACTTGATCTTTTCGCGTGCGCCTTTGGCCATGATTGTGCTCCTTCAGTCTCAGTTCTAGATCAGAGCTCGCCCTTGGCGCGCAGATCGGCGACGACCTGGTCGATACCGACCTTGTCGATCAAACGCAGTGCAGCATTGCTGATGCGCAGGCGGATCCAGCGGTTCTCTGACTCCAGGAAAAAGCGGCGGTACTGCAGATTGGGCAGAAAGCGACGCTTGGTTTTGTTATTGGCGTGAGAAACATTGTTTCCCACCATGGGCTTCTTGCCCGTGACTTGACAGACGCGTGCCATTGACGCTTCTCCTGTTTGAATTGATGACCGATTGCCTCGGCAGGGCTTGAGCAGAGTCTTCACTCTGCGCTAATCCTGAGGCAATCATTTGACCGCTATATGCAAGCTAAACCCAAAGAATCACTTCCGTAGGGTGCGGTCCATCCAGCAAGCAAGCCGCAGAGTATAGCTGACTTTTGGACTGAGCGCCAGATCTGGCCGGCACTAGTGCCGATTGGGGCTTGAGAAGGGCCTTGCTGCAGGGCGACTTGAGAAGTGTCTCTGTGCGCCCCGCAGTTGATTCGCCTCAGCCCTGTTCTTGCTCCAGGAAGCGTTGCGCATCCAGGGCGGCCATGCAGCCAGTGCCAGCGCTGGTGATGGCTTGGCGGTAAACATGGTCCTGCACATCGCCGGCGGCGAAGATGCCCGGCACGCTGGTCATGGTGGCAAAACCGTTAGAGCCGCTGCGAGTCAGGATGTAGCCATCCTTCATTTCCAGTTGACCCTTGAAGATGTCGGTGTTGGGTTGGTGGCCAATCGCGATGAAGCAGCCGTGCAGGGTCAGGTCTTGCGTGCTGCCATCTTGGGTGCTCTTGATGCGAACGCCGGTCACGCCGCTTTGATCGCCCAGGACTTCATCCAGGGTGTTCCAAAGATGCAGGACCACATTGCCGGACTCGGCCTTGGCCTTCAGCTTGTCGATCAGGATGGGCTCGGCGCGGAACTTGTCACGGCGGTGGATCACATGCACCTTGCTGGCGATATTGCTTAGGTAGAGCGCTTCTTCCACAGCAGTGTTGCCTCCGCCGACCACGCAAACCTCTTGGCCACGGTAGAAGAAACCGTCACAGGTGGCGCATGCGCTGACGCCGCGGCCCGAGAAGGCTTCTTCAGAGGGCAGGCCCAGGTATTTGGCCGAGGCGCCGGTGGCGATGATGAGGGAGTCGCAGGTGTAAGTTGCACTGTCGCCCTTAAGGATGAAGGGGCGCTGGGAGAAGTCCACCGCATTGATGTGATCGAAGACGATTTGAGTCTGGAAGCGCTCAGCGTGCTTCTGGAATCGCTCCATCAACTCAGGCCCTTGCACGCCCATCACATCGGCCGGCCAGTTGTCGACCTCGGTGGTGGTCATCAATTGGCCGCCTTGGGCCATGCCGGTCAGCAGGGTTGGCTTCAGGTTGGCGCGGGCCGCATAAATGGCTGCGGTGTAGCCGGCTGGGCCCGAGCCCAGAATCAGCAGCGAATGGTGTTGGGTGGCTTGGTTCATGACGGAAATATGAGGTTAGGGCTGCGTCAATCAAGAAGACTGGGCGGTTTTATCCGGCCTAGACCCTATTTGAAAGCCGGGCTGGGTTGGCACAATGCGCCCATTCTAGGCATCGCCACACACAGATGTTGGCTTGCCAATTCAAACCTTAGTCAATGGAGGCTGTTTATGGCGATGCTGTCCAATTTGGACCTGATCCGCAGGGTGCCCTTGTTTTCCTTGCTCACCACCGATCAGGCGCAGTCCATCGCGGACAGCGTGGTCAAACGGCGTTTCAAGCGCGGCGAGTTGATCGTCGAGCAAGGCACCAAGTCGAATGCGCTCTTCATTTTGCTGAACGGCCGGGCGCGGGTGTTGACTGCGGACACGCGTGGCCGTGAGGTGATTCTGGCGGTTCTTCAGCCCGGTGACTATGTCGGCGAAATGAGTCTGATTGACCATGAGCCCCATTCGGCCACCGTGCGCGCCGAGGTTCAAACCGATATGTTGGTGCTGGGCCGCAATGAGTTCTCGCGTTGCTTGCCCGAGAGCAGCAGCCTGTCCTATGCGATTTTGCGGGGCTTGGTGGCGCGACTGCGCAATGCCGATCGCCAGATTGAGTCTCTGGCTTTGTTGGATGTTTATGGCCGCGTGGCGCGCACCTTGCTCGACATGTCTGAAGACGAAAAGGGGCTGAAGATCATTCGCGGCAAGGTGTCTCGTCAAGACATGGCCAAGGTGGTCGGGGCTTCGCGCGAAATGGTCAGCCGCGTGATGAAAGACTTGGAAGAGCGCGGCGTGATTGAAACACTGGAAAACGGTTCGGTGGTGATCAAGGAACGCTTCCCCGGCTGATCGCCATGAGCTGATTCGGCCCTGGGTTTCTGGGCTTGGCCAGTGTTTTGATACTGGCGAACTGGGTGTTTCCTTGGCCCTCGCTACATGAGCTTTAGGGAAGCTCATGCCCGAGAGTGATGCTTGCTTAGGTCACAATGGCGGCATGAGTTTTCCCCTGGCATCCCTGTTGCGCGGCGATCAGCCCGACGCAAGCGACAAAGTCTACAAACGCCAAGGCAAGAAGGCGGCCCCGCCACCACCTGTCAAACACAACCCTTTGCGTACGCCGCTCTGGCTCGTGCTGAGTGGCTTGCTTTGGTGTTTGGTGGTCCTGTCCTTGGTCAGCCATGATCGCGGCGATGCTGCCTTTTCGATTTCGGGTGGCCATGAGCTTTATGGCAACCGCATGGGTGCGGTTGGGGCGTGGATTTCCGATCTGCTTTTGTTCAGCTTTGGATATTCGGCCTGGTGGTTCTTGTTGGTGGGCTTGCGCTCTTGGCTGAGTAGTCTGGCGGGTTTGTTGCGAGCCGATGCCGATCAGGCCCGAGTCCCCGCGAGCGCTCGCTCCGTGGCCTTGTGCATGCTGGGCGTGGTCTTGCTGATGTGCGCCAGTTGCTCGCTGGAGTGGACCCGCTTGTATCTGTGGGAGTCTCGTCTGCCTGGGCATGCCGGTGGTGTTTTGGGTTATACCCTCGGCCCCTTGGGCATGCGTGTGTTCGGTTTTGCTGGCTCAGGCGTGATCAGCATCGTGCTGGCTGTGGTGGGCGCGGCCTTGGCCTTGAATTTCTCTTGGCTGAAGTTGGCCGAGCAACTGGGCAGCCGCATCGACCGCTTGCGGGAGCAGCGCCTGGAGCGCCGCGAGATCGCCGAAGACCAGCGCGTGGGTGAGCAGGCGGTGCAAGAGCGGCTGCATGAACATGTGGTGGAGGTCGAGCGTCAAGTTGTCGCCGAACATGTCCCCATCGTCATCGAGGCGCCCGTGTTTGAAGTGCCCAAGTCCACTCGTGTGGCCAAGGAGCGGCAGTCGACCTTGTTTGCTGACGCCAGCGATACCAAGCTTCCGCAAGTGGACTTGCTGGACTCGGCGCCGGTTCAGGTGGTCTCGGTCACGCCCGAGTCCCTGGAAATGACCTCGCGCATGATCGAAAAGAAGCTGCGCGACTTCGGTGTCGAAGTGCGTGTGGTGGCGGCCTCGCCCGGCCCGGTGATCACCCGTTACGAGATCGAACCGGCTACCGGCGTCAAAGGCTCGCAAATCGTCGGTCTGGCCAAGGACTTGGCGCGTTCGCTGAGCCTGGTGTCCATCCGCGTGGTGGAAACCATTCCGGGCAAGAACTTCATGGCTCTCGAGCTGCCCAACGCGCGGCGCCAGACCATACGCCTCTCCGAGATTCTGGGCTCCCAGGTTTATGCCGATGCCAGCTCGCAGCTGACCATGGGCCTGGGCAAAGACATCGTCGGCCTGCCTGTGGTGGCCGATCTGGCCAAGATGCCGCACTGCCTGGTGGCCGGTACCACCGGCTCGGGCAAGTCGGTGGGTATCAACGCGATGATCTTGTCCTTGCTTTACAAGGCCGAGGCGCGCGATGTGCGCCTGATCTTGATCGACCCCAAGATGCTGGAAATGAGCGTCTACGAAGGCATCCCGCATCTGCTGGCGCCGGTGGTGACGGACATGAAGCAGGCCAGCAACGCGCTGAACTGGTGCGTGGGCGAGATGGAGCGCCGCTATAAGCTGATGAGCAAGATGGGCGTGCGCAATCTGGCCGGCTACAACAAGAAGATCGACGAAGCCACCGAGCGCGGCGAGAAGATCGGCAACCCCTTCAGCCTCACGCCGGAGGAGCCGGAACCGCTGGAGCGTCTGCCCTTTATCGTCGTCGTCATCGACGAGTTGGCCGACCTGATGATGGTGGTCGGCAAGAAGATCGAAGAGTTGATCGCCCGCCTGGCACAAAAAGCCCGTGCGGCCGGCATCCACCTGATCCTGGCCACGCAGCGACCCTCGGTCGATGTGATCACTGGCCTGATCAAGGCCAATATTCCGACCCGCTTGTCCTTCCAGGTCAGCTCCAAGATCGACAGCCGCACCATCCTCGATCAGATGGGCGCCGAGGCTTTGCTGGGCATGGGTGACATGCTTTATATGCCCTCGGGCACCGGTCTGCCCATTCGTGTCCACGGCGCATTTGTCAGTGACGACGAGGTTCACCGGGTCGTGACTTATCTGAAAGAGCAGGGCGGCGAGCCCAACTACATCGAAGGCATTCTGGAGGGCGGGGTGCTCGATGGTGATGCTGGAGGCGAGGGCGGCGGAGCCGGCGGTGGTGACGGCGAGGCCGATCCGATGTACGACCAGGCCGTGGCCATCGTCTTGCAGCATCGCCGGGCCTCGATCTCCTTGGTGCAACGTCATCTGCGCATTGGCTACAACCGGGCAGCGCGACTGCTGGAGCAAATGGAGAAATCCGGCTTGGTGTCCAGTATGGGCAGCAATGGCAACCGCGATCTCTTGTTGCCCAAGCGGGAGGAGTGAGAAGAATGAAGTTTGGATTCAAGTTGGGCGCGATCGCGGCCTTGATGGGTTTGCTGGGGCAGGCTCAGGCGGATGCGGTAGCAACGCTGCGCGACTTTGTGCGCGAGGTAAAGGGTGCTCGCGCACAATTCAGCCAAACGGTGTACTCCCCCGATGGCGCTCGTAAAAAGAGCTCTTCGGGTCAGTTCGAATTCCAGCGCCCCAACCAGTTCCGGTTCGCCTACACCAAGCCGTTTGAGCAGCTGATCGTCGGCGACGGGCAAAAGGTCTGGATCTATGACGCGGACTTGAATCAAGCCAGCTCCCGCCGCATGACCCAGGCCTTGGGCGCCACGCCAGCGGCCCTGCTGGCCGGTGGCAATTTGGAGCGCGACTTCACCCTCAAGGCGCTGAGTTCCGAGGGCGGCTTGGAATGGGTGCAGGCCCTGCCGCGTCAAACCGAGTCGGGCGTGCAGTCTTTGAAGGTCGGCTTCAAAGGGCGAGAGTTGGCAGCCTTGGAGATCATCGATGGCTTTGGTCAGCGTTCCCGACTTGATTTCAGTGGCGTGGTGACCAATCCGGCGCTGAAGCCTGAGGCTTTCAAGTTCGTGTTGCCGGCTGGGGCTGATCTGCTTGAGCAATAGCCTGAGAGTGTGGGGCGAATTGCCATGACGGATTTGTTTTCTCAAGAGCCAGTCGCCCCGCTGGCCGAGATGTTGCGGCCTCAAACGCTGAACGAGGTGGTGGGTCAGTCTCATCTGCTCGGTGAGGGCAAGCCGCTGCGCTTGGCGTTTCAGTCCGGCAAGGCCCACTCGATGATTTTTTGGGGCCCGCCCGGCGTCGGCAAGACCACGCTGGCTCGGCTCACCGCCCACGCATTTGGCAGTGAGTTCATCGCCTTGTCAGCGGTGTTCTCCGGCGTCAAAGACATTCGTGGGGCCATGGAGCACGCCCAGCAATACCTGTCCCAGGGCAAGCACACGATTTTGTTTGTGGACGAGATCCACCGCTTCAACAAGGCGCAGCAAGATGCATTGCTGCCCCATGTGGAGTCCGGCTTGTTCACCTTCATCGGCGCAACCACCGAGAACCCGTCCTTCGAGGTGAACTCGGCCTTGCTGTCGCGCGCCCAGGTCTATGTGCTGAAGTCCTTGACCGAGGCCGAGCTCAAGCAATTGTTGAAGCGGGCTCAGAGCAAGGTCATCGCCAATCTGCAGTTTGACGAAGCCGCCGTCGACACCTTGGTGGGCTACGCCGATGGAGATGCACGCCGCTTTTTGAATCTGCTGGAGCAATGCAATACGGCCGCAGGAGCCGCTGGTCGGGTCAAGATCGATGCCGAATTCATCAGCAATGCGCTGAGTCTGAATGCGCGCCGCTTCGATAAGGGCGGTGACAACTTTTACGACCAAATCTCGGCCCTGCACAAATCCGTGCGCGGCTCGAATCCTGACGGCGCCTTGTATTGGCTCTGCCGCATGTTGGATGGGGGAGCCGATCCCCGTTACTTGTCTCGCCGCATCGTTCGCATGGCCTGGGAGGATATCGGCCTGGCCGACCCTCGTGCGATGCAAATCGCCAACGATGCTGCCCTGACTTTTGAGCGTTTAGGCAGTCCCGAAGGCGAGTTGGCTTTGGGGCAGGCGGTGATTTATCTTGCGGTGGCCGCCAAGAGCAATGCGGGCTACAAGGCCTATAACGAGGCGCGAGCCTTTGTGAAGCAAGACAAGAGCCGCGAGGTGCCGGTCCATCTGCGTAACGCACCAACTCGGCTGATGAAAGAACTCGGCTACGGCCATGAGTACCGCTACGCCCATGATGAGCCGCATGCCTATGCTGCAGGGGAGAGCTATTTGCCTGAGGGTATGGCAGATCCTGTCTGGTATCAGCCCGTTCCGCGCGGTCTGGAGCTGAAGATTGGCGAGAAGCTGAGCTTTCTTCGCAAGCTGGATGCCGATGCCCTGAGTGATGCAAAAAGTGACGAGAAAGGCGATGCCTGAGCGGCAGTTTTCCTCAGGTCTTTGATGCTTGCTTGGCACTGTTTTTGCCCTCTGGCGCTACGGGTAAACACCTTCAAAGCGCAGGGTGGACCGCCTCCTACAATCGTTCGCAGCCTGCAGGAGAAGAGGTCGCTTTGGCAGCTGCAAAAAGGCAAACTCAAAGGCCTGCCGAATTCGCGGTGGGCTTTTTTTTGGCTTTGCGTCGCGCCAGCTCGCGCTTCAACCCTGCACAATGAAAAAGGTGACTGGTCTACCCGTCCAGCCTACCCAACCGGAGACGCATCATGGAAACGTTTTTCCAGCAAATCATCAACGGCCTCGTGCTCGGCAGCATGTACGCGCTGGTCGCGCTGGGGTACACGATGGTGTACGGGA
>NZ_JBMLSK010000315.1:0-1195 GCF_049240545.1 Roseateles sp. | reverse complement strand
GAACTTGTATGGTTGAGGTGCTGGGGTGGAGAGCCTCGACGAACTATCGGCCAAAGCGTTGGACCGACGAAGTGAGACATCTCTCGCCCCACCTCCAGCGTCGATGAGGAACTGAGCGGCTGACGCTGACGCAACAGACCGCCGATCTTGAAGCAAGTTGACGCGGCAGTGGGTTTATCACCCCAGCAGTTTGATTGTGCTTATGGAGGTCTTGACCATGCAAGCATCAGTTGAAGTGGTGGGTGTGGATGTGGCAAAAGCCGAGTTGGTTGCAGCCCGGTATCCCGCAGAACGTATCAGTGAAGTCATCCCCAACGCGACTGCAGCCATTCAAAAGTGGCTTCAAACGTTGCCGGAGGGCTGCATCATTGCGATGGAGGCGACCGGAAGGTTTCACCAGTTGCTCGCGCAGTTGGCGCATGTTGAGGGCTTTGTTGTCTATGTTCTCAACGCGCGTGACGTGTACTTCTATGCGCGAGCGGTCAGCGCACGAGGCAAGACCGACCGACTCGACGCCGGAGTCATTGCCCGCTATGTTGCTGAGCATCGAGACCGACTCAGGCCCTGGCAACCGGCCCAAGGTGTACCCAGCCAGTTGCAAGAGTTGCTAGGGCGGCGCGTGATGCTGACTCACCAACTGGTCACGCTGCGATTGAGCCTGAATGAGGTGGCGACGCTCGGTGAGACAGCGCATCGCCTGGAGCAGGCGTACCAAACGGCTTTCGAAGAGATTGATCGGCAGTTGGAGCAGTTGGTGGACAGCGAGCCGGCGTTGAAGCAAGGCGTACAGCGACTGCGCACGATCACAGGTTTTGGCGCGCAGGCTGCGATTCGGTTGGCTGCGCTTTTCAGTCGAATCAAATTCGACAATGCCAATGCTGTGGTGGCCTACAGCGGCTTGGACCCCAGGCCGAGCGATTCAGGAACGCACAAAGGGACGAGGCACCTGTCCAAGCGAGGGCCGGCGCTGTTACGGCGCCAGTTGTACCTGGCGGCCTTCGCTGCATGCCGTAGCAAGGCGCTGGGCCACATTTACACAAGCCTTAGAGCAAAGGGTTTTGCCACGACGCAGGCCTTAACCATCCTGGCTCGCAAGCTGCTCAGAGTGGCGTGGGCGATATGGCAAAGCGGAAAAACCTTTGATCCAAGCATGGTGGGGACGATCAGCGCTTGCCAAAAACCATAGAACCTCACT
>NZ_JBMLSK010000314.1:0-7341 GCF_049240545.1 Roseateles sp. | reverse complement strand
TCAAGGCCGAGCTGGTCGGCAGCATGCGCCGCCCAGGCTTTGCGGGGTAAACCATGGCCACCTTCGACCTCCCCAGCACCCTCAAGCCCACCACCATGGAGTGGGGCAGCATCAAGGCCGGCGTGCAGTTCCGCAGCCCGTTCAACGGCTCGGTGGAATCCATCGAGTTCCCGGGCGAGCGGTGGCGCGCCTCGCTGACCTTCAACCTGGGCACGCCCGCGCTGGCGGGCCAGGCCGAGGCCTTCTTTGCGCGCGTGGCCGGCGGGTCCGAGCGCGTGCGCCTGCGCCACTTCCTGCGCCCGGCCCCGGTGGGCACCATGCGCGGCGCGCCCACGCTCAACACCGCCGCCGCGCGGGGCGACCTGCAGCTGCTCATCAACACCACCGGCACGCTCAAAGCGGGCGACTTCTTCAAGGTCGGCGGCCAGCTGTTCCAGTGCTTGGCCGACTGCACGCCAAGCACCGGCGTGCTCACCGTGCCCCTGGTGCAGCGCGTGCGAGCCGCCCTGGGCAGCGGCGCGGCAGTCACCTGGGACCGGCCCACCGCCTTGTTCATCTGCCCCGCCATGACCTTCGCCGCCGGCTACAGCCCCGGCCAGGCCGCCCCCATGGCCGTCGATTTCGAAGAGGTGTTTTCTTGAGGGCCATCAACGCCACCCCCGCCGGCTGGCTGGGCAACCGCTTGGGCCTGGCCCTGCTGGCCGAGATGGCCTTTGAGAGCGGCACGCTTTACGCTACCAGCGCGCCCATCGATATCGACTGGAACGGCAACACCTACCTCGGCGGTCGCCAGGTCGGCGTCGAGGAAGTCAAAGACCAGGGCGGCGAGGTGCAGGGCCTGCGTTTCAGCCTGAGCGGCGTGCCCAGCGAAATGGTGGCCCTGGCCCTCAACGAAAGCCTGCAAGGCCGCAGCGTGGTGTTGCGCGTGGCGCTGCTCGACCCCGACACCCAGGCCATTGGCCAGGTGCTGCAGCTCTGGTCAGGCACCATGGACCAGATGCCGGTGCGCCATGGCCCCGAGTCCAGCACGATCACCGTGACCGCCGAGCACCGCGGCATTTACTTTGCCCGGCCCAAGCCCCTGCGCTACACCGACGCCGACCAGCGCCGCCTGTACCCCGGCGACAGCGCCCTCGAGTACATCGTGCGGCAAAGCCAGCACCAGGACATTTGGCCCAGCGCGGAGTACTTCAAGCAATGACCACGCCGAGCCACCCCCGCCTGCCCGATTGGCAGCCCCGCCTGCAGGCCCTCATCCAGGCGCGCCTGGCCGCGCCTTTCGCCTGGGGCGAGCACGACTGCTGCCTCTTCGTGTGCGATGCCGTGCAGGCCATCACCGGCCAAGACCCCGCCGCTGACCTGCGCGGCTACCGCAGCGAGCGCGAAGCCATGCGCATCATTCATGCGCACGGCGGCCTGCGGGCCATCGCGCAAGCCCGTGCTGGCGCTGAGGTGCCCGTCCTGGCTGCCCAGGTTGGCGACGTCGGCCTCTTGCCCATCGAGGGCCGTGACACCCTCGCACTGTGTGGCGGGGCCCACTGGCTGGCGCCTGGTGCGCAGGGCCTTGTTGCCCTGCCGCTTGATGCGGCGAGCAATGCATGGAGGGCCGCCTGATGCCGCAGATTGTTGTGCTGGCTATCGCGTACGCCTCTTACGGCTATTACGCCTGGCAGTTTTGGGCCATCGTGGCCGTCACTGCGTACAGCAGCTACCAGCAAAGCGCCGCGCGGCGAAAAGCCCGCAACGCCTACAACGAAAGCCTCAAAGACCGCCTGGTCAGCGTGCCGGTGGTCGATGCGGCGCGGGCTCGTGTCTATGGCCGCGTGCGCTGCGCCGACGGCGTCATCTTCAAGGCCACGCACGGCACCAAAAAAGAGAATTTCACCATCGTGCTGGCCCTGGCCGGGCACGAGATCGACGCGGTTGAGCAGGTCTACTTCAACGACGTGCCCGTCACCCTGGACGGCAGCGGCTACGTCACCACCGCGCCCTGGCTGACCATCACCCGCACCAGCGGCCGGCAGATCGTCACCGCCGGCAGCGCCAGCGCCACCATCCCCAGCGATGCCGTGCCGGCCAGCGTTGGCGTCACCGCCGAAAGCACTGCCGACCGCCTCGCGCAAGAGTCCATCGCCTTCAGCCAGGCCGGGTCGGTGGTCACGCCCTCGGGGGGCTATCTGGGCGTCAATCGCCACATCACCTACCAAGTCGCCAACACCAGCAGCAAAGCCCGCGTGCGTGCCTACAGCGGCGCGCCGGGGCAAGACCTCAGCACCGTGCTGGCCGGCATTCCGGGCATCACCAGCGCGCACAAGTTCCAGGGCATCGCCTGCCTGGTCATCGACCTCACTTACGACCAAGACGCCTTCCCCATGGGGCCGCCCAGCGTCAGCGCGGTGGTGCGCGGCGCCAAGCTCTTCGACCCCCGCAGCAGCACCACTGCCTGGACCGAAAACCCCGCCATCATTGCCCGCGACTGGGTGCTGCACCCCAACGGGGGCGGCCTGAGCAGCACCGATCTCGACGATGCCAGCTTCATCGCCGCGGCCAACGCCTGCGACGTCGCCACCAGCTTCACCACCATCAACGCCGCCGGCAACAGCGTCACCCAAACCCTGCCGCTGTTCACCGCCGGCCTGGTGGCCCGCACCGACCAGGCCCCCGACGAAGTGCTGGGCGAGATCGTCGCCGCCATGGCCGGCCGCTGGGCCTGGGCTGGGGGGCGCCTGCGCCTTCGCGCCGGGGCCTACCAAGCGCCCGTGGCCACCCTCACCGAGGATTGGGTCAGCAGCGCGGGCGATATCGACGTGGTCAGCACCGTCCCGCGCACCGACCTGTTCAACGTGCTGGTGCCCAGCATCGCCAACGCGGCGCAGGCCTACGTCGTGTCGCCCATCCCCCGCATCGCCCCGGCCGCGTACATCGCCGCCGATGGCGGCGAGTACCCGCGCGAAATCTCGCTGGCCGCCGTCACCGACACCGCCCACGCGGCCCATGTGTGCGGCGTCATGCTGCGCGACAGCCGCCAGGCCCTGAGCGTGACCCTGAGCTGCAACCTGCGCGCCCTGGTGCTCGAGCTGTTCGACGTCGTCGCCGTCACCCTGCCGCGCTTCGGCTGGTCGGCCAAGCCCTTCGAGGTGCTCGGCTGGTCGTTCACCCAAGAAGGAGGCATCAAGCTCAGCCTCAAGGAAACCGACGCCAGCATCTTCAACCCTGACGCCAGTTTCAGCCGCAGCGACCCGGCGCCCAACACCGCGCTGCCCAACCCCTACACCGTGCCCAACGTGGCGCCCAGCGCCATCGACAGCGGCAACGCCCAGCTGCTCAAGCAGGCCGACGGCACCATCATCAGCCGCATGCGCGTCACCTGGGCCGCCGTGCAAGACGAGGCCGTGCGCAACGGCGGCAGCATCGAGCTGCGCTACGGCCCGGCCGACAGCGACGCCAGCACCTGGCAGACCGTCAGCGTGCCCGGCGTTGAAACCCAGGCCCTGCTCGATGGCGTGCAAGACGGCCGCGTCTACGTCGTCACGATCCGCGCCCGCAACAAGCTCGTGGCCGGCGCCTGGAGCCTGCACCAGTCGCACGTCGTGCGCGGCAAGAGCGCGCCCCCCAGCGACGTGGCCGGCTTCACCGCCACCAGCGCCCCCGGCGCCGTGCGCCTGAGCTGGACGTCCTGCCCCGACGCCGACTACGCCCTCACCGAGCTGCGCGTCGGTACCAGCTGGGCCACCGCCACGCGCATCTGGCGCGGCACCGGCAGCGCCTTCGAGTGGGCCGCGGCGCCCGGCAGCTACACCCTGCTGGCGCGGCACGAGGACACCAGCGGCAACTTAAGCACCGCCTTGGCCAGCACCACGGGCACGGCGCTCGCGGTGGTCACGGGCGGCGCGGCGCTCAATGCCAACCCAGCGTGCGACGACCTGGCCGCCTGGGAGTTCGACAACGCGCCCAACGTCATCCAGCTCAACACCACCTCAGCCGGTGCGGTGGGCACCCGCTATTTCAGCTGCAGCGGGCCAGGTACCGACCAGCGCATCTGGTCGCGTGAAACCATCCCGCTCGACCCGGCCAAGCGATACAGCCTCACGGCCAACATCGGCGCCCAGGCCGGCAACAACCGCAACGTCTACCTCACGGTGCGCATGTTCCGCGCCGATGGCAGTGAGCTGACTGGCGCCGACACCGGCTGGGGTGGCTCGTTTGCGGGCTACCCGTTCGGCGGGCTTCCAACCGCCGACAACGTGTGGCGCCGCTACGGCAGCGACTTTGGTGCCGGTGTGTCTGGCCGCCCCATTCCTGCGGCCGCGGCCTACTGCCGCGTGGGCTTTTGGTTCCAGTACGCCGCCACGGGCTCAGGGACGGTCGAGCAGGCCGTGCAAGACATTCGCCTCGAGGACGTCACCGCCGCCCGCCTGGCCAGCGATGCCGCCGCCGCCGCACAAGCCACGGCCAGCGCGGCGCAGACCACCGCCAACACCGCCAGCACCAACGCGACCAACGCGCTGAGCCGCATCGCCGCCATCGACAGCGACGGCATCTTGGCGCGCGGCGAAAAGGCCGCCACCATCCTCGACTGGCAGGCGCTGCAAGACGAAGAGGCTGGCATCGTGGCTCGCGCCAACGGTTACAGCATCGTCACCGAGCGCGACAACTACACCAACGCCAAGTCGGCGCTGGCCACCTACCTGTCGGGCCTCTCGCCGGCCTGGAACGACACCAGCCAAGACACGACCATCGTGCCGGCCGTGTACCGCGCCAATTGGGCCGACGTCTACGCCAAGCGGCAGGCCCTGCTCAACAAGATCGCCGAGGTGGCGGGCCAGCGCGCCAACTGGACGACGGTGAACGGTCGGCCGCCCGAAGAGAACATCCGCAACAACCTGATCGACCTGTCGTGGTGGCGGCGCAGCGGCACGATGCCTTGGGCGGTCAACACCGATGGGGGTGTTGGGCAGGCTCTGTTCACCTTCGGCCCTACAGGGACTCCGGACTACGGGCTTCCGTGTCCTGGTCCGAGGGGCGGCAACGATGTCTGCCTCTACGCGCAGGAGCAAAGCAGCAACGGCAATCAGGCCGGTGGCTGGGACTTTGGCACCTTCGTGGCTGCACCGGACCCCACCAAGACCTACCGCTTCGTGGTGCCCATCCGGCGTCTTGGTGGATCGGCGACGGCTTACTGGGGATGCGGCAACGTCTGCGACCTCAACACCACGACGATCAATGGCAACCCGTACTTCGCCATAGCAGGTGGAGCCCTTCAGACTGACCGCTGGTATCTCTTTGTTGGGTACGTGTACCCCCAGGGGTCCACTGGCAACACCAACGATTCGGCGGGCATCTGGGACTGCAAGACCGGCCAGAAGGTCGTGTCGGGGCTCAACTTCAACCACGGGCCTGGTGGCGTCCAGTACCACCGGGCTTACCAGTTCTACGCGAGCCTCGGGGCCGAGCAGATTTTCGGCAGGCCCATGGTCAACCTCGTGGACGGCACCGAGCCCAGCCTGCGCGAATACTTCGAGCCCAATGCTGTGCTCAACGATGCACTGGTGCCCAGCATCACCGCGGCGGCCAATGCGGCCTCAGCAGCGCAGACCACCGCCAACACGGCGAGCACCAACGCCAGCAGCGCGCTCAGCACGTTGGCCACGATGCGCAGCAACGGCTACCTCGACGCCAGCGAAAAGCCCGCCGTCATCCGCGAATGGCTGGCCATCAGCGGCGAGCGCACTGGCATCGTGGCGCAGGCCAACGCCTACGGCATCACGACCGAGCGCGACACCTACATCACCTGGCACGACGCGCTCAACAGCTACCTGAGCGGCCTGAGCCCCGCCTACAACGACACCAGCACCGACACCCCCATCACGCCGGCCACCGACCAGACCAACTGGACGACGTTCTACAACGCGCGCCAGGCCCTACTCAACAAGATCGCCGACGAGGCCGGCAAGCGGGCCCAGCGCGGTGCTGGTGACAACCTGATCCCCGACCCGCAGTTTCTGAGCCCCAGTTTTTGGCTCGGCGGCTTCGAGGTGACCACCGTGGCCAGCTTCGCGTCGGTCAACGCCGCGCGCTGGTCGGGCAGCTACGCTGGCTCGCCCGGCGTTGCGCTGCAGTGCAATTCCTGGGGCTCCGTGGGCGACGAGCAAGGCGGTCGCGTGCTCGTCGAGAAAAACGGCGTGTACCGGCTGCGCATCCGCGTCTACAAGGACGTCGGCAGCGCTGGCATCTTCTGGTTCGGCTTGCACATCCCAGGGCAGGCCTACTGGACGGCGCCGCCGGTCAACAGTGGCACGCCAGTCGCTTCGACGCCAACGGCGGGCTGGAACCTCTCGGCCATCCCGAACAGCGCTTGGACCGACTACGAAACCCAGGTGCAAATCACCGGCGTCGAAGCGCTGCAGGTGCAGCCCCGCCTGCGCAACGGCCTCACCGCCGGCACCATCTGGGTGACGATGGAGCTGACCCGCGTGGTGGGCACCAGCCAAATCGTGGCCGACTCCGTCACCGTCGTGCTCACCAGCTTCCTGGCCGGCCCGGTGGCCGACTTCAACGATATCTGACGGCCATGGCGACCATCCACTCCATCACCTTCACGCCAGCGGTCGACTGCACGCTCATCGTGTCCGTCACGGCCGACCTTTTCACGCGCAAGGCCAGCGGCGCCAACGGCTCGGCCAAGCTGTTCCGCACGCAGGGCAGCACGGTCAACGGTGACGCCATCGTGTTCACCACGCGCGGCGAGGCCAGCTTTGCGCAGCAGGCCACCTTCACCTGCACCGGCGGCAGCTCGGTCACCGTGGGGCTCGATGCCACGCGGCCCGGCGTGGGCGGCTACTCATTCAGCAACATCAACCTCAAGGTCGAGCAGATCAAGCGATGACCACCTGGCACTTTTACCGCCTGGCCGATGGGCTGTTTGTGGGCAGCAACTTCACCGGCCCTGCCGACGATCTCGATCTCAACATCCCGCCCGGCCACGGCGCGGCCCTGGGCGTGACCGACTGGCAGCGCCAGCGCGTCGACCTCGACACCGGCGAGCTGATGGACCACGAGCCCGAGGGGCCTGACCTGGCGCGGCGCCAGGCTGACGTGCGCGCCGAGCGCGACCGCCGCCTGCAGGCCTGCGACTGGGTGGTGGCCCGCGCCATGGAGCGCGGCGAGCCCGTGCCCGCCGCCTGGGCCGCCTACCGCCAGGCGCTGCGCGACCTCAGCGCGCAGCCTGGGTTCCCTGACGACGTGACCTGGCCCAGCCCGCCGGCCTGACCTCGCGCCGCGCCCTGCGCGTGCCACTTTCCCCCTGATGACAAACGCCCGCAGTCGGCACGCTGCGAGGCG
>NZ_JBMLSK010000313.1:0-1426 GCF_049240545.1 Roseateles sp. | reverse complement strand
GGTGCCTCAGGGTTGCTGCTCAGGCGGCAGCGGGGGGTGACGAGAGTTTGCCACGCAGCGCGGCTTGGAGCAAGCCGAGGTGTTGGTGACCCTTCACCTTGCGGAACTGCTTCTCGATCTCGAGCAGCGTGGCCGCACACCAGCGTTGTTTCTGGTCACTCGTCCGCCAGCGCGTGATACGACGGGTCTTCGCTTCGACACGGGCCATGACACTCTCGATCAGGTTCGTGGTCTTGAAGCTGATGCCGAGTTTCATGAAGACCTCCAGGCGATGCAGGGTGAGCGTTTCTTCCAGGCCCTCCTCGAGACTCCGGGCCGCGGACGCGTTGTGCTGCTCGAGTTCCCTGCCGAGCTGCCGCAGGGCGCGCTGGGCCTCGCTGTAGGTGGCCTTGGCGTATGCCGCCTGCAGCTTCCGGCGCCACAGCCCCTGCTGGGTCTTGGGCAGGTAGCTCACGACGTTCTCGCGCTTGTGCCACTGGCAGCGCTGGATCGGGACGGTCTCCCCGAATACGTCGCGCACGGCCGCGCTCAGGCCCTTGGCGCCGTCGAGGACGACCAGCAGCCCGGCGGGCGTCTGGAAGCCGCGCTCGACCAGCTCCCGCAGGAACGCCGCGCACACGCGCTTGTTCTCGGTGGCGGTCTGCACGAGGCCCAGGATGCGCTTCTCCCCCGTCGTCGTGACGCCGAGCGCGATGACCACCTGATCGTCGGCAAACGACTTCCCGTCGAGCAGCAACACCAGCCACTCGGCGTCATCGTGGCGGCGTTCATGGAGCGTTTGCAAGGCCTTGGCGCTGGCCCGCACGAAGCGCCGCGAGACGCTCGACTTCGTGAGGCCAAAGGCCTCGGGCACGGCTTCCGCGGCCGCCTCGTAGTCCCGGCACGACAGCCCGCCGAGGACCCGCCGGAACAGGCCGACATCCTGGCCGCGGGGCGTCTGCAATTGGGCGTAGGTGGGCAACGGGACCTCGGTGTTCGTGGCCCTATTGCGCACCCGCGGGACCTGGATGGGGACCTTCTGATCGGCGAGAAACACCGAGCCCGCTTGCGAGCCCCAGCGGGCGATGGCGGGGCGGCCATCGGCGTGCGCGTAGCGCGGCCCGGCGAGGGCGAGCACCTCCTGCTGCAAGGCGTCTTCCACCGCCTGCAGGCCCAACGGGATGAGCGCTTGAATCATGGACAGCGCCAGACTGTTAGCCTCGACGGGCACCGGCTCCGCGCTGGAGGGGGGCGTCGACGACTGGTGGACGGGCGACTTCGTTCGTACTCTTGGCATGGGGGGTGTCTCCTATTGCGGCGTGAATCCTGGCAGGGACCAACGCTTCAGTATGGAGGCACCACCCAACTTTCAACTAGACTCGGGACAGACCCGAGTTAGAGACGCGAACCATCCTTGCAGGATGTTCGTGAACGAGATCATCGACAG
>NZ_JBMLSK010000312.1:0-1220 GCF_049240545.1 Roseateles sp. | reverse complement strand
TCGAAGGCGACGTGGTAGTCGATGTTCACGCGCGCCGGTTTGAACTGGGCCAGCACCATGGGGTTGGCCGGCAGCGGCTTCAGCGCCGGCGCATCCAGGGCAGCGAACACCGAGGCGCGGCAGCCGGGCAGCCGCTTGAACGGGCGCTGGTTCAGGTCTGCCAGCAGGCCCTGGATCGCTCGGTTGAGCTCGGGCAGGGAATGGAAGCGCTGGTGGCGCAGCCGCGCCAGGACCCAGCGCTCGACCACCTGCACACCGACCTCCACCTTGGCCTTGTCCTGCGGCCGACCCGGGCGTGCGGGCAGCACGGCTACGCCGTAGTGCTCGGCCAGCTCCTGCATCAGCCGGGCGGTGACGGGCTCGTAGGCGTCGGGGTTGGCGATCAGCGCCCGTGGCTGGTCGGGCACCAGCAGGCGCGGCACGCCGCCGATGAACTCCAGCGCGGCGATGATGGCGCCCACCCAGTCGGCGGCGGTCTGTCGCCAGGTGGCGCAGGCGTAGGTGTAGTTCGACGCGCCCAGCACACCCACGAAGATCTGCGCCCGGCGGATCTCACCGCTGCTCGGGTCGATGACGGGCACGGTCTGCCCGGCGTAGTCGACGAACAGCCGCTCGCCGGCAGGGTGCACCTGGCGCATCGAGCGCTTCAGGCGCTTGGCCCAGGCCCTGTACTTGTCGCAGAAGGCGCTGTAGCGGTAGCCGGCACCGGCTGCGCCGGCGCTGTACTCCTCCCACAGCAGCTGCAGCGTGACGCCCGGGCGCTTGAGTTCCTGGTGCAGCGCGGCGTAGTCGGGCTCAACGCGCGTGCTGCTGCGAGGGCGCGGCGGTGGATACAGCCGCGACTGCAGCTCGTCGTCGCTCAAGGTGCTGGCCAGCCGCCAGTCCACCCCAGCGTCGCGGGCGTACATCGCGATCTCGCTGACGCAGGACTTGCTCACGCCCAGCGCAGCGGCCACCTGCCGCGTGCTCAACCCGGAGTCGGCCAGCAGTCGAAGTGCTTGTCTGATCTTGCTCATGAGGACCCTTGGTGTGGGCATCGCCTCTCCCGGCCAAAAAGTCGGGCAGCCTATGCCTCGTTGGGTCACTCAGAACACCGCTTCGGTGTCCGCGATCACAGCGGAACCGTGTCCGCCATCAGCGTGGAACGGTGTCCGCCATCACGGCGGAATGCTGTCCGCCATCACAGCGGAACGGCGTCCGGGATCGCGCGGAATACGCAC
>NZ_JBMLSK010000311.1:0-4787 GCF_049240545.1 Roseateles sp. | reverse complement strand
GCGCCATGGTCGGGCGGGCTGACAAAGGGCTGTTCATCACCACGGGCACCTTCACAACAGGCGCCATCAAAGAAGCCACCCGCGACGGCGCACCGCCGATTGACTTGGTGGATGGGGATGAGTTGGCTGAAAAGCTGAAAGAACTCTCGCTGGGTGTGACTACGGAACTTGTGCCGCGAGTGGTAGTGAATCCGGAATGGTTTGAAGGCTTGTCTCATGGGCAATAAGCACATACACCCAACTTGCATTCAGTTGAACTTGCAAGTTCATTCTGGTGCAGATGATCGATGGGGAAACGGGTATGACCGAGATGCAGCGAGTGCGGTCTGCTGGGATCGGGCGCCGAACATTCGTTCTGCGCCATGTTGCGGACGTTCAGAACTCCGCGCTATCGGTCGACTGCTCGCAGACGGTGAGGTCTTCGCTAGGCCTGCCCCATCTCCTAGACCAACACGCCCAGACGAATGAGTATCTTGATGAACCAGGCGATGACGGTCTGCAGCAGCGCGTGTTGATCTTCGTTGCTGGACGCAGCAGCCTAGATGAAGGTGGGTGCGCCATTGACGTCGCACCGGCACACACAATCCAGCACCAGGCAGTGCAAGGACTTGCGTAATTTGTATGAGTTTTGCTCGCTATGAGTGCGATGCGCGAAAACAGAACGGGGGCGGGGGATGATCACAGAAGCGGTTTTAGCTGAGGCAACGCGCCTGCGCCTGCCAACAAGATATGCCTTCCAGAGCCGGGACGGCGTAATCGAGGCCGCATGCATCGGGCGTGCGAGCGCGGTTTACCCGGCCACCGTCATTGCCCATCGATCCCGAGGTCCGAATTTCAAACGCTTCAAGGCGACCACTGAAGACGGCGCTGTCTACGCCATTGATTTGATGGTCAATGGATTTGACTTCACGGATCTGGCTCCCGCCGGGGTACTACGCGGGACTGATGGTGAGGTTATAGACGGAATACTTGAAGTCTCGGATGCACGCTTCCGGGAAGTCGAAGACAGCTTGGCTGAAGGGAACCGACTGAGGGCTGAGGTGCATGCCTCATGGCGAGGCGGGATCAACTACGTCTCCGAGCTGGTTGCAGTTGAGGGGTTCGCCGCCAGGCCTGGCTTGCGCGCACCTCAAATCGGCGCGCTCCACGCGATAGCGGCGCACTGGAGTTTGAGCAAAGACCCGGCCATTATTGTGATGCCCACAGGAACGGGGAAAACGGAGGTAATGCTGGCCATCACCGTCGAATCGCGCGGTGATCGCATCTTGGTTATAGTGCCCACAGACCCGCTGCGGCAGCAGACGGCAGATAAGTTCAGGGAGTACGGGCTCCTGAGAAAATTGGGCATCGTCACTGACGTGCTCAATCCGGTCGTAGGCGTGCTGACAGGAAAGCCCACTGCGGCCCAGTTCGACATGCTCCGAAGCTGCAACATTGTGGTGACCACGATGGCCTCCATCAGCCGAGGCGATGAGAATGAGCAAAAAGCGTTTGCAGCACTCTTCAGTGAAGTCTTCTTCGATGAGGCACACCATGCGCAAGCGACAACCTGGAACAGGTTCTCAAGTTATTGCGCACATGCTCGAATGCTGTTGTTCACTGCGACGCCGTTCCGGGAAGACGGCAAGGCTTTGAACGGGAAGATCATCTACAACTACCCACTTCAGCTTGCCCAGGAGAACGAGTTCTTCAAGCCGATCCAGTTCCTTCAAGTCTTTGAGCCAGACAGCTCCGTGGCCGATCTGCGGATCGCCGAGAAAGCCGTACAGAGACTGAGGGCCGATCTGGCAAGCGGCCTAGACCACATGTTATTGGCGAGAGCCAACATGATTGGCCAAGCCAAGGACCTGTTTGAGAACATCTACAGCACAGAATTTCCGGACCTGAACCCGGTCCTCGTCCACAGCAACACGAAGGGTCGCGAACAGGTGCTTCGGAATATCCGAAGCGGCAAGCACAGGATCATCATCTGCGTGGATATGTTCGGCGAAGGATTTGACTTGCCGCAACTCAAGGTGGCCGCGCTGCACTCCGTTCACAAGAGCCTGGGCATCACGCTGCAGTTTATTGGTCGCTTCGCTCGTGCGGCCAACAATGTCGGGGACGCAAGTTTCGTGGCAAATACTGCTGAAGACGGCGTGCCTGAAGCCCTTGAAAGCCTCTATCAAGAAGATGCTGATTGGAACAACCTGCTGTCGGACTTGAGTTATGACGCAATCGACCCGCAGGCGAGGCTGTCAGAGCTTGTCGAAAACCTTCTACCACTGAAGGAAGTTGCTACGAAACTGCAGATATCTGCGCTCACGATGAACCCGAAGCTGAGCACGGAGGTGTTTCGCGTCACGAACTTCGACCACACAGGGTATGCAAATGCATTTCGACCGAACCAGGTCATTTATCAGCCGATCTTCAGTCAGCAAGACAAGATGCTGGTCTTCATTGTCAATCAGGAAGACAAGGTTGACTGGACAGACTCCCGTGACATCGTCATCGATACCTGGGACCTTTTTATCGCCTTCTATGAAGAGGAAAAAGGCCTTCTATTCATTAACAGTTCCCGCAAGAATTTCGCGTGGAAGCTGGCTCAAAGTCTCTCGACTGACCCGCAACCGGTTCGCGATGAGGAGGTGTTCAGGGCTTTCGGCAATCTGCGCCGAATGACGCTGCACAGCGTGGGTTTGACGGGCTTGAGCCGGAATGTCAGATACCAAATGTATGCTGGTCTCGATGTCGGTGACGCTATCGATCCCGTGCAGCAGCAGGACAAAATGAAGTCGAACGTCATGGGCGTAGGCTACGAAGACGGAAAGAGAGTGAGCATTGGATGCTCACGTAAAGGAAAAATCTGGTCTCTTCAGACGGACTCTCTGGCCGGCTGGAGAGATTGGTGCCGAGACCTGGGGATCAAGCTCTCAAACGAGAACATCGAGCCCAACGACTTCCTCAAGCACACCCTCGTTCCTGAGTTGCGCAAAGGCGGCGTGCTTCCTGATGTGCATGCGATGATGATCGACTGGCCAGATCAGCTCTTCGAGTCGGCGAGTTTCAAGATTACGGTTGTGCACGGAGAAAAGAAATACAGCTTCCATGAGTGTCAGTTAGATCTTGTCGAGTGGAACCCGGCAGGTAACGAGTTCACGTTCAAGCTGAAGGCTGGCAGTGAAGTCGAGACCGTGTTCAAGATGACGCTAGTCCCCGAAGGAGTAGCCCAGGGACTGTTCTACTCGATTGTGCGGGTCGAAGGACCTGATGTCAGCATTGAGGCCTTCAATAAGACTGATCTGGCGGTAGACTTCTTCACGACCAACCCACCTCTCGTACGACTTGCAGATGGCTCGCAACTCTCGGGCGAAATACTGCTGAAACCGCGTGAAGAGCTTGCTGAGGTTTATGACCAAGAGCTGATCGCTCCGCTGGGGTGGGGCGACACGCTCCAAAATCAGGAAAGCCGATGGAAAGATGGCGCGCTGCGCCCTCGCTCGATTCAACAAAAATTTATCGAGCACCTGGAGCAAGGGCCTTCGGCGTTCATCATTGATGACGACGATGCTGGGGAAAGCGCGGACATAGTAGCTATTGAAGATGGGGATCAGACCATCACTGTGACTTTATGGCACTGCAAGTATTCCTCTGGAGCCGCACCTGGAAACCGCGTGAAAGACCTATACGAGGTCTGCGGCCAAGCGCAAAAATCGACCAAGTGGACATGGAATTTTCCCAATTTGGTTGCTCATCTAACAGAGCGTGAGACCAAGCATCGCGCGGGTCGCCCGACGCGCTTTGTTCGCGGAAGCCTGCGAAAGCTTGTTGTGCTAAAAAAGGCGTCGCGACGTAAGTACGTTGCCTTTCGCGTCGGTATTGTTCAGCCGGGGCTGTCCAAGGCGGGCATCGAAAATGACCACCTTGCCATTCTTGGCTCTACGAGCCTCTTTCTACGCACTATCACAAACCATCCTCTAGTAGTGATATCAAGCTGATGGGGTAATCGCTGCCGCCCGCTTACAGGTTGAGATCAAGCGACCATGGTCTTTAGGCTAGTAAGCGAATGGAATGCGATGAAGCGGACGTTCACCGTGGCAAGCCCGGACTTCCGCTACAAGCCTAAAGCGGACTTCATTCTCAAAAAATCAAATCCGACTGGGGGTTCGTCCCTCAATGATTCAACTGCCCCCAAGCCTTCTCCAGCCGCTTGATGCTGACCGGCTGCGGGGTCCGCAGTTCTTGCGCGAAGAAACTCACGCGCAGCTCTTCCAGTAACCAGCGGAACTCCAGCATGCGGGCGTCTTGGGCGCCTTTGCGTTCGGCCACCAGACGCCAGTAGCGTTGTTCTTGGGGTTTGAGCTCAGCCAGGCGCTGGGCGTCGCGGGCGGGGTCGGCGCGGTACTTGTCCAGGCGCAGGGTGATGGCCTTGAGGTAGCGGGCGTAGTGCTGCAGCTGCGGCCACGGGGTGGCGGCCATGAAGTTTTTGGGCATCAGGCGTTGCAGTTGCGCTGTGCAGTCTGCCGTCGCTTCGGGGGCGTTTTTGGTGTCCTTGATCTTGCGGGTGGCTGCGCCAAACTCCAGCAAGATGGTGCCCGCCAGCCGGGCCACTTCGTTGGCAATCAAGGTCAAGCGGCCCCGGCCTTCTTCGATGCGGCGCTTGAACGTGATCTCGTCATTGGGCAGTGGGTCAAGTAAGAAGGCGCGGTCCAGCGCCACGTCGATGATCTGGGTTTTCAGCTCATCCGCCGTACCCAGCGGCATGAAGGCCACGGCCATTTTTTGCAGGTCGGGGATGTTTTTCTCAA
>NZ_JBMLSK010000310.1:0-1158 GCF_049240545.1 Roseateles sp. | reverse complement strand
ACTTCGAGCCGCGCCTGCCCTGCGACCCAGCGCAGATCAGCCGTTTCCGGCGCGGGCTGGGCGAGGCCGGCGTTGAGCAGTTGCTCAAGACCACGATCGAGGCGGCGGTGGACATGGGCGCGGTGAAGAAGACCGAGTTCGAGCGCGTGATCGTCGACACCACGGTGCAGAGCAAGGCCATCGCGCACCCCACCGACAGCCGACTGCTGGAAGTCGCTCGCGACAAGATTGCCAGGCTGGCCAAGCGCGCCGGCATCCAACTCAAGCAGACCCACGAGCGCGAGGGCAAGGCGCTGCGCCGCAAGGCCGGCGGCTACGCCCACGCCAAGCAGTTCAAGCGGCTGCGCGGCGTGCTCAAACGCCAGCGCACGATCCTGGGCCGGCTGCTGCGAGAGGTGCGCCGCAAGATGGGCGGCCTGGCCGACGAAGCCCGCGTGCGGCTCGACGCCTGGGTGCAGCGGGCCGAGCGCATCCAGCAGCAAGGACCGAAGGACAAGAACAAGCTGTACGCGCTGCACGCCCCGGAGACCGAGTGCATCAGCAAGGGCAAGGCGCGCAACCCCTATGAGTTCGGCGTGAAGGTCAGCCTTGCCGTCACGCACCAGCAAGGCCTGATGGTCGGGGCGCGCAGCTTCCCTGGCAACCCGTATGACGGACACACACTGGCCGCGCAGATCGAGCAGACCAACACCCTGCTGCAGGACATCGGGGTCAAGCCGCACACGGCGATCGTGGACCTGGGTTACCGGGGCGTGGACAAGGATCTGGCGCCGCTGGAAGTGATCCACCGTGGCAAGTTCAAGTCGCTCACGCCCAAACACAAGACGTGGCTGAAGCGGCGCCAGGCCATCGAGCCGCTGATCGGCCACGCCAAGGCTGATCACCGCATGGACCGCTGCTGGCTCAAGGGCGCCGAGGGCGACGCGTTGCACGCGGTGCTCTGCGCGGCGGGCTTCAACATCCGCTGGCTGCTACGGGCCATCGCCAAGATGGGGCTGGCGGCCCTTTTGTTGGCCCTGACTGGCCTGGCCGTGTATGCCGCCGCCCTGACTCGGCCGACGCTCGGATCGCCTCAGGGCTCGGCAACTTGATCACCGCCCAATCCCCCGCCACTTCAACACCGCCTGTTCGGGTGGAAATGGATTTTGCAAGTCCGAC
>NZ_JBMLSK010000309.1:0-1250 GCF_049240545.1 Roseateles sp. | reverse complement strand
CCTGGCGCTCGCCCAGCAGCCGGACCACATCCAGGTGATCGCCGCGTTCGAAGTAAAACCAGAGCAGCGGGAACTTTGAGACCCGCCAGGTCCGAAGCCCTGGTATGCCCAGGAGCTTTCCGAGCGTCGGCGAGCCGATCCCAGGGTCGAGCTCGATCCGGTCAAGCGCGGTGTTGGTGGCGTTGGCCAGCTTCACCGCCACGCGGGTGCCACCCTCCTTGCGGTAGTACCGTACTTCGCCTTGCTGGTCGCGCAACGCCTGCGGGCGCAGAAACGCGGGCTTCAATCGATCTCGCCGCGAGCCATCAACAGCAGCTCCTTCTCGTCCGCCTTGGTGCGGCGTCGGCCGGGCCCGGACGCCAGCCCGTCCTCGATGAGGTCGCGAAGCCGCTTCTTGGCCTGCTCCTCCTGGTCGCGTCGGACCAGGTCGCGGATGTACTCACTGGTGTTGCCGTAGTTGCCAGCGGCGACCCGGTTGTCAATGTAGTCGCGCATCGACTCGGGCAAGGCGAAACTCATGGTGTGGCGGCTCATGGAGGCATCTTGGTCAGTTTGACAACGGTTGTCAACTCTGCGGGCTGGCATTTTTCCAGCTCCAGCAGTGCTGCCGCTGGCCTCGTTACGACCTCACCCGAACTGGCTGGCCCGGCGCGCGCTGGATCAGCGCCGCAGCGAAGAGCGCAGGAAACCCAAACGCCCTCCCCAGGCCCGAAAGGCCCTGGGCATACCAAGTCAACCCGACACCACCGCCTGATCGGAGGTCACGCAGGTCTCGCCCACCCATCCACGGCCAGACCATGCGCCTTCAGTGGGTGTCCGGGCGCTCGCCAGGCCAGGGGTCCCACGCCCCAAAGCCGATTTCGCGAAGTTTCGGCAGGAGCTCGCTCATGTCGTGCATCATCTGAGAGGCACCCCGATATCGAAATCATGGATCACGGCGTCCCCCATGGTGGCCAGGACCTCGGCCGCCTCGCGCACCGGCCCGGCCCTGCGGCGGCTTGCCGCCTCGGGCCCGTTCCCGGGGGACTTGTTGCTGCAGAAGTGATGCATCAGCGCCAGCCGTTTCAGTCCGAGCTCCGCTGAGAGCGTGGTCAGCAGTTCCATCCAGTAGGCGGCGTCTTCGTTCGGCGTCCGGCCAGCGGGGCGTGCGTCAGCGCGGGCCTTGTCAGTCATCGCGCGGGCGATCCGCGCCTCAGACCAACCCTTGCGGCGATACCGCGCGATCTCGCCTGCGCGCGCCTCCTGCGGGT
>NZ_JBMLSK010000308.1:0-10712 GCF_049240545.1 Roseateles sp. | reverse complement strand
TCAGCAGGTCGCGGTCGCCCGACGTGAGCACATCATCCACCACCATCTGGTTGAACAGCGGCGCCACGATGGCGAACAGCTCCAGCACCACCGCCACGGCAAAGATCTGGAGCAGGGAGCGTTTGAGGCCATGGACCTTGCCGGTCAGCTCGGTCAGAGACACCCGGGGCGCGGGCGCCTGGCGCTTGAAGTCCGCGTTCGGGCTCAGCTCCAACGCCACGCCCGTGAAATGCCGCGAGACCTCATCCAGGCTCAGGCGCCGCTCGCCCACCGCAGGGTCCAGGATCACGGCCGCCCGTCCGCCGCGCACCAGCTTCTTGAGCACCACAAAGTGGTTCAGGTCCCAGTGCAGGATGCAGGGCAGTTGCAGGTCACCGAGTTCGTCCAGATCGAGGCGCAGCGGGCGGGACGAGAAACCCAGTGCCGAGGCATGCGAAATCAACTGGGCCAGCGTGGCGCCCTTCAGCGAGACCGGGAAGCGCCGGCGCAGATCGGCCAGGTCCTGATGCTGACCGTGGGCCGAGCAGACCATGGCCAGGCAGGCCAGGGCGCATTCGCTGGATTCGGATTGGAGGAGGGGGCGCATCAAATGCAGGGGCGATCAGCGGTGCGAGGTCATTCGGCCTTTGCCGTGTGTACTTTCCGTCGCCGCAGCATGAAAAAAGCCGTACTCAGGCGTAAATCCACCTGCCTATAAGAACTAGTAGTGCGAGGCAATTGTTGGCTGCATGAATTATGAAGGCTGAATAGAAGGCCTGGCCGTAGCCATGTATCTTCGCTTGACGTTGTGCGACTACAGAGGTGATGTAGAAGAGGAGAAATGCCGGTATTGACCATATGGGTTCATGAATCCCGTGCCCAATTGCTGCTAGAGCGGCTGCAATCAAGGTTGCATAGCCCTCGTTTGCCCGGTTGCTAATTACTCTGAGGACGGCTATCTGGATTGCTGTCTCTGCGAGAGGCGTTAGCAGTGCATAGTTGAAGACTGAGAAAATTCCGAGGAAACCGGTCGGATCTAAGCCCGGCGGTAGCGGACGGTCCATCAGAAACCAATAGATTTGAATTACACACTGACTGGAGAAGAATGAAAGCCAAGCCCATGCAAAGTATTCCAGAGATTTTGGCGTATATTTTGAATAAGAGAGCTGCCGTACTTTGTTGGCCAGGAACGCGGAATTCTTTCTCAATCCCCAGTATATGAAAGGAGATAGCGCCCCGAAGAATAAGACGTGATGGTGGGGTGCTGTAATATTGTGCCTGCTAATGGAAATGCCAAAATAGCGAAGTGCAATTACGGCCAGCAATGTCAAACCGAGAGTTTGAAAGGCAATGTGGATCAGGCGATTTGGAGCCTTGCGATAAATTGCTTCTGTGCTATATGGCATTCCATGCTCGCTCAGTTGGGTTGATTAGTACCTGTAGTAGTTTAGGTTGCAGCTCTCGGAGCGCCTTGCTCCAGCCGCGCCGCCAACGAGCATGCCGACTAGCCCGCCAATCCCCCCGAACAATCCACCGATGGCGCCGCCCATTCCGCCCCACGCCATAACGGTGTTAGCGCACTGTGTGGCCTGTTGGTCTGTATATCCGGCGTAATGATAGTTGTCCCCCATGCCAGTCGCGCCGACTTCGCCGCCCTGCACGTGCTGGGTTTCATTGATCGAAATTGCTCTCATGTTTTTCAGTTTTCCAAAAATGCCGGAATGCGTCCGGCACGCATCCACCACTCCCGCCTTTCAGCCTCCCGGGCTGGCTGAATTCACAGGCGAAGTGATCAGATTCTTTGCTGAGCTGGAAACCGCCAAGACGGGCTCCAACACCCATTCCCATACCGCGCGACGCTCCTGCATCACATCGGCTTCCAGACTCATGCCGGCCTTCAGGGCCTGTGCCTGCCCATAGGTATTGATGTGCTGTCGCTCCAGGTTCACCGTGATGCGGTACAGCGGCTCCTGACTCTGCGCCGCGGCCAGCAGGGCCTGGGCCTGGCCCGCGGGCAGGTCTTGAGGCGCGATGGGGGTCTGGCTCACGGCGGCCACCGTGCCCTGGGCCATGCCGAACTTCTGGTACGGATAGGCGGCATAGCGCAGCCACACCGTCTGGCCCGCCTGCACAAAGCCCGCCGTGCGGCTGGGGGCGTAGAGCTGGGCTTGCAGCGGTGCGGCTGATGAACTGCCTGGGGCGCTCTGTCCAGCCTCATGCCCTGCCCGCGCCTCGGGCACCAGGCTCAGCAGGGTCTGCCCCGGCTGCACGGCCTGGCCCGGGTGGGGCACCAGGGCGCTGACGGTGCCGGCCTGGGGCGCGGCCACGATCAGCCCGCCCCGGGCTTCGTTCTCATGCACCTCCTGGCTCAGGCTGGCCAGGCTGCGCTCCAGTTGGGCCAGGCTGGTGGCCAGTGCAGTGCGATTGGCCTGGCGCTCGGCCTGCAGGCTCTGGATCTCGCGCTGCAGGGCTTCGCTATTGCGCTGGGCATTGCGTTCCCGCAGTTGCAGGTCCAGCAGCTCTTCGTGTTTTTGCTGCGTCTGGGCGGGGGAGACAAAGCCGCTGCGGCCCAGTTCCTCGAAGCGGGCCTGGCTCTTGGCCGCCAGCTGGGCGCGCAGGCGGTGGGTTTCCAGTTCGGCCTCGGCCTGGCGGGCCTCGGTTTGCAGGCTGCGCAGGCGGTCATTCAGCGCGTCATCACGCTGGCGGGCCTGTTGCTGCAGCAGCAGGCGTTCGGTGGCGAGTGCGCTGCGGCGTTGGGCCAGGGCCTGGGCAGCCAGGACGGTGGCGTCGCCTTCGGTCAGCAGGCGCGGGCTGCTCAAGCGCAGCAGGGGCTGGCCGGCCTGCACCTGGTGGCCTTCGCTCACCAGCAGCTCGGCCACCGTGCCGGCCTGGGGCGCGCTCACGCCGATCAGGCCCTTGCTGGGCAACAGCAGGCCCGTCAGGCGCGCCTTGCGGCTCACCTGGCCCAGCACGGCAAAGGCGATCAGGGCAGCGGCCAGCGCCACCGAGATGCCGGTGACCCAGGCAAAGCTGGGCGGCCGCGCGATGCGGATACGGCCCAGCCACTGGGCTGACTGTGCCTGCACAACCTCGGCGCGAAACAGCGCACTCTCGCTCACACCCTCTCTCCCTCAAATCGGAGCCGCCATTTGCTTCGCAAGAAGCCGCAAGGCGGCTTTTCTGGTGCAAGTGCGGTCTGTGGATCTGATTTTCCGCGAGCACCTTGCCGTGCGCCTATCACCCCGAGGGGGGGCAGGAAAACCCTTAGTTTATCCCCTCCCGTGATCCCAGTAGCGACTCGCCTCGGCAAGCGGCCTATCACGGCGTAGCTGCAGCCTTACACGACAGCTTCAGGGCATCGGGTTCCGCATGCCGAAGAGCTGCAATCGCTGCAGTGGCGACCGTCAGCCCTGAAGTCGTACTTCGGCTATGGGCACAAAGCTGCGTTACGGCGCAATTGAGCGAGCATGTGTCTGTGGGTCGCGATGCGACTCTGGCAGCGCGCGAAAGCAGTCGTTCGTATCGGTGCGGTGGTAGCGCCGCAGTTGGATGACCGGTACTTAGGATGAAGCTGCCGATTAAGGCCCGTGGCGCTCATTGACCGCTGTTCTTGGTTGCTGTCGCTAAGGTGCTGATCCGTGATTGACTCAGAGCAGCCTTCTGCTGCCATCCGGTCAATTTCGGCTTTGGGCACATAGCGTCCCACCGCATTCAATTTCTCCCTTAATGTCAGCGCCGCCGATTGCCAATTCGCTGCTTGGGAAAGCTGCCCGGCTCAATTTGAAGCCATTCACATTGCCCGCAGGATTTTGTCCAGGCGTGGAACAGACGTTGTCATTGTGCGATGAGTGCGGCAGCCACAAGCTCCGGGTGCGTAAGGAGCAGAATGTGTTCCGCGCCCTTGAGTTCCAGATACTCGTGCTCAGGCAACATGGATCGAACCCGCTCCACGTCCTGCAATGGCACGACTCGATCCGCAGTGCCGGCTATGACAAGGATCTCGCACTCGCTTTGGCACAAGCGCTGGTAATGAGCTTGCTGGTCACTGAGCGTTCCCTTCTTGAACATAGAGGCAAGCGCCTCCGTGTATCCGGGGGCGCGCGCCTCCGCAATAAAACGCGGAGTTAGGTGTTCAGCTCCGATGGAGGCATACCTTCTTTGACGACGACGCTCAAGGGCAGGAAGACCGATTGAGCGCATGAGCGGGCTGCCGACGCCCGGCAATGCAAAGATCCTTGGCCAAAAGGAATACGCCATGAAATCAAGCAGTGGCGCAACAAGCACCAATCGCTGGACACGGCTTGGACGCTCATGGGCGACCGCTGCAGCAATGGCCGCACCGAACGAGTGCCCGAGGACGGTCAGTGGACGGGAGGTATGGATGCCATCGAGAACCTCTAAGGCCTGCCTCAAAAAAAGGGCGAAGTCATAGTCAACCGTAGGTCGATCTGACAGTCCGTGCCCAAGAAAGTCGAACCTGACGGTTCGCGACCCATTCGCACGCAAATGCGGCACTAGCCGGTCAAACTCCCAATGGGGGACAGTTGCGCCGTGCAGCAACAGAACTGTCGGATCGTCCTTTTCACCGTCTTCGACAACATGAGTCAGTCCAGCAGCCAATGTCAGGTAGTGGCCACCGGCTGCGCGCCTGAGTTCATTCAACGTTGGCATCCCCACTCGCTCCCTTACCAATCGATATTCCGAAATGGTGTTTGTCTTAGTGCTCACGGGGCATGGCCCCTCAATTTTCAGCTCATCGTCGTCGCTGGCGAGCGAATCACCAAAAGCCCAAGCGCAAGGGTGCGTGGTTCATGTTTTGAGCACAACGATTCTCGCGCAACCGCTCGTGCGCTTGGCACCGATGACGTGTCTTTCTTCTCACCCCAAAAGCATGCCTGTATTGCATAGACGGCAATCACTGGCCGTGCAGCGCTGAAATCAAAGCAAAAGCGTCTATCGATCTCTATTCGTCATGGACCTAACTGCAATGCTTTGGGCGCTGAAATGCCACGCAGTCCGTTCCATCGAAATGTCCCGGCCTGCTCCAGGCCGACAGTTGAACAAGCGCCACATAGCTGACTTGCGTTTCGCCAACCGTTTTGGTCAACGGCGGCTGACTGGGGATGTTGTGTCCTAACGCTCCCGGCCAAATCCTGTCATTCGGATGCGCTGTAGGGGCGCCGGCAGGGTGCCCATTGCTGTCGCCCATCGCGCGAGATCGACCGACGCCGGAAGGCTGGGTGTTGCCGCTGAGATTTGGAGGCCCAGTGACGGAGGCGCGGCCAGTGACAGCGATGCGCCGATCTGCCCCAACTCGCTCTCACCCCCCCCCCCGAATCAGGGGGCAAAGTGAAGGAAGATGAGGCAGACCCGCGATGCTCAGACTTGGCGACGGCGGCGCGCCAGGCCGGCTACAGCCAGCAGCCCACCCGCCAGCAATGCCCAGCTGCTGGGCTCGGGCACAGCAGCCGCGATCTGCACATCGACCCAGACGGCCTTGTGGTCGCTGCTGGGGAAGTTGGCGTAAAGGTTCGCGTCACGGAAGTTGCCCACCAGGTCGTACAAGTCGCCGGTGTTATTGGACGCGTTGCGGTCGGGGTCGGCGGGCCAGAAGATGCCGGCGCCGCTCATCGTCATGTTCGCGCTGGGCAGCACATAGTCCACGCGCAGATTGCCGGGTGCGCTGTCGCTGAAGTCGGCGGTGTCCTGCCTTGCATCGCCGACATGGCTTTGGTTGGCATTGCCGTTGTTGCTGGGGTGGGTGGCGGCGTCCAGGCCCCCGTCGGCGCTGGGGGTCAGCTTGGTGTTGACCAGCGGGTTGGCCAGCAGTTGATTGATGGCGTTGTAGTTCGTGCCGGCCACCAGGCCTTTGAAGCTGTCGCCGTCCAGCGGGTCGGCGTTGTAGTCACCGGCGATCACGAATTTCGCACCGGCAGCCAGGCCGCCCTTGCCGCCTTGGTCGTCGTACAAATAAGCACCCTGGCTGCCGCCGGCGATGTAGTCGGCCCACAGCCGGATCTCATCGTGGTTGCGCTTGCCATTGCGATCTTCGGCGCCGTCAAAGGTGGGCGGCGTGGGGTGGGCGGTCAAGAAATGCACGTCTTGGCCGTTGATGCGCACGGTTACGTCCACATGGTTCTTCGACGACAGGCGCAGCGCATTGACTTCGGCGGCGTTGTAGAAATCGGTCAGCTTGTTGTTGGTCGGGTCATTGGTCAGCAAGTTGCCGGGCATGTCCTTCCACTTGAAGGTCTGAAAGCTGCGCACGCCGACGATTTCGTACTTGCTATAGATCGTGAAGCCGAATTGGCCGCCAAAGTTGCCGAAGCCAAAAGCATCGTCGCCGCCGCCAACGCTGCCGTTGTTATTGAGATCGAACCCCGAGGCCAAGCCGGTGTTGGTGTTGGGGGTGAAGCGGTGTGCGTAGTTCAGGCCGTTGGTGAAGCCGCGCTTAGCGTGGCCATGCGGGGCCGACAAGAAATTGTCCTGAAAGCGCTTGGCCGCTTCGCTGCTATAGCCCAGCGCCATCGCATCGCTGCTGGCGGTGGGGTTGCCTTTGAAGTCGAAGTCAAACTCATTGACCAAGACCACATCGGCGTTGACGCGCTGCAGGATCTCGGCCACGTTGTGGGCCTGCTTGATGCGGTTGGCAACCGTGGCGCTAACGCCAGTCGCCAGCGGGTTGGCCAAGTCGCTGAGCAACTGGCCCGAGGCGTCGCGATTGAGCGAGGCATTGAAAGTGGCGAAGCGCACCGTCGTGTCGTTCGCAGCAGCAGGGGCTGCACTCAAAACAAGGGCCAAGACGGTGGCAAGGGCGAAGGGGGCGGATTGCATGAACACGACTCCAAAATGGGTTGGCGTAGCAGCAGTGGCAGGCCTGCATGCTGACCTTTTGGATTCTCTGAATTGCACATGACGACTCGACGGGCCGCAGCGCGGGCGCCATGGTCCGTTCAGCTCGCTTTGTCAAAGCTGCTCCGGCCGCTCAAGGGCACTGGCGCTGCCTCAAGGCCTGTCCGTGAAATCCCCCACGGTCCAGATCACAAAACCATACGGCCGGACGTGGCGCTTCAAAGCGGCGTTGACCACAACGGCGAAGGGTCAGGCCTTGCTTTCATGCATTGCCTGGCCACATCCAGCGCTGGGGTGGATGCTGAATGGCAAGACCTGACTCTTTCCCCCGCGTGAGTACGCTGAGTCTGGCGTGTAGGGCGCGGCCGGGCGACCGGTGCGAGGGGCGTGGCAAGGTTGGGATTCGCGGCGCTGACGTCAATTTATCGGGATTTTCTTTATCCCTTTCATCCCCTCCATCCTGGCTAGTGTTTCCTACGGCGCCGCACATCAATCTTGGCCTAACCGACGATTCTGAATCGGTTTGAGCGAGAAGAAACAAAGAGCCTTGGGGTGAACAGGATAAATACGATGCCTGAGCTTCTCGCGAAGCCGGGTTATGAGCAAGTTTTCAGTCAGACAGCATTGCGGCAAAGAGACGAATCCTGGCACCGAGTTGCCAAGCTGTCAGGGTCCTCGAAATGTCCGGACCTGTTCTCGGCCAACAGTTCGAACAAGCGCCGCAAAGCTGACGTTTGGTTCGCCGACCGTTTTGGTGAACGGCGGCTTACTGGCGAAGATCCCTCCTCACTGTCCCGGCCAATTGCGGGTATTGGCGTACGGCTGGTTTGGAGCGGGTCAGTTGATGATCCTTACGTGGTTGGGATCATCGGCGTGTTCGAGATCGACATGGAACACTGCCCGAACTGCGGCGGCCAGCTCAGGCTCCTTGCGGCGAGCCTGGAACAGCCGGTCACCGAGAAGATCCTCAGGTACTTGGGTCTGCAGGCGCGTGCACCGCCTCGTGCCCCGTCTCGTGGCTAGGCGCTGCACGCAGCCTGACGCTGCCCAACCTCGACGGTTCATGCGACCCGGCGCCTCAGGCAGCTGGACTCGGCTTCGGTCGCGGGTTCGCATGACCGATGGCAGCTGGCAGCTGGCTGGCGACCAGGAGTAACCCGCGGAAGGCGCGCAAGAAGGACGACTTTAGGCGGCGCTATCAAAGCTCAACAGTCTTGCTTCACCCAAAAAACCGACACACACGCGTCGAGAGCCGTGTTCGGGGCGCCCTTGGGGAAGGGAAAAAGGGCGTTTGAAAATCCTATCCCCACAGCCAGCCTGTAGCGCCACGCCGGCCGGGGCCGATCGACTTGGCCGAATGCCTGGCTTGCACCGGCCCAGCCGCTGCAAGCCAGGCGCTGCGGGCAGCAGTTGCGGCTGAGCCCCTGGGCATCACTGTACCGCCACGTCATGCACCGCCGATTTCCAGGGCAATAGGTTCAGCGCCGTCGGCACGCCGTTCACCAGATAGAACGGTGCGTCGGTGTCGTCCGCATTGGCCACCAGGTTGAACGTGCCCACTGAAAAAGATGCAGGCAGCTTGAATCTGAACTGGGCACGGCTAGTGTTGGCTGGCACATCGTTGCCAGAGGTGCGGGCCACGATCGGCCAAAGCTCGATTCCGGCATGCACGATGGCGCCAGACGGCGTGGCCGGCCGGTCGCCCTGACAAACTGTCTTGCCCGCAGTGATGCAGGTGCGGCCACGTTCATTCAGCCAAAGCCGGACCAGCTGACGAGGTAGGAGAAGGGGGCCCGGCTTGCGCTCGATCGACAGCGACGGCAGCTGGGTCGCCGCCGTGCCGATCTTGTTCAGGTTGTCGACAGACACTGAGGCTTCCACGTCCCGGGTGATCGTGACGGGGCCGGTCTGACCCGGCAACAGCACAAAGCTTGACCGCGCTTCCAGGATTTGGGTAAAGCGCAGGTTGCTGTTCATCATCACGCGCGGCAGGAAGTAAACCTCGCGCGATGTCTGACTCACCGGATTGGTGCCGGTTCGCACTGACGCTCTGAGCTCCAGGTCATGGTTGCCAACATCGGCCCCCAGGCAAGGTCCCTCCGGCACAGGCAACGTCGGCTGCACAGTGCCTTCATACACCGTGCGGGACACCCAAGGGAGCTCGAAGCCGGGGTCTGTGGCCTGGATGGCGCGCGAATTCATGGTCACGCTGCCCGAGTCGAAAAAGAGACCGTACGACGAGTCGCCGCAGTGCAGCAATTTGGTGCTGAACACCACGGTCAGCCCCGCAGGCAGCCCGATCAATCTCAGCGTGTAAATGCCGGGCGGATAGGCGGCCGACGCCGGCATCGCCCCCATGCCCAGCACAAAGGCACAGGCCGCCATCAGGTGCCAGGCACCGGCACGCAGGCAGAATTCTTTCAGCAGATTTGTCATGGCAGCTATTCCTTGTGGGTGTTCGGCGCCCGCCCCGTGCGTTCGCCGTTCGGACATTCAACAAGTTCACCGTCTCAGCAGCGTCTCAGGATCTGCAGGCCGCGCATCAGCCGGCGAGGCAGATTGATGTCCCAGGAAGTGGTGATGACGCTTCGTCAATATGGGGGAAGCGAGCGGGCCGGGCGTCGTGTTTTGCACGCATGCAATGGCCCGACGCGCTGCGCTGGTCTAGCGTGTCTCTCAGAATCTTGGGTTGTGGGTGGTTGATCCGCACTAGGTCTCCCTGGTGTGACGTTTTGGTGTTGCCATGGTCTGCGGCCACGCCCGGCAAGTCCTGATGGAACTCTTGCGCTTCTCTTAAGGTTTCATTCGCCAATGAAATCAAAGGTTTACGGGAATTTCTCAGCGCGGGGTCGAACCTTTGAAGCCGGGCGCAGACGCCGACCCGCTGGCCAAGCGGCCCTTGCAGATCGGTGAATGGCAGGCCGATTCGGTGTACCAGTCGATCTCGCAGCTGCGCAGCGTGGTCGGCGACGAGGTCAGCCAGCCGCGCTACATCGTCACCGTGCCGCGCAAGGGCTATCGGCTAGTGGCGGCGATCAGCGAGGTGGTGCCCGCTGTCACCCCAGCCCTGGTAGTGGGGTCGACAGCGGCGCCGCTGCTGCCTCAGTCTGAGCCTGAGCCTGAGCCAAAACGGCGTGTGACCGATCTGGCCGTGGCGCTGCCTGCCCCATCGACCCGACACGCCCAATCTGCCGTATCTGCGCATCGCCTATGCGATGGACGAGGCCTCGCTCGATAAGGCCTGTACGGCGATTCAAGAATTCGCCGAATCGACGAGCTGATGTCGGATCACAGCGCCATGACGCCCCTTCGTAAGTTTGGGCGCCGGATCGTGCGACTGTAAGTCGACGGGATGATGGTCGACGTGGCGGCGATCGGCCGCAGCGGCCCGCTAGAGCCGATCGTTTTCCTGCACGGTTTCGGCTCGACCAAGGAAAATTACACTGACATCGTGGGACAGCCACAAGTGGCACAACGTCTTATCAGGAGTCTAGACATTTATGTCGTACGACAGAAAAGAGCGACTTGGCTGATTCAGGCCTGGTCGGACATTTGTGGCGCAGTTTTCCCTGGAGCGCCACAGACATTTCTGACGCCGGACTCCGGACTATTTGGAACAAAATCTAGAAAAAAGTAGGAACAATATTCTGAAAATCAACGACAGACAATCGCATCGAGTCATCGTCGCGATGAAACGTTGTTTTACATAATACACATTGTCGATTTTCCGGGTAGTTGTTTGGCTGTTGCGTTATGAATGCTCTTAGGTTCCATTGCTAGACTTCGGGTACTTTAAGACTGTTGTGATTGATGCTGCTAAAACTCCCTGTTGATGCCGACCGAAAACTGACCAGCTAAACCACGTAATGCCGACTGAATAT
>NZ_JBMLSK010000307.1:0-4334 GCF_049240545.1 Roseateles sp. | reverse complement strand
GTTAGCCTGTCGACGTTGCTCCAGAAGGAACTGGAAGACGCCTTGGACGAAGCAGACCGCGAAGACGGCATCTCTGCCGAGGAGTTGTTCGCCGAGCTTCGGAAGTACGGCTGATCTTGGCGCTCACGGTCCGGGTCAAGCCGCGCGCGAGGCGCGAAATCAATGAAGCCGCTGCTTGGTGGAGCGTCAACCGTCTTGCAGCGCCGGGTGCGGTGGCCCAAGATCTTCGCGAGGCCCTTCATCTTCTCATCGAGTTCCCAGGGCTCGGCACCCATGTGGAGAACGCGAAGTCTCCAGACACGAGGCGCTGGCTACTGAAGCGCATCAGCTATTACATCTACCACCGCGCCCGGGCCAACAAGCTGGAAGTGGTCGCGTTCCGGGGAACGGATCGGGAACGAATTCCGCGCGTCTAAGCGCGGCAACGCCTTGTGACCTGACACGTAATGAATCGGTAATCACCTGAAATCAGGAGCCAGGATCATGGACTTTTCATACCTTTCCCTTGCCGGAGTCCTCATGCTGGGTCACGGAGTCCGGCATTGCCGGTCGGAGTTTGGCTTGACAAAGGACCGGCTGCTTAACCCACTCTTTCTTGTCTTTGTCTTGCCTGGTCTATCCAGCTCATTTCCTACCATAGGCCAAGCTACCCCGACGCAACTGATGTTCTTTTTGTGTGGAATGATGGGTTTGGTTGGAGCCGCTCTGTCGATATCGACGATGTATACCGACCCAAAGCCCGCACCCGAGGGAGCCCCAGACCAACAGAGCTCGTCCCATCAGAAGCGTGAAGCCTGACGCTGCCACAAGGACTTCCCCGCAGGCCAAGAAGGCTGTTGTGTATTCGTCTGTTCTTCTATCAAGAGCCGAATGTTCGGCCGTTCGGTATTCGGGGCTGGGATTGAATCCGCTGGTTCCAGGGCATGCGAACGGGTCAAAGGCCGGATCAAGCGCTTGAAGGAGCAACTGCGATGAGCAAGACCACCGGACCCCTTGAAGTCGTCCACGGCAGAGGGAACGTTGTCGCTGATCTTGACTGCCCCAACGCACTCGTGCACCAGGCCAAGGTTGTCCTGGCCGCCGAGATCATCAAGGCCCTCGATGCCGGCGGCCTCACCGTACGCAAGACGGAAGTGCGCACCGGTATCGCTGCAGCAGGCTTCTCACGCACAGGCAACGAGGACGCGGGCCGCTTCACCATCGACCGCCCGATCAGAATCCTGGAGCGGGTCGACACCGCGGTCAACGTGCCATTGACGGTCATGCGCCCGCCGGCCACGGTTGTGATGCCAGCGGTGAGGTCCTGGAGAGGGCGAGCAGCTGCGCGCGAGGCCTCCTTGGTCATCGTGAGCAGGTGGGCTGCCCCTGCCATGCGTCGCGCCGGTCATCTGTGTGGTCGCACCCCAAAGCCTGAGAGTCGCGATCCAGAGCAAGATCGGCAGGAAGGACCGCATCACGATCTCGGTCATGCCGCGGCAGCACCCGCATTTCCCTCGTCATGCAGGTCCATGGCGATACATCAGCCTGCTCGGCCGCAACCCAACCGCAAGCTTTGACGCCCGCAAGCCGGCGTTCGCGCAGGTGAGCTTTGCAGGAAAGCCGGGCGCCTGACACCACTTTTCATTCGCTGAATCCACGGATGCCGACATGATGACAACGCTCTCACGCCGCAGACTCCTCGCCACAAGTGCCGCTGTTGCGGCCTTCACGGCAAGCCCTGTCGGCCTTGCAGCATCCCCCTCCATTCCGGCACCCCCGAAACCGGTGAAGAAACCCAAGACCATCACGCAGCTCGGCCGCACGCGGACCGACGAATATCAGTGGATGAAGGACGATAACTGGCAAAAGGTCCTCAAGGACCCGTCCGTCCTGCGTGCCGACATCCGCGAGCACTTGCTCAAGGAGAACGCCTGGTTCGACGCCTGCATGGCAGACACCAAACCCCTGCAGGACAAGCTGTTCGAGGAAATGAAGGGTCGCACCAAGGACGACGACAGTTCCGTTCCCGCGCCCGACGGCCCGTGGGCCTATCACATGCGTTTTGACAAGGGCGCCCAGCACCCGCTCTACGTGCGCATGCCACGCAACGGTGGCAAGGAAGAGGTGCTGCTCGACGTCGAGGCCATGTCCAAAGGCAAGGCATATCTTGAGGTCAGCGCAACGGCACATTCGCCGGACCACAAGCTCTACGCCTGGGCCGAGGACGATGCCGGCGCCGGCAACTATCGCCTGCGCGTGAAGGACATTGCCACAGGCCAGACGGTCGGTACACCGATGGAAAGCACGTCGGGCAGCTTCACCTTCTCACCCGACAGCAAGTACATCTTCTGGACATACCAGGACGAGAATGCGCGTCCGGTAAAGGTCTTTCGCAGGCCCGCCCGCGGCGGTGAGGATGTGCTGGTTTACGAGGAAAAAGACCCGGGAATGTTTCTCGGTGTCGGAACAACCTCCAGCCGCAGCTTCATCATGATCGCGATCGCAAACCGGGAAGCAGGCGAGTATCACGTCATTCCCGCGAGCGACCCGACTGCAGCCCCCCGGCTTTTCGCACCGCGCCAGGTGGGCCAGCTCTACACGCCCGTCGATTTCGATGGTCGCTGGTACATCCACACGAACGCGGACGGCGCCGTCGACTTCAAGATCATGACGGCAGCCCACGGCACGACCGATCGTGCAAGCTGGAAGGACTTCATTCCCCACGAGCCCGGCCGCTACATCAGGGGCATAGAAGCCTATCGCAACCACCTGGTCCGCCTCGAACGCGCCAACGCCCTGCCCCGCATCGTGATCCGCACGCGCGACGGCAGGGAACACATGATCACGCAGGAAGAGGCTGCCTACGCGCTCGATCTCGCGCCCGGCCATGAATACGACACAGCCACGATGCGCTTCGTCTACCAGTCGCCATCGACACCGCGCCAGTGGTTCGACTACGACATGGAAATGCGCACCCGCTCCCTGCGCAAGACGCAGGAGATTCCGTCGGGCCACGACCCGTCGCGCTATGTCGCCGAGCGCTTCTTCATCAAGGCCAAGGACGGCGCCGAGATCCCGGTCACAACACTGAGCCTGAAGACCACGCCAAAGAACAGCGGCGCGCCAACCCTGCTTTATGCCTACGGCTCCTACGGCTACGGCACGGATGCCGCCTTCGGTGTGGCGCGCCTGAGCCTCATCGACCGCGGCTGGATCTGGGCCATCGCCCACGTCCGCGGCGGAGACGAAAAGGGCCGAGGCTGGTTCGAGGACGGGCGCAAGCGCAAGAAGATGAACACCTTCACCGACTTCATCGCCGTCGCCGAGGCACTGGTGGCCCGCGGTGACAGCACGAAAGGCCGCATCGTGTCCTATGGCGGATCCGCCGGCGGCCTGTTGGTTGGCGCGGCAGCCAACCTGGCCCCCGACGGCCTGTTCGGCGGCCACATCGCCGCTGTGCCCTTCGTCGACGTGATCAACACGATGAGCGACACGACCCTCCCCCTGACCCCGCCGGAGTGGCCCGAATGGGGCAACCCGCTTGAAAGCGCAGAAGACTACGACACGATGTGGGCCTACTCGCCCTACGACCAGGTCGCCAACAAGCCCTACCCGCCGATCCTCGCCCATGGCGGCCTGACCGACAGCCGTGTGACCTATTGGGAGCCCGCCAAGTGGATCGCCCGCCTGCGCGACCGCGCCCCCAAGGCCGGCCCCTTTCTGCTCCACATCAACATGGACGCCGGCCACGGCGGCGCCTCCGGGCGCTTCAACCTGATGAAGGAGCAGGCGCGGGATTTCGCGTTTGCGCTGAAGGCCATGGGGGACAGCCAGGCGGGGGCGAGGTTGGGGTGAATTCCCACCCGGCCCTTTGCCATGGCCGACGGGTTCAGCCTGCGGCCACCTCCCGGCACGGGCATCGCTAACTTTCATGATGTGGGGCAACGCCCCGGATCATGGAAGACTTCCACATTAACCCGGACCTTGCCGTGTGCAGCCTGGATCACCGGCCAGGCCGTGCCACTCCATTGCGGATCATCGCAACACCGCCCCATGCGGACCCGTGACGTGCACATCATTCATTGAATGGGCGATCTTCAACCACTTGTCGAATGAATATGTGAGGAGTCAACGCGCCCACAGGCACCCCGGCTGCTGGATGGAGCACTCGGCCGGCCTCTTCCCGAGCCGGCCCATGTTGTCGATCTCGAACCTGCACGTCGCCCCAAGCACCACAATTCGGCCACGGTCGACTGCAAAGACCGAAAAGGCGCCGAATTGACAGCCGTTACCCTCCCCCTCCAACCCGTCATCATGGCCGGCGGCTCGGGCACGCGGCTGTGGCCGCTGTCGCG
>NZ_JBMLSK010000306.1:0-36605 GCF_049240545.1 Roseateles sp. | reverse complement strand
AGGCCCTGCACCGACCGTTTTTGCGGCCCCGGGATCAACGTCGCAAGTCACGGGCAGCCCTTCCTCCCAAGTTCTACCCGCTGACGCAGCCAAGGTCAGCATCTGGAATCAAAAGGAGTCGCTCGCCACGGCAAGAGTTATTACCAGCGGCGACGGTCTCAGCTCCACAGCATCCAGCGCAGTCGCATACCAAGCGCCGGCTCTTGGGATCTTCTTCGGCTTCCGTGACGCCCGTGAAGACTGGCCCTCGTTGATTGATCGGTTCAAACGCAGCCCGGACATTGCGAATTGGGTCAAGTCAGAACGCGCCCGAGTGGACGCATGGATGGCCCGAGGCTTCGAGCGCAAAGACTTGGTTGGAGGCTGGGTACACGACTACGTCGACCCCAAGACGAAGCTGGACCTGAAATGGACACCTGAAAGCCCAGAGCCCCCGGAGGGTCTCACGAGCGCTGAAATAGCCATGAAGCGTGCATGGGTAGCGTTGGGTCGGGATTACAACGTCGCTCAGATTCAAAGCGCTGCTCGCCTGTTCAGGCTGACTGGCGAAGCTAAGTACGGCAACTGGGCTGCACAGCAACTGGACTTTTATGCCACGAACTATGCCTCTTGGCCACTTCGCACCCATGAAGGCAAGAGCACCATGTACAAGCAAGGGCTCGATGAGGCAGTCGCCAGCTTTGCGCTGATTGACAGTGCTCGCTTGCTGGAGTCATTTGCCGGCACAAGCCGATACAACAGCTGGCGCGACAAACTGTTCATGCCCATGGCAAGCAACCTCAAGTCCACCAGCGCGCCCATGAGCAATATCGCGCTTTGGCACAACGCTGCCATTGCTGCCATTGCCATGCGCTACAAGGACACCGCATTGCTAGATTACGCTCACAACGGCAGCCAGGGCATCAAGGCCGTCATGGCCTACGCATTGACCGCAGACAACTTCTGGATTGAGGGGACTTTTTCCTACAACAACTACGTGCTCGATGGCTTGTCGAAGCTCCTGACCCAAGCAGGGGTTGAAGGCTACGGCAGTCGATTCGCCACTGAGCGCGAGCAAGCTCTTCGCTTGCTCCTGGCCGCCTTTGACTACCGGTTTGACAACAACTCTCTACCAAACCCGAACGACAGCACAGCGACTCAAACCCTCATTGCTCAGCCGGCGCATTGGTGGCTGTACCGTTTTGCACCCACGTACTGGGGCCTGGACAAAGCCAACAAGTGGCGCACTTGGGAGTCTCTGCTGGATGTGCCAGCTACTGTCCCGGCCACTGAACCTGTGATCCCCACCGCAATGACCCGTAACTTCCCCACGCTCAGGCAGGCCGTGCTCCGCGCAGGCACATGGCAAGCCTATGTGCACTACGGTCAGTCAATGGGAAACCACTATCAGGAGGAACTCACAACCTTCGAGCTGCATGAAGGCACTACGCCACTGGCATACGACCCGGGTACGTCTGCCTACGGGACACCGCAGCACAAAGCCTACTTTCATCGTGGAGGAGCGAACAACGTGCCGCTGATCAATGGTGAAGGCCAAAACATTTGGGCCAAAGGCAATGTGTTGAGCTTCTCCGCAGAAGAGAGTCGGTTGGTTGTTGAACAGCCGAAGTATCAAACTGACGCACGCGTCACCCGTGCCTACCGGGTCACAAGCAGTGGCTTTGTTGAGAGGAGCGACATCAAGGTCACGAACGGTCAAAGCAAGCGCCTCGGCGTGGTATTCAACACGACTTGCGATGTGCAATTGGGCACGGGCAGCAGCACGACGCAACCTCTTCGAGCCTTGCCTAACGTCAGCTCTATGGGCTATTGGAAGAACACCGTCATGCGCACAAGCCAAGGGTCATGGCAAGCCACATTGACCTGTGGCACGAACAAGTACCTGATGAGCGTGGCTGGGCCCGCCAATCAACGCATCTATATCTCTACGGCGCCCAATACACCACTGCCTTCGGAACGCAACGCCATCTACTACGAGACCGACGGCACCGAGGCCTCTTTCGAGACCGAGTTCCGCAAGGTCAAATGACACCCGCGATGCGCCTCGTCGTGCAGGCGCCGGGGGAGCTAGACAGTTGGCAAGAGGTCACGCTGCACGAATGGCCTCTTCATAGATGGCCAGCAACTGCGCCAGGTTCTTCTGAGGCGTGTAGTGCGCCTCATACTCGATACGCGCCTGGCGTCCCATCTGCGCCATTTCCTGAGGATGTTGAGCGGCCCAAGTCAGGACCCGCGACAAATCGTCGGAATCACCAGGGTTGAACAGCAGCCCAGTTTCGCCGTCACGGACCAAGTCAGCCAGCGCGCCTATCCGGCTGGCAATCACTGGCAAGCCAGCCGCCAGCGCTTCAACCAGTGTTCGCGGAAAGTTCTCGTACCAAATGCTCGGCAACACCAGTGCCATCGCAGCCGCCATGTGGCTTTGAATCTGAACCTGCGATTGGCTCCCCAAAACCTCAACACGAGCAACCCCATCCAAACGCGCCGATTCAGGCCCAGTACCCGCAACCTTGAGCCACGCATCCTTGGGCACTTTTTGCCAGGCATGCGCCAAAGTCTGGACGCCCTTCTCCGGCGAAAGACGCCCAACGAACAAGAAGCCCTTGCGCTGAGCGCCATCAAAAAACGGCGGGGCGTCTACGAAGTTAGGTTTGATGACCAGGCGTTCCGCAGGCAAGCCCATCTGAACGAACTTGTTGCGGCAAAACTCGTTCAGCGCTATGAACCGGGTCACCTTGTTCTGCCAGGTGCCCAAGCCTCGATGCAGGGCCAGCATGCCGCTTAAAACAGCGGTTTGCGCTCGCGAACCTCGATAGCACCCGTGCTTGATCGCAGGCAAAGGAAACCGCCCAATACAACTCTCACACACAACCCCGTCGCGCAAGAACATCGCTTGAGGGCAACCCAACCTGAAGTTGTGCAAGGTCTGCACCACGGGAATGCCGGCGGCCGCGCAAGCCCAATACAAGCTGGGCGACAACAGCGGAAACGTGTTGTGCACGTGCATGACATCGGGCTTGAAGCGCTGGGCCAAGTCGCGCACAGCGTCGGTGGTGGAGGCGGACCAAAAGGTTTGGGCCGCCGCGCTCAAACGGCTCATGTGCGCCAGGTCGTGGTTGTTGCGCTCCAGCAGCTCAACCTCATGCCCAGCTGCCCGCAGCATGGCCACCTCCGCCTCCACCACCATGTCTTCACCCCCACGGTGCTGGTAGGCGTTGTGCGCAACAACAATCTTCATTGCGACCGTCCCGCTTTGCCTAGCGGTTGAGCGCGCTGCCACGCCAGTACACCCTGGCAAAACCGTTCGACCATGGCCTCCATACCGTAGTCCACTGCAGACCTGAGGCTCCCCTCACGCAAGCGCTGTGACATCGCTTCGTCAGCCAGCACATGCAAAACCGCGGCACTGAAACTGCTTGCATCTGGCGGCGTCATCACGCCGTTATCTCCATGGCGAAGATAGGCAATTTCCGGAGAGTGCAAATCGCAATCGGTGGTGATCATGGGCAGGCCAGCCACAAAAGCATCCAAGATGCCCAAGCCCACCAAGCCGGGGTTCAACATCAAGTCCGCGCAGGCCAGTACCTCCGCCTTCTCTGCGCCCATGCGAGGACCCAGCACGTGGACCCAGCTCAGTGACTGCACGCGATCCCGCAGCCACGCATCTTCCGGCCCAGCCCCAACGATCGCCAGCTGAAAGTCTGGCCTGGCTTGGCGCACCAATTTGGCTCCGTCAATCAGCAAGTCCAGCCGCTTCTCGGCATAGAGCGAGCCCAGGTACAAGCCCACGGGAGCATCCGGCAAGAGACCATACTTCGCACGCAAGTCACGGGAATTCATGGCCTTGGCGCGCGCCACGGCAGCGGCCAGGCTGCTCGTGTCTATGGCGTTGTTCAACACGGTGATGCGCTCGCCGGGGTAACCAAAACCCTGAACGACGTCAGCTGACACATCGGTGTAGGCAAACCACCAGTCTGCTTTGCACGACAGCGCCACCTTGATGCCCTGCGCCACACCCGCAGTGCGCGCGCCTGCCGCCTGGAAGTTGCGCCCATGCCCCCAAAGGGCCACCCGCCTGTGCCCAGGCCACAACAGCAATGGGATGTTGTTCAACATCTTGTTCTCTTGGGTGACAACCGCAAAGTCGTTCTGGCGCACCACAGGGCCTATGCCCATCCAGCACAAACGCCCACCCAGTGCATACCGGCAAGGCACTTGAACGGCCCAATCGAGATGCCCTTCATCGCGCTTCTCGCGCTCAGCCGCCGTGGGCTCACCGATTGCCAAGGTGAATCGCACACCCTCTTGCTCAAGACGCTGCTTAACGCCTTGAAAGAACGGAATGCGGTAGTGCGTCAAACGGCGCTGAACCACCAACAGGCTCGGCGCACCAACAGGGGAAGTGGTCATAGGGCCAGCGAATCAAGCGTTAGTAATTTGATGCGAGCGCAGCCAAAGCTCCGCATTCAGGAAGCGCCACACAGGAAAGCCTTTGCGCACCGCAGCTGGGTCCAGCATCCGAGCAGCCAAGCGATCCGCGTCCCAAACCCGGCGCGACCGGAACTCAGGCGAATTCACCACCTCTGTCAACAGAGCGCGAAACCCAGGCGTCTGGGCCCATTCGTCAAAGGGTGTGGAAAATCCAATTTTTCGGTGGTTGTCAACAATGCTCGCTGGCAAGCGCTGCGCAAAACCACGCCGCAAGATGCGCTTTGAAATGCCCTCTGAAAACAACTCATCTGAGGGCAATGAAAAGCCAAACTCCATCAGCCGGTAATCAATGAACGGTGACCGTATTTCGATCGATCGATGCATGGATGACTGGTCTTCATAGTGCAGGATCTGGTTGAAGCCATAGTCCAACAACTGCGAGCGCAGGTGTTGGTGCAGATTAGCGCCGCCCCATTGCATGCCCAGTTCAGGCAATGCTTTGGCATAACTGGCAATGTCGGGCAACACATCCCAGGTGCCCTCCTTGACGCGTGCTTTGGCGCTGGACGCAGCCCTGCGGCCAAGAACCGCCTTGGCCGTTTGGGCCACCAGCGCGCCATAGCCCAGGCCCAATCGGCTGTGCATTGCTTGGGCCTCGGCCCAGGCGTCTGCGGGCCGGGTTTGAATCACATCCAGCAACCGGTACCCAGCAATCAGGACCGAATAGCCAGCCAGCGCCTCGTCGGCCCCTTGGCCGTTGATCACGACCTTGATACCTTGCTGTTGAACCGCCTTCATCAAACCCCAATGGGCATATGACGTAGCGCCTTGCACGGGCTCTTGCATGGCGCTCACGAACTCGGGCAGGCGATCACCCAAGAGCTCGCCTTCGGGCTGCAACTCAACCGACTTCACATGCGGGCAGGTCGCCATGAGCGTACGTACCGCAGCGCTTTCGTCGCAGGCTTGGCCAGGGTGCACGGCCGTGTAGCCAGTGATCTCGTTCACGCCCAGGCGCCCCGCCTCGATTTCGTCGTTCACGATGGCACAAATGGCCGAAGAGTCGAGCCCACCGCTTTGCAACAAGGCCACCGGCACATCGCTGCGAAAGCGCAGTCGCACAGCATCTGCGAGCAAAGCGCGATAGGCCTCCACACGTTCGCCGGGCGGCGGCAAGTCGATGGGCTGTGCTGGCAAACTCCAGTAGCGGCGCTGGGTCAACTCGCCCTTGTCATTCAACACCGCGTTGTGGGCGGGCGGCAGTTCACGAATGCCATCAAAAAATGTCTCACCGTCGTTGGTACGGTAGCCGAAGGCCAAGTACGCGTTCAATTTAGCCAAGTTGGCTTCACGCACAGGTTCCACGGCCAATATGCCGACCGGTTCGCTGGAGAAAACAAAACGGCCGCCCTTGTGCAGGTAATTGAAGGGTTTGACCCCCATGCGGTCACGTGACATGAACAACTGACGGCGGCGCGTATCCCAAATGGCGAATGCCCACATGCCGTTGAACCGAGACACACAGGCCTCGCCCCACTGCTCATAGGCGTGCAAGATCACTTCGCTGTCCGAGTGCGAGCGAAACACATGCCCTGCGGCCTTCAACTCAGGAATCAGTTCCAGGTAGTTGTAGATTTCGCCATTGAAGACCAGCACCAAGGAATGATCTTCATTGAACATAGGCTGGTGGCCCGCAGGGCTGAGGTCCAAGATGGACAAGCGACGGTGTCCCAATGCGACGCCCTCGGCCAAATACTCACCTTCACCATCTGGCCCTCGATGGGCAATGGCTTTGTTCATAGCGGCAATGGCATCTCGCAGGCCCGCAGTCGGGCTCGCGAGATGGCAATCGACAATGCCATTGATTCCACACATACGCTTCCCTCAAAAACTCTTGTAGTTGATCTTCTCAAAACGATGCGGTGCTGTGCTCCGCTCGCATAAAACAATGGACTCACTGCGGCCTAAGAATCTGAATATTCGAGTCTTGAGGTTTGCATTTCATCGAAGATGAAGTGCCGTTGCCGTGACGGTCGAGCCATTCATGCCAAGTCGCAGCGGCCAGATGACGCTCCCCGTTGCGGCTTACCTATCGAGATGCATAGAACTCCGTCCAAGCCGCCTGGAATGCAGGCTCAGAGAATTTTTGTATGGCATCAATCGATTGCCGAGACATCTGGGGGAGCCGCTCATAGTCCCGAATTGCGCGCAACAAGCCATCTGCCACACCCTCTATGCTGCGGTGCACAAACCAACCTTCCTCGCCATTTCTCACATAGTCCTCAGTGCCGTGGAGCCCGTCCGACACCAGGACGGGTAAACCAGCCGCACTTGCCTGCAGCACCGCGAGGGAAAAGGTTTCATACGCCGAGGGCAGTGCAAATGCATCACTGGACCAAAGATACGGGCGAACATCTCTCTGAAGGCCAGCAAAAACCAAGTGGTCGTTTACCCCCTTCGCTTGGCCAAGTGCTCTATAGCTTTCAATCTCACCGGGCTGCCCACCGACAACAAGACACTGAATCCGTTCCCGTACTTCAGGCGGCAACACACCCAAAGCCGAGATGAGCAAGCCCAAGCCCTTGTGCTCGAAGTTTCCCAACGCAACAAAACAAAACACCAGAGCGTCTGATCGAAGGCCCAACTCCGCCCGCTGACCAACTCGGTCAAAGGAGGGCGGCCTTTCGTAGGACGAGACGTCCACAGGGTTCGCCACCACCGTGACACGCCCTAGCAGGGCCGGAAACGTGGCTATCAATCGGGTGGCCAGGCCCTGCGAAGGGACGACCACCGCATCGGCTTGCGCAAACGTCCGCGCTTCAGTCCATGCATTGAAACGATGATTGAGCCAACGAGCAAGCGTGCGCAGGAAGCCAACGCCAGTCTGAGACCAGCCCCCATTGAGATATGCCGTATGGCAAAAGTGCGCGTACGAGACATGTGAGCCCGGCCATTGCCCTTGCGTGCACTGGACTTGAGTCCCTTCAGGCAACGTGTCCATAAGGCGGCGCATGACTCGCCGCGCCTGCCACTGGAATACCAAGTAACGCAGCAGAACTGGCTGTACAGGCAAGCGCACTTTAGATACGTGCAAGTTCGGATGTGTTGGGAGGTCAGAGGCTCCAGTCACGACATGGACGACGCGATCACGGCACAAGGCAAGGGCCTGCAGCCGCACACAACTGCCGGCAGGACTGCGGCGTTCAACGGCCATATCCACGAGCACTACGGGCGACTTCATCGATCGTCCTTCCAGTAAACCAAGCCCTGCATTCGACCTAAAGTGGCGGCCACCGACTGCACCAGTCCAACGAGCCCCTTTGGCCGCAAAAAAAGCCAGCCAATAGGGCCGACCAGCCCGCGCAACACAACAGGTGCGCTCAACCTATGCTTTCGGCACAGTGCCCCCCAACTCCGAGAGCGCTGCAAGGAAAAACGCCACTCCCCCTTCAAGGACGCGGCCTTTCGAGGCCCAAAGGCGTGATGCACGCGCGCAGCCGGCTGGCGCTCGATGCGCGCACACCGAGCCAGCAGCGTCAGCAAGAAATCCGTTTCCTCGCCGGCGCCGAACCACTGGCCCACACCGAAGCGCTCGTCAAACCCCCCGGCATCCCTGGCCACTGCCGCGCGAATGAACAGCGTGATCGAACTCGCATCACTGCCCCGAAATGCCCGCCACGCCGCGAGACGCAGCGGCGAGTCCTGCGCCGGATCGGTCTTGTGCGTCTGCTCAACCCAGTTGATGACCAGCCCGTCAAGCGCCCCGGCGCGTGTCAGCGCGGCAGCCTTTACCTCGGCCAGAGTGTCCGGCTCGTACCAGCAATCATCATCCGGAAAAGCAAGCCACTCGCCGCGCGCCACGGCCATGCCGGCATTGCGCGCGGCGGACAAATTGGGCCGATCCAGCCGCAAGTGCTGCACCGACCAGCCTACTGCCTGAGCCCGCTGCACAAAGGGCAACACCCGCTCGTCCGGGTTCTGGTCAACCACGATCAGCTCGAAGTCCTGGCAGGTCTGCGCCTGCAAGGAGTCGAGCAGGCGGCCGATCTCGTCCACGCGGCCGTAGGTGGCCAGGATGAGACTGAAGATGGGCTTGTTTGCCTTCGCCCCCGGCAAGTTGTCAACGCTCATTTCAACCCCGCCATCCAACGTAGGCCCGTACGCAGCCAGTACAACTTGTGCCCGCGGGCTTGCGGGCTGCGCCAGAGCGCCCAGCCTTGTGCAAGATCGCCGCGCTCACGCATGGCACGCGCGGTATTCAGCCAATGCGAACCCAAAAGCCGGCGCGCTCCCGCCCGCATGGCGCTGGGCACGTCACCCCGCTGCAGCCGCTCATTCAGCCTCAGATAGCAGGGCAGCAGCGTTGGCGGCCGCGGCTCCTGCGCCGTTGCGCTGCCCGCCACCTCCATGCGGTAGTCCACGCGGGTCTCACCCACGTAGGCCACGGGCGCGGCTTCCGCCATCCTGAACCAGACGTCTTGGTCTTCGCCCAGCGTTTCGCCGAGGGGGAAGCTAATTCCCGACCGGCGTGAAACGGCGACATTCACGGCTATCGAGTCAGCACAGGTAAACGTCAATCGACTCCACTGCCCATAGAAATCGTGGAGCAGTCGAGCGGGGCCTGGCAAGGCAATCGATTCGCGCCGACCGTCGATCCACACTCGGCAATACCCGGTTGCCAGCATGCCGGCCGAAGGAAAGCGCTCGGCCAGGTCCCGCAGTGCCGCGAGATGGCCGGGCTGGTAGCGATCGTCTGCATCCAGAAATGCAACCCAAGTTGAGGTCGCCAGGGCCAGAGCCGCATTTCGGGCGGCGGCCACCCCGGCATTCTGCTGCCTGACCAGGCGAACCCGCGCCAAGCCGAGAGACTCCACCAGCTCTGCCCCGCCGTCCGTAGAGCCATCGTCCACGACGATGACCTCGTCCGGCTCTTGCTGCACGGCCGACTGCACGGCTTCCAGCACGTAGGCCCGCTTGTTGTAAAGCGGAATCGCCACAGTGAAGCCGTGCGCCTTCATCGAGCCCGCACCTGTGGGAGCCGACTCAAGGCACTGGCGGGCGCCGCATGGCCAAACGGGGTGGCCTCTGCGCCCTCGCCGCGCCGGTAAGGCAGCAAGACCATGGCGAACCAGGCCAGATGGATCAAGGTCTCGCCGACAAACAATCCCTCCAGCTCCAGCGGGGCCTCGCTGACGCAACGTGCGAGCACGGCGACGGCCAGCGCCAGGGACACGCCGCGGGTTTGAGCCGCCGCCCGCCACGAAGCGAGCAGCAGACAGGCCAGATAAGCCAGCAGCGCCAGGCCGCCAAACAGGCCGGCGACGGACAGGCTTTGCATCAGCTGGTTGTGGGCATGAAAGGCAAAGGGCATGCCAATGCGGAAGCGGTGCACAGGCCCCCAGGCTTCTGGGCCATAGCCAAACCAGAGGTTATCCAACCAAAGGCGCCAGGCCTCGGCCCAGATGGCCGTACGCCCGGTGAGCGTGGCGATCTCGCCGCCTGCCTTGCTGTCGACGATCTTGCTGGCAATGCGGCCCAGGTCCAGGACCATCAATGCGCCCATCGCGACCAAGGCCAGCGCCAGCAGGCCCAACACAAAGCCGGGCTTGAGGCGGCCCTGGGCATCGCGCCCTCGCCCGTACAGCATCAGCACCACCACGCACACCAAGCCGGAGGCCCAGACCGTCTTGGACTGCGCGAGCACGAAAACGGTCAGGACAGCCACACCGGCCAGCACGTTCATCCAACTGCGGCGAAACGGCCGTTGGTAGGTGAGCAGGCCCAGCAACAGCGCGAGGGGCCCGATGCTGTTGGCATTGGAACCGAGCCCCCACAGCCGAATCGTGAAGCCCGGAATCCAACCCGGATAGTCGGGTTGAATGGCCAACGAGGGCAGCAGCAGGGCGGCCACCAAGCTGCCCACCATGAGCCCCAGCAGCGCACATTTCAGTGCATGCAGACTGGCCTCCAGACCTTCGCCACGGGCCAAGAAGAAGGCGATGAACATCACAATGGGGTAGTAGCTGTTGTGCACAAACGTGGGGTAGGCGCCCAGGGCCGCAGCGAGCACATGTGTGGCCGCAAAAAATGCCAGCAAAGCCACAAAAAGGCCCTGCCCTCCCGCGGGTGCGGCCCGCCGAGCACGCGAGTTCATGAGACAAGTCAGGATCTTGGCAAAGCAAATGGCCAACACGAGCCCCGTCAACGCTCGCGTCACGTGCCCCCCCCCGTCCCCTCCGGTGCCTTCGATCGTGCGGATGTCAAAGCTTGCATACTTGAGATTGCGACCCGACAGCAAGGTGCTCAGCGCAATGCCCAAGCACAGAAACACCGGCACGGCCGGCAGCGTCCAGCGGGCAAAGCGCGACTCCAGCGAGAGAAACCCGCCTTGAACAAGGATCAGCAAGGCCGCCGTGCCGAAGGCAAATGCGCCGTAGTACGCGACGCCAATCAGTTCAGCTGAGCTCATTTTCAGCAAGCCGCAAGGGCCCCAAGAAAGCCAGAAAGCGCGCCAGGGGCGCCGGAAGCTTGTCGAGCAGACGGGCCATCAGCACCCGCACCTCAGGACAAACAAGACTTGGCCATGCGTAGAGCATGCCAATCAGCAAGGGCACAGAGACGGCTGAGGCCACGAACAGGCGCAGAGGCGCTGGCTGCCCGGCAAGCCAATGGTCCAGCAGGCCCAGCCCTGCTGCCAGCAGCGCACAAAGGGCCAGACCACCGCGCAGCACCCGCCAAAAGTCGTAGAGCTTCAAGCCGGTGCGGCGCCCCGTCACCCGCAAGACAACAGCAAGACGCAATGCATAGAAGCCGCAAACCGCCCAGGCCACCACCACCACGCCGTGCTGTGCCGCCCACACGCACACAAGCCCCCACAGCAATGCCATCGGGAGTTGGCTGCGCAATTCGTCGGAGGGGCGGCCTGCAGTCCAAAGCAAGGGGGTGCAGAGCCCGAACATCAGGAACAAAGGCATGGCCAAGGCCAGTGGGACGCATACCGCCGCCGCCTCCTGCCACTTCGCACCATAGAGGGTGAGCACAAAGGGCTCAGCCAAGACCGCCGTGGCCACAAAGACAGGCGCAATGAATAAGGCCATGGCAGCGAGCAGCCCGAGAAACGCCCGCCGAGCCAAACCCTGATCGCCTTGCTCGGCGGACCTGGACGCTGCGGAAAAAAACACAGGTTGCACAACGCCAAGCAGGCTGGCACTCGGGCTGTAGAGCAGGTTGTAAGTCTGGCTGTACAGACCCATGTCACGACTCGGCAACCAACGCCCGATGACGGTGCGGTCGATGTTGGCAATGAGCCAATTCAACAGATTGGTGGCCAGCACCACACCGCCGTAGCTCCCCTGGCTGCGCGCATGCTCGTACCAAAGCAAAGGCTTGATGGGGTGGCGGACCTGGCTGTAAGCAAACAAGGCCCCCAGAACAGCCTGCACACACCAAGCAGCGACCAAAGACCACACGGCATAACCAGCCAGGGCCATGGGAATGCCCACCAACACAAAGCCGATAAAGTAACTCGCGATCTGGCTGAGTTGCAAAGCGCGGTAGTTGAGCTCGCGTTTGAGGAGGTTCATGGCCGGCGCGGCCAATGCATTGACCAGGCACAGCAGAGCCAGCACACGCACCACCTCCACAGCGCGAGGCTCTGCAAAGAAGTTGGCTATGGGCTGCGCGGCCAGGGCCACCAGGGCCGCGACTGCCAGGCCCAGGATGATCTGCCAAGTGAACACAAAGCGCACATCCCTGTCATCAACATGAGGGCGCTGTATCAGGCCATAAGCCAAGCCCACATCGGCAAAGAAGAGACTGAAGGTGATGACCAGCGTTCCTATGGCAAAGACGCCGTATTCCGTGGGTCCCAGCAAACGCGCCAACACCACCTGTGAGCCGACCTGCAAGACCATGCGCACGACAGCACCGCCACCTCCCCAGAAGAGTGCTGTGACGGAGCGTGCACCAAGTCCAGAGCCCGCCATCAGGCACCGGCGGCGCGCTCGACACGCGCAAGGAAGTCGGCATAGGCCTTGCCAATGCCCTCGGCCAGCCCGGTGCTCGCCCGCCAACCAAGGCTGGCCAGCAAACTGACATCCATCAGTTTGCGTGGTGTGCCATCAGGCTTGCTGGCATCAAAGACGATGCGGCCTTCAAAGCCCACCACCTTCATGACCGTTTCGGCGAGTTCGCGGATGGTCACGTCCGTGCCAGTGCCGATGTTCACAAGCGGGCCGTCGTAGCCTTGTTCCATCAGGTAGACGCAGGCGTCGGCCAGGTCGTCCGCATAAAGGAACTCACGCATGGGGGTGCCGCTGCCCCACACCACCAACTCGCTGTCACCGCGCAGCTTGGCCTCATGCGCTTTGCGAATGAGTGCGGGCAGCACGTGGCTGTTGTTCAGATCGTAATTGTCGTTAGGCCCGTACAGATTGGTGGGCATGGCGCTGGTGTACTGGCGGCCGTATTGATGGTTGTAGCTCTCGGCGAGCTTGATGCCAGCGATCTTGGCAATGGCATAAGGCTCGTTGGTTTGCTCCAGCGGGCCAGTCAGCAAACTGTCTTCGCGCAGCGGCTGAGGCGCCAGCTTGGGATAAATGCAGCTGGAGCCCAGGAACATCAGCCGCTGCACCCCGGCCAGATGCGCACCATGAATCAGATTGGCCTCGATCATGAGGTTCTGATACAAGAACTCGGCGCGGAAAGTGTTGTTGGCATGGATGCCACCCACTTTGGCCGCGGCGATGAAAAGGTAGTCGGGCTTGTGAGCCTGCAGCCAATCGTGCACAGCGCGCTGATCCAGCAGGTCAAGTTCGCTGCGGTTGGCGGTCAATACCTCGCTGTAGCCGCCGGCCTGCAGCCGGCGCACCAGGGCAGAGCCGACCATGCCACGGTGGCCGGCCACGAAAATGCGCGCATCCTTGGGCAAACCGCCACCACCACTACTGCTGCTGCTCATGCCTCGCTCACTCGTTGTAGTCGTAGGCCTTGAAGCCAGCCATCTTGACCAGGCTGTCACGGCGGGCGGAGGTGTAGTCGGACTCCACCATTTCGGCCACCAACTCACGCAAGGAGGTGGTGGGCACCCAGCCGAGTTTTTCTTTGGCCTTGGTGGGGTCGCCCAGCAAGGTTTCCACTTCGGTGGGGCGGTAGTAGCGCGGGTCGACCTTGACGATCACATCGCCGACCTTGCACTTGGCCTTGTCGCCGGTGACCGCGACCACGGTACCAATCTCGTGCTCGCCCTCGCCCGTGAAGGCGAGCGTGATGCCCAACTCAGCGGCTGCGAACTCGACGAACTGGCGCACGCTGTATTGCACGCCGGTGGCGATGACGAAGTCTTCGGCCACTTCCTGCTGCAACATCATCCATTGCATCAGCACGTAGTCGCGGGCATGGCCCCAGTCGCGCAGCGCGCTCATATTGCCGAGGTACAGGCAGTCTTGCAGGCCCAAGGCAATGCGGGCCACGGCGCGGGTGATCTTGCGGGTGACGAAGGTTTCGCCGCGCAGCGGGCTCTCGTGGTTGAACAAGATGCCGTTGCAGGCGTAGATGCCGTAGGCCTCGCGGTAGTTGACCGTGATCCAGTAGGCGTACATCTTGGCCACGGCATAGGGGCTGCGTGGGTAGAAGGGGGTGGTTTCCTTCTGAGGGATTTCTTGCACCAGGCCGTAGAGCTCGGAGGTCGAGGCTTGGTAGAAGCGGGTCTTCTTTTCCAGGCCCAGGATGCGGATGGCTTCCAGAATGCGCAGCGTGCCCATGCCGTCGGCATCGGCGGTGTACTCGGGGCTCTCGAAGCTGACCGCCACATGGCTCATGGCGCCGAGGTTGTAGATCTCGTCCGGCTGCACCTGCTGGATGATGCGGATCAGGTTGGAGCTGTCGGTCAGGTCACCGTAGTGCAGGGTGAAGTTCTTTTTCTCGACATGCGGGTCTTGATACAGATGGTCAATGCGGTCGGTGTTGAAGGACGAGGCCCGGCGCTTGATGCCGTGGACCTGATAGCCCTTGGAGAGCAACAACTCGGACAAGTAAGCGCCGTCTTGCCCGGTAACGCCGGTGATCAGCGCAACTTTTTGTGTCATCTGGATTTCTCGACTATCTCGTTGATCAAATACTCACCTTGCCGATCACGCGTTCGCGCTGATTGGCTGGCATGGCTGCTGTCATCTGCCTGATGAATTCGGTATGCACCGGTATGGCTTTGTCCATATCGGGGTTGATGGAAGAGACACGAATCAACATGCCCTCGGGAATCTGACGCTTCAAGCCGTAACGAATCGAGATCAGGCGCCTTTGGGTGTTCGAGGTCGTGGCCTGGTCCCCCATCAACACCCAATAGGTGACGGGCTCCATGCGCGAGCCCATTGTCATCATCAAATGTCGCACCGGTATGACAATGCCCGGCGCTGGCTGCAAGGTCGCATCGCGGGTCTCTTCCATCTTGAAACCCTGGGAGACATAACAGACATCCGGGACATGCACGGTCAAGCCGTCAGATTGATCGCCGCCATAGGCCACCGACAACATCACACGCTGACCCTGGCTGTTGACATAGGTGCGGGCCAGGGTTTGGTTGTAGATCTTGTCCAACATGGCCTGCTGGTCGGGCGGCGGCACGATAACGGGCATCCTCTCGTCGACCCGCCAGTCGGCAAACGCGGTTGGGAAGACGGTTTCGAGCTTGAAGCCCTTGAAAGAGTCAGAAACCTTGATGGAGGGACGCGCCCATTCAGCCAAGGCGGCCGAGCCCATCATGGCGGCCATCACGACCAGTGCTTTACGACGCGCGCTCATTTGCGAACCGCCTTTGCAAGCCGGGCCATGGCGTGCATGCCATGGTCTACCAACAGAATCAACGCCAAGGCGACGATGAACAAGACCATGCCTGCGAAGCCGTGAACAAAGCCCTGCCCGGCTTCGTCACCAAAGTGGTAGGTGACCAAAACCAGGATCATCACGCGAATGATGTTGGCCACAAACGAGATCGGCACGATCAAGATCGCCAACGCGACGTTTCGGGCCGCTGACTTGTAGTTCATCAGGTTCATGTACAGCATGCCCAAGGCCTCTAGGGTGAACATGGAGTTCAGACCCGCACAGGCATCGGCAACAAGCAGCTGATAGGGACCGACCGTCAAGATGACACCGCTGCGGCCGACGGGATAACCCAAGGTGTAAAGGATGGAACTGGCCACGGCAGACACCGCGCTCTTCAACGGGGTCGTGATGGCGATCACCAAAGTGGCCGGCAAGGGCACCATGAAGATCAAAAAGAAAATCGGGAACCAGCACAGGCGCAAGGCCTCGGAGCCCTTGAAGAAAAGAATGAGGCCGATGGCAATCGGGATCAGCGACCCGACTTCAAACATCAAGATGGCTTGCGACCTGCCCACCACATAAAGCAGGAAACCCAGCACAAACATCCATAAAGCGGCCCCAAGCTTTGGCCGCGCAACAATGTCGGCAAATGCTTGGCGCTTGCCATACAAAAGCCACAGCACGACCGCAAAGATGATGGGGCCGTGGCCCTGCTCATCTTTCACCCAAACCGTGTTCGCCAAGGTGATAGCCGTGGGGCCAAACATGACCCCCAAGCCCGCAAGCAAGAGTAGAAGAACGGGCAGGTCTAACTTTTGCGGCGACAGGCCCGCTGACACAGAGGTTGACATGGAACTGGCTCGACTGGGTTCGGGTCGGAAATCAATACTCGTTCATGACCGCGCCGAGCACGTTGACCGAGCTACCCGCCAGGCTCGCGACCAAGTCCTGCAAGGCCTCGTACTTGCAGGCGTTCTTGCGAGCAACAACGATGGCCGATCCACATTTGGCGGCGACGACGCAAGCATCGGCGCCATTGCTGGCAGCTGCGGTGTCAACGATGACGTTGTCGAACTTGGCGCAGAGTTCGCGCATCAGCAGGGCAAAGGCGGGTCGCTCAACCAGTTCGAGCGGGTTGGGCGCAATCGAGCCGCCCGGCAAGACGAACAAACCGGCAACACCTTCGACGGCTTGGATCACTTGCGCTTCAGCGCGACCGGACAACACGTTCGACAAACCCGCTGCGTTGGAGACGCAAAACACCTCGTGCTGGCGCGGCGAGCGCAAATCGGCATCGACCAGCAATGTCCGCCCACCCAACTGCGCCAGCGAGACCGCCAAATTGGCAGCGAAATAGGTTTTGCCGTCGCCATGCTCCGGACTGATGACGGCCACGGCCGTGGTGTCCTGGGTCTGCGCTGCGCCGTGCAAGCGCATGGTCACCTGGCTTCGGGCGGCCCGAATGGCTTCGGCCTGAACCGAGAAGGGTTGATTGAGCGTGACCAACTCAGGGCTGGACACCCGGCGCTCGGCGCTGGCCATAGGGTAATGGAACTGCTTGGCCAAGGCGCTCAAGACGTCGTCTTCGCTGGCGAGGCCCAGTGCAACCGCGGCCTCACCGAAGCGCACACCCTTGTCTCGCTGGTAGGCCAGCACCTTCTCAACTTCAGCCGCGCTCAGGCTGCGAGCGTCGCGAATGATGTCGCCAATGCTTCGCTCCTGCGAAGTCAGCGGGACGTCCTCCCGTTTGTTTTCAGTATTCACGGATTGAGCCTTATCTGAAAAAACTGCACTCATGCTCATGCAGCCTTGCTGCCGCCAGGCATCGGAGCCAACAGGCGTCTTTGAGCCAGGTTGGCCGCCGAAACCCGACCAAACAAGCGCTTGGCCGTCGGGGCCTGCAGGACACCGATGATCGGCAAGCCCACGGCTTGAACCACATCATCAGCGGTGCGAATGCGACGATTGAACAACTCGAGCATCAGAGCGACACCGACGCCCAGCAGGGTTCCGATAAACACAGACAGCACCATATTCGGGATCAAGCGTGGTGAGCTTGGCTGCATCGGCGGCACCGCCTGGGTCAGGACCGAAGCGCTGCTTTGATTGGCTTGACTTTCCAGGGACACCTGATTCAAACGCTGCTGAATCTGGTCGTAAATGCGCTGGCTGTTTTCAACATCGCGCAGCAAGACAGCACCTTCATCGCGGACCGCCTTCATTTGCAAGACCTTGGTGCGCTGGGCATCCAAAGAGCTCTTCAATTCCGCGACACGTTGCTGATTGATGGAGTTGGCCAGGCTGATGCTGCTGCCGACCTTGACTGTTTCATTGGAGATGCGCTTGTTCAGCTCGGCCAAGTTGGCCTTGAGCTCCACCACCTGGGGGTGACTGGTGCCTAGGCGAGAGTTCAATTCTTCCAGTCGCGATTCCATGCGGGCTTGATCGACCTTCAAACCAGCAATCAGCTGGTTGCCCAGCACTTCTTGCATGCGCTCGCCTCCCACCCCTTTCGAGGCGGACTGCCGGCTGCCGGAATCACTGGCCAAGGCCTGCAAACCCACCAACTGAGTTGAAAGCTCATTCAGGCGCGTGTTCTCAACATCGAGGCGCTCATCGGAGGCAATGATGCCCTTGTCACGCTGGTACTCGGAGAGGCGGGATTGCGCCTTCTCAACGGCTTCGCGTGCCTCTTTCGCGCGGCTCTCAAAGAAACCGACGTACTGCTTGGCCGGATCGACCTTCAGTTCCAGCGTTGTTTCCAAGTAGGCTTGAACAAATGCATTGGCCAGGCCGGCCGCAAAGCGCGGATCGGCAGCCTTGTACCCCACGGTGATGACGTTGGACTCGCGCGATGGCCTGACATCGAGCCCTTTCTGGAAGCTCTCGCCCAGCCACTGCTCAATCGAGCCTTCGCCCTTGGTGTCGTCCTTCCACTGTTCACGGACCTGGGGGTTCTCAGCCAGCTTGAGGTTGCGAACCACTTTGTAAGCGACGCGATCGCTCGTGATGACATCGATTTGGGTTGCGATCAGGCTGGGATTCGGCCCACCTGAAAACATCATGGCGCTCAGGGGGTCAGGCTTGACCTCCACCACCACCGAAGCGGTAGCCATGTACTTCTTCGGCCAGAGCAAGCTTGCAACCAGGGTGGCCAAGACCACGCTGAAAAAAATCACGACGGATATCTTCCAACGTGCAAGGCAAATCGATAAGAACTGTGCGAACGACATCATTTACCTCGAATCAGAACAAGCTCTCTTTGACATACACCACGTCGCCGTCTTTCAAGCTCTCGTCCATTGGGAGCTGAACCACCTCGACCTTGCCTTCGGCGTTCTTGCGGTGCACGCGAATGCCTTTTTCAGTGCCACGCTGGGTCAGGCCGCCGCCTGTGGCCAGGCTTTGCATCAGGGTCATGCCGCGCTCCAGGCGCATCGGGCCGGGGCGCTGCACTTCACCGTAGATGTAGACCATGGGGCCGCGGTCGACCCAGACGACATCGCCGTTCTGGATGAAGACATCGTTGTCGCTACCACCCGGCGCAAAGATGGCGGGCAGGTCAATCTCAGCGCGATAAGGCTTGCCATTGCGCTTGCCGGTCAAGACCAGGATCTCCGCCCCACCGGCAGCGACGCCGCCGGCGTTGGAGATCAGGTCGGTCAGGCGCATGTCTGCGGTTTCGATCGGATAGCGACCCGGACGATTGACTTGGCCCAGCACGTTGGCTTGGTTGCCTTTGACCTGCAGGACGACGATGGTGACTTGCGGGTTTTTGACAAAGTTGCCGTTCTTCAGGCCGTCAGCAATGAGTTGCTCGGCTTGGGTGACGCTCAAACCGCCGATGCGAACATTGCCCAGCAGCGGGTAAGACACCACGCCGACTTCAGAAACGCGGGTTTCCAGCGTCAGGTCCTGGTTCTGATAGACAGTGATGCGCAGCACATCGCCCGAGCCCAGGCGGTACTCCGCCGTGGGCGATGCGGCCGCCGGCACAGCAGCGGCGACCGGCGTTGCAGCCTGTGAAGGCTGAACGACGGCCATGCAGGACAGAGCCAAAGTCGCCAGGCCAAGCCAGGGTTTGCTTTGCGTCATCATCGTCTCCTTGAATCCGATCAATTTCCGCATTACTTCAGGCCCATGCCCTTGGAGATGGCGTTGGCGTCGAGGCCGCTGGCGGCGGGAGCCGGGGTCGCGGCAGCGGCGTCCTGTGCAGGTGCAACGGGAGCGGTCGCAGCTGGCGTTGTGGCAGCGGCAGGTGCGGAGGCTGCAGCACCCGGAGCGCCTTCGGCAAACTTGCCCACGTACTCGATCTTGGCTGCTTCACGCAGAGCCTTGATGTCTTTTTGCACCTGCTCGGACTTGCGCTGATTGCTCAGGAAGGCTTCGATCGCAGGGCGAGCACGGACTTCGTCCACCGGCTGGCTGCGCGAGCCGACCAGGAACAGCACGGTCAAGCCGTTCGGCGTTTGGGTGACGGCGGAGTCGCCGTCCTTCATGCGAGCGATGGCGTCCAGGCCGGCCAGCGGCAGTTGCTCGGCGGCGCGCACGGCTTGGTTGCCTTGGAAACGAAGGTCATTGGCCTTCAGGAACTCGGCAAACTCGGCCATGTTCTTGGAAGCCTGCAGCTTTTCGCGGATAGCGGCGAACTGCTCAGGCTTGGCTTCGATGGCCAGTTCTTGCAGGCTGAAGATGCGGCGGTCCTTGAACAGGGCCGGCTTCTCGTTGTAGTACTTGCTGACTTCTTCGGCGGTGGGCTTGGCCACGGACTCACCGATGCGCTCAACATAAGCGCGGGCAATGATTTCGCGCTTGGCGGCTTCGATCTGCTGGACCACCTTGGGGTCGCGGTCGATCTTCAGCTCTTGGCCTTTTTGAACGGCCAACTCTTGTTCGATCAAGCGCTCCAGCACTTGCTTGCTGGCGGCTTCGGCTTGCTCGGGCTTGAGGCCTTGCTGACGCTGCAGCACGAAGTTGATCTGATGAACGGTGATCTCTTCCTTGTTCACTTTGGCCGCGGTTTGGGAGGCCTTTTCGCCCTTGTCGCCACCACCGCAACCGGCCAGCAACACCGTGACAGCGGCGGCTGCGATGGCCGCAACGCGCAGGCTGGTGAGGGCGCGCGGGGCGCTGGTGGACAGGACTTCTTGCTGATTCTTCACAACATTCATGGCGTGTCTTTCCTTCTTCTTCGAGAGTCACCAACCTTGGCGGCTCAGATCATTTGCTGCAACGCAGCAGGCACCCTCACCAGCCGATTGCGGATGAGTGTAACGATTGAAAATGACAATTCTCCCCTTCAAAACAGCGCTTGCCGACAGCGTGTGACCACTGTTTACCCGCAATCGCCGCCCTTGTCACAAAAAAGTCAAAAAGACTGTGACAGCTCCCTGCAACGAGGCCCTCTGCGTCCTCGTTAGCGAGGAATTTCAGCCTCTTTCTGGACCAAAGCCCGGCATAGCCGGGCTTTGTGACAAGGCTCCCCTCGGATCAAGGGAGCGGTGAATCAGACCAGAAACTCGCTGATGCGCCTCAACACTTGATCCCGGCATGCAGGGCCACGACGCCGCCGCTGAGGTTGTGGACGTCGACGTGGCCAAAGCCTGCCGTCTTCATCATCGCCTTCAATTCCTGTTGCCCCGGGTGCATACGAATCGATTCAGCGAGATAACGGTAACTTTCCGCGTCACCGGCAATCATTTGGCCGAGCTTGGGCAGGACTTTGAAGGAATACCAGTCGTAAGGCTTTTGCAGCGGCGCGGCCACCTTGGAGAACTCCAGCACCAACAAGCGGCCGCCCGGCTTGAGGACCCGGCACATTTCCGCCAGCGCCTGATCCTTATGGGTCATATTGCGCAGACCAAAAGCCACGCTGACCAGATCGAAGCTGCCATCCTTGTAGGGCAGCTTTTCGGCGTCGCACAGATTGGTGGGCAGGATCAGGCCTTCGTCCAGCAGGCGGTTGCGCCCCTGGCGCAGCATGGCCTCATTGATGTCGGTGTGCACCACCATGCCGCTGTCACCCACCTTTTTGGCAAAGGCGCGCGACAAATCACCGGTGCCGCCGGCGATGTCCAGCACCCGCTCGCCGAGCTTGAGGTTGGCGACCGCCACGGTGTAAGCCTTCCAGGCACGGTGCATGCCCATGGACATCAGGTCATTCATGATGTCGTACTTGGAGGCGACCGAGTCGAACACGCCGCGTACGCGGCTGGCTTTCTCGCGCTCGTCAACAGTTTGGTAGCCGAAGTGGGTACTGCTCATAGTCGTTTTTAAATCTAGGTTGGGCAGGTCGGGTCCGTCACGGCTCAATGGCTGGAACAAGCGCCGCCGCTCTTGCTGGGCATGGGGTCATCACGGCCGACACCGGCTGCCGCCAAGCGGGCTTCGTAATCTTGCCAAAGCTGAGCCTCCTTGGCGCCCAGCTCATACAGATAGGCCCAGTCAAACAGGCCGCTGTCGTGACCATCCGAAAAAACTGGCCGCACGGCGTAATGACCCACCGGCTCGAGTCCGGTCATGTCGACCTCGCGTTTGCCGGTCTGCAGGGTTTCTTGCCCGGGGCCGTGCCCCTTGACCTCGGCGGATGGGCTGTAAATGCGCATCAGCTCAAAAGGGATACGAAAACGCGCGCCATCGGAAAAGGCCACTTCCAACACGCGTGACTGCTGGTGCACCGTGATTTCGGTCGGGCTGGGAGTGCTTGTGGAGAGTCCGGCCATGGTCTGGAGGCTTGCTAGATGCGAGATCGCGAGGGGCCTCAGTGTAGCCCGGAGGCCTCAGGCATCACTTGAGTCCCATCGGCGTGAATAGCTTCACGCCCCCCCCTCGCAAGCGCGAGCACGAGGGACATCGCCGCCCTACAGTCGCGCCCATCAGCACTCGCTAACACAAGGACGGGCTTACCAGCCCGCGAAACAAAGACATGAACAAAGCCCAGTTCTCATGGATTACCGCCGCCATCGTCAGTTTCGCCGGCGTGGCTCAGGCCCAGACGCTGTCGATCCGGCATAACGGTTTCGTCGGCGGAAGTGTGAAGGTCAACCTGGAAGAGCTTGGAACTAACCGTGACGGCATCTCGGCCGGTCTGCTGAACTTTGAAATCAAGAACGGCGCCAGCTTCGGTGCTTACTGCGTGGAACTGGCGCAATACACCTCCAGCGACTACACCAACTACAGCATCGGCACCTTCAGCGCGCCTCAAGCCAGCCAACTGCAGAACCTGTTTTCCGCCAGTTACGCGGGCGTGGACACCAACACCGAGCGCGCCGCCTTCCAGCTGGCCGTGTGGGAGTTGACCCACGAGAAGCTCAGCGGCCCGGCCAGCGTGACGGAACTGAACGGCGATTTGCAGCACTTCAACCTCAATGACAGCACCAGCGGCTACGGCAGCCTGAAGGATCTGGCCAATAGCTATCTGAGTGCCGGCGCCGCCTACACGGGCAGCAGCCTGTACCAGATCGAGAAGCTCAGCAGCACCACCCAGCAGGATCTGCTGCGCTTCAACGCGGTGACTGCGGTGCCCGAGCCGAGCAGCTATGCCTTGCTGTTGGCGGGTCTGGCAGTGGTGGGCTTCGTCAGCAAACGCCGCAGCAACCTGGCCTGAACCTTACGTCGACTGGTCAGCCGAAACAAAAACGGGCCCACTGGGCCCGTTTTTGTTTTCGCGAATAAGCCAAGCTCACTTGAGCTTTTTGCTCCGATCGGGAACCACCGTGACCCGTGTCGGCATCACCGGCTCTCCGGTCATCGGCTTCGGAGGCGAACTGTCCTTCTTGGGCTTCTTTGCTTCCTTATTGCTTTTTTGCTGTCCTTTGGCCATGAACGACTCCTGTTTTTGCGTGCTGGATTTGCACTTGTTGCTTAAGGGGATGAAGGCGGTGGATTCACCGCAGTTTGCCATGCGCTGCGGGCCTCGGCATCCCGCAAGGTAGCGATCACATCAGATCCGGCTCAATACACGCCCATATAGTCCTTCTTACCCAATTCAACCCCGTTGTGGCGCAAGATGCCATAGGCGGTGGTGACATGGAAGAAGAACTGCGGCAAGCCGTAGTGCAGCAAGTAGTCTTGGCCGCTGAAGTGGCGCTCTTTGGGCGTGCCCGGGCGGGTCACGATGTCGCGTGTGGCGGCTACCTCAAACTGAGCCACATCCAAGTCCTCGATGAAGCTCAAGGTCTTTTTGATCCGGGCCTGCAGGTCGGCAAAGCTCTGCTCGCTGTCTTCAAAGCCAGGCACCTCGACGCCGGCCAAGCGGGCGCAAACACCCTTGGCAAAGTCGCAGGCGACTTGCACTTGCTTGACCAACACGAACATATCGGGGAACAAACGCGCTTGCAGCAAGGACGCTGGCTCCAGCGTGCGCCCCACGGCGTGAGCCTCGGCTTTGGCGAGAACATCGGACAAACCGCCCAGCATTTGCTTGAAGACCGGCACGGACGCTTGATACATGAGCTGGCTCATTATTGAATTCCCACACGAAAGAAGAAGGCCGCATTCTGGCAGGCCGACAAAAAACCCGCTGGATAGATCTGAGACGAGCAGCCCACAGCCAAGGCTTTATGACCCGAGGCGCATAGCGGCCAAGACCCTCTGACTGCTGACCTACACTGCCCTTCATGCAGTTTGCCCCCTTGATCAAAGAGATTGGTCGCGGCATCAAAGGTGCTCGAGACCTGGATGTCGCCACAGCCGAAGCCTTGTTTGGCGCCATGCTGGACGGCCAGGTACCCGACATGGAGCTGGGCGCGATTCTCTTGTCCATGCGGATCAAGGGCGAAAGCGCGGCCGAGTTGGCCGGCTTTGAGCGCGCCATGCAATCGCGCACGGCACGGCTGAATATGCCGCCCGGCCCGCGCTGCGTGCTCTTGCCGAGCTTCAATGGGGCGCGCAAACAAGCCAATTTGATGCCCTTGGTGGCCTTGCTGTTGGCGCGAGAAGGCATTCCCGTCTTGATCCATGGCCGGCATGATTTCGACAGCCGCGAAAGCCCTTTTGAGCTACTGAAGGCCTTGGACCTGCCGCTTGCCGAGTCGGTCGAAGAGGCCTCGAAGCAATTGAGCCAGCGTCGCCTGGCTTGCCTGCCACTGGCTTGTTTGAACCCGGGCCTCGATGCCTTGATGGCCTTGCGCCCGCGACTCGGCGTGCGCAACAGCGGCCACAGCGTGGCCAAGCTACTGGACGCCGCGCCGGGCCGCACGGTGCGGGTGGTGGCGGTGACGCACCCTGAATACCTGATCAGCATGGGCGAGGCCCTGCAGCGATCCACTGCCCCTGCTGGCCGCGCGCTGCTGATGAAGGCCAGCGAAGGCGAAGCCTATGCCCATCTGCGCCGCAAGGCGCAGCTCTATGGCTTCATCAATGGCGAGCGGCATGAGATGCACGCCGCCGACAGCGAAGACCTGGATTGGCCACTGTCCGATGCTTGCGAAGCCGGCGCCAACGCGGCTTTGATTCAGGCCATATTGGCAGGTGAAAGCGGACTCCCGCCGCGTATTCAGGAGCAGGTGCAGGTGCTGACTCAGCTGGCCCGCGACTGAACAGAGGCCTGCCTCGCCCCGGGTTACGCCGACTCAGGCGCGTCAGGCGCAGAGTTCGACTGCCCAACCGGCTGGCCCGCAAATGCCACGTGGCCGCCGCTGATGGCATCCACCTCCACCACCAGCTCTGGGAAGCGATGCAAGAACTCCGAAAAGTTGTTGCAGCCCAGGGCCTGCTCATCGAATGAAGGCAAGAGGCGCTTGATGAAGACCTTCAAAGCGCTGCGCGACACATAGTTCTCGCCATTGCGGTCGACCAATTGCTTGAGGGCTCGTTGCAAAGCTTGGCGCGCTTCGTCCAGCGAGGGCGAACCCACCGCTTCGGCATCTTCGACCACCGGCGCCAACTCGGCCGGCGCGGCCTCCAGCGGCAGGCCGAGCAGGTTTTGATAGAACTTGAATTCGTTGCAGCTGGCGGTCCAAAAACGATTGCTATAGCCCGCCACGCCTACGCCAGCAATGAAACGGCCCGCTTGCTTGACCTTTTGCGCCAGGCTGATGAAGTCGCTGTCGCTGGAGATCACGACCACATGGGTGAGGTGCGGATGGTTGTGCACATCGCTCAGCGCATCGAGCGCCATGCGGATGTCGGCACTGTTCTTCATATTGGAGCCGCGCGGGAACATCTGGATCAAATCGACACCCGCCTCGTTCAAGGCATGGCGGTAGTTGGCAAAGAACTGCCAGTTGCCATAGGCGCGGTTGATGATGATGTCGCCCAGCGAGGCCGCGTACTCCAGGATGGGCTTGAGGTCGACAAAGACCGGCTGCAGCTTCAGCCGGTTGTCGCGGTAAGCGCCATCGCCATGGGCCACATTGGCCAGCACCGCGTGCAGATTCTCGAAATCCCAGTAAATCGCCACTTTGGTGGCTTCGGCGCGAAAAGAGGTGAACTGGGGCATGGAAGTCGGGGAGATAAGAACAAAAGCCTGAAATAGGCGGCAGTAAATGCGCAAGCCAAGCCCGAGAAGCTAGGCAAGAGCGCTGGCGCGGCACCTTCTTGGGACCTGGACGCCCGGCGCGCGCCGCTGCCGCGACGGTCAGAGCTTACCGCGTCCCTGCCACTCGCCCGACTCACGCGAATTTCATATATGCAATTTCGCATATGTAATTTACAAATCTATGTTTTGCATATCTATGGGCAAACACTAAAGTGCGGACCCTAGGGTATCCATGGTGGCTGCTCGACAAGGAGTTCCATGGACGGGATCGCATTCGCAACTGAGGTCAAGCAGCTTGCACCGGCTGGCGATTTAGGCCAACACTAAAGCCCCGACCAGGGCCGACACCCGCAGCAACTCCGAAACAAGCACCCCGCGCAAGCCTTGATGCGAAACACGCTCGCAGCCCGGCAGGAAAGTCTCTCACTCCCCTCGTCTCTACCCCTCCTTCAACCATGTACGCCTACACCGACTTTGACCGCCAATTCGTCCATGCACGTGCCGCGCAGTACCGTGATCAGCTGGAGCGCAACCTGTCCGGCGAGCTGAGCGATGACCACTTCCGACCGCTGCGCTTGCAAAACGGCTGGTATGTGCAGCGCCATGCGCCGATGCTGCGCGTGGCCGTGCCCTACGGCGCCTTGAGCGCCCGCCAGCTGCGCGCCTTGGCCGGCATCGCCCGCGACTTCGACCGCGGTTATGGCCACTTCACCACCCGCCAGAATCTGCAATACAACTGGATCCCGCTGACCGCCTCGGCCGATGTGATGGACCGCCTGGCCGCTGTGGACATGCACGGCATCCAGACCAGCGGCAACTGCATCCGCAATATCACCAGCGACTGCTTCGCCGGCGTGGCGCATGACGAGATCGTCGACCCCCGCCCCTATGCCGAAGTGCTGCGCCAGTGGAGCACCTTGCACCCCGAGTTCGCGTTTCTGCCACGCAAATTCAAGATCGCCATTTCGGGCACGGTGGAAGACCGCGCCGCCATCGCTTGGCATGACATTGGCCTGCAGCTGTTGAAGAACGAGGCCGGCGAGGTCGGCTTCAAGGTCTTGGTTGGCGGCGGCATGGGCCGCACGCCCATCACCGGTCAGGTCATCAACGAGTTCCTGCCCTGGCAGCAGATCTTGGTCTACATCGAGGCCATCGTGCGCGTCTACAACCGCTACGGCCGCCGCGACAATATGTACAAGGCTCGCATCAAGATCTTGGTCAAGGCCGAAGGCCAGCAGTTCTTTGACGATGTGAACGCCGAGTTCAAGCAGATTCTGGAGCTGGACGCCGGTGGCCGCGAGCACCTGATTCCGCAAGCCGAGCTGGACCGCGTGGCCGCTTGCTTTGTGCGCCCGAATGGCGTGCAGGCTGGCGTGAGCAGCGACATCCTGGCTGGCGTGGCCGATGGCGCCTACAAGCGCTGGTTGGAGCGCAATGTGCATCGGCACAATGTGCCGGGCTACCGCGCGGTGACCTTGTCGCTGAAGCGCGCCGGCATCGCCCCCGGTGACGCTACCGATGGCCAGATGGACGCTGCCGCCGACTTGGCCGACCGCTACAGCGCGTCGGAGTTGCGCGTCAGCCATGACCAAAACTTGGTCTTGCCTTGGGTACGTGAAGCCGATCTGCCGGCGGTGTTTGAAGCCGCGCGCGGCCTGGGCTTGGCAACGCCGAATATCGGCCTGCTGACCGACATGATTGCCTGCCCCGGCGGCGACTTCTGCGCCCTGGCCAATGCCCGCTCGATTCCCGTGGCCGCCGCCATCACCGAGCGCTTTGAAGACCTGGATGAGCAATACGACATCGGCGATATCGACCTGCACATCAGCGGCTGCATCAACTCTTGCGGCCACCACCACAGCGGCCATATCGGCATCCTCGGCGTCGACAAGGACGGCAAGGAGTGGTACCAGGTTTCGCTGGGCGGCTCGGACGGCTCGACGCTGTCGGGCAACTCGGTGGCCGGCCGCGTGATCGGCCCCTCATTCGCCGCCGACGAAGTGGCAGACGTGATCGAGTCGGTGATCGACACCTACCGCAGCCAGCGCAGCAGCAGCGCCGAGCGCTTCATCGACACCGTGCGCCGCATTGGCCTGGAGCCTTTCAAGGCCCCTGCTAACGCCGTCCGCACGCTGACCGGCACCAACGCCGCTGCCAACTGATTCAGACCCCGACATCATGAAGTTTATTGACACCCACCATCAGCAATGGCATCACGTGGTCGGCGAAGACGGCCCGATGCCGCACCCCGATCCGGCCCCCAATTTGCTGCTGACGATTGAGCAGTGGCACGCAGTCCGTGACCACTGGCCAGCTGGCTTGGCCACCGCCGTCGAGTTGCCGAATGACTTTGCGGTTGAAGACCTGGCCGCCGATCTGCCGCGCTTGAGCCTGGTCGTGCTGCGCTTCCCCAAGTGGGTGGATGGCCGCGCCTACAGCCAAGCCCGCCTCTTGCGTTCGCGCTATCGCTTTGCCGGCGAGATCCGCGCCTGCGGCGAAGTCTTGGTCGACATGCTGCCGCTGCTGGCCCGCACCGGCTTTGACGCGGTGCAGCTGCGCGCCGACCAGTCGAAGGCCGCCGCCGAGCGCGCTCTGGGCTTTTTCCCCGCCCATTACCAGGGCGATGTGGACGCTACGCAGCCAGTCTTTGCCCGAGGTGCGGCATGAGCGCAGAAATCTCCAGCCTGCCCGAAGTGTCGGTGCTGCCCGGCGCCGCAGCCGCCGCTTCGGCCTCGGCCATCCAGCTCTATGCCCGCGAGACCGCCGGCTTTGCCGAACGTCTGGCCAAGGCGGTCGACATCCTGCAGGAAGCCGTGTATGCCCATGGCGCCGGCCTGGTGCAGTCCAGCAGCCTGGGCGCCGAAGACATGGTCATCACCGACCTGATCGCACGCCACCAGCTGCCGATTGCCATTGCCACGCTGGACACCGGCCGCCTGCATGCTGAAACCCTGGCCTTGCTGCCGCAGATCGAAACCCAATACGGACGGAAGGTCGAAGTTTTCAGTCCGGTGCACGACGCCGTGATCAACTTCGTGCGGGTGCGCGGCGATCGTGCCATGTACGAGAGCCTGGCCCTGCGCAAGGAATGCTGCAGCATCCGCAAGCTGGAGCCGCTCGGCCGCATGCTGGACGGCCGCACCGGCTGGATCACCGGCCTGCGCCGCGAGCAATCGAGCAACCGCGCCGATGTGCCCTTCACCGAGCTAGACAACCACGGCCGCAGCAAGATCAACGCGCTGGCCGAGTGGAGCTGGGCCGATGTTTGGCATTACATCGCCACCTACAAGGTGCCTTTCAACGCGCTGCATGACCAGTTCATGCCCAGCATCGGCTGCGCACCCTGCACCCGCGCCATTGCCGTCGGCGAGGACTTCCGCGCCGGCCGCTGGTGGTGGGAAAACGACGATGCCAAGGAGTGCGGCTTGCACAAGACGCACTCGTCGGCGCCAGCCGATTCCGCACAAAGTGAGGAACTTGGCAGCGACGTTTCGGCGCAGGCTAACTTCGGCAAGGCCGAAGTTAAGGACGCGCAAGCGGCCGGCCGCAGCCAAGACGAGGACGCCAAAGAATGCGGCTTGCACAAAGCCCATTCGAACGAAGAACTGAAGTCAGGAGCCGCTGCATGAACGCCCCCGTCAATCTGCAAGCACTGGCCGCCACGGTGGACCAGCGCCATCTGGACCATCTGGAAGAAGAAGCCATCTTCATCCTGCGCGAAGTGGCCGCCGCCTTCGAGCGCCCGGGCCTGCTGTTCTCCAGCGGCAAGGACTCTTGCGTGGTGCTGCGCCTGGCCGAGAAGGCCTTTAAGCAGCGCGTGGCTGGCAATGAGTTCAAGGGCAAGCTGCCCTTCCCACTGGTCCATGTGGACACCGGCCACAACTTCCCCGAGGTGATTGAGTTCCGCGAGAAGCGCGTGGCCGAGATGGGCGAGCGCCTGATCGTCGCGCACATGGACGAGTCGATCAAAAAGGGCACGGTTCGCCTGGCCCATCCACTGGAATCGCGCAACGGCCACCAGACCGTGACCTTGCTGGAAGCCATCGAAGAGCACCGCTTTGACGTGCTGATCGGCGGCGCCCGTCGCGACGAAGAAAAGGCGCGCGCCAAGGAACGCATCTTCAGCCATCGCGACAGCTTCGGCCAATGGCAGCCCAAGGAGCAGCGCCCCGAGCTGTGGAATCTGTTCAACACCCGCATCCGCCCAGGCGAGCATTTCCGCGCCTTCCCGATCAGCAATTGGACCGAGTTGGATGTCTGGCTGTACCTGGCCCGCGAGAACATCCCGCTGCCCAGCTTGTACTACCAGCATCAGCGCCAGGTGATCCGCCGCAAGGGCTTGCTGGTGCCGCTGACCGAGGTGACCCCGCCCGAGGCCGGTGAGACGGTGGAAACCGCCACCGTGCGCTTCCGCACCGTGGGCGATATGACTTGCACCTGCCCGGTGGAAAGCACGGCCGCTTCGGCCGCCGATATCGTGGCCGAGACGCTGACCGTGACCGTGAGCGAGCGCGGCGCCACCCGCATGGACGATAGAACTTCGGAAGCTTCGATGGAGCGCCGCAAGAAAGAGGGCTACTTCTGATGAGCACCGCCGTGAACACCGTCATCCACGACAGCGATGTCGACACCCATCACCGCGCGCTGCGCTTCCTGACCGCCGGCAGCGTGGACGATGGCAAGAGCACTTTGATCGGCCGCCTGTTGTTCGACAGCCGCGCCATCCTGGCCGACCAACTCGACACGCTGGAAAAGCGTGCCGCCGGCCAGCCCATCGATCTGAGCCTGCTGACCGATGGCCTGGAGGCCGAGCGCGAGCAAGGCATCACCATCGATGTGGCTTACCGCTACTTCGCCACCAAGACGCGCAAATTCATCATTGCCGACGCGCCCGGCCATGAGCAGTACACCCGCAATATGGTCACCGCCGCTGCCGGCAGCGATGCCGCCGTCGTACTGGTGGACATCACCAAGCTGGACACCTCGGTGGACGAGGTAGTGCTGCTGCCACAAACCCGTCGACACAGCCTGTTAGCGCATTTGCTGCGCGTGCCCAGCATCGTCTTTGCCGTCAACAAGCTGGACGCGCTGGCGCAGCCCGGCCCGGCTTTTGCCGCAGTGAGCAAGGCGTTGCGCGCCTTCGCCGAGCAGGCGGGTATTGAGGTGAGCGCCATCGTGCCGGTATCGGCACTGCGCGGCGACAACGTCACCCAGCCGCTGGACGGCGAATGGGCCACTTGGTACCAAGGGCCATCGCTGCTGCAGGTTTTGGAAAGCCTGCCGGGCGTGCAAGAAAAGGTCGAAGGCCAACTCTCGATTCCGGTGCAGTACGTGGCTCGCGACTCCGGCGAGCAAGGCGAAGGCACGGGTTATCAGCCGCGCGCGCTGTGGGGCCGTATTGCTCACGGCCAAGTGAAGGCCGGAGACCAGGTGCAGATTCTGCCCAGCGGCCAAACTGCCATCGTGGCCGAAGTGCGCCGCGCAGGTGAAACGGTCGCGCATTGCGTGGCTGGCGAATCGGCCGGCGTGGTGCTGGACCGCCAGCTCGACGTCTCGCGCGGCGACTGGATCGTCACCCACGGTTCGGCCACCTCGACCCAGTCCTTCGAAGCCACCTTGGCCTGGCTCGACACCGAACCGGCCGTGCCCGGCCGCAAGTACTGGCTGCGCCATGGCAACCGCTGGGTGCAGGCGCGCATCAGCGCGATTGAGCACCGCCTGGACATCCACAGCCTGGCTGAGCAAGACGCCGAGGCGCTGCAGGTCAATGAAATTGGCCATGTGCGCATCGAAACGCAAAGCGCCTTGCCGGTGGAGCCCTATGCGGTCAACCGCATTGGTGGCGCCTTGATCGTGGTCGACCCGACCAGCAACCGCACCAGTGGCGCCCTCTTGGTGCGCGCCGCTGCGGAGCAAGCGAGCTGATCATGGGGCGCGTTGTCTTTGTCAGCGCTGGACCCGGCGCCGCTGATCTGATCACCTTGCGCGGCGCGCGCGCGCTGGCCGCCGCCGATGTGGTCTTGTTCGATGCCTTGACCGACCCGGCGCTGCGCGATTTGGCGCCAAATGCGGTGTGGATCGACGTGGGCAAGCGCGGCTTTTGCCACTCGACCAAACAAACCGCCATCAATGCCGCCCTGGTCAAACAGGCTTTGGCGCATGACTTGGTGGTGCGCCTGAAGGGTGGCGACGCCAGCGTCTTCGGCCGCTTGGAAGAAGAGTTACTGGCCTTGGCCGAGGCCGGCATCGCCAGCGAGGTGGTGCCCGGCGTGACCGCCGCCATCGCGGCCGCGGCACAGACCCAGCGCCCCCTGACCCGCCGCGGCATTGGCCGCAGCGTCAGCCTGACCACCGCGATGACCCAGGCCGGTGAACTGCAAGCCGCACGCTCGGCCGATACCGAGGTCTTTTACATGGCCGGTCGCCAGTTGAGCGCGCTGGCACGCAAGCTGGCCGAAGCAGGGTGGCCGGCCGAAACGCCGGTCAGCGTGGTTTCCAAGGCAGGCTGCGTCGATGCCTTGTGCAGCGACCATCGCCTGGACACCTTGGCCGCGGCCTCGCTGCTGCACAAGGGACGACCCACGGTGGTGACAGTGGGCGCCGGAGCGCGCCCGGTGCAAAGCCAGCCCGCGCACAGCGATGCATTGCCAACAATTTCCAGCATCAATTCAGGTCTTGCTTCGCATCAAACACGTTTAGAGACCTTGAACGATTAAAATCCGCGTTTTGCCGATATTTTGCGCACCCGCGTGAAAGCTGGCGATTCCGGCCCCAACAACAACAGAGTTGCACCATGACCCACGTCGTCCTCGAAAACTGCATCCGCTGCAAGTACACCGACTGCGTCGATGTCTGCCCCGTCGATTGCTTCCGCGAAGGCCAGAACTTCCTGACCATTGACCCCGATGAGTGCATCGACTGCGCCGTCTGCATCCCCGAGTGCCCGGTCAACGCCATCGTGCCGGAAGAAGATGTGCCCGGGAATATGCAGCACATGATCAAGCTGAACGCTGACTTGGCCAAGAAGTGGCCCAGCATCACCAAGCGCAAGGCAGCCCTGCCCGACGCTGACGAGTGGAAAGACCGCACTGGCAAGCTCGATCAGCTGATCCGCTGAAGTGCTGGATTATTGAAGTGACGCTTGGGCTCGAAAGCGCCTAGGCCCGAAAGAGAATGGAAGATCAATTGAACGCAGAGATTGCCACGCCGGCCGGCGCCCTACCCGTCCCCGGACCCGACGCGATTGAAACCGATGCCGTCATCGTCGGCGCTGGTCCGGTCGGCCTGTTCCAGGTGTTCGAGCTCGGCTTGCTCGAAGTCAAAGCCCACATCATTGATTCGCTCGCCTACCCTGGCGGTCAGTGCATTGAGCTGTATCCGGACAAGCCGATCTACGACATCCCGGCCGTGCCCATCTGCACCGGCAAGGAGTTGACCGACAACCTGCTCAAGCAGATCGAACCGTTCGGCGCGACCTTCCATCTGGGCCAAGAAGTCACCACCGTCCTCAAGCAGGAAGATGGCCGCTTCTTCGTCGAGACCTCCAAGGGCACCCAGTTCCTGACCAAGACCATCTTCATCGCTGGCGGCGTGGGCTCTTTCCAGCCCCGAACGCTGAAGGTCGACGGCATCGACAAATACGAAGGCACGCAACTGCACTACCGCGTGCGCAACCCCGAGAAGTTTGCCGGTAAGAATCTGGTGATCGTTGGCGGCGGTGACTCGGCACTGGACTGGGCCTTGAACTTCTGCGCCGGCAATGCCGACGGCAGCGCCAACAAGGCCGAAAGCGTGATCCTCTTGCACCGTCGTGATGGCTTCAAGGCCGCACCGGCCAGCGTGGCCAAGATGCGCGAGCTCTGCGACGCCTACGAGATGCAGTTCATGGTCGGCCAGGTGACCGACATCGTCGAATCAGACGGCGTGCTGACCGACATCAAGGTGACCGGCGGTGACGGCGTCACCCGCGTGATGCCTTGCGAACAACTTCTGGTGTTCTTCGGCCTGAGCCCCAAGCTGGGCCCGATCGCCGAATGGGGCCTGGACCTCGAGCGCAAGCAGATCGTTGTGGACACCGAGAAGTTCCAGACCAGCGTGCCCGGCATCTTCGCCGTGGGCGATGTGAACACCTATCCGGGCAAGAAGAAGCTGATCCTGTCGGGCTTCCATGAATGCGCCTTGGCCGCCTTCGGCGCCATGCCTTACATCAACCCGGAAAAACGCGTCCATCTGCAATACACCACCACCAGCCCCAAGCTGCACAAGGTGTTGGGCGTGGAATCGCCCGTGTTCGACTGATCGCAAATCCCGGCGCTTGCGCGCCCGGCAATGCCCTTACAGCCCGCTGCCCGCGGGCTGTTTTCATTGGCCAAGCCGATACAATGCTAGGCGCGGCAGATCCCAGGATCTGCCGCATTCGCTAGGGGTGCTGAATTGGGGAAACCCGTTCGGCTGAGAAAGTCCCTTTGAACCTGATTGAGGCCGAGCGGCGCAGTGCGAGTCATTGCCTGTCCGGTCCCGAGGTAATGCTCGCGCAGGGAAGCAAGCCTTCATCGGCCACGTCATTTTTGAGTCTCTTTCTCCTGACGTTTCGGCCTTGCTGTTTGCAGCCCTGTCATCGCCTTGAACCACGATGACCACTTACGTTCCTACTAAGAAACTCTCTTTGCTCGCCAGCGCCGCTGGCCTGCTTTGCAGCATCAGCGCCGCTGCGGAAACCCTGCCCACCGTTTCGGTCAGCGGCCGTTCGGCCGACACACCGGTCATGGTCGGCGGCTTCGGCGAAACGCCGATCGCCAAGCTGCCGATGCAAGCCAATATCCTGAACAGCGAACGGCTGCAGGACCTGGGACTGCACTCGCTCGCGGCCATCACCAGCTTGGATGCCAGCCTGAGCGACGCCTACAACTCGACGGGCTATGTGTCTTATCTGAAGATCCGTGGCTTCGATCTGGACAACCGCTTCAACTACCGCCGCGATGGCCTGCCGATCAACGCCGAAACCGCCATCAGCCTGGGCAACAAGAGCAGCATCGAAGTGCTGAAAGGCACCAGCGGCATTCAAGCCGGCACCAGCTCGCCGGGCGGCTTGGTCAACTTCGTGGTGAAGCGCCCCACGGTCAATGTGACGTCCGTCAGCCTTGGCATCAGCGAGCGTGGCACGACCGAAGCCGCACTGGATTGGAGCCAACGTTTCGGCACTGGCGAAGCGTTTGGACTGCGCGTCAACGCCGCCGCCAGCCAAATGAAGCCCGAATTGCGTGACGCCGAAGGTCAGCGTTACCTGCTGGCCGTGGCCGGTGATTGGCGCCTCAGCCCGGACACCTTGATAGAGACTGAGTTCGAGTGGAACAAGCAGCGCCAGCCCAGCCAGCCGGGCTTCAGCCTCTTGGGCAACAAGCTGCCCGATGCCAAAGCGATTGATCCACGCATCAACCTGAACAACCAGCCTTGGTCACAGCCGGTGGTGTTTGACAACACCCACGCTTCGATCCGCTTGCAACACAAGCTCAGCGCCGACTGGCGCGCGCAAGCGCATCTGGGCATTCAGCGACTGAAGACCGATGACCGGCTGGCCTATGCCAACGGCAAGTACGACCCGGCCAGCTACGAGTGCGCACCTTGCGACCGCTATGCCGCCGATGGCAGCTTCACCGTTTGGGACTTCCGCAGCGAGAACGAACGCCGCAATAGCGAGGCACTTGATCTCTCGCTGAGCGGCAAGCTGGCGACGGGTGGCGTGCAGCATCAGATCCATACCGGCGTCTTGTTCTCAGGCTTCAACAGTCGCTTCCAAAAACAGGCCTACAACCTGACGGGTACTGGCACCATCGATGGCAAGTCGATCACCACCGCCGACCCCAGCCTGACCGACGAGAACACCAATCGCGACGAGAGCAGCACCGAGTTGTATCTGCGCGATGCCATCCAAGTCGGCCGTGATTGGCAAGCCTGGGTCGGCCTGCGTGCCACCCATCTGAAGCGCGAAAGCGTGCGCACCAACGGCTCCCGCGCCACCAGCTACAGCCAAAACCTCACAACACCTTGGTTGGGTCTCAGCTATGCCATCAACCCGCAGCTGATGGCCTATGCGAGCTGGGGCGAAGGCATGGAATCTGAGGTGACGCCGAACCGCAAGCGCTATGGCGATCAAGCCGGCCGCGCATTGAATGCACTAAAGAGCCAGCAATATGAGATTGGCCTGAAGGCCGGCTCCAACACGGTGGACTGGTCGGTCAACTGGTTTGACGTGAATCGTCCCAAGTGGCGCGACATCGGCGAATGCTCAGACAGCAAGCCAGGCAGCTGCCTGCGGCAAGCTGATGGCCAAGCCCATCACCAAGGCCTGGAGGCCCAGGCCGATTTGAAATGGGGCAGCGGCGGCGTGATCGCCAGCGCCATGAAGCTCAAGGCTCGCCGCAGCGGTAGCGCCGAAGCCAGCCTCAACGGACTCAAGCCCGAGAACGTGCCAGAGACTACGCTGCGCCTGCAGGGCCGCCAAAGCATCGCCGCCCTGCCCGGCCTGCAATTGCAAGCCGGCCTGAGCTATGAAGGCCCGCGCGCCGTCTTGCCGGACAACAGCATCAGCATTCCCGGCTGGACCCGGCTGGATGCCGGCGCACGTTTTGACCAAAACCTGGGCCGGCAATTGCTGATCTGGCGGGTCGGCGTGGACAATCTGGCGAACCGCCGGGCTTGGAAGGAATCGCCCTTCCAGTTCGACCATGTCTATCTGTATCCGATGGCACCAAGAACTTTCAGAGCAAGTTTGGAAATTAGCTTGTAAGGCTCTAAAAATTCGGTCTATAATGCGAGGCTCTGTTCCTCGATAGCTCAGTCGGTAGAGCGCCGGACTGTTAATCCGTAGGTCCCT
>NZ_JBMLSK010000305.1:0-2073 GCF_049240545.1 Roseateles sp. | reverse complement strand
TGCTGTCCTCATTCATAAATCGGTACACAGTCGCCGGGTGAATCCCGGCATTCTGTGCTACACGCCGCAGATTGGCATCTGCCAGCCTGCTCTTGATCTGCTCAAGCGTCAACATTTTTGCACCCTCTGATATTTTTTTAGCGAACGGGTTGCACTGTACCGCGAATCGGGTTAGAGTGGCAAGACACCTCGAACTGATTTCCAGAAGGAGGTGCCAACCAGGAGAGCCGCATGGCTATCAATTTGAAATCAACAGGCAGTCTTGCTGCCAACGGAGTGAAGCTGCTCGTCTACGGCCAGGCCGGAGCGGGCAAGACCTCGCTGGTCAAGACGCTGCCCAACCCGATTGTCCTCTCAGCCGAGGGTGGCCTGCTATCCATACAGGACGCTGACATTCCCTACATCGAAATCGCTTCGATGGACGATCTGCGCGAGGCGTTCGCTTGGTGTAAGGACAGCAAGGAGGCCGCGGGCTTTCAGTCGGTGGCGCTGGACTCCATCAGCGAGGTTGCCGAGGTTGTGCTGGCCTATGAACTGAAGAAGAACAAGGACGGACGCGCAGCGTATGGCGAGATGAATACGACGATGCAGGAGCTGATCCGGGCCTTCCGCGACCTGCCGGGCAAGCATGTCTACATGAGCGCCAAGCTGGAGAAGTCGCAAGACGAGATGGGCAAGATGCTCTACAACCCGGGGATGCCCGGCAAGAGCCTGACGCAAGGTCTGCCCTACTTCTTCGACGAGGTGCTGGCCCTGCGCGTTGAGCGCGATGCCGAGGGTGTGACGCAGCGTGCGCTGATGTGCGACAGCGACGGGCTGTGGCTTGCCAAGGACCGCTCGGGCAAGCTCTCCGCTTGGGAAGCGCCGGATCTTGGAGCAATCATTGCCAAGATTGGGGGGAAGGCGTGACCGACCTCAAAGACTTAAGCACCGAGTGGCTGCGCTGGAAAGCGCAGGAAGAAGCCGCCGTGACCGAGCGGCGCAAGATCGAAGACCAGATCGTCAAGATGCTGGGCCTGCCCGAAGCGTTTGAAACTACCGAAACCGCCGAGCCTACGGGCATGGTGGTCAAGATCGCAGGGCGCATTGACCGCAAGGTCGATAGCGCCAAGTTGCAGGAGCTAGCCGCAGAGGCTGGCTTATCCGATCACCTCCCGAATCTGTTTCGTTGGAAGCCTGAGATAAACATGGCTGTATGGAAGGCAACCGATGACTCGATCACTAAGCCGCTGGCTGGTGCAATCACGGCCAAACCCGGCCGTCCCTCTTTCAAAATCACCATCAAGGAGTAACAACATGGCTTTCCTCTCTGAATCGTTTGACGTTAACCAGATGCCCGCCAAGAGCGGTGGCAACTACGAGCCGCTGCCCGCTGGCTGGTACACCGCCACCATCACGCAGGCAGAACTGAAGGACACCAAGGCTGGCACCGGCCAGTACATCAAGCTGCGCTACGACATCACCGGCCCGAGCCACGAAGGCCGCGTGGTGTTTGGCAACCTGAACATCAAGAACCCCAACCCGAAGGCCGAGGAGATTGGCCGCGCTGACCTGGGCGAGATCATGCGAGCCATTGGGCTGGCGAAAGTCAGCGACACCGATCAACTGATCGGCGGGCAACTGGGCATCAAGCTGGCGATCAAAGAGGACGCCCAGTACGGTGCCAGCAACGAGGTCAAGGGCTACAAGTCGCTGTCTGGCAGCACCGCCCCTAGCGCCGCCGCTCCTGCCGCTGCCCCGGCTCCTGCCGCCGCTAAGGGTGCCGCGCCTCCCTGGGCGAAGCGTTAAGAAAAAATCCCCGGCCCTTTTGGGGTCGGGGATGTCAACCAACTTAACTAGGAGTGGGTAATGCAAATACCCGAATCAGATCATAGCGTTCAGGCGCTGATTGACAAGTACCACGAAAGCAAGGCTGACAAGCCCCGCCCGCATCTAGGGGCTAGTCTGCTGGGCCACCCCTGTGATCGCTGGCTATGGCTGTCCTTTCGCTGGGCTGTACAGCCTAAGTTCCCAGGACGCATCCTGCGCCTGTTTCGGCGCGGCCAGAACGAGGAAGCCACCATCATCAGCGAC
>NZ_JBMLSK010000304.1:0-25455 GCF_049240545.1 Roseateles sp. | reverse complement strand
GACGCCAACAGCAATGGCGAGATGTACCCCGACCAGTCGCTGTACTCGGTGGACTCGGTGCCCAAGGTCGTCAAGAAGATCAATGCCACCTTCGCCCGCGCCGACCAGATCCAATGGTCCGAAGGCAAGAACGACATTGACTATTTCGCCCCCATCGTGGCCGATGCCGAAGCTGGTTTCGGCGGTGTGCTGAACGCTTTCGAATTGATGAAGGCCATGATCGAAGCCGGCGCCGCAGGCGTTCACTTCGAAGACCAGTTGGCCGCCGCCAAGAAGTGCGGTCATATGGGCGGCAAGGTTTTGGTGCCTACCCGTGAAGCCGTGTCCAAGCTGGTCGCCGCACGTTTGGCTGCTGACGTGATGGGCACGCCCACCGTCTTGCTGGCCCGTACCGACGCTGAAGCCGGCGACCTGGTGACCAGCGATATCGACGACAACGACAAGCCTTTCTGCACCGGCGAGCGCACCGTCGAAGGCTTCTTCCGTACCCGCAACGGTATTGATCAAGCCATCAGCCGCGGCCTGGCCTATGCCCCCTACGCCGACATGATCTGGTGCGAAACCGGCAAGCCGGACCTGGCCTTCGCCAAGCAGTTCGCTGACGCCATCCACGCCAAGTTCCCCGGCAAGCTGCTGGCCTACAACTGCAGCCCCAGCTTCAACTGGAAGAAGAACCTGGACGATGCCACCATCGCCAGGTTCCAGCGCGAGCTCGGCGCCATGGGCTACAAGTTCCAGTTCATCACGCTGGCCGGCTTCCACAGCCTGAACTACTCGATGTTCAACCTGGCCTATGGCTACGCTCGCAACAATATGAGCGCCTTCGTCGAGTTGCAAGAAGCCGAGTTCGCCGCCGCTGAGAAGGGCTTCACCGCCGTCAAGCATCAGCGCGAGGTCGGAACGGGTTACTTCGACGCCGTCACCACCACCATCGAGCGCGAAGCCTCGACCGCCGCCTTGAAGGGTTCCACCGAAGACGAGCAGTTCTTCGAAGCTAAGCATGGTTGATTGAGGTCTGCCCGCCATGAAAGCCCGGCCTTAGGCCGGGTTTTTTTTGGCCTTTCGTCTTGGCCGTCGAAGGAACTTGCTATGGGTGCGGGTATGCAGCCGCCCATCGATGCAATGCCTCTGCACTGAAGTCCGTTTTCACATCTATCCCAAGATGCTTTGGGTACCCGTCCTGAGTATGATGCCGCTCAGGCAAGAGGTCAGCCTTTTCTGCGGACAGCTTGCAATGGGGTGACACACCCGAAGCCGGAGAGAGATCAGTGTGAAGACGCGGGTTTGGAGCTTTCTTTTCTGCTTGGGCTGCTGCTGGCTGGGCCCTTCAGGCGCTGCTGCACAGGATTTGAATGCCAGCTGGTCAGTCCTGATGCACGAGTCTTATGGACGAGCTAAGGATCAGTTGGCTCGCGAAATGGGTTCATCCCCAGGCTTGCCGCAGGCCGCAGAGATCTATCGCCGTCGTTTGCAATTGCACGGGCTTTACGAGCGTTACTCTGAAATGCAGGAAGTGCTCCTCGAACTCGAGGGGAGGGCGGAGTTTGCGAGCGACGCCAATTTGCAGATAGAGCGACGGCTGGCTCAATCGCGCATCGACCGAGCCAAAGGTAAAGCCGCCGAGGCGGCGAGAGTGCTGGAGCCCCTGCGCTACAAAGCGAGCAACATTGCGGATCCTGCTGTGCGTCTGGCCGCACAACTGGCCCTGGGGGAGGTTGATGGAGAACTTGGCCAGAATGGCGATGCGACCTTGGCCTTGACTCAATTGATTGAAGACGCCAAACAGATGGAGCGGACCGATTTGGTGGCCGAAGCTTGGATTGCGCTGGCCGCACTCCAACTGGGGATGGGAGACTATCAACAAGCCCTGCATTACCACAAGGAAGCCCTCAAGCAAGCGCCCGATTGGGCCCTGCAAACGCAAACCAAGGCGCGTATGGGCATTGCGCAAATGACCAATATGGTTGGCTCACGGAGCGAAGCCTTTGAACTATTGGCTCCCGTATTGATGCAGTTTCGCGAGAGTCAAAATGTGAAAGGGGAAGCTGACGCTTTGCTGCTGAAAGGCTTTTTCCTCAGTCGCAACAAGCAGCATCAGGCATCCCTGCAGCCCTTGCAGCAAGCTCTGGCGCTGCGCGAATCGCTCAAGCATGAGTCGGGTGTAATCAACAGCCTGACGCACCTCTGTTCGGCACTCGTCGATGTTGGGCGTTTGGAAGAAGGCGCGCAGATGTGCCTGGCCGCAGCGAACCGGGCCGAGTTGACGGACAGTCCCGCGATGCAGTGGGACGCCCAAGCCGAACTCGCCGATGCTTACGCTGCGCTAGGCCAGTTTAAACTGGCCTATCGACACTTAAAGCGCTCGGAGCGGGCCTTGCTTGAGCATTCGAGACTGGATCTGATTGGCAAAACGGCGGCGATACGAGAGAAGTTCGAAACCGATCGGCAGCGCCTGCAAAACGAACAACTATCGGCACGGCTGGCTTACGAGGAGCGCGAGCAGCATCGCCTGATGATCGGATTGCTTGTGTCCGGTGTGTTGCTGGCCTTGTTGACGGCCGCCGGCTTCATGATGACCAAACTCTATTGGAAAGCGAGGGGCTTGGCGCAAGTGGATGGCTTGACCGGTCTGTTGAACCGGCGACGCTTGATGGAGTTGGCCGAGATTGAGTTTGAGAAATCTCGTCGATACGGATCGCCTCTCGCGGTCATCAGCCTGGACTTGGATCACTTCAAGCAGATCAATGATGAGCATGGCCATGCGGTCGGTGATCAGGTACTGAAGAAAATGGCGGCACTTTGCCGTGAAGCCTTGCGACACGGCGATCTCGCCGGTCGCTCCGGCGGTGAGGAATTTCTGCTCTTTTTGCCCCACGCTGACACAGATGCCGCGCTGCACCTCGCCGAGCGCTTGCGCCTTCTGTTTGAGCAACAACTCCAGTTCGCACCAGAATTGCCAGTGACAGCCAGCTTTGGTGTGGCGGTTTACGAGCCAGGGATTGGTTTGGCCGAGATGCTGCAAAAGGCTGACAAGGCGATGTACGCGGCGAAGGCGGATGGGCGAAATCAAGTCAGGCTGGCGGGCGATGCAGCCCGCGCTAGGCCCGGGGGCATGAATGAGTTGAGCCGCGACGCTCAATTGGCGTGAGGCTTGACGCCGCTAGCAGCCGATACCTGTAAAGCTCCGGGAGGTGCGCCCTACGCTTGAATCTTCAGCTAGCGAGCGGCCAATGACGCCAAACAGCGCTCGGATTCGGTCGATTCCTCCACTGGTGTGAAAATCGCAGCTTGGCGCCTAGCCTAAACCCTGGAGTATTTGTTGAGCAGTACCTTGTTGACACCGAAGATGGCGGGCGTCTTGAGCCGCATCCACCGGGCGAATCGGCCGGCTTTCCACAGCCTGAACCCCAAGCAGGCGCGCATCGCTTACCTGATGGGGGCGGAGATTTTGGATCTGCCCCGTGCGCCTTTGGCCCGGGTTGACAATTTGCAAGTCCCTGGTGCCGAAGGCCCGTTGGCGGCAAGGCTGTATGCATCAAGCCTGGAGCCGGGTTTGCCGGTCCTGCTGTACCTGCATGGGGGCGGCTTCACCATTGGCAGCATCGACACCCACGACAGCTTGTGTCGGCAACTGGCCTTGCGCAGTGGTGCGGCGATCCTGTCTCTGAACTACCGGCTGGCGCCCGAGCATCCCTTTCCGGCGGCTGTGGACGATTGTTGGGCGGTGATGTCTTGGCTGGCGCAGGCGGCGAGCAGTTTGGGCTTGGACGGCACGCGCATCGCGGTTGGGGGTGACAGCGCCGGCGGTACCCTGGCGGCAGTGTGTGCCTTGCATGCGCGCGATATTGGCTTGAAGCTGGCTTTGCAACTGCTGATCACGCCGGGCGCGACGGCGCACGCCGATACGCCGTCGCACAAGCTGTTTGCCAACGGTTTTCTCTTGGATTCCGCGTCGATCGAGTGGTTCTTCAATCACTACATTCCGCACCATCACAAGCGGGATTGGCGCTTTGCACCGCTGGAGGCCGAGGATCATGCCAACTTGGCGCCCGCTTGCGTCGTGCTGGCGGAATGCGATCCTCTGGTCGACGAGGGCATTGCCTACGCGGATCGTCTGCGCGCCAATGGCGGCCAAGTTCAGTTGGAACTGTTTCGCGGCGTGACCCACGACTTCATCAAGATGGGGCGGGCCATCCCTGAAGCGCTCAGCGCGCTGGAGGCATGTGCCCAAGCGATTCAAAAAGGATTTCAAGCATGATCAAGGCGCTGGCCCCAAGTGATGCAGACCGGCAGCACCTGCGGCCCGCAGACTTTCGCTTCAGCGAAGCGCTGCGCGTGCGTGCATCTGAGGTTGACGCGCGGAAGATGGTCTTCAATGCGCATTACTTGAGCTACTTTGATGCCGCGCTCGGCGCCTATTGGCGCGCGCTGACCTTGCCTGATATGGAGACCATGAAGGCACTGGACGGTTTCTTGTTGCTTCGAAAGTCGACACTGGACTACCAGGGTTCGGCGCGTTTTGACGATCAACTCGACATCGCCCTGCGCTGCCGTCAAGTCGCCGGCAGCTCCATACAGTTTGATGCCGCCGTGTTTCGTGGCTCCGAGCTGTTGGTTCAAGCTGAGTTGCTCTATGGCTTTGCCGATGCTCAAACCCAAAGCCCCAAGTCGGTGCCTGCCGCATTGCGCCAGGTGATGGAAAACTTTGAGTCGGGTCAGCGTGTCGTGGATGTGAGGCTGGGTGATTGGGCCGAACTCGGTGCTGCGGCCGGCAGCATTCGCCAGACGGTGTTTGTGGAAGAACAAAAAATTCCCGCCGAGATGGAATGGGATTCAGCCGATGCGGGCTGTCTGCATGCCGTGGCTTTCAACCGCCTTGGCATGGCCCTGGCCACCGGCCGTTTGCTCCCGCACGTGCCGGGCGTGGCCAAAATTGGCCGCATGGCGGTGCTGCGCAGCATGCGGGGCGGTCGAATTGGGCGCGAGGTGCTGGAGTCGCTGATGCAGGCGGCGCGCCAGCAAGGCTTTCGGGAAGTGCTCTTGCACGCGCAGATCTCGGCGGCGGGCTTTTATGCCCGGGCCGGCTTTGTGCAGCGCGGGCCGGTATTCGAGGAAGCCGGCATCGGGCATGTGGAGATGGTCAAGGTTTTGTGAAGTCCTGCGGTTCCACGGGTGTCAAGGGCATAGACGGCATTCCGGGCATCAAGGGCCGGAAGCACTCCTGATGGCGTGCCGCAGTGATGAAGGGCGCCAGGGCCTGCGCGACCTGGGCCTCAAGCGCAAACACCGCCTCCTTGGGGCCGCGGTATATCTCCATCCAGGTCAGCAGGGTTGAACCTGACCCGTCAGCCCCCGAGTCTTGGCGCTGCAGCAAGCGCACGCCCGCGGCAAAGCCCAGGTCAAAGGCGCGTCGCGCCTCTTCGGCCTGGGCCGGATCGAGCTTGTAGTAGACGTACAGCTCCACCGTCTCGGTGGTCTGGCTCACTCTGGCTCCGTCAAGGCGTAAGGCAAGGGGCGCGGCTGCAGCAGCGGGCCCTCAATGCTGCCCAGATGCAGGCTGCCCGAGGCAAGGGCGGCAATCTTGGTTTCGGCCAGGATCAAGCTGCGGCCGTCTTTGCTTGCAACATCGGCCACCAAGCCCGCAGGCTGCCCCGGGTCTTCGCTGTGGAAGATCTCTTGGCCGGGCAAGGCTTGTCCCTCCAACTCGTACAAGAAAGTGCGGCGTTTCAGCGTGCCTCGGTACTGGCTGCGTGCGACCACTTCCTGGCCCGGGTAGCAGCCTTTTTTGAAGCTGACCCCACCGAGCAACTCCAGGTTCAGCATCTGCGGCACAAACTGTTCATGGGTAGCTGCGCGCACCCAAGCCAGGCCGCTTTGTAGCGCCAACCATTGCCAGTCGCTGGGGCTGAGCGGGTTCAGCGCCGGGTCGGCGGCTTCTTTGGCCTGCACCATCAAAAATCGCGCTTGAGCGCCAGACTCGGGCAGACGGATGACGGTGGCTTCCCCTTTTTGGCCGAGCGACCAACGGGTTTGCGGGGCGGCATCCCCCAGCCATTGCTCGGCGTCGGTACCGGTCAGGCCCCAAAGCTGCCATTCCCCGCTTGCATCACTGAGCTTGCATTTGGCGCGCAGCACAAACATCGTCAAGCGCTTCAGCAAGCCCGGCAAGACCTCCGCCGGCAGGGCCAGGAGGATTTCTTGTTCGCTGGCCTTCCAGCCGATCATGGTGGCTTGCAAGCGCCCTTTGGCGGAACAAAAACCGGCCAGCCGGGCTTCATTCAGGCCCAGCAAGGCAAAGTCTTGCGTCAGCTGGCTGTTCAGGAACTTGGCGGCGTCTTCGCCGCTGGCACGAATCAGGCCCCAGTCGTTCAGACGAGTGGCTCCGTGGACAGGATTTGAATTCAATGTGTTCATGGGGGCGATTATCATCAGCCCCCCATTCTGGGCCCTGCGATAAGGGCATTGAGGAGCATTGAAAGCAATGAAATATCTGGCCCGGCTGTTGACAGTGCTCTTGCTAGCCGCTGCTGCGGCGCTGGCTGCGGGCTGGTGGTGGTTGCAGGCCCCACTGAGTCTGAGCACACCCTCGGTCGAGTTATCGATTGAGGCCGGCAGCTCGCCTCGTGAGGTGGCGCAGGCTTGGGCCGCAGCGGGAGTGCAGGACGACGCCCGCCTGCTGTATCAGTGGTTTCGCTGGTCGGGCCAGGCGCGGCAGATTCGCGCCGGCAGCTATGAAGTTCACCAGGGTGATACGCCCCGAGACCTGCTGGGCAAGATGGTGCGCGGCGACGAGGTGCTGGAGCAGTTGCGCCTGATCGAAGGCTGGAACTTCCGTCAGATGCGCGCCGCCCTGCGAAAAGCACCGGCCCTCAAGCAGAGCACCGCTCACTTGAGCGAAGCCGAGTTGATGGCCTTGCTGGGGGCGCCGGGGCAGGCCGCCGAAGGGCGCTTCTTTCCTGACACCTATGCCTACAGCCGCGGCGTCAGCGATCTGACCGTGCTCAAGCGTGCCTACCGCGCCATGCAAAAGCATCTGGACAGCGCCTGGGCCGGCCGCAGCGAAGGCCTGCCGCTCAAGACGATGGACGAAGCCTTGATTCTGGCGTCCATCATCGAGAAGGAAACCGGCATCGCGTCGGACCGCAAGCTGGTGTCGGCGGTCTTCATCAATCGGCTTCGCATCGGCATGCTTTTGCAGACCGACCCCACGGTGATTTACGGCTTGGGCGAGGCCTTCGACGGCAATTTGCGCAAGCGTGATTTGCAGACGGACACGCCTTTCAACACCTACACCCGTGGCGGCTTGCCGCCGACGCCGATCGCCATGCCCGGCAAGGCCTCCTTGCTCGCAGCCCTGCATCCGGCGCAAAGCCGGGCCCTGTACTTTGTGGCCCGAGGGGATGGCTCGAGTGAGTTCAGTGAGGACTTGGCCGCGCATAATCGCGCCGTCAACAAATACCAGCGCGGCCGCTGAGGCCGCCATCGAAAGCAGACGTGGCAGGCAGATTCATCAGTTTTGAAGGCATCGACGGCGCCGGAAAGTCGACCCATATCGAAAGCTTGACGGCAAGACTCAAGGCCGCTGGCGCTTCGGTGCTGAACACCCGTGAACCCGGTGGCACGCCCCTGGCGGAAACCTTGCGCGAGTTGTTTTTGCATCAGCCCATGGATAGCTTGACCGAGCTGCTGCTGGTGTTTGCCGGTCGGCGCGATCATCTGCAAACACTGATCGAGCCCGCCTTGGCGGCCGGGCAGACGGTGCTCTGCGATCGCTTCACCGACGCATCTTTTGCCTATCAAGGACATGGTCGTGGCATGGATTTGGCGGTGTTGAGCACCTTGGAACAGTGGGTGCAGGGGACTCGCCAACCTGACCTGACGCTTTGGTTCGATTTGCCGGCTGAGATGGCGGCGCAGCGACGCGCGGCGGCGCGGCAAGCAGATCGCTTTGAGGCCCAAGACCTGGTGTTTTTTGAGCGTGTGCGCGCCGGCTATGCGGCCCGGGCCGCCGCTGCGCCAGAACGCTTTGCCCGCATCGACGCCAGCCTCACGGTGGCCGAGGTGGCCGCACAAATCAATGCTGTGATGGAGTCGCGCGGATGGTGAGCCCGGCCACCGATCGGCCTGACGCCCCCTTGGTTCAGGCCTTGCCCTGGCTGAAGCAGCCGCTGGTGCAGGCGCTCGCCAGTGCTCGTTCGCATGCCTTGCTGGTGCAAGGTCCGGCGGGAGTGGGGCAGTTCGATTTGGCCCTGCTTTTGGCTCAAGCTTGGTTGTGCGAGAACCGGCAGGCGGACGGCAGCGCCTGCGGCGACTGTGCCAGCTGTCATCTGTTCTTGTCGCATACCCATCCCGACTTTCTATTGCTGCTGCCTGACGCCTTGCGCGAGCAGCTGGGTTGGGCGCTGGACGCCGATGTCGGCCGTGATGGTGAACCCAAGGCCAGCAAGACCAAGCCCAGCCGCGAGATCAAGATCGATGCGGTGCGCGCCATGCTCAGTTTCAGCCAAGCCACCTCGGCGCGAGGCCGCGCCAAGGTGGTGGTGGTCTATCCGGCCGAGGCTTTGAACACCGTGGCCGCCAATGCCTTGCTCAAGACCCTGGAAGAGCCCGCTGGCCTCTTGCGCTTTGTGCTGGCCAGCAGCGCCCCGCAAGCTTTGCTGCCCACCATACGCAGCCGCTGCCAACCGCTGCCGCTGGGTTTGCCCGAGCGTGCCGCATCGCTGACCTGGCTGAAACAGCAAGGCGTGGAGGGCGCTGAAGTCTTGTTGGATGCCGCCGGCGGTCGCCCGCAAGAAGCGCGTGACTGGTTTGAAGCTGGCCTACGAGCTGCCGCTTGGCAGCAGTTGCCCCAACGCGTGGCGCGCGGCGAAGCCCAGGCCCTGACTGATTGGCCGCAGCCGCGTGCCATCGACGCTTTGCAGCGCCTGTGCCACGACCTGATCCGGCGTTCGCATGGCGCTGCGCCGAGCTACTTTCCGGCCGAGGCCTTGCCCACGCCCAAACTCAGCGCGCCGCTGCACAGCTGGGACGAGGCGCTGCGCCGGGCTGCCCGGCATGCCGAGCATCCGCTGAACGCGGGCTTGTTGATGGAGTCGCTGGTGGCTCAGGGTCAGCAGGCCTTGCGGGATGCCATGCCCCGGCGGACTTGATCTGAGCTTTGCTCCTGAGCTTTACACCCGCAAGGCTTCGCTACACTTGGCCTCCATGAGCGATCTGCCTTCCAAGACTCCCGCGAACGGGCCTGCCGGCCTGAAAGCCGACCTCCCCACCACCAATGTGCCGGCGGTGGGGCCGCGGCCAAGCGTGATCCAGCTGGTATTCAAGGAGAAGGGCGCCTTGTACGCGGCCTATATGCCGGTCTTCACCGATGGCGGCCTGTTTGTGCCGACCAACCGCGAGTACCGCCTGGGCGAAGACGTCTATTTGCTCTTGGCCCTGCCTGATGACAATCAGCGTTATCCGGTCGCAGGCAAGATCGCTTGGTTGACCCCAGCCAATGCCTCGGGCGGCCGCACCCAGGGTGTGGGCGTGCGCTTTCCTTCGGATGAAAAAAGCCGCCTGATCAAGCTGAAGATCGAAGAAATTCTGGGCACCCAGATTTCGTCTTCCAAGCCCACCCAAACCATCTGATTTGCCGGGCGGGCCGCCGCGTCCGTCTGCTGCTTTCCTTTCCTTCCCTAGGCTGCTTGCTGCCATGTTCATCGATTCCCACTGTCACCTGAGTTTTCCTGAACTGCGCGCCCAGCTGCCCCAGATCCTGGCCGAGATGATGACGGCCCAGGTGGAGCAGGCGATTTGCATCTGCACCACGATGGAAGAGTTTCCGGTGGTGAAGGGCTTGGCTCTCGAGCATGCGCAGCTCTGGGCCACGGTTGGTGTGCATCCCGACAATGAAGAGGTCTACGAGCCCAGCGTTGAAGAGCTGGTCACAGCCGCCGCCGACCCCAAGGTGGTGGCGATTGGCGAAACCGGTTTGGACTATTACCGCTTGAACGGTCGCAGTATCGAGGCCGATATGGAGTGGCAGCGCGAGCGCTTTCGCACCCATATCCGCGCCGCCCGGCAAGCCGCCAAGCCCTTGGTGATCCACACCCGCAGCAGCGCGGCCGACACCTTGCGGGTCTTGGATGAAGAAGGCGGTGAGCAAGCTGGCGGGGTCTTCCACTGCTTCACCGAGAACGTTAACGTGGCCTTGGCCGCCATCGAACGAGGCTATTACGTGTCCTTCTCCGGCATCCTGAGCTTCAAAAACGCGCAAGACTTGCGCGACGTGGCTGCTCAGTTGCCGCTGGAGCGTTTGCTGATCGAGACCGACAGCCCCTACCTCGCCCCCGTGCCTTACCGTGGCCGGACCAATAGCCCGGCTTATGTGCCGCATGTGGCCTCCGCCTTGGCGGCGGTGAAGGGGGTGTCGATTGCCGAGTTGGCCGCGCAGACCAGCGCCAATACCCGGCGCTTGTTTGGTCTGAACTGAGCGCCCGGTTCTGGCTGTTCTATTGCTCTCTTGGTTCGCACCCATGAACAAGTCCAAAACGCGTGTTCTTCTCCTCGCTGCTTTGTTGAGTGGCATGGCGGTCCAGGCCGCGCCCATCGATGATTTGGTGATGGCCGCCGAGTTGGATGATGGCTATAACGTCACCCGCTTGCTGCTGCGAGGCATCGACCCCAACGTCAAAGATGCACGGGGTCGCTTGGCGCTCGATATCGCCATGCGTGAAGACTCCAGCAAGGCCATGGACAGCCTGCTGAACGCCCCCACGCTCGATGTGAACAGTCCCAATGCCAAGGGCGAAACCCCACTGATGTTGGCGGCATTGAAAGGGCGGCTGGACTGGGTGCAGAAACTGGTGAAGCGCGGCGCTGCCGTGAATCGCGAAGGCTGGACTCCCTTGCACTACGCCTGCAGCGGCCCTGACAACGGCGTAGCTGCTTGGTTGCTGAGGCAGGGCGCCGCCATCAATGCCCGCTCGCCCAATGGCAGCACGCCCTTGATGCTGGCGGCCGGCTATGGTGCCATTGACCTGCCGGCGCTGCTGCTCAAGGCTGGCGCCGATGGTTCGCTGCGCAATCAGCAAGGCTTGGCTGCGGCGGACTTTGCCATCAAGGCCGGGCGCGATGTCGTGCATCAAAAGCTAATGCCTCAATTGCGCTGATGGCGCAGATGGCCGCGACCGCCTTACAAAAGGCACACGCCACACCAGCAGTGGCGTAAGACTTTGCCTGACACGCGCTTTGGCCGCCCCCCGACTAGGTCGCCAAGGCCAGACTCCCTACAGTGGCTTACATCCTGAAACGAAAGCCCAACGGAGTCTCATCATGCTGAATACCCAAATCGCCAGCCCCTTCGCCATGCTGCTCAACCCCGAGCAAGTGCTCCGCGCCATGGAACATTCGGACCGTTTGAATCGCCTGCACAGCCGCGTCTATCGTCCGCTGGACAAGCCGCTGATCGCCAAGAACAAGCTGGCCGACGCCGACTTCGATCGCATGGTTGACGAAGCCGAAGAAGAAGATCTGAGCTGCGTGGACGAGCAAGACATCGTCAACGCCTGAGCGCCTAGCTCGTACGGCAGTGGTTCAAGTCAACCAACAGCCGTTCACGGACCGAACGATAGAAGTGGGGCACCGCCGCCATCGCCGCTTGGGCGAACGCAGTGCAGCGTTGAGCACGCTTTGAAACGTCCGGCTCTTTTTGCAACTCTTCTTCCAAGACCCGCCACTCGGTGGATCTTTCGGCCTCAAAGGCCTCGCGCATCTCGCGCAACAGTGGCAGCGCCTGCTGAAAGCGCAGCTGCATCAGATTGTCGACAAACTCGATGCACCAGCGCGCCGAGCCTTCGTCGAAGCGCTGAGGCTCGTAACTGCTGAAGCACGCGTCTAGCGCCTCTATGCCCAGATGCATGGGCACCCAGGTGCTGACCAAGGGGTTGCCCAAGGCCAGCCAATAGACACCGGCGATGTCTTCGGGCAGATCTTGCCTCAGCTGACAGATGCCGCTGTAGTAACCAAAATGCCGGGCCACCGGCCGTCTATGCGTCAGCCGCAGCAAGCGACGCTGATCCGGGCTGGGGAAGGGCGTGGCCAAAGGGCTTTTGCTGACTTGACCATTCGCATCGGGTACCTGCCAAGCTGGCTGGGCGGTGATGTCGTAAATCGTTCCCTCAAAGGTGGAGCGATGAAAATTCATCACATCTTGCAGTGAGAGTCGCCGCTCAGGCTGGACCGAGAACGGGTAGATTTCCAGCGGCTCGACCACCTGGTGATAGGCATCCAAGCAGTCCATGGCGTCGCTGCCCAGGCGCCGTTCCGGCCAGGGCCGCAGATTCGGCGCCACATCGGAATAAAAAAGCCACAGCCTTGAGCTGGCCCATTCGCGCGGCAAAGGGATATAGGCCTGGCGCCAATCAAAGCGCTGACCCGAGCTTGGTGTGTACCAGCCGCGTGCTTCGGCATAACCCTGCACATGGGCGCAGGCCAGCAGATTGGCGCGGTCGTCCAAATCCAGTTCGCGCAAAACACTCCAGTTGGCGACGATCAAGACATGGTCGGCTGGCATGCGCTGCGCCGCCCAGATGGCACCCGGATCGCCACTGGCCTTGCGCCATCCTTGGCCCACGCCCAGCAGCTCCATCACCCAGACTTCTTCGGGATCGGCAATGCAGAGCAGCTCGCTGCCATCTCCGCAGGAGCTGAGAAAGCCATGGGCCTCCATCAGCGCACCAATCAAGACCACCGCCTCGCGCGCCTTGCGGCAGCGTTGCAGGGCGAAGACCATGACCTGCTCGACCGTCATGATTTGCTCGCCCTGGCCGCGCTCGCAGCGCAGTTCGGGGCGTTGCGAGGTGGTGCTCTCGGCAATGGCCAGCTGGTGCTCGTTGATATGCGAATAGGCCGAGTGAAAGTAGGCGTAGGTGTGCGCCACTTGTTCGATCTCGCCAATCACCTCGCCGAAATAGTCAAGATCTGGCCGTGTGATCTCTTGCAAGCCGAAGTGCACCGGAGCCTTGGTGCCCGGCGGATGGTCTTGGGCCGCAATCTTGCGCACGCGAGAGTCTTGGCCAGCATCGGAGTGGCTCAGCAAGGTGGAGCCATCCACGCTGGCCTGGGGGCCGATGGCAATCACGGTACACATGCGAGCAAACCTCCGCTTCTTTGCGCTCAGACCGGGCGCGCCAACAACTCAGTCAACCAGGCGGCGAACTCGGCGTCAAAGCTGCTGTCCCATTGCTTTACCAAGGCCTGGTAGCGAGGATAGTCGCCCACGCGGGTCAGGCTGAGCATTTGCTCGATTTCAGTGCGGTGGCGTTCCATCATGAAGCGCACCGCCAAATAGCCCCAGCTGTAGACGCGCGCTTCGCCGGTATTGGCCTCATAGCCGGTGTCAAACAACTGGCTGAGCGCAAAGGTCTTGGCTGTGGCGGCCTCGCGCTGGCGAGCGCTGAGTTTGTCGCCATGGGCGATGTACTCGGCCACGCCTTCGGTCCACCAGACCAAGTAAGGCGTGAGCGGTGCGGGGCGAGCGCAGTTCTCCGGTGGCGAATGCGAGTCATGCAAAACAGCGCAGAAGTCGCCGTGCAGATTGAAGCGGCCATCGAGGTAATGCACATACTCATGCGCCAGATTGCGCACGCTGCCGTCCTTGCGCTGGTTGGCAATGAACTCCGCTTGGTTGCCGGGCTGGTCGGGCAGACCTTCCAGATACATGCCGCCGTTGTCGATGGGCATATTGAAATGCTGGCCGGCATAGCGGCTGAAGTCTTCGTTCGAGGCATAGATACTGGCGCGCAGCGAATGGTTCAGGTCGCCCTTGACCGGTCGCCCCAAGGTCTTGAAGACGCTGTGAAAGCGTTGCTCTACCAGCGCCAACTCTGAGCAGATGGCGGCTTCTTGGCTGGTGTTGAGCGCTTGCGAACGCAGGCTCAAGGAGTCGCTGCAGCGGTGGCTGCGGTTCAAGATCTGATCGACCGAGCCTGCGACTGGCGCAGGCGTAGATGACGATGTAGGTGAGACCGAGCTGCATGCGCTCAGCAGCAATGCCGCTGCTGCGAGCAAGCCAGCAGAAATGGAGGGCAGGGCAGGCATGGACATGGCGCTTCAGGCTTGCAGATAAGTGGTTTTGACCGTGGTGAAAAACTCAGCGGCATACGTGCCTTGCTCGCGAGAGCCCATGCTGGAAGCCTTGCGGCCGCCGAAGGGCACGTGGTAATCCACCCCAGCCGTGGGCACATTGACCATCACCATGCCGGCCTGGGCGTGACGCTTGAAATGCGTGGCATGTTTGAGCGATGTGGTGCAGATGCCGCTGGACAAACCAAACGGTGTGTCGTTCGCCAAACTCAGCGCATGCTCATAGTTATCGGCCGGGATGACGCTGGCCACCGGACCGAAGATCTCTTCTTGGCAATGCTGCATGCGGTTGTCGCAGTCGGCAAACAAAGCTGGGCTGAGGAAGTGGCCCGGCGTGTCGGCCTTCAACTGCTCGCCGCCGCAGATGTGGCGCGCGCCTTCAGCCTTGGCCATGGCGATATAGTGCAGGTCTTGGGCCAGCTGGCTTTCATCGACGACGGGGCCGATCTGGGTGTCGGCGGCCAGGGCGTGGCCCACGCGCAAACTCCGAGTGGCTGCTGCCAAACGCTCCAAAAACTGGGCGTAAATGCTTTTTTGAACAATGATGCGCGAGGCTGCGGTGCAGCGTTGGCCGGTCGAGAAGAAAGCGCTCTGCACCACGCAGTTCACGGCCGTGTCCAAGTCCGCATCGTCCAAGACCACGCAGGGGTTCTTGCCACCCATCTCCAACTGGAACTTGGCGCCGCGCTGCACGGCAGCCTGGGCAATGCGCGCACCAGTGCCTTCCGAGCCGGTGAAGCTCAGGCCATCAATGCGGGCATCGCTCAGCAGCGCTTGGCCGACCACCGAGCCCGGCCCCATCACCAGATTGAAGACACCAGCAGGCAGGCCGGAGCGGCTGATGATTTCGCTGATGGCCCAGGCCGAGCCGGGCACCAGCTCTGCTGGTTTGAAAACGACGGCATTGCCATAGGCCAGGGCCGGCGCGATCTTCCAGGCCGGGATGGCTGCAGGGAAGTTCCAAGGTGTGATCAGACCGACCACACCGATCGGTTCGCGCGTCACTTCCACTTCCAAGCCAGGTCGAACCGAAGCGAGCTTGTCGCCGCGAAGACGCAAAGCTTCTTGTGCAAAGAACTTGAAGATGGCACCGGCACGTGCGAATTCACCGATGCCTTCGGGTCGGGTTTTGCCTTCTTCACGCGAGAGCAACTCGCCAAATTCTTCTTTGCGGGCCAGGATTTCGCTGCCAATCTTGTCCAGCACATCGGCTCTTTGCTGCGGGCTGCTGAGACCCCAGGCCGGGGCCCCCGTGTGTGCGGCTTCGATAGCCTGTTCGACCTGGTTCAAGTCCGCCTGGGCGTAGCGGCCAATCTGATCACGGGTGTCGGAGGGGTTGATATTGCTGCGCTGGCTCGGGCCCTCGGCCCATTGTCCGGCGATGTAGTTGGCGTGCATGTGCGTGCTCATGTGTCAAGGCGGGTTCAGTCGATATCAAATCAAGAATATCATAAATATATTAGATGGATTGGCTGCAGGTTTGTGTCGCGCGCCATGCTTACCCACACAATCAAGCGGCAGGCCGAGCGCCCGCGGCGATTCACTTGCCGACATGGGCGCCCGACAGCCTTGCACCTGTCAAGGGCCCGAATTGACGATCACCCGAAAGGATTGCTTCCCATGAAGACGCCACCGTTAAGCAGCCGGGACTTCCAGCCCGAGGTTTTGCAACTCTTTGATCGCTATGTGCACGGCGACCTCAGCCGCCGCGGATTTCTGGACCAAGCCAGTCGCTACGCCGGCAGCGCGGCGGCGGCTACTGCTTTGTTGGCCAGCCTGAGCCCGCAGTTCGCCCAAGCGCAGCAGGTCAAGGCGGACGATGCTCGGCTTCAGACTCGGCGCCTCAGCTTTCCCTCCGTGGAGGGCTCGGGTGAGGTCAAGGGCTATTTGGCCAAACCCGCCGCGGCAAAAGGGCGCTTGCCCACGGTGTTGGTGGTCCATGAAAACCGCGGCTTGAATCCCCATATCGAAGACATCACGCGCCGCCTGGCTTTGGAGGGATTCTTGGCTTTTGCTCCCGACGCCTTGGCACCCCTGGGAGGCTACCCGGGTGACGAAGACAAGGCGCGCGAACTCTTTGGCAAGTTGGACGCCAGCAAGACACGCGCCGATTTTGTCGCCGCAGCCCGAGGCCTGCAGAGCTTTGCCGAAGGCAACGGGCGAGTCGGCGTCCTTGGTTTCTGCTTTGGGGGCAGCATTGCCAACTACCTGGCCACTCAAATGCCTGACTTGTCTGCCGCGGTGCCCTTCTACGGGGGGCAACCGCCCGAAGCAGAAGTGAGCAAGATCAAGGCGCCGCTCTTGATCCATTACGCCGAACAAGATGAGCGGATCAATGTTGGCTGGCCGAAGTACGAGGCCGCGCTGAAGGCCGCTGGCGTTCGCTATGAAGCTCACATCTACCCAGGGACTCAGCACGGTTTCAACAACGACACCACGCCACGCTATGACACTGCGGCTGCCGGCTTAGCCTGGCAACGCACGGTGGCTTTTCTCAAGTCCAATCTAGGCTAGCTCAGTTGGCAGCAATGCCGCCGGTCGCTTGAGTTAGCACAAAGCGGATATCGGCCCGCATTGCGCAAAGGCTTAGGCTCGCCGCGCTGGGGCCTTTTTCTTGAGTGCGCGTGCGGGTCTTTCGGCCTCGCCGGCAGCCTGCATCTGATCCAAGGCGGAGATCGCATCCATCTGCGTGAACAGTCTGAGCAGATAGTCTGGCGCCAGGCTCTGAACCTGCTGGAGCATGCGCGTGGCTAGTGCCTGGCCATTGAGGGGCCCCAAATGCCCGGTAACCGGCGCCTGGAGTTCGGCAATGCTTTGAGCGACGCGGAGCTGGCGCCAGGTGCTGTGGTGGATGCGAACCTGGCGCAACTCTGGGCTCGCATCCAGCTGCAGCAAGGCAAGCAATTCGGCCATCGGATTGCCGAGGCCGGGATAGTGCTGCTTCTGCTGAACCAGCGGCTCTCGCGTCGCACGTTGCTGTAGCTTTGCAATCAGCTTGTCTCGCAGAGCGCCTGGGGGCTGGGCTGCCGCGCGCAGGGCGAGTGCGTGCAACATGCGTCGGCGCACCGGGTCCGCTCGCTGCGAAGCGACCCAATTGACAGGATCTTCGATAGGGCTCACGGCGCAGAAGCAGATGCCGATGCCGATGCAGATTCCGCGGCCGCAGTGGCTCGCCGCGGCCGCGGTGTGGGCGCGATTTCTACGCGACGATTGAGCGCACGCCCCGCCGCAGTGTCATTGGGCGCCACCGGCTGCTGCGATCCGAATGCTGCAGAAAAAACCGCGTCGGGTGGAAGACCGTCCGCCAACAAAGCCCGCGTCACGTTCAGCGCCCGCTTGGCCGAAAGATCCCAGTTGTCGGCGAACTGCATGCCCGCGACGACGCCCCGGTCATCGGTGAAGCCGCTGACCATCAAGATCTCATCGCGTTGCGCGAGGTAGGTGCGCAGCGGCGTTGCCAAGGCAGCGAGTAGCGCACGGCCCTCGGCAAGCAACTGGTCCGAGCCCGTTGCAAAGAGCACCGCGCTGTTGATGCCAATTCGGCCCTCCACCAGCGTGATACGGCCATCCGCCAGCGGGCCCGCCAGGGCGCGTTCCAGGGCTTCCCGGCGGTTCTGCTCGGCGATGCGCTGCTGAACTTCGGCTTGCAACTGAGTGGCGAGATCCAACTGCCCGACCAAGGCAGCAGCAAGTACCAAAACAAAGGCGCCCAGCACGCCGGCCATCAAGTCACCGAAGGCCGCCCAAGCGGAAGCGCCTGTGCCCTCATGCTCATATTCCAGTTGCTCATCCATGGCGTGCGGCGCCTTGCAGCGCATCCAGGATTTGCTTTTGCGAGCCCAGGCACAAGTCGATGACTTCGCGGGCCTGCGCCACGTAGTAACCCAGCTGTTCGTCGCTTCGCGTGATCGACGCCGACAGGCGCTCTTCAAGCGCAGCGAGGTGCTGCATGAGTTGCGCATTAGCCCCCTGGAACTGCTCAATGGCCTCGCCAAAGCCTTCGCCCACGCTGGCGACGTCGGCAGCGCTGGCCGCTAAGTTTGTGGCCGCCTCGGCGAGCGCTTGGCCCGAGGTCTCCGCAAAGCTTGTGAAGCGCTGGCCCAAGGCCTCGATCTGAATGGCCGAACGATCCACCAGCGAATCAATGGCGGCGCGCTGTTCCCCTGCTGCTTGTTGCAGCGACGCCAGCAGCGTCGACACCGTTCCCATCAGCTCAGTCCGTTCCAGCAGTGCCGCGCGGTCCTGGGCCTGGCTTTGGGCGAGCTGCTCTCGCAGGGCGCTGACGACTTCGACGGCTGCGCGTGGCGCGGCACCCGCCGCTTGCAACACGGCGCCGGCCTCAGCCAGGGTCTTTTGAGAATAGGACTCGGCCTGTTCGACCAGACTGCGCGTGTTAGCCAACAAATCGTCGGCCAGCACTTGTTGCTGCTGCAACTGTGCGGCACCGACCGATGCCAGCTCAGCGCGCCATGCCGCAAGCTGCTGCGCGTCGCTGGACTCCTTGCTCGCCTGCAATCGAGTGAAGGCATCGGCGAGGGCCGTGACGCCGGCCTGGGTCTGCTCGGCACCTAGGCGGGTGATCTCGGTCAAGGTCTGTCGCGCACGCGCTTCGCTGTCGCGCAGCATTTGCAGAGCTTCCTCGCGCTGCGTGGACAGCAAGTGCTCGACGCCTTCGCGCTGTGTGCTGATGGCTCTCGCGTCGGCCAAGGCCTCGGCGCGGCGTTGCGCATCGAGCTCGGCCAGCAGGGCGAGTTGTCGGGCATGCCCATCCGAGACACGGTCCAGCAGGACCTGCGTCTGCGTGGCGAACTGCTGAGCGGCTTGGGCCACAAGTTCTCGCGCTGCGCTCTGTTGCTCGGTGAGCGCGTCAAGATGAGCTTGAAGCGCAGCCCATCGCGCTTGATCTGCTTGCGCCTGCGCCGCTTGGTGGCGTGTGGCCATCGCGTCGATCGCTGTGAGCATCGCTTGCGAATCCGAGGCCGAGCGCTGTGCTTGGAGTTCGCTGGCGCGCTGCGAGGCCGCGCCCGCGTCTTCTAGGAACTGCAGCGCGAGTTCCCGCTGCTCTCGCAGCGCGGTGGATTGCGCCTGTGCAGCTTGGCCATGGTGATGAGCAATGCGCTCGGCACCCTCCTCAAAGCTGCGGCCGAGCGCGCTCAACTGATCATGCACCGTCGAGCCGACGCGCTCATGCAAGGATGCGGCTTCCTGTGCGATGGCGGCCATCGCCGCCGTGGCTGCGGGCTCAATTGCAGCGCCTGCCTCACGAGCCGCTTCTACCAAGCTGCTGCGCAGGGTGGCGTCGACACTGCTGGCCAACGCGGCATAGGCTTGGCTGGTTTCGCAGTGGAAGCGGCTGTTTTGGGCGGACAGTTGCTCAGCAATGCGCTCGGTGAATTGCTGGAGCAGGGTGACCATCTCCAGTTGCTTGGAGTTCTCGCGCTCCGTCGCCGCTGCATGCAGGGCTTGCTGCTCAATCTCGCGCCGATATGCAGCCGTCAGCGGCCGCAGGCGCCCCAACAGAGCGACATCCAGCAGCGCACCACAGGCCGCGCGCTCCCTGCGAGCCAGGGCCACCATGAGACCCAACATGGCGGAGCCGGCGACGCCGGCTACGCTGGCACTGAAGGCCAAGCCAAGTCCCTGGATCGGCGCACCCAGCGCAGAGCGCAAAGCGGTCAGGTCAGCGGAAGCGCCTAGTGCGCTGGCCGTCGTACTCAAGGTGATGACCAAGCCAATGAAGGTGCCAAGCATGCCCAACAGCACCAGCAGCCCTGCAAGCGCTGGCGCCAAGGCCAAGCCTGGCAGGGCGACGCGCTGGCCATCCAGACGCATCTGTGCAGCACTGCGCAGGGTGACCGGCACAGAGAGAATCCAATCGGCATTCACTTCGCGCTCTGTGGCCGCAGCCAAAGCACGGCTGTCCCGCCGAAAAGCCGCCAGCTCCCATGCGCCGATGACGAAAAAGACAGCGATCAACACCGCCATGGCCAGTGCAATGGGGTGATTTTTTGCGGCGGCCAACCCGGCGCCGGCGATGCCGGCCAGACCGGCCGCCATAGCGATAGGGTAGAGGGCGTTGAGAGATCGGTTCATGAGGGACTGTGGGTGCTCAAGGCCTCAATAAGGCCCAGCACAGGTTGAAGTTTTTGATCCAGCTCGGCCCGCAACAATCGTTGCAGGTCTGTCCGGAGACGGGTGCGCCAACGAAGCGGATCTTCGGCGTAGTGTTTCTGCGCTCGCGCCTCCAGCACGGCAGAAAGCCCAGCCATGGCGCGCAATTGGGGCGTTTCCATGGCTCGCTCGATGTATTCGTCCAACTGAGCAAGGCGTGTGAGTTGCTCGGATGCGCGCGCAAGGTCGGCTCGCAGGCGTATTCGGAACGTGGAGGTGCGGCTTTTGATCAGCCGCTGCTGCTGTGCGAAATGCTGCAAATAGGGTGCAAGCAGTTCCGTGAGTGTTGCGCCATCGGCTTTCGGTTCGGACTCAGAGGCCAACTCGATGAGATTGAAGCTCGAAACCAATTCGGCCTGCATCTGCTCCAGATCGGCGCTGGCCCCATGCATAGCCTTGATGCGAGCGGCCTCAGAAGCCGCTTTCCCTGGAGGCGTGGTCAACACTTGGGCGATCTCGATTGCATCCGCCCACCCGAACCAGGACCCCAGCCGTTCAGCTGCCGGTGGCGGTGAGCCTGGCGTGATGCCCCATTGCCGTAGCAGCCGAGACAGTGACTCGGGGGGAGAAGGCGGTAGCGGCTTGGAAATGGGGTGCATTCGGGGAAGCCGACGCCAACTGCTGTTACTGAAAGCCGCGCATTTTAGTGAAGGACTTCAGCATTGCCCGGCCGCCTGGGCCGAAAGCTGCGTTCGCACCTGAAGCGCAGTTCCTGAGACAACACCCGAGCCTCCCGCCACCAGCGGGCACACCAGTCAGCCGCTACCCGGGGCGTCAGTGCATGTTGCCCCGGCGGCTCCGGCATGCGAAGTGCCACCTGCCGCCCATGGCACGCCTGTAGCCACAACAGCGACCACAGCAGCAAACCTGGCCAGTTGGAAGCCTGTCCCTCGGTGTACTTGCTGTGCAAGGGGTAGGCGCCCACAACATGCCTCGACTGAAGTGCCAGCCTTCCCAGGTCTTTCCTGGCAGTTCCTGGTAGCTCATGACCCGAAGCAATCGGATCACAGCGAACGGGACATCGCCGCAGCGCTGCCAGCGATAGACCGTTCTTTCGGAGACTCTCAAATAGGAAGCCAGGGTGGATGCGGTGAAGCCCAAATACCGGTAAAGGGATTTGAGCTTTCTCCCATGTGCGGCACGAGTTTCAAGGCGCTGATCCACCCTTCGTGCAGTTTCACGATTGTTCGAGTCAAGGGAATTAGGGTTCGCTGTTGCGTTTCCTTTTGGAGGGAAAACGGTGAAATTTTTATAAAACCCGTTGCATTTGGATTTGCTAGCTCTGCGTTGCGTTTGCTTTTACTGAAACTTCCAGAGAGCGAGCCGTTTGGATGATCTGATGTTGCGTTTGCTTCGATGGCAAGCGCAAATGAGTGCCGATGTGAGTTCAAGTCATATGACCCCAAAAGGCGGGAATGTGTTTACCCGCAGCACAGGTAATTGCTAAGCTCGAAGCCAAGATTGCTGCGGCGCAAAAACGTAGAAAGACGCCCGAGGCATGAACGGGTCTAAGGGGGCCAATTTATTCCGCCCCGCGCCACAACGTTGCAGCTGGCTACACCGTCTCGAGCACCGAATCAGGCAAGCAGGGTTTGGTGACCGCCTGCTGATTGGTGGATCGGCCTTGAGAAACCAAGTCTGCTCCTCATAGAAAGGGGTAGTTCTCAAATCCTCGGTACCCGCTATGTGCCCATACCGGTCGTTGCCCGGAGGGTATCTGGAACGTCGAAAAGTTGGTTGAGGTCCTTCACAATCAAGACTCAGACCTCGTCTTCTTTGGTGGCGGCGCAGAAAGTGTTCGACTGCGCCGGCTGAAAGTGACCGCACGGGCCGACGAGCGCGGCACAGTGGTTCAGCCTCAAGCCGGCCGCTAGGAGACGGCTCGACGCAGCCGTCCGCACCAGACGGCCGTGATCATTCACGCCCGTCCCATGAGCCTGCTGCTGTGCCTAGCCCTGCCCGGTGGCACTAACTTATGGTCGGCTAGGCGCGCCGCCTGCACCGCGCTTTTCTGGTGTCGGAAAACTTTACACCCGGCGCGACCAGGGCGGCCTCACCGCCATGTACGGCGTGCAAGTGCCTGATTTTATTGAGCATCCAATTCCTGGCTTGATATTTGCTCAATGCGGTGGCACCTCCCAAAATCCCCCCCCAACTTAGTCCAAGACAGCCCCATGATCAACTTCAACTTCAACTTCACGGTTCGTGCCACGGCCGCCGCGGTGCTGGCCCTGTCGGCCATCGCTGCCAGCGCCGCCCCCATTGCCTTCGTTCCGCCGAACGACGCAACAGGGAAGGTCTTTACCACCAATTTCAATGACGCTTGGACTGGGGGGCGAGGCATCGGCTTCAACGTCACATCACAGCAGCACGTCAGCAGCGTCGGCCTCTACCAGAATCTGACCAACATCACGCTGAACTACGGCCTCTACGAGATCAGCGCCGGTTCGGGCAATTTCAGCAGGACGAGCACGGTGGCCTCCGGCGGCGGTTCCGTCACGACCAACGGACTGCAGTGGATCGACTTCACCACGGACGTCAATCTGGCCGTCGGCAAGAACTACCTGCTCGAATTCTCGTTTAATGGCAAATCGAACCAGAACTTCTTCTTCAACAACGCCAACGCGGCTTGGACGCAGGGTGACTTCCGCGCGCTCGAAGGCACCGCTGGAGATAGTTTCGGCAACTCCGTCGTCGGCGCGTTTCGCCTGAACGGGGCGGCGAACCAAGTGCCCGAGCCCGCCTCGCTGGCCCTGGTGGGTGTTGCGCTGGTCGGCCTCGCGCTGGGTCGTCGCCGCACGGCCGGTGCCCGTGCCTGCGAGCCCATCGGCAGCCGCGCCTGAGTCTTTCGTGTCATCCCGGCAGCGCGGCCGCCGGGAGGCACCGCTTTGGCGAGGCAGATCTTGCCTAACTTTGCTGGCAACGCCATCAAGGTTACCAAGAGTGGCCCGATCACATTGCGTGCCAAGCTGCCGGAAGGCTCCCGAGATGAACCGCTCGTGCAGTTCTCGGGCGAAGGCATCGAGATCAAGGCCAAGACCCTTCGGCGCCTGTTCCAGGCGTTCGGACAGGCTGACGCCTTAATCACCCGCAAGTTCGACGGCACAGCACATGAGCTGGCAATTTGCAAGCGGCTGACGCAACGGATGGGTGGCGCGTGCGGCGGAGGAAGCCCGCCCTGCATGGGCTGTACCTCCATGATTCACGGCATGGCAGAAACGAGGCCACGGCAACCAATAGCCCGGCCTCAGCCGAGGCGCTGCTGAGTCGGCGCCTCGGCGAGGCATGGGTATTCTCGCAATGGCGGGTATCAAGTCTCGATTCTGAAGGACACCACCAACTTTCGATGCTCCTGTTGCTTGCAGGTCAACTTCAGCTTTGGGCACGTTGGAGTCGCTCAAAACCGCAGAAACCTGCTCGACGGGACTAGCTTTTGGCCGACGTGGCCACATCTGAATGGGAAGTCAGTTTGAATCGGAACAGGTGCCTCAATTGATCGGAATGACGCCCTAGACTCAAAGCGAACGCATGCGCCGGGCCTGGGCGCGCAACTCGGCGCGGAAGTCTGGGTGGGCAATTGCAATCAGCGCAGCGGCGCGTTGCGCCGCTGACTGCCCTCGCAAGCGCGCCACACCAAACTCGGTCACCACATAGTCCACATCGTTCTTGCTGGTGCTGACATGCGTAGCCGAAGATTGCTGTGCAACAGCAATGTGCACTCTTTGGCCGGCGGCGACGGTTTACTTGGTAGCTTTCAATTTGCGTGCGCCAAACCTGCCTTTTGCTACAAACCCGCGAACAACAGTTCAGCTTGGGCAATTTGTACACGCGGGTTCCCCATGCCTGATCAAGTCCTAATGAAGATCAGCGACGCAATGTTGTTGAGCGCGTACACCAGAACAACACCGAAACAGGCGCCAGACGCTTGGGTGGCTTTTCGCAAGCTTTGATAGGCCGCCAAAAAGATCAGTCCGCTGTAGAAGGCGATGAGGGCCACGCCCCAGCCTTGCTGAAGAGAAAACAAGGCAAACGCCAGAGCGGCAAAAATCGTTGCAAGGTATCGATGGGTGCCGTGTTTTCCTAGCGCAACGAACACCCCGACCATGCCCAGCACTTCGAGCACGGGGAACAGCAGTCCGTAAAGCCCATAGGCTTGCCACACAGGCATTTCTGCGATCTTGATCTCCAGGGCCTGGAACTCCTCAAAGGAAACGCCGGCTTGCAAGAGAGCCCAGGCTATCGCGGTGGATCCCAGTCCTACAAGTATTGGGATCACCACAAGCAGAAACAGACAAGTCTTGAGCCCAGAGGGAGCTCCGACCGCAAGGCCTCCATGGACGCGAAACCTCAGAAGCGAATAGGACATTTACAGCAAAGCCTCAAGCAAAAAACACAGGTCGCTTGGGTTTCCCCAAGAAAGGGTCTATACAGAGCAGCGCCAGTTGTGCTCTGTGTCCTATTGGATGAATCGATCTGGTACCCGGGACGCCCTGACCGAGGCTGTCCACGCGTATGTCGCGGTAACTCGAGTAACAACTCAGAAGTCCGCAAGACCGAGACTTGCCGTCGGGTCGGCGCCGTACTGTCAGTTGGAGGTATGAGCTTGCAACGGTTGCCACCTTGTCTGCGTTGGGGGCGCTGCACTCGATCGCGTCCGACAGGACCGAGCTCTCACAGCTGACAGGGCAGATGTTCGCCTTTTCATGGGCCGCTCACTCTTAAGCATTCTTAAGGGCTGGCGCGTTTGTCGCGGCGGGGGGCAAAGCGCACTCCCAGGTACATCAAGTTATGGGCAACTAGTGGCGCCTGGCCAGCGGCAGCGTCGCGACGCCAAGGGCAGGCCTTTCCTTGACACCCAATGCAGACATGCCCCATCAAGCACTGCGGTCTCTTGATAAATCGATTGAATTTGTCACAGGAGTGAGACTTTTGGGTTCTCTCAAGAATAGCCTCTCATCCTGCGTAAATGGTAAAAATGATACTTATGAAACTCTGATTTTGCAGAGCTTCGTTGTAGTTGCAGGAAGACCATGAACGCACGTTGCTTCAAGACCGTTTTCTCTACCCGCCTCGGGGCTTTGGTGCCTGTCGGTGAGCATGCCGTCGCGCAAGGCAAGGCTGCCAGCGGGGCGAGCCCGAGTGGGCAGGCGTTTGGTG
>NZ_JBMLSK010000303.1:0-4624 GCF_049240545.1 Roseateles sp. | reverse complement strand
ATCAACACCGGCATCGGCTGGCACGAGGCGCGCATCCCCACCATCGCCACCAGCGTGCCGCGGGCCGGCTTTGCCTGGGTGACCCAGAAGCTGCGCAGCCAGCTGCGCGCCGAAGGCATCATGACCCCGCTGATCACCAGCAACCGCATCAACAGCCCCGAGGTCGCCGAAGGCGTGCTGGCCGATGGTTCGGCCGATATGGTCAGCATGGCGCGGCCCTTTTTGGCCGACCCGGAGTTCGTCAAGAAGGCACGCCAAGGCCGGGCCGACGAAATCAATACCTGCATCGCTTGCAATCAGGCCTGCCTGGACCACGCCTTCGAGCAAAAGATCGCCAGCTGCTTGGTCAACCCGCGGGCGGCGCATGAGCAGGAGATTCGCGTCATTCCGCTGGCCGCCAGCAAGCAAGCGCGCAAGAAGATCGCGGTGGTCGGCGCCGGCCCGGCGGGTTTGGCGGCCTCCACCACCTTGGCCGAGCGCGGCCATGAGGTGCATCTGTTTGACTCGGCGGCGGTGATCGGCGGCCAGTTCAATATGGCGCGGCAGATTCCGGGCAAGGAGGAGTTTTCTGAGACCCTGCGCTACTTCGCCCGCCGCTTAGAGATCACCGGCGTGCAGTTGCATCTGAACCGCCGCGTGGCCGCAGCCGACTTGATGGGCTTTGACGAAGTCTTGCTGGCCACCGGCGTGACGCCGCGCAACCCGCGCATTCCGGGCCAAGACGAAGGCGCCGCGCGGGGTCAGGTCTTGAGCTATATCGACGTCTTGCTGCACAAAAAGCCGGTCGGCCAAACAGTGGCGCTGATCGGCGCCGGCGGCATTGGCTTTGATGTGGCCGAATACCTGGCCGAGCCGGGCGCCGAGCAGGGTCATTCCTTGACTCTGGACGCGCCGGCCTGGCGACGCGAGTGGGGCATTGGCGACCCGGTCGAATCGCGCGCCGGCCTGGTGCGGCCGATGCCGGCCAGCCCGGCACGCTCCATCTACCTGTTGCAACGCAAGGCAGGCAAGCTGGGCGCGGGCCTGGGCAAGACCACCGGCTGGATCCACCGTGCCGCGCTGAAGATGAAGGCCGTGCAAATGCTGGCGGGCGTCAATTACGAGGCCATCACGCCCGAAGGACTGTGGGTCAGCTACGGCAAGGAGCGCATCGACCGCCAACTGCTGGCCTGCGACACCATTGTCTTGTGCGCCGGGCAGGAACCTTTGCGCGAGCTGGAAGCGCCGTTGAAGGCCGCCGGCCGCTCGGTGCATCTCTTGGGCGGCGCCTTGGAAGCCGGCGAATTGGACGCAAAACGTGCAATCCTGCAGGGAACCCGGCTTGGCTGCTCCCTGTAAACCCTAGGCAGGCTCAAGCCGGGCACAGACACTACCGAAACGACGAGAACGAGGGGCTACCCGCTGCCTAGCAGGATGCAGTGGGTGGGCTTGAACCGTCATAAACGCAAGACCAGGCACACCGGATCAAGAGTTCGGGTGAGTCGGGTTCAAAGCAAAAGATTCGGTAGCTGATGATTCATTTATTCCACCGCTGGAAGGCGGCCATGGGCGCCTTCATCGCGCTATGCGCTGCGGCTCCCGTCCTGGCTCACAGCCTGGATGTCAGCAGCGGCATCAATCCGTCCGATCCGGTGACCTGGCTGGTGGCTTTCAGCCTGCTGGGCGCCTTGGCCATGGGCTTGGTCTTGGCGCTGGTGCATTCGCAGCGCTTGCGTTTGCGTCAGCGCCGTACCGAGCTGGCCCGGGTGCGGCGCGAGCGCAGCAAGCTCAGCGCCTTGCTGAATGCGATCCCTGACCCGGTCTATTTCAAAGATGCCAACGGCGCTTATGAAGGCGCCAATCCGGCCTTTGAGCGTTGCACCGGCTTGACCGAAGCCCAGCTGATCGGCCGCCGTGACGATGAACTGGAGCAGCGCCCTGAGTGGAGCGCCGCGCTGACCGGCGCGGGCACCACCCAGCGCACCATGGCTTGGGTCAACCAGCCGGGCGGCTACCGCGCCTGCTTGGACGTGGTGCAGGCCCAGGTCTTTGATGAAGGCCAATGCCTGGGGCAGATCGGCGTGGCGCGCGATGTGACCGCTTTGCGCGAAGCCACCACCAAGTTGCACCGCGCCATCACCGTGTTTGAGCATTGCGGCGAAGGCATCATGATGATGGACGCGGATTTGCTGATCCGCGATGCCAATCCGGCGCTCAGCGCCATCACCGGCTATGCCTGCGATGAGCTGCTGGGCACCATGCCGCATTACCTGCAGCTGAGCGAGCAAGACCCGGAAGTCTTGAAACAGCTCTGGGCCGAGGTCGGAAGCAAGGGCAAGTGGAGCGGCGAACTGATTGACCGCCACAAGGACGGCCGCTGCATCCCGCTTTGGGTCACGCTGGTGTGCGTGCCGCCGGCCGAGCAGGGCGGCGAGCCGCATTACCTGGCGGTGCTGACGGACATCTCGCGCATCAAGCAGACCGAGGCCGAGCTGCTGCACCAAAAACTGCATGACCGTTTGACCGGCCTGCCCAATCTGGCCCTGCTGCGCGACCGTATCGAGCAGCAGGTCAGCCAGGCCCAGCGCGACCACACCTGCGTGGCGGTGCTGTATGTGGATCTGGACGGCTTCCGTGAAGTCAATGACATTGCCGGCCACAGCGCCGGCGATGCCGTCTTGAAGGCGGCCGCCGAGCGCTTCAACCAGTCGCTGCGCACCAGCGATACGGTGGCGCGGGTGGGGGCGGATGAGTTTGTCATCGTGCTCTCGGGCTTGGTCGATGAAGAGACCTCGATGCGTCTGGGCGAGCGTCTGATTGATGCGATGCGTGAGCCGATTTTTGACGGTGCGGTGGAGATCACCAAACGCTTCAATCTCGGTGCCAGCATTGGCCTGGCCTTGTTCCCCACCGATGGTGAGAACGTCGATGATTTGCTGCGCAATGCCGAGGCCGCCATGGTGCGGGCCAAGGCCCATGCCCGCAACACGGTGCAGGCTTACCGGCCGGAGCTGACGCAAGCCGTTAAGCAGCGCTTCGAGCTGACCCATGCGCTGCGCCTGGCCAATGAGGCCGCGCAGTTCAGGCTGGAGTACCAGCCGCAGGTGCGTTTGTCCGACGGCGCCTTGATCGGAGCCGAGGCCTTGCTGCGCTGGCGGCACCCGACCCGCGGGCCGGTGTCGCCGGCCGAGTTCATCCCCTTGGCGGAAGAAACTGGGCTCATCATCCCGATCGGCCGCTGGGTGCTGGAAACCGCCTGCGCGCAGGCCGCGCGCTGGCAAGGCGTGGCGGGCAAGCCGCAGCAGGTGGCGGTCAATGTGTCGGCGCGCCAACTGCGCCAGCCGGACTTCATTGCCACCGTCGATCACATCCTGGCGGCCACCGGCTGTCCGGCCCATGCGCTGGAATTGGAAGTGACCGAGAGCTTGCTGTTGGAAGACGCCGAGGGTGCGATCGGTCTGCTGGGCGCTTTGAAGTCGCGCGGCGTGCGGGTGGCGATTGATGACTTTGGCACCGGCTACTCCTCGCTCTCGTACCTGCGTCGCATGCCGGTCAACACGCTGAAGATTGACCGCAGCTTTGTCTCCGAGCTGGGGCAGGATGCCAACGTCGCCGCGATTGCCCGCACCGTCATCGTGCTGGCGCGCAGCCTGCATCTGGACGTTTTGGCCGAAGGCGTGGAAACCGCCGAGCAGGCCGCCTGGCTGCAGCGCGAAGGCTGCGATTGGGCGCAGGGCTGGCACTACGGCCGGCCGATGCCTGCCGAGGACTTTGTCGTGATCGCCCATGCGCTGCCCGTCGGGCCTAAGCTGGTGCCGGTGAAGCGTTTGCAGCTGGCCTGAGTCGCCTTTTTCTTCGGGACTGCCGGTGGCGTCATCGGCATGTCATGCCTTTGTGGCAGTCTGGGCTGATTGCATTAGATGCGTCAGCCCTACCTTTATGAGCAGCGACAACACCCGCCCGGCAGCGACTTCCTCGGCCGACCCCCATGCCGAGATGATGCAGCGCATGCAGGCCGATCTGATTGACAGTTATGACGAAGAACTGGAGATGGAGATCGACGACCGCGCCTTTGACGAAGGCAGCGGCTCCTTCAGCCCCGAACAGCGCGCCCAGCGCCGTGCTTACTTCAAAGAACTGTTTCGCCTGCAGGGCGAGCTGGTCAAGCTGCAAGACTGGGTGGTGCACACCAAGCACAAGGCCGTCATCATTTTTGAAGGCCGCGATGCGGCCGGCAAAGGGGGCGTCATCAAGCGCATCACCCAGCGCCTGAATCCGCGCGTTTGCCGGGTTGCGGCGCTGCCGGCGCCAAATGACCGCGAGCGCACCCAGTGGTACTTCCAGCGCTATATCTCGCACCTGCCGGCCGGCGGCGAGATCGTTCTGTTTGACCGCAGCTGGTACAACCGCGCCGGCGTTGAGCGGGTGATGGGCTTTTGCAGTGACGACGAGTACGAAGAATTCTTCCGCTCGGTGCCCGAGTTTGAAAAGATGCTGGTGCGCGCCGGCATTCAGGTCATCAAATACTGGTTCTCCATCACCGACGAAGAGCAGCACACCCGCTTCCTGGGGCGCATCCATGACCCGCTGAAGCAGTGGAAGCTCAGCCCCATGGACCTGGAGTCGCGCCGCCGCTGGGAGGACT
>NZ_JBMLSK010000302.1:3538-7070 GCF_049240545.1 Roseateles sp. | reverse complement strand
CCTGTTGGTACCGGCGTCAGCTTGAGCCATCTGCCGGGCGATGTCTGAGCCGGCAGTACTGTCCGAAACGCCGGTCCCGTCAGGAACTTACGCCACTTCCAACCGGCTCACGGGAGGGGGCGGCGGATGGCTCTATCTGGCGCCGGCGTCAACACTCAAGGACATTCAACAAGTCCCCGCCTGCATCCGGCCTTCCGGCGGTTGGTTCTGGGTGTCGCTTGACACATGGGCGAAGGCTGCCAGCTGCCTGGCTCGGCATCAAGGGCCGTGGGATCCCAACAGTGCGCCAGAATCCTCAGGCACGGGACCCACGGGCGGGATTTCGGTGCATCGCTTCTTTGTCGGCCCGTTGTCCTTGCCTCGCTGATCGGGCCGTGGAACTGCTCGCTGCGAACCCCGGTGGCCGCGCATATCCTCGCGCCTGAACCCGCTCAAACCGAGAACGACAAGAACAGACAAGAACAGACAAGCACACATGGCGATCAAGAAATCCGACCTCTACTCCAAGCTCTGGGCCAGTTGCGATGAGCTTCGCGGCGGCATGGACGCCAGCCAGTACAAGGACTACGTGCTGGTGCTGTTGTTCATCAAGTACATCAGCGACAAGTACGCCGGCCAGCCCTTCGCGCCCATCCAGATTCCCGAAGGCGCCAGCTTTGCCGACATGGTGGCGCTCAAGGGCAAGAGCGACATCGGTGACCAGATCAACAAGCGCATCGTCCGCCCGCTGGAAGAAGCCAACCGCCTGCGCATCAAGGCCGATTTCAACGACGACGCGTTGCTCGGCCAAGGCAAGGAGAAAGTCGAGAAGCTCACCAACCTGATCGGCATCTTCGAATCGAAAGATCTGGACTTCAGCCGTCAACATGCCGACAGCGACGACATCCTGGGCGATGCCTACGAGTACCTGATGCGCCACTTCGCCACCGAAAGTGGCAAGAGCAAGGGCCAGTTCTACACACCGGCCGAGGTCAGCCGCGTGATGGCCCAGGTGCTGGGCATCGCCCAGGCCAAGACCAGCCCCGACACCACCGTGTACGACCCTACGTGCGGCTCGGGATCGCTGCTGCTGAAGGTGGCCGAGGCCGCGCCCACGCCCGTCAGCGTGTACGGCCAGGAGAAGGAAGAAGTCACCAGCGGCCTGGCGCGCATGAACATGATCCTGCACCACAACCCCGGTGCGGTGATCGAGCAAGGCAACACGCTGGCCGACCCCAAGTTCCTGGACGGCGTTCAACTCAAGACCTTCGACTACGTGGTGGCCAACCCGCCGTTCTCAGACAAGCGCTGGAGCACCGGCCTGGTAGGCGACCCGTACCAGCGTTTCGAGGGCTTCGGCACGCCGCCCCGCAAGCAGGGCGACTACGCCTACCTGCTGCACATCATCCGCTCGCTCAAGAGCACCGGCCGGGCCGCCTGCATCCTGCCGCACGGCGTGCTGTTCCGCGGCAATGCTGAAGGCCTGATCCGCAAGAGCCTGGTGCGGCGCGGCCTCATCCAGGCCATCATCGGCCTGCCGGCCAACCTGTTCTACGGCACCGGCATCCCGGCCTGCATCCTGGTCATCGACAAGGCCGGCGCAGGCGCTGGCCACACAGCCCGCAAGGGCATCTTCATGATCGACGCCGCCCACGGCTATATGAAGGACGGCCCCAAGAACCGGCTGCGCGAGCGCGACATCCACCGCATCGTCGACACCTTCACCACGCTGGATGACACTGACCCGCGCTACGCCCGCATGGTGGGCCTGGACGAGATCGAGAAAAACGACTTCAACCTCAACCTGCCGCGCTACATCGACAGCAGCACGCCGGAAGACCCGCAAGACATCGACGGCCACCTCAAAGGCGGCATCCCCGCGGCCGATGTGCAGGCGCTGCACCGCTACTGGGCGGTGTGCCCGGCCTTGCAAGCCACCCTCTTCAAGCCGCGCCGGCCGGGCTATCTGGACTTGACGCCCACGCCCTCTGCCGTCAAGGGCGTCATTCATGAACACGCCGAGTTCCAGGCCTTCACCCAAGCCATGAACGGCCACTTCGACGCCTGGCGTGGGCCGGTGGCCCAGCAGCTCAAGACCTTGGTGCCCGGCTTCCAGCCCAAGGCGCTGATCCACGAACTGGCCGAGGGCCTGCTGGCGCACTACGAACACCAGCCCACGGCCGGAAAGCTGATCGACCCCTACGCCGTCTACCAGCACCTGATGGACTACTGGGCCGAGACGATGCAGGACGATGCCTACCTGATCACCGAAGACGGCTGGCAGGCCACGCCCTACCGCGTGCTGGAGACCAAGAAGAACAAAGACGGCTCACCTGGCAAGACCGTGGACAAAGGCTGGGCCTGTGACCTGGTGCCCAAGGCCCTGCTGGTGCAGCACCACTTTGCCGCCGAACAGGCGGAGCTGGACACCTTGAGCGCCGAGCTGGAAAGCGCCCAGGCCGCACAGACTGAGCTGGAAGAAGAGCACAGCGCAGACGAAGGCGTGTTCGGCGGCTTCGACAAGATCAACGACAAGGAAGTGAAGTCGCGCATCAAGGAGATTAGGCGCGATGCCGCCACCGATGCGGACACGGCCGATGAGCTGGCCGTGTTGAAGCAGTGGCTGGCTCTGTCAGAGCAGGCCGGCAGCCTGAAGAAGCGCCTCAAGACACTGGACGCTGAACTGGACGCGAAGGCCCTGGCGCGCTATTCCACGCTGACGCCCGACGAGGTGAAGGCGCTGGTGGTGGACCACAAATGGATGGTGGCGCTGAGCACCGCGGTGCATGGCGAGCTGGACCGCGTGAGCCAGACGCTGACCGGGCGGGTGAAGGAACTGGCCGAGCGCTATGGGCGGACGATGCCGGAACTGGTGCAGGAGGTGGCCGTCCTGGAGGCGCGGGTGGCGGGGCATCTGGCGAAGATGGGGTTCGTATGGAAATGAAGCCAATCGCCGACGGGTACAAGAAGACCCCGGCAGGCGTCATCCCGAACGACTGGAGCGTCCGGCGCATGGGGGGCGTTGCCAGGGTCGTCTCGGGTCAAGTCGATCCGAGGATCGAGCCTTATTCGCTGATGCCGCTGGTTGCACCGGACCACATCGAAAGCGGAGCCGGTCGGCTTGCGCGAAGCATCGCTACAGCTGCGGAGCAACGGGCTATCAGCGGAAAGTACCTGTTCCGCAGCGGAACCGTTATCTACAGCAAGATTCGTCCGCACCTTCGCAAGGTTTGCATTGCACCGTTCGATGGCCTGTGTAGCGCGGACATGTATCCGCTCTTGCCTGCCGATGACGTACATCCAGGCTTCCTATTTGCATCGCTGTTAAGTGAGCGATTCTCGAAGTACGCAGAATCCGTTTCCATCAGAAGCGGGATGCCGAAGATCAACCGCGATGAGCTTGCCGGTTTTGAGTTTTTGCTCCCTAGCACGCGCCAGGAGCAAGCCCAGATCGCGGGTACCTTGGTGGACGCCGACGCCCTGATCGAATCGCTGGAGCAACTGCTGACCAAGAAGCGCCAGATCAAGCAAGGCGCCATGCAGGAACTGCTCA
>NZ_JBMLSK010000302.1:0-3438 GCF_049240545.1 Roseateles sp. | reverse complement strand
CAACTGCTGACCAAGAAGCGCCAGATCAAGCAAGGCGCCATGCAGGAACTGCTCACCGGCAAGCGGCGGTTGCCAGGTTTCCATAAGCGGTGGTCAGAAGTGCGGCTGGGCGAGGTCGGTCGAACCTATGGAGGGCTGACGGGGAAGAGCAAAGCTGACTTCGGGCACGGAGCATCAAAGTACATCACCTTCATGAATGTGATGACCAACGTCCGAACGTCGGCGAAGTTGGTCGAGAGCGTTCAGGTCGGGCCATCGGAGTCGCAGAACATGGTCCAGCCTGGTGACCTTCTCTTTAACGGATCATCCGAGACACCCGAAGAGGTCGCGTTGTGTTCGTGGGTCGAAAACTGTGATGCGGGCGTTTTCCTCAACAGCTTCTGCTTCGGGTTCCGCCCTTTCGTCGCCAATCGACTTTCGGGGTTGTTCATGGCTTATTTCTTCCGTGCACGACCTGGGCGGAACGCTGTGAGCTCGCTCGCTCAAGGCGCGACGCGATACAACATTGCAAAGACGGCGCTCCTGCAGGCGCCGATCAACTTGCCTTCCTTCGATGAACAGAAGGCCATCGCGGAAGTCTTGTCTTCGATGGACGAGGAAATCACCTTGCTCCAATCCCGCCTCACCAAAGCCCGCGCCCTCAAGCAAGCCATGGCGCAGGCGCTGCTGACTGGCCGCATCCGATTGATCTGAAGTAGGCTTCCGCACCATGAAGATCCACCAGATTGCACTGCAGAACTTCCGGCGCTACGAGCAGGCCCGGTTTCAGTTTCATTCACAGTTCACGGTTCTGATCGGCAACAACGGTGCCGGCAAGACCACTGTGCTGGATGCCTTGGCCATGTTGCTCAACACCTACTTTCAGGGCTCCAAGCTGCCCACCGGGGGCGGGACGATCCAGCCAGCCGACGCCCGCGGCGTCTATTCCCGGAAAGGGGAGCAGGTCTTCAGGGAAAAGATGCACGAGGTGGCGCTGGAGGCCACCGCTAAGGTGAGCGCAGAACTGTTGACCTGGCGGCGAGAAATCGGCGACCGAGGTGGCAAGGCCAAGAACTTCGTGCAGTTGGGCGCAGATGGTCGCGCACAGATCAATGCGGGCCGCAGCCCCGATCTGCCCTTGCTGCTGTACTACGGTGCAGGCCGGTTGTGGACTTTGCATGACAACGTCGAAACGAGCCGGCCCAGCTCGCAACTGGATGCCTACCGCTATTGCCTGGACCCCAAGTCTGACCAGAAGGCGTTTGAAAAGTGGTTCAAGCAGCTAACCTACACCGCGCTGCAAAAAGGCACCCCCAGTCCAGCCATTGAGGTGGTGAAGAGTGCAGTGCTGGCTTGCATCCCAGGTGCACAAGATTTTTTCTATAACGTCGAGTACGACCAACTCACCATTGATCTGGAGAAAGAAGGGCTGACGCCGTTCAACAGCCTGAGCGACGGCTACCGCAACATGGTGGCCATGGTGGCGGACATTGCGCACCGCGCATCGCGGCTTAACCCGCATCGCGGACCTGACGCTGCGCACATGACTCAGGGCGTGGTGCTCATTGACGAGATTGACCTGCACCTGCACCCGAAGTGGCAGCGCCGCGTGGTGGCCGACCTGCAGCGTGCCTTCCCGAAATTGCAGTTCATTGCCACGTCGCACTCGCCCTTCATCCTGCAATCGCTACAGCCGGGCGAAGTGATCGATCTGGATCGCACAGGGGTCAAGCAAGGCGAGATGGCACTGCCTGATGGCATCGCGGCCCCAGGACCTGGCGGCGCTTTCAGTGGCCGATCCATTGAAGACATCGTGGAGGGCGTCATGGGGGTGGAGGTGCCGCAGCGCAGCGAGCGCTACCAGCGCATGAATGAGGCAGCAAAGGCCTACTACGCTGCCTTGCATGGCGAGCGGCCCGTCGATGCCCAGGGTCTGGAAGATTTGAAGACGCGGCTCGACGCACTGTCGTCGCCCTTCAGCGAGGAGGTTGCGTACCACGCCTTTCTTGAAATGGAGAGGCTGGCCGCAGGCCTTGGCGGCACGGGTGCCGGCGGTAAGGTGGGCTAATGCGACCGGTCAGGCGGGGCGACTGCCCTCAGGATGCAAGTGGCCAAGATCTCAGTTTTTCGGCCTACCAGCAAGCCCGTGGCGAACTGATTCGGCGCCTTGGCGAATACTGCTGCTATTGCGAGATGCATTTGGACGCATCGCTGGCTGTGGAACATGTGCAGCCCATGAAGCCCCCCGGAGCTTTGGCCAATTTGCCTGAACGGGAGCTTGCCTGGGACAACTTCCTGCTTTCCTGCACGAACTGCAATTCCACGAAGGGCAATACCGACGTGGTGCTCGCCGATTACCTTTGGCCCGACCGTGACGACACCTTTCGTGCGCTGTCCTACAAGAAGGGTGGCCTTGTTGAAGCGGCAGCAAGTCCACAGCAGTCGTCTGCCCAACGCCTCATCGAGTTGGTCGGCCTGCACAAGCTAAGCGATACGGATGAGGCCGCTGACCGCCGATGGCATAACCGTCGGGAAGCCTGGGATATGGCAGAGCGCTCCAAACGAAACCTCCTGTTGTGCCCGAACGACGCAATGCGTGACCAGATCATCGTGGCAGCCACCGCCAAGGGCTACTGGAGCGTCTGGATGACCGTGTTTGCCGACGATCCTGAGATGACGGCGCGTCTGATTCGGGCATTCCCCGGTACACATACCGATCTCTTCGCATGACCCACCCCGCCAAGAACCAGCACCAAGTGATGCTGGACCACCAGAGCGCCCATGCGGAGGTGTGTTTCGCCGGTGGCTTCATCGACGCCGCCCTCGGCATCGAGCAGGACCTGCGCGGCCAACGGCCCCGGAGGTCAGCTTCAAGCTCATCAAGCACTGACTGCCGCTGGCCATAGCAAAATCGGCATCCATTCGCATCTCCCCCGCGACTGGAGCGCCCACCATGCCTCGCATCCCTGTGCTGGACGAAGCGTCCATGCAGACCGCCGAGTCAGAAATTCCGCAACTGGCCCATCGGGCCGGGCTGGCGGCGCATCGGCGCGCAGTGAGCAGCCACGCCACCATCCTGGTCATGAAAGCCCCCAGCGGCGACCTGGTGGCGCGCCAAACCAGCGGCCAGGTGGTGGTACTCAAGACGCTGCCTGCCGACACACCAGTGCGCGTGGGCACGGTGCTCAAGCGGGCTGCCAAGCGCGCCATCAAGGCCGGCGGCCGGTGAAGCCTGCGGTGGCTTCCGCACAGCCACGTTTGCGAGTGTTCGCCGGCCCCAATGGCCCCGGCAACAGCTTTGAGTTGATGGACGGGCTGATTGCACGGGGCGCGGTACGCTTCGAAGGTGACAAGCGCTGGCGTCGATATTGGGCGGCGTGAGTGCATCGCTATCGGACAGATTCGCCGATATCAAGCCCACCCGGGCGATAGAAACCGGGCGATAGGGCAAGAATCCGC
>NZ_JBMLSK010000301.1:0-1334 GCF_049240545.1 Roseateles sp. | reverse complement strand
GCGGCCAGCCAGCTCGAGAAGATCGACATGCTGGACTTTGCCGACTTCGTGGCGATCAACAAGTTCGACCGCAAGGGTGCCGCGGACGCGCTGCGCGACGTGAGCAAGCAGGTCCAGCGCAACAAGGGCGACTTTGCCCGCAAGCCCGACGAGATGCCCGTGTTCGGCACCATGGCCGCGCGCTTCAACGACGACGGCGTGACCGCGCTGTACCACGCCATCCTGCCGCGGCTGAAGGAGCTGGGGCTCAAGGTCGGCGAGAGCCACCTGCCGCATGTTTTCACGCGCCACTCCACCAACCAGACCCCCATCGTGCCGCCGCCGCGCACCCGCTATCTGGCGGAGATTGCCGACACCGTGCGCGGGTACAAGAGGCGGGCGGTCGAGCAGGCGCGCATTGCGCGGGAGCGGCAGCAGTTGCTCGAAGCGCGCCGCATGCTGGCCCTCACCCTCAGTCCCTCTCCCACTGAGGTGGGAGAGGGAAGCAAAGCGCTCTCGGCTGTGGCGCCCGCATCGGGAGCAGAAGCGGCCATCTTTCCCTCTCCCGCATCAGCGGGAGAGGGTGGCGCGCGCAGCGCGACGGGTGAGGGTGGCGCGCTTAGCGCGACGGTTGAGGGCGCACTGCCCCCCCACCCGCCCGCACTGACCCAACTCGCCGACCTGGCCCACGAGCGCGACAGCCGGCTGGACCCCCGCAGCAAGAAACTCCTCGCCATGTGGCCGCAGATGCAGCAGGCCTACGGCGGCGACGAGTACGTGGTCAAGATCCGCGACAAGGAGATCCGCACCAAGCTCACGCACACCAGCCTCTCCGGCTCCAAGATCCGCAAGGTCGCCCTGCCCCGGTACGAAGACCACGGCGAGATCCTCAAGTGGCTGCTGCTGGAAAACGTGCCCGGCAGCTTCCCCTACACCGCCGGTGTCTTTGCCTTCAAGCGCACGGGGTCAGGTAACGACAGCGAAGACCCCACCCGCATGTTTGCCGGCGAGGGCGACCCGTTCCGCACCAACCGCCGCTTCAAGCTGCTGAGCGAAGGCATGCCGGCCAAGCGGCTGTCCACCGCCTTCGACAGCGTGACGCTGTACGGCAACGACCCCGACCTGCGCCCCGACATCTATGGCAAGGTCGGCAACAGCGGGGTGTCCATCGCCACGCTGGACGACATGAAGGTGCTGTACTCGGGCTTCGATCTGACCGCGCCCAACACCAGCGTGAGCATGACGATCAACGGCCCGGCGCCCACGATCCTGGCGATGTTCATGAACACCGCCGTCGACCAGGCGCTGGACAGGTTCCGCGCCGAAAACCGGCGCGAGCCCACCGACGACGAGGC
>NZ_JBMLSK010000300.1:0-1812 GCF_049240545.1 Roseateles sp. | reverse complement strand
GCATCGCCCCGTCCATCAGTTCGCCCATTCCTGGCATGCCCGACGGCAAGCCGGCTGTCAACCAAAAGGCTGCGCCGTGAAATGCCGCGAACGCTGCGGCGCTTGCTGTACGGCGCCGTCTATGTCTAGCGCTATCCCAGGAATGCCCGGCGAAAACCTGCTGGCGTGCGTTGCATTCAGCTTGACGGGGAAGAGCGGTGCACAATTTTTGGCCATCCAACTCGGCCAAAGGTCTGCACATCCCTGGAAGCAAGCAGTCTCATGTGCGGCGAGAGCCGTGAACAGGCTATGCGTTGGCTTGGATGGATGGAGAGACTCACCGCGCCATAGGTCGGGCGCGTCGGCCACCGCACACCACCCAAGAGCGAAAGCGCCCCGCTGGGCGGGGCGCATGCGAGTAGCGATTAGGTCAGTGCTTCGTGTCGATAGGCGGGCTGGGGTCTCGACCATAGCTATCGCTGTCGCGGATGGTGCCATCTGGTCGATGGATGACTACCTCCACCCTCTCACGCTGCGCCTGCTCACGCGCGCGCTCGATAGCCTGCCGTTGAGTGTCGGCAGTCGACCCAACCCGCTGAGCACCTTCCTTTCTGGTCGCCCAGCCGTCACCATGGCGTACTACATGGATGTCACGCTTCCTGCTCATCTCACAGGTCCTCCACCGTGATTTGCACAGGTTCCTTGTTGATGGAGCGCAGCTCGGCATCGGAGAGGGGCATACCCAACTTACCCTTGACGTAGGCCTTCGTCGCTGCGCGTGCCTGCCGGTTGGACACCACCGAGTTCGCCACGATGCAGATGTTCTCCCAGTCGGGGTTCTTCTTCGACCAGTCGATGCTTTGCAGGCCGGAGAGTCGCTCTTGCCAGGTGCCGTCCTTCATCAGCTCCAGTCCGAGACCACCAAGCGCGCGCAGAACCGTCGAGTGCGAAGCTATCTTTTCTGCACGGAGCTCCCCCGCCTCCTTGTGATGGCTCTGAACGCTGGTCCAGTCCGGCATGTTCTGGGCAACCGCTGACCAATACTTGGTCAGCATCTCGGCGTTCGCGAGGATGTCCTCCTCTTCGCGCCCCTTGAGCAGTTCCCGGTTTGCGTCATAGAGCGCAGCCAACGTGAACAGCTTGGTGGACTTTGCCTTGAGCGAAATGCTGTCCTTGTCGGTCAGGTCGCGAAACACCGGCACCTGTTCGAGCGACGCGAGCGTGGCGGCCGAAATCTTGTCGCGCTTATCGTAGAGGATGTCCAGCGACTTCGAGGTCTTCTGCCCGTATCTGTTCAAGTCTGAGAACATCTGCTGCACCCGGTCCTTGTTCTCGTACGGGAACAGCAGGACGGAAATCGTATGGTCGCCGATGCTCGGGTTCTCTTTCAGCGCCTCAGCGATACCGGCACAACGGTGTTGCCCATCGTTGATGATGAGCTCATCGCCGAGCTTCAACTTCAACACGCCGATGGCACCGTCCATTCCGTTGCCGTTTGGCGCAGGGTCGAACACCGGAGCCGACTTGTAAGACGCGGTGATGGACGAGAAGATGTAGTCGTCCTCGTTCTCGTTGATGTAATCGCGCAACTCAGGGACCCGCTTCTCGTTGAGGATGCGCTGCTCCCGGTCTTCGGGCGTGAAGCCCGCCCAATCCGTGAACTTGAACAAATTGGGAACTGCGCTCATGGGCATGAGGCAGGCGTAGTAGGTGCGGGAGCCAATCTTTCCTCGCATGGCAGGGACGTGAACGTACATGATGCTTTTCCTATGGAGAGCTCTAGTACATCGTTCCATTAAAACCTTTACCATTGAGGCTGCGTCTGCGATGATT
>NZ_JBMLSK010000299.1:0-6257 GCF_049240545.1 Roseateles sp. | reverse complement strand
AGGACAGGGCCAAGTACATCACGCCCATGGTCGACGAGCGGCGCCAGGCGCTAGCGCTGCCCTTTCCCCACAACTATCAGCCACTTCCCTCAGTCCACAGTGCATAGCCCTCGCACATCGCCTGCAGTCGCGTATGGCCGCGCCAGAGCACTTGGTGGCCCGCAGGAGGATCCTTGGGGCGGCCGAGGTAGCCGCCGAGCCTGGCTACGAGGCCAACGGCCTCGCCGAGCAGTACGGGTCGTTCGATGCCGTTTTTTTGCGTACGCCTGCATCACCTCGACCTCGAGGTCGGAGAACAGCACGTCGGCTGGAAGCTCCGGGGCCTGTCGGCCCAGCAGCGTCAGCAGCATGATGCGCCAGGCGATGACGAGGTTGAAGGCGATGGCGCGCTGCAAGCGCGTGGCCGTCTTGTGCTGCAGCGCCTCGACGCGGCAGCCGCTCTTGAGCACGCGATGCCAGTCCTCGATGCGCCAGCGCAGGCAGTACCAGCGCACACACTCACAGGCTTGCTCGACGGTTGCGATTTCGCGCGTGCTCAGCAAGAACCATTCGAGCCGGCCGGCACCGGCGGGTGCCCGCGTCTCGCGCACGTGCACCACCCACAGCCGCAGAGCTGTCTTGCCCGCGTGATGTTGGGGTGGCTGTAACTCGACCGCGCGCCAGCGCAGCTGCACCTGCGCCGTGCGCTTGGGGTGGCCCGCGCGCGCTTGGCTCTTGCTCTTCTTGGGCCGAGTGCTCTGGCGCGGCACCTCGATGGCCAGCCGGCTCTTGGCTGGACCGCTTCGCACCTGGTCGAACAAGGTGCGCTGCTCGGCGCTCAATGGGTCGTTGATGAGGCGGTCGTGCTTGGCGCGCACCAACAGATCGACCTTGTTACGCCGGCGCTGCTCGTCGAACAGCTCGAAGAAGTCGGCCTGTCGGTCCATCACGCTGACCAAGCGGGTCTGGGGCATTCGTGCCGCGGCCTGTTCGCATTGGCGCAGCCCCTGGATCCAATCGAAGGTCTTCTTCTCCTCGATGGGGATGTTGGCGCTGCAGCGTCGGTCATCGGCCTCACGCGTGGACGGCGCCTGGCAACTCGCATCCAGCACGCCCAGCGGCAGGCCGTCTGCGGTGAGCGCCAGCGTCGAGTGCAGGTGCAGCCCCTTGCTGCGCGCGCCGGTCTGGTTGGTGCCCAGCGAGCCCAGGCCCCGGCACTGCGCGATGTTGGTGTAGTTCAGTTCCGTGCCGTCTTGCACGCACAGCACCAGCGGCTGCGCCATCATGCGCTGCAAGGTGCGCTGGCGATGCGGCGCGAGCATCGCCTGCATCGTGATCGCCCGGTCATCGTCGGGCAGCCCGATGAGGCGGTAGTACGCCTTGACGGCGGCCAGCTCGCCGCTGGCCGCACCGCAGAACGCGCGGCCGGGTTGGTCGCCCAGCGCGCGGGCGCACTCCACCAGGCGGCGCTGCAGCCGAAGATCGCCCAGCTCGGCGCCGCCGAACTCGTGCTGCGCCCACTCGTGGCCGTCCAGACCCTCACCGGGGTGCAGGGGCTCGGGGCCGCGCGGTTCGGGCACGCCCATGCGAGCGCGCCAGTGGGCTGCCAGCGCATAGACGTAGATGGCCTTGACGGACTTGGCCGCCTCGTGGGCGCGGTCTTGGCGGCCGCGCCCTTGGCTGTGGCCCACGGCCATCCAATTGGCCGCTTGGTAGCAGGTGCCCAGGAATTGTTCGGTATCCACGAAGCTCTCGAGCAGCCAGGGCTGGTAGCCGTACTGCGTCTCGTAGTCGGTCGCCACAGTGCGCGCGGCCATGCCCAGCACACGCGAGGCCAGGTTGTGGCAGCGCACCGAGCGGCGGATCAGGAAGCGTGCCATGCCCACGATGCGATGCAGATGCTCGCGCCGGGTGGCGGCGTCCCAGCCAATCCAGCGGTCGCGATCGGCCAGGTTCAGCGCTGCCGCGGCGAAGCCAAGCCCGCCCAGGCAGCCGTGTTCGGAGTGGATCAGGTAGCGCAGCTGCGCGCCCACCAGCGGTCCTGCTCCTGGCGGATGCTCGCAAGCCATCAACTCGTTCCACAGCCGCAACTGCTCCAGGCTCTGGACCTTGACCAGCGCCAGGCCTCGCACCTGGTCGGCCAGCGCGGGCACATCCTGCGGCTCGGGCACCGGCATATTCAGACGCCGCGCGGACCCGAGTTGGCCGGGGCGACGGCCTGCGGGTCCGGCGACGGGCAACTTGAAGTGGCCCGCGTGCTCGGGTTCGCGCAGTGCCTTGACGCAGCCGGCGAGCTGCGCGCGGCCTCGGGCGTCGACAAAGCCGAAGTGCTCGCACACGGCATGCGCCAGCGCCGCGCGACTGGCATGCGGGCCGTCAGCCGGCACACGCCGAACTGCATCGATCGACTCAGGAGTTGCTAACTTTCATGATGTGGGGCAACGCCCCGGATCATGGAAGACTTCCACATTAACGTGCGCTTGATCTGGTGTTGTCGTTCCATCCCTCGCGGTAGAGGAAAGCGAAAGAAAAGTCCAGCGGTTTTTGACGGGCAAGGGCAGGGCTAGACTTCTTCGCCCTTGTCCTCAGGAGTGGCCATGCCAGACAACGTTGCCGATCTCGCAGTCCGTGGCAAGCAACTCCCCCGCGAAGAGCGGGAGCGCCTTGTCGACGAATTGCTGGAGTCCCTGAACGAGCCGGCATCTTCGGAGCTTGATGCTGCTTGGGCTGCTGAGATTGAACGCCGTCTTTCCGCGTATGACCGCGGGGAAGTGCGGGCAGTATCCGCAGAAGAGGTCTTCGCCAAGGCACGTGCCCTCGCAAAGTGAGTGCTGTTCGTTTCCTGCCCGAAGGCGAGGCCGAGTTGCTGCATGAGGTCGAGTACTACTCCAGCGCAAGAACTGGTTCAGGCATCGGATTTCAGGCTGCGGTCGAGGCTGCCCTTGAGCGTGCAACAAGGCATCCGCTGGGTGGGGCTCCATCGCATCATTCAACGCGAAGTGTCCTGGTCAAGGGCATTCCTTTCAGCGTCGTCTATCGGCCATCGGATAACGAGTTTCTGGAGTTCGCCATTGCGCCCCATCGCCGCCGCCCTGGCTACTGGCTCGCCCGGTTGAGTGACGCTCCAGAAACTCCCTCCAGGTGACAGACGCGAAGGGGGATATCAGACCGATTGCGCCACTGGCACGGCCCGCACCAGCGCCGTCTCCCGTTGGACACCGTCGATACGGGTGAGGGCCAAGCCCCTCCTCTGGAATCTGGAACAGCCGCGTGCGCAGGTCAGGCGGCCGGATTGATCTCCACCACCACCCGCCCCGCGGCCACCTGATCGCCCGCGGCGGCGTGCAACGCGGCCACCACGCCGGCCACGGGGGCGTGGTGGGCGTGCTCCATCTTCATGGCCTCCAGCGTCAGCACGGCCTGGCCGGCCTGCACCGCCTCACCGGGCGCCACCAGCACGGCCACCACCCGCCCGCTCATCGCCGCGCGCACGCGGCCATCGCCGCCGGCCTCGCCGCGGCGCGCCGTGGCGGCGCAGGTCCGGTCTTCCACGGCATGCGCCTGGCCGTCGTGGGCCAGCCACAGCTGCGCGCCGTCGCGGTGGAAGATGACGCGCCGCATCACACCGTCGATGATGCAGCGGGCCTGGTGCGCGTCCACCGCGACCGCCTGCAGCTCGTGCAGTGCACCGGCCAGCGCCAGCTCGAAGCGGCCGGGCGCCCGCTCGGTCAGGCGCAGGGCATGGTCCTCGCCGTTCAGCGCCAGGCGCAGGCCCACGGGCAGGCCATGCGTCAAGGTCGGCGCGGGCGCGCTGCGCTGGCCGTCGGCGTGGGGTCCATGGACTGCGGGGTCTGCGCCCTGGGTGGCGCGCAGCAGCCAGGCGGCCAGCAGCGAGGCCTGGCGCTGGGCCGTGTCGTCCGTGCGCAGCAGTTCGTCCTGGTGGCGGGTGATGAAGTCGGTGGTGGCGGCGCCTGCGGCGAAGCCGGGATGTTCCAGGCAGCGCGCCAGAAAGGACTGGTTGGTGGGCAGGCCCAGGGCCACCAGCTCGTGCAGGCCGCGCAGCAGGCGGCGCCGGGCGTCCGCGCGCGTGGGCCCGTGCGCCACCAGCTTGGCGATCATCGAGTCGTAATGCGGCGGCACCGCCGCGCCGTCACACAGTGCATGTTCCACGCGCAGGCCGGGCGGGGGTTGCCAGCGCTGCACCGTGCCGCTGCAGGGCATGAAGCCGCGGGCCGCGTCCTCGGCGCACAGCCGCACCTCGATGGCGTGCCCCTGGAAGCCGATCTCGTGCTGCTGCAGGGGCAGCGGCTCGCCGGCGGCCACGCGCAGTTGCCACGCCACCAGGTCCAGGCCGGTCAGCGCCTCGGTGACGGGATGCTCCACCTGCAGCCGCGTGTTCATCTCCATGAAGTAATAGCGGCCCTGCTCGTCCAGCAGGAATTCCAGCGTGCCCGCCCCCTCGTAGCCGATGGCGCGCACGGCGGCCACGGCGGTGGCGCCCATGGCCGCGCGCAGGGCCTCGTCCACGGCGGGGGAGGGCGCCTCCTCGATCAGCTTCTGGTGCCGGCGCTGGACCGAACAGTCGCGTTCGCCCAGGTGCAGCGCCTGGCCGTGACGGTCGGCGAAGACCTGGATCTCGATGTGCCGGGGGCTTTCCAGGGCCCGCTCCAGGATCACTGTGGCGTCGCCAAAGGCGTGCTGGGCCTCGCTTTGCGCGCTGCGCAGCGCGGCGGCGAAGTCTCCGGGCGCGTCCACCCGGCGCATGCCGCGCCCCCCGCCCCCGGCCGTGGCCTTGATCATGACGGGGTAGCCGATGCGCGCGGCCTCGGCGGTCAGCCGCTCCGGCGTCTGGTCGGCCGGGTTTTCGCTCTGGAAGCCGGGGATGCACGGCACGCCGGCGGCCGCCATCAGCCGCTTGGCGCCGGCCTTGTCGCCCATGGCGCGGATGGCCTGCGGGCTGGGGCCGATGAACACCAGGCCCGCATCATGGCAGGCCTGGGCGAAAGCCGCGTTCTCGGCCAGGAAGCCGTAGCCCGGGTGCACGGCGTCAGCTCCGCTGGCCCGCGCCGCCTCGATCAGCGCGCCGATGTTCAGGTACGACTGCGCGGGCGGTGCCGCGCCGATGGCCACCGCTTCGTCGGCCGCCAGGACGTGTGGCGCACCGGCATCGGCCTCGGAATACACCGCCACGGTGCGGTAGCCCAGCGCATGCGCCGTGCGCATCACGCGCAGCGCGATCTCGCCACGGTTGGCCACCAGGATCTTGTGGAAGGGCGTGGCCTGGGTCATGCGGGTGAGTGGGCGGGCGGGGTGGCGGTTGAGCGAGGGCTCTGTGTGCAGGCCAGGGTGCGCGCTCAAGGCCGGGCCACGGCGAACTGCATGGGCTGCGGCTGGCGGCCTTGCGCCTCTCGGCAGAGGGCCAGCACCTGGGCCAGCACGGCCCGGGTGTCGCGCGGGTCGATCACGCCGTCGTCCAGCAGCAGGGCGCTGGTGTGCAGCACGCTCATCTGGCGGTCGAAGCGCTCCACGATGCGCTGGCCCAGGGCGTCGAGCCTGGCGGTGTCGACCTCGCCCTGGCCCTGGCTTTTTCGCCGCATGGCGGCCTCGGTCACGGTGCGCATGGTCTGCGCGGCCTGCTCTGCGCCCATCACCGCGGTGCGGGCGTTGGGCCAGCTGAAGCAAAAGCGCGGCGCGAAACCGCGCCCGCACATGCCGTAGTTGCCGGCGCCGAACGAGGCCCCGCAGTGCAGCGTGATCTGCGGCACGCTGGCGTTGGTCACGGCCTGGATCATCTTGGAGCCGTGCTTGATGATGCCGGCCTCTTCATGCGCGCGGCCCACCATGAAACCGGTGGTGTTCTGCAGGTACAGCAGCGGCGTGCGGCTCTGGCAGCAGGCCTGGATGAAGTGCGTGGCCTTGGCCGCGCCGGCGCTGTCGATGGGCCCGTTGTTGGTGATCACGCCCACGGGCCAGCCTTCGAGGTGGAAGTGCCCGCACACCGTGGCGCTGCCGTAGTCGCGGCCGAACTCCAGGAAGTCGGAGTCGTCGGCGATGCGGGCGATCACCTCGCGCATGTCCACGGGCCGCCGGCCGTCCAGCGGCATCAGGCCCAGCAGCTCCTGCGCGTCCAGGCGCGGGGGCTTGAACGCGCGGCGCGAGCCCTCGGGCCCGGCTGGCGTGGCCGCGGTCGCTCGGTCCCAGCCGATCTTCGCCAGGATCTCGCGCGCGATGCGCAGCGCGTCGCGGTCGTCCTCGGCCAGGTAGTCGCCCAGGCCCGA
>NZ_JBMLSK010000298.1:0-2028 GCF_049240545.1 Roseateles sp. | reverse complement strand
ACTTTCGCACAACCGTGGCGCGAGTCGCAATTGCTGTGGCGCCCTGCGCCTGCGCCGTTGGGCGCAGTAATTGCTGAGACAGGATGGCAACTCGTTTACCTGTAAAGCTCCACTCTACGCGCAACAGAAGGATCAAGAAGGCTGCAGCAGTTACCGAGACTGGCGCGCAATCGCGCAGAAGTTCCTGCACCGGCCAACCTGGGCACCCATCCCCGGCATCTACCTTCGTCGGCCCGGCCCGCAGGCGAGAACTCACCGCTACGTCCGCTCTCTGCGGGCACCACCTGCCGGTCCCGACCCAGAAGAGACATTGGCTGTCCAGATCTCGCCGCGCTGAAGCTGCCAGTCAGATACCCCGCAGTCACCCGTAGGTGGCCGCAGCGGATGGCGCGCGCCGGCGGGCAGCCATGAGGCCGACGGGCGCATGCCGCGCGGCTTGAGACCGAGCGGGCTTACTCCAGCGCGAACTCATCGTGCGAGCCACGGCGCAGCAGCCCCAGCGGACTCCCGATGGCGCCCGGCACACTACGAACGCCACCGCCCCGAGCCGGCCACGCTGTACCGTCTGGTGCAGCATCACGCAGCCTCCTTCATCGCCCACACCGATGCCAGCACCGGCGCCGAGTTGCCCCGGTTCATCAAGGACGAGTTCAAGGCGTTGCTTGAGTGCGGCATCCTGGCCCGCGGTTTCCTGCGATTGCAGCGCGGCGATTGAGGCCCCGACCGGCTGCTGGCGTTCAGCTGCAAGCGCAGCGCGCCGGATGTCGCAGACCGCGGTGCACCTGGCCGCCCACGTCATCTCCCGCTGCGACTGCTGCTGGCCGCTGCCGGGCTCGGCGCTGACGAAGGCGACGTTGGCGCTGTCACGCCGATCCAGCGCTTCGGCTCCGCGGCCAAACTGAACACTCACCTGTACGGCCTGGTACTGGACGGCGTGTACCGCTGCGACGCCGAGGGCGCGTCCAGCTTCGTCTAGGGCTTCGCCCCGGGCAGAAGGTACTGACCTTGCCTAGCCCGGAAATTTCATCACTAGTCAGGTCGGCAGCCTCGTGCCGTAGCGCGTTGTCATAGGTATCTGACCCCCTATGCCAACCGAGGACTGCCGATGCCAAAGTGTACGGATGCCAAGATCGATTTCGGGCGCTTCGGACGGCGCGTCATTGAGGCTGACTTCAGCGGCGGGGATCTCAGCAGCGACGGCGGGCTGTTGTTGTTGCGCCAGGTCGACGAGCACCTTGGGCTGAGCCGCGCGGCGGCTGCAGCGATTCCCGATCCGCGCGACCCGCAGCGCATCACGCACCCGTTGCGTGATCTGCTGGCGCAGCGCTTGTACGGGCTGTGCTGCGGCTACGAGGATCTGAACGACCACAAAGCGCTGCGAGGCGACGTGCTGATGCAGACGGCTGTCGGACGCGCTGAGGCGCTGGCCTCGGCGCCGACCTTCAGCCGGCTGGAGAACCGGGCCACGCGCGCGCAGGCCTGGGCGCTGCACGAGGTGCTGGCCGCGCAGTTCATTGCCAGCCACGACAAACCTCCTGCAGAGCTGGTGCTGGACATCGACGCCTCGGACGTGCCACTGCACGGGGCGCAGGAACTGGGCGCCTTCCACGCCTACTACGACCACCACTGCTACCTGCCGCTGTACGTGTTCTGCGGCCAGGCGATGCTGGCTTGCGTGCTGCGGCCCAGCAAGATCGACGGCGCGCGGCACGCGGCGGCGGTGATCAAGCTGCTCGTCACGCGGCTGCGCCGGGCGTGGCCTGACACGCGCTTCATCGTGCGTGCGGACTCGGGCTTTTGCCGCCGCAGGCTGCTGCAGTGGTGCGAGCGCTCGGGCGTGGGCTACATCATCGGCTTGGCCCGCAACGCCAGGCTGCACGCGGCGGTGGAAGTGGCCGAGGCCGCTCTGGCCGACGCCCACCGGGCCAGCGGCATCAAGCAGCGGCTGATCGGCGAGTTCAGCTACGCCGCCCAGAGCTGGCCCCACGAGCGGCGCGTGATCACGCGGCTGGAGTACGGTGAGCAAGG
>NZ_JBMLSK010000297.1:0-2335 GCF_049240545.1 Roseateles sp. | reverse complement strand
TGGATGAGCCAGACCCGGATCAAGCGGCGCTGTCGGGTTTACCCCGGGGCCTGTCGGCTTGAAAAGGCGTTTGAATTTCCTATGCTCTTTCTCGACGATGGTGGGCCTTCGTTCGTGCAACGCCTGCGCGAACGCGCCGCAGCGGGCCTGCAGACGCAGGCGGCATGACAGCCCCGCTCTGGCCTGTCAGATTTCGAAGGCCGTGCCCGGTTCGGCGCGCAGCGCGGGTTCAACCACCTTGCGCGTCAGCGGAGGCGCAAACGCCTCGATGAAGCTGTAGGCAAAGGCGCGCAGGAACGCACCGCGGCGGACCGCCAGGCGTGTCAGATTGGGGGCGAACAGGTGACGTGCGTCGATGGCACAGGGGCCCCAGAGGGTCAAGGGCCCCAGAGAAGGGCCCCAGAGAAGGGCCCCAGAGGGTCAGGTCTTGCAATCAAGCACGTTGGACTGACCCTGTCCCCAGCCTGAGTCAAGGGAAGTTATGTGATTGCAAGACCTGACCCCATAGACGCTTAGACGCTCGAGCGGACAAGAGGCTGTTTGAAACACTTACGCGCTGGATGGTCTCCCTTACGCCGGTCTACCCATATCGCAGTTGGTCGCCCCACAGTGCAAGTCGTCGCTGAGACGCGTTGGTCCGGGCCCTGCGAATTCAGAATGTGCGCTGCGTGCACTTGAAGCGCGAGGAGCGGACGATGCGGATTGGGTTGTCATGGGGGCTCGCCCTCGGGTTGTGTTGGGGCGCTGCCGTCAATGCGGTGGCAGATGAATCGGCAGAGCGGGCGCAACCTGCTGCGCAGGTCGACTGGGCAGCCGCCGCCCGCCTGGACATCGAGCAAATCCACAACACCCTTCGCGACCACCACCCCGGCCCGGTGGATGCGGACAACCCCGCCTTTGCCAGGTGGTTGAAGGAAGGGAGGCTGCAAGCCTTGGCGCGGGCGACCACCGCAACCCATGCTGGCGACTACTGGCGAGCGGTGCGCGGTTACACCAACGGGTTTCGCGACGGGCACATCTTGTTTGGATTCAGCCAGCCGATGGCGCGAGCGTGGCCGGGGCTGCTGACGGCCCGTGACGATCAGGGCCTGACGCGGGTGGTGGTCAACGACGACGAGCCCGGCGTGCCGCTTGGCGCGCAACTGCTGGCTTGTGATGGTCAGGATGCCGAAGCTCTGCAGCGACAGTGGGTCGACCCCTATCGGTGGAACGCCGACATTCCCCATGAGCGGAACGCGGGGTCCGTCTTCCTGATGACGGCGGTCGAGGGTGATCCACGCAGGCCTCGTGTCTGCCGCTTCCGCGCTGACGGCCTGGAAGTCGAACGGACCCTGCGCTGGACTTCGGTCTCCCAAGAGCGTCTGTCCAACTTGCTCGACCGGGCCTCCGGACGCGCGCAGGCTCGGATCGGTTTGCGACAGGTGGGTCCGGTGTGGTTTGTATCAATGCCGACCTTTCATCTGCAGCAAGCAGAGCAGGTCGAAGCCATGCGGGCGCTGATCCGCGAGCTCGGCGAACGAGCCGAGACACTGCGTACTGCGCCCTGGGTGGTGTTGGATGTGCGGGGCAATACAGGCGGCAACAGCGGTTGGGGCAATCAAGTCGCGGAGGCGCTGTTTGGCAAAACATCCGTCGATCGCGTCGTAGGCCAGTTCGACTGGACCGTTGACTGGCGTGCGTCGTCACTCAACGCGGCCAGCCTGCGGGAGGCCGCCGGGGTGTCCGAGAAGAATGGGCAGACGGCCGACGCGAAGTACCGGCGCGAATTGGCAGACGAAATCGAGAAGGCTGCTGCTGCTGGCATGGTCTATGTCCGCAAGCCGGCCCCTGCTCGATTTACTGCCGGGACACCCACAGGAGAGTCACCGCTCAAGGGCCGCGTCTTCCTGCTCACCGACCATGCCTGCGCGAGCGCTTGCCTGGACTTCGCCGACATCGCTCGTCGCCTTCCCGGCGTGGTGCATGTGGGCCTGCCCACGTCGGCCGATTCGATCTACATCGACAACACGGGCCAGGTGCTGCCCAGCGGCCAAGGCAGACTCAGTTGGTCGCTGAAGGTCTACCGGAACCGCATCCGCTCCAACAACCAGTGGTACGAGCCTGCGGTGCGCTGGCCTGGGGGTGCGATGACTGACGAGGCAGTTGCCAAATGGGTGAGTGGACTCGCGCCTTGAATACGAACCGCCTTGCGCGGGCGTGCAGATGAAGGATCTACGCGAAGTGTCGCGTCAGGAGTTACCTGTCAGGTCCCGGATGATTGATGACTCTTTTGGTGAACAAGTGAGGGTGTGATTCTTGCCACTTTTTCATCGCCATCAGGGGTGTCTGGTGGTTG
>NZ_JBMLSK010000296.1:0-12684 GCF_049240545.1 Roseateles sp. | reverse complement strand
TGTCTCATTCATCGTCGCTCCTATGCGCCGTGTCGGGCGCGGTTAACCTAGCGTTAGGCATCACTGAACAGCCCGGTGCACGTAGACCGTAGCGCCAGAATCAGCATCAACGTGCACGGCCTCAGGCTCGCACCAGCAATCAGCACTTGCCTTGTGTTCGGGCTGCGGCGGCGCGACAGCTACGGGCGTCCACTTCACGCGCTTCCCGGGCGCGAACTCGGCTTCAAGCAGCGCAGTGACGCCTGTGCCAGCATCGCACCCAACTCGCCAGCGGCTTGTAAATATCGAGCTCTTCGCCTGCCGCGCTGCGCCAGCTCGCGCCTGCTTCTCGGTGTCGTAACCGGCAAGCACGGTTTCCCATGTTCCGTCGTGCATCTTCCGCTCAATAAACCAGTCACCTGTAGGCATATCTTCTCCTTCGTTACAGTGATGCCTAACCCCTCGCTCAAGCTGACCCGCGCTGGCGCGCGGTCAGCTTAGCTCCCACGTTATGCGTGTCGAACAGCCCGGCCTGCGGGCATCCCCGCGATAGCCACAAGCTCTCTACTCGGTCACGCGCTCCATCTGCATGGGCTGCAGCGTCGATGCGCTGCCACCCGTCGAAAAGTTCGTCGTACAGCGGGCAGCGGTAGCCGCTCACCACCACCGCGCCCTTCAGGCTGGCCAGCGCTTCCGCCAGCTCGCGGTGCTGCTGGTCGTTCATCTCGTGCCGGTAGGCCTGGCTGCGCTCGCGCATGTGCCGCGTCTCGTGCACATAGGGCGGGTCCACGTAATGCACGGTGTCGGGGCCGTCTTGGTGGCGCATCACGTCCAGCGCATCGCGGTTCTCGATCACCACGCCTCGCAGCCGCTGCACCACTGCCCGCAGGTGGTCGGGGAAGTTCATCCAGTCGTGCGCTGGCGTCGTGCCGCTGCGGTTGCTGTTCGCCCGAAAGCCCGTCACCTGCCCACTGGCCCCGGCGCTGCCAAAGCCCATGAAAGCGCGAATCAGCGTGCGCCTGGCCTGTTCCAGCGGCTCGCCGTCAGGTTCGTATGCCTCGGCAAACTCGGCACGGGCAAAGGGTGTCAGATCTGCAGCCCTGGCCAGCGCTTCGCCGTGGTCGCGCGCCACCCGAAACAGGTTCACGATCTCGCCGTCGAGGTCGTTGTAAACCTCGGCGTAGCTGCGCGGCTTCTGCAGCAGCACAGATCCGCCGCCGCCAAAGGGCTCCACGTACACGCGGTGCTCAGGTAGGTGGCGCAGGATCCAGGGCGCCAGTTTCCACTTGCCGCCGTGGTAGCGCACAAGCGGGCGCTTCGGAGCCGCCATCGCGCCACGCATAACACTTCGCTCAACCTGACCCGCCACAGCGGGCCTTGGCTGGGCGTCGGTCAGTGCGTCCTGGGTTGCTTGGTCGGTCATCGCGCTGTGTCGGGCAGGTTAGCTCGGGCGTTAGGCGCTTACCGGCGGGGCCGGCAGGGGCATCCAGTGCGTCGGCTCGTCGTCAAGCGCCCAATGCGTTTCTTCGTGCTGATTCCACTCGTACCAGCCTGCGGGCCAATACGTCTCGTCGGTGCCCTCGTCGTAGTACGCATCGCCTTCTGGCTCAAAGTAGCCGTGCGTAGCTTCGCAAAATGCCATGTGCGGCACATGCACCGCGCGCATCACGAACTTGCCACACGCCACCAGCACGGCAGCGCCCGGCACTGGTAGTCGGTCAGCTACCGGCACCCACGCGCCTAACTGGTCGTTCGAGCCGAGTGCCCCCGGCGTGGCTTCTGTGGTCATCGATCCTCCTGTGCCGGGGTCACCGGCTCAACTTCTACGTTAGGCAGCGCCAACAGCCGCAGCCGTGGCGTCGTTCATCGTCTTCTCCAGCGACTCGGCTTCGTCGGCCAGCTCGATCAGCCGCTGCGCCGTCTCGCGCAACGCTTTGTGCCCGGCCAGCACGCGGAAGCTGGAAACCTCGCGGTCGCGCGTCAACCCTTCAAGGCCGTAGCCGAACACGGGCTCACTGCAGATCATCACCAACTCCACGCGGGCCTTTACCTTCGGCGGCGCGTCCAGGTCGGGCGCCAAGATCAGGTTGCTCGCGTGGCCTAGTAGCTCTTTCATGTCTGTCCTTTGTGCGCCACCAGGCGCTGCCTAACTACTCGCTCAAGTTGACCCGCCGCAGCGGGCAACTTAGCTCGAACGTTAGGCCCGTCGAATCGCATCCGCGCAATCCTGCGGCGTAAAGTCTTGGTCTTCACTTGCGCGCCAATAGCTATATTCCTGCGCCTCGCAAATCTTGGCGCAGCGCTCGCGCTCGTCAGCCACGGCGGCGGCCAGTTTTGCGCGAAGCCGAAGAATCTCAGCGGCATCAGATTCAATCCTGTCTGCGGCTTCGCGGGCTCGCGCCACAAGTTGCGACATTGGCGACATTGGCGACAACGGGCCGCCCACATAGTCAATTGGCATGCGCAGCACGCCCAAAAGCATCACATCGCTCATTCTTCACGCTCCGGTTACAACGGGCCTAACCCGTCATTCGAGCCGACCTTCGGCGGCTCAATTCCCACGTTGGGCGTCTCGTGGTATCCGAGCCGCCAGGTCTGGTGCAGCGTCCGCGTCCGCGCTTCATCGTCGAACCGAATGCGCAGGTAGTGGCCGCGCGCGCCGACAATCGTGCCCTGCACTTGGCGGTCGGTCATGCAGGCCCACCACGTCACTCGTGCGCCCCGCTTCGCTGGCACGCCGTAGCTGCGGCGGATGTAGTCCATGCTCATGCGTACACCTCGCGTATCCAGTAGGGGCAAGAGCCGTCAGGCTGGGGGCGCACGAACATCACCGAGAACCAGCGCGTCGGGTCGTCGTGCTTCAACTGCTCGCGCCTCGCGCAGTCGCGGCACTTCGCGCCCTGGCTTGCGCCGTTGTCGCCTTCGCAGCGGCTTATGTCGCTCGGGAGGTTTGCGCGCTTCGGAACCGGCCGCCCAACCCCTCGCCCAAGCTGACCCGCGTCGGCGGGCAGCGCCTCATCGCTCCGGCTGTTCATGCAGCGCCTCCTTGGTCAGCTTGCCTCGAACGTTCACAACAGCGCCTCATCATCCCGCGGCACCTGCCCGTGCAGATACCGCGACGGCATCCTCTCGCAGATCCTGCGCGCTGCCACCTCGGCCGGCGCCGGGAACGGCCAGCCCGGCACGATCGGCGCCACCCGCAGCAGGCCGCCGCGGCTGCCGTCGAGCTCGATGGCCTCGCGGCCGTCGGGCAGCTTCCAGCGGTCGCCTGCGCTCATGCTGCGGCCCCAAGCTGCCCGATGCACACCCGCGCGTCCCGCGGCGCGTTGCCTGCCAGCGCCTGCGCCACGCGCCGCTGCACGGCCTGGATGGCGTCGTGCAGTTCGCCCTGGGTGCAGTGCTCAAGCTGCACGCGGTGAAAGAAGGCGCCATCGTCCAGCGCGCGCAGTTCTTCCGAGCGCAGCGTCCAGCTGCCAGTGGTGGCATGGCGGGCATGCAGCGCCTGCAGCGCATCCTGCGCGAGCTGGATCTCGGGCATGCGGTCGCTGGCGATGCCGGCCAGCGCCAGGCGCTCGGCCACGTTCATGGCGTCGGCCATGCCGCGCCAGGCCGGCCAGCCGCCGGTGGCTGTGCGCAGCCCGTCGAGCGCCTGCTGCACTGGCCGCACCAGCAGCGCGCGCTGCGGCGCCGGCACCAGCGCGGCGCGGGCGATGGCCAGCTGGGTGGGGTCGACGTCCACCGGGCGCGGCCGGTAGGCCTTGCGGGGCTTGCTGCTGGCGGGCATGTTCAGCACCCAGGGCGTGCCACGCGCACCCAGTGCGGATGTTCGTCGTGGCGCACCAGCAGGCCGGCGTCGATGCCGTAGGCGATGGCCTCGCGCGCCATGTCGACGACCTGGGGCGCATGCTCGCGCTCGTCGAGCATGGGGCGCACGTCGTACCACGTGAGGCGGCCGCAGGGGCTGCGCAGCGCGGGGCAGTTCGTCTCAACGTCGGCCACCACCGCCTGGTTGGCGATGCGGATGGCGCTCCGCAGGTGCTGCATCACGTCTGCGGCGGCGGGCACGGTCAATGGCATGTCCACGGGTCAGTCCGCGATGTCGTTGGCGTTCTTGGTGCTGTGGGCCTCCCAATCGTCGAGCTTGCCGACCCTGCGGCCTTTGTTGTAGATGTCGACGACGATGGACGCAATGCAGTGGTGGACAGGCCGGCCGCTCATTTCGCGCAGCGCCCGTGCGTTGCCAAGAAGACCAGGAGCGCCGCCCTTGACGGGCGCCAGCTTCGTCGCGAGCGCCTTCTGGTCGATGGCGCCGTTGTAGCGAAGCTGCACGAGCCCCACGCCGTACAGCAGGACGCCGTTGAAGCTGGCCGGGCTGGTGCCCCATGCGTGCTTGATCGCGTTCAGCGTGCGGCCGAGCGCGGCGCGGCCCTCGCGGGTCGACGCGATGCCGCCGCCGTCGTAGATTTTCTCCAGCTTGTCGACGGCGGTGATGCCGCGGTCTACCTGCTGGTCGGTGATGATCAGGCCGGCCGCTGCCACGATGTTGGTGATGTCGGTGGCGCGCTCGTCGCCGGCCGTCACGCTGATGCGGAAGTGGTCGAACTTGCGCACAGCGCGGCGGTCGTTGCGAGCGTTGAACAGCTCCGCTTCCTCGCGCTGCGTGAGGCCTTCGAACATCTCCGCGTGGATGCGCTGGTCGCCCCAGCCCACGGCGCGCATGAGTTCGGTGCGGTGCTGGCCGTCGACGACGTACCACTTGCCATCGGCACGGCGGTTCACGACGATGTAGCCAAGCTGGTCGACATCGAACAAGTCGATGTGTTCTTTGACCCACGCCATGCTCAGCTTGCGCTGAGCCTCGGGGTCAATGTTCAGCTCAGAAACCAGCACGGTCCCAAACTTCGAAGCGTGGCGGACGGTCTTTTGGGTGGTATTCATGTTTGCAGACTCCTGATGAAACGGTTGATAGTGGCGACCTGGCGCTTGAGTTCCGCTGCCCAGCCGTCGACGCGATTCGAGTCGAGGCCGTCAACGTCGATGCGCTCAATGCCCAGGGCCAGGCCGGACAGTGAGGTGATGGCCCGCTCGATCTCCTGATTGGGGTCGCGGTGCCTCATGTGCCGCAGCACGGCATGCCGCACGGGCTGGTTGTCGCGACGGCGGCGCAGCTCGGTGTGTGCTGCGCGCACGTTGCCGGTGGCGTCCATCGTTTCCACGATGTCGCCGAACTTCTCGGCCGCTTGCTCGGCGGCTTCGACGACTTCCTTCGCCTGCTCGTAGCGCTGGCGGCACATGCCCACGACTTCAGCAGCGGATGCGCTCGCCTGCGTAAACTTAGATGATTCATCTAGGTTTACCGGCAGGCCCTTCTCGCGCGCCCACCGCGCCTTAGCACCAGCCGACCGGCGGGCTTTGCTTGCGGCCTTGAGCTGAGCCTCGATAGCGCGCGCGACCGCCACGGCCTCGCTCGGCGTGAAGTCCTTGCGCACCTGGTTCTCGTCTCGCTCCGCAGACAACAGGTTGCCCACGTCGATGGCGCGGACAGGGATCGACTCCATGCCGAGCCGGGCGCAAGCCTGAATGCGGCGGTGGCCGGCGATCAGCGTGCCGTCGGCGGTGACCGCAGGCGGGTGCAGCAGACCGTGCTCGCGGATGGAGGCGGCCAGTGCGTCGAGGTCGCCCATGTCCTTGCGAACGCGCTGCCCGATGCAGATGTCAGAGATGCGCATTTCTCTCATGCCTGGCATGTCAATCCTTCGTGTCGTTGGCAGCGCGGCGCTTGAAGTCAGCCCCGGGCAGATGGCTGGCCCCGCGCCGCGGAAAGCAGCCCAGGCTGGTGGTGCCGGGCGCGTGCGGCCCGTGGCGCAGCGGGCCCCTGGCGCGCTCCACCTTCGGCGGCTCGGCCGGCGTGGGCGGCACGGTGGCGCCGTTGTCCACCAGGTGCAGCGGGCGCGGCTGCGCCGTCCAGGCCGGGCGGCTCATGCGGCGCGCCAGGCCGACGATGCAGATGCGGTAGTGGTGCACCTGCAGCGCGGCATCCAGCGTGCTGGGCCGGCCCGGGCGGGCCATGTGGCGATAGGCCAGCGCGAGCTGCTCGCGCGTGGGCTCGGGCGCCGTGGGTTCGTTGGCAGCGGTGCGGGCCATGTCAGCGCACCCGGCCGTCGAGCTCGTCGCTCATGGTCTGCACGCGCAGCGCGTCGAGCAGTGCGCGGCGGTACTGGATGACGCCGGGCGCAGCGGCCACCCAGGCCTGGGCGGCTTCGAGGTCTTCTTCGAGCCCGCGCACGTCGTCCTCGGCCCAGCGGATCTTCCACAGCCTGAAGTAGTGCCGCACCGCGCGCAGCAGCCGCTGCCACAGGTTGCGGCGGGTGGGCGTGATGGCCATGGTGCACATGGCGGCGCCGCTGGCGGTGCAGTCGGCCCAGGTGAGCAGGGCCCACACCAGGCCCAGGGCCACCAGCACGGCCAGCACGCCGCCCAGCACAGCGTTGGTGGCGGTGCGTTCGTGGCGCTGCACCTGGCGGGCGTGGTAGTCGGCCAGCGCGTGGGCGGCTTCGATCTGGCTTGCGGTGGGGCGGTTCATGAGCAGCGCTCCGGGTGGGTGGTGCAGTTGGGCGGGGTGATGCGCAGGCGGCCGTCGGCCGGGCACAGCGGCAGGTGCTCGAGGCCGGGCGCGGGCGGGCCGACAAAGTCGTCGCGGCACAGGTCTTCGCCGCCGCCGCAGCCGGCCAGCCACAGCAGGGTGGCCAGCAGCATCAGCAGCACGGCGGCGCGAAGGGCCACGCGGTGCAGGGGCGGCATCACGCGGCCTCCGCACGGCGGCCGGTTGCGGCCATGTAGGCATCGGCGGCCATGCGCACGCGCGATTCCAGGTCGCGGGCCAGGGCCTCGGCATGCGCGGCGCTGTGCAGCGCAGTAGGGGCGCCGGCCTTGATGGCGGCGGCGCGCTGGCGGAGGAAGCGGGCACGGGCAGCCCACTCCAGGCACTGCTGCGGCGTGCCCCAGCCGGTGTCGGTGGCGGCCGCGCTCACGGCAGCGGCCTCGGCGCGTGGGCCACCGCGTCGTGCGCCTGGCGCAGCGCGCGGCGCAGGGCCAGCTGCTGGCGGATCTCAGCCGCGCGCTGCTGCAAGGCCGCGCGGGCGGCCGGGGTCAGGTAGTAGGGGGTCGGTGCTGGCACTTTGCGCCTCCGTCGGTGTGACGGGGCGCATTACACACGACGTTTATGCCGGTGTCAACAAGCTGTGTAAGTCACAGGTCTTGCGTGTTCTTCTTCTTCTGGAGCTGAGTCTGCGCGGGGTCTGGCGCGCGGCGCAGATCGACAGATCCCATCTCAATGTTGCCGGCATACCGCTGTGCGGTGAGCAGCAGATCGCCATCCGACAACCGGCAGGCAACCTGCGCAACAGGGGCGCCAAAGCCGTTGTGCAGCACGCTTTCGGCACAGGTCATGGCGGCGTACTTCGACTGCAGCGCTTCTCTGATCCGGTCAAAGTCGCGCGGCCTAAACACGAAGGTGATCGCCTCGACACGCTCGTCGCGATAACGGACGATGAGCGGGGCTGCACTGGTGTACGGTTGCACGCCGCCAAGCGTTAGCCCCTGCGTCGTCGGCAGAATGGTCTTGGCCTCTTCGCGAGTCATGCCAGGGTGCAGGCCCTTGAGCTCCAGCTGTGGCGAGGCAAACGCTGGCGCGAAGGCCAGCGCGATCAGTGCGCACACGGGCAACGATCTATGCATCGTCTGGCTCCAATCGACCCTTGTAGACGGCGAGCACTCTAAGGCCTGGCTCGTCGCTGCGCATCGAGCGGTAGGCGCTGTTCGTGACGGCGCCCACCCAGGCGCCGGGGCCTTCGCCCTGCTGGCACCGCCGCACGTGCAGCTGCTGGTGCTCATCACGCAGCAGCACGAGGCGCCCGGGTGCGATGCGGCGGCGCGTCGTCCAGACGATCTCGGTGCCCGCTGGTGCCTCTGGCGCCATGGCGTCATCAGGCGCCGCAAAGGCAAAAAGCTCGGGTGTGTGTTCGGTCAAGAGCTGCTCCCTGGTCAATAAGGGTACAGCTTCCAGCGGCAGATGGTTCACAGCGTGAGCCACTTCATACACCGCGGTCTTCTCGTTAGCCACCAGGCGCAACGCGCCAGCGAACAGGGGGATGGTGCCACCCTCTAGCACGTAGCTGGCCGGGCAGCCCAGCACGGCCTCGGCCTCCAGCGCGCCGTCCTTCGACACGCCGCGCGTCTTCATGTTGTGAATACGCTGCGACGACCAGCCCAACTCGCGCGCCAGGTCGGACAGGTCTTGGACGCGCTGGCTCACTGGCCGGCGCGCGGTGGCCGCGCGGGCACAGCTCAGCAGACGGTCGAGGGATGGGGGCAAGTTATCCACAGGTCATTGTGGGGCGGGTAAACATGGCGTGCTTACACGGCTTGTTGACAGAGTGCTTAAACACCGTGTGTAATCTGCGAATGACCGACGGCGAACTGATCGAGAAGCTGGGCGGGCCTGCGAAGGTCTGCGAGCTGCTGGCCATCCCCAAGGCGGGCGGCATACAGCGAGTGCAGAACTGGAAGTCCCGAGGCATCCCGGCCAGGGTGCGCTTGCAGCACCCCGAGGTGTTTGCAACGGGTGCCCACAGCTTGGCCGTTGGCACGGCCGGGGCGTTGGGCGGGCTCAATCGCCGGGAGGCAATGGCTGATGCCTAAGCCGCAGTCCACCCCCGTCCTCAAGCTCGACCCCCGCGCTGACCGCCGCAGCCTGGGCCGCCTCCTGGTGGCTGCCGCCCTCAGTTCGGTGTGCCCTGCGGTGGCCGCCGCAGGTGGTCGAAGCCGCCGGTCTTCGACATGTCTTCCAGCACGTTCAGCAGGTACAGCGCATCCAGCAGCGGGATGGTCAGCCGCCACGCGGTCGGGGCCTCGTTGTTGGACGGTGGTTTGGTGTAGCCAAGAACCTCCATCTGCACGACTGTGCTCTGAGGGTCCGGTGATCTGGCGCCGAGTGTGGCGCCCTCGACTCGCGTGATGAACATGTGCTCCATGGGTGCCCTCCTGGTGAGGCTGGTCGTCGTGGGGATGGCCAGCGTACACCGGGCAGGGCGCCCGCCCTTCTTTTCGGTTTGCCCCTTCTTGGCGCAGCGATGCGCTGCACCCAGCCCTGCTGGCCGGCCCCTCCTGTCGGCCTGGCGTGGGCGAGCGCGCCGAGGCTGGGCTGGGTGCGGGGCTTCTTTCTTCTACGTGAGCGTGTGACCCATGAGCATTGAACGCAAAGACCTGCGCTTGAAGCTGGACGCCGACGACCACACCGGCCTGCAGCTGCTGGCCGAAGCCGAAGACACCGACATGGGTGCCTGGGCCGAGGCGCTGCTGAAGCGGGAGATTCGTCGTCGAGTGCATGCCGCCATGATGTTGGCCAAGAAGGCCGAGCGCTTGGGAATCGCCGGGAATGCAATCCCGGGCGAGCGCTGAGATCCGGGAGCGCCAGGGAATGGACTCCTCCAACCTCTTCGGCCGCAGTGCCGGCCGCCCGCGTGGCAGCTACGGCGAGGTGCGCGAGGCCTTGGTCAGCGCCTGGCGCCAAGGCCCGGCCCCCGTGCGTGAGGCTGCCGAGCGCGCCTGCGTGGGCCACGCCGTGGCGCGCTACACCGCCAGCCGCATGGCCGATGAGGGCCAGGTGTGCGTGGTGGTGGGTAGCAGGCCCGCCGTGATGGCGCTGGCCGATGACGAGCGCGTGTGCGTGCTGCCCACGGCCGCCGATGCCGACCCGATGAGCGCCGAGCGCGTGCGCGACGAGCTGCACCGCCTGGGCGCGGCCTTCTGGGGGGCTTCGTCCATGGCCTAGGGCAACACCACACCACGCTGGCTGGTTGGGTAGCCCCTGAGAGGCGGGCGAGACGGCAGCGGCCAGTGTGCAGACAGGGGGCGACTGAAGGATCGTGATGGGACAGCCCCACCGCCGGCACCAAGCAGCGGTTCACGGAAAGGCTTGGGAGGGTCTGCGGCTCCGCATAGGCGCGCTACGGACTTCGGTTGTCTCGGCTGCCATGCCGGGATGGCCGAGGGCCGCCCACCACCGGCGCAGGGGTCAGAACAGAGGTAGCAGATGACAGCAGGTAGGCAACTGAGACTCGTGAAAGACGCACCACCCGCGCACGGCAGCACGGTCGATCCCGCGCGGCAGGTGTTCGAGCACTGGGTGTTCATGTTCGGCATGCACCCCGGCCGCACCAAACTGGACGCCGAACGCCGCAACGCCATCAACGGCGCGATCACGCTGTACGGCGTGGCCGAGGTGCTGCTGGCCGTGGAAGGCATGGCCGCCGTGCCGCTGGGCGACAAGCCGGCGTCGATGCAGGAGGCCATGCGCGAGATCACCTGGTTTCTGGCGAACGCGCGCCGCGTCGAGCGCTGCCTGCGCTACGGCGACCAGCTGCGCGATGCGGCTGCGGCACCGGTGGCTGCAGCGGCGCCGGCTGAGGCGGCCGAGCCTGTCGACCAGGAGGCAGTGGCGCAGCAGCGGGCGAGGCTGCGCGATCTGGCGGCGCAGTTCAGGAGCGTCCATGGCTGACGACACCCCGAAGCTGATGGTGCCGCCGCACAGTGTGGAGGCCGAGCAGTCGCTGCTGGGCGGCGTGCTGATTGACAACCGCGCCTGGCAGGCCGTGCGCGGGCGCGTGGTGGCCGGCGACTTCTACAGCCGCGACCATGCCGACGTGTGGCAGGCCCTGGATCAACTGCTCACCGCCGATCGGCCCGCCGACGTGGTGACGGTGTTCCAGCACCTGCAGCGGGCAGGGCGTGCCGATGCCGTGGGCGGGCTGCCGTACCTGAACCAGCTCGCACAGTGCGTGCCCAGCGCGGCCAACTCGGCCGCCTATGCGGGCATCGTGCAGCAGTGCTCGCAGCGCAGGCGGCTCATGCGCCTGGGCCAGGACGTGGTGGCGCGCGCGGCTGACGGCGACGTGAAGACCAGCGTGGTGGACGTGCTGGCTTGGGTGCAGCAGCAGGTGGGCGAGATCGCGCAGGGGCAGGTCGACGCGGTGCCGCGGCTGATGAGCGAGCTGCTGCCCGGGTGGATGGATGAGCTGCAGGCGCGCGCCGACGGCAAGATCGACGCCATCGGCACGGGCTTGAGCGGCGTCAACCGCGCGCTTGGTGGCGGCATGCGCCGCGGCGAGCTCATCGTGCTGGGGGCGAGGCCGAGCATGGGCAAGAGCGCGCTGACGCTGGGCTGGGTGCGTGCGGTGGCGGGCGCGGGGCTGCCGGTGCTGGTGTGCTCGCTCGAGGACTCGGCCAACATGCTCATCAGCCGGCACGTGGCCAGCGCGGGGCGCGCACCGCTTGAACAGGTGCGGCTGCCGCAGCATGCGCCCGATTCGCTTTGGGCGGCGGTGAGCGATGCGGTGGAAGTGCTGGGTGCGCTGCCCGTGTGGGTGGACGACAGGCCCGGCCTCTCGCTGGCTGAGGTGGCCAGCAAGGTGGCGTATGTGCGGGCGAAGAGCGGCGACTGCGCCTTCGTGGTGGTCGACTACCTGCAGCTCATGGAGGACGTCGGCGAGACCCGCAGCAACGAGCTGGCCAACATCGTGCGCGGCCTGAAGAACCTGGCCAAGCGGATGAACTGCGCGGTGCTGCTGCTCAGCCAGCTCAGTCGCGAGGCCGACAAGACCAACGCGCCGCCGCGGCTGGATCACCTGGCCGAAAGCGGCGCCATCGAGCAGGCGGCCGACATCATCGGGCTGCTGTGGCGCGAGTCGCGGCGCAACCCCAAGCCCGACAACCTGAACAAGGCGCAGCTGGAATTCGCCAAGAACAAGAACGCATCGACCTGCACGGTGCAGCTCTACTTCGACGGCAAGACCCAGCGGTTCGAGGACATGGCCATGGAAGGAGGCCACTGATGGCTCGCATTGAAGAGATCGACCGGCTTTTGTGGCTGTGGGCTGAGCAGCTAAAGGTGGGCGACGGCAGTGGCTACCCCACCAAGAGCACGCTGCACGAGGACTGGGCGCCACCATCGCCGGGTGTGACGCCCACCATGAAGGTGAGCAGCAGCGGGCTCAGCGGCATCGGCAAGCACGTCGACAAGCTGCCCGACAGCGTAAAGGCCACCGTGGTGGCCAAGTACCTGCTGCTCATGAGCGACCGAGACGCGGCTGCCGTGCTGGTGTGTGCTGAGGCCACCGTCGGCCAGCGCATCGTGCGGGCGCACCAGCTGCTGGCTGGCATGCTGGAAAAGCGCGCGGGGGTTTTTGCAACAACGGACTAGGGCGCTACATTCACGCAGCCTACCCGCAGTGCCTCTCGTGCTGCATCAAGCCCCGCCGGCCACGCCGAGCGGGGCTTTTTCTTGTGTCGCAACACCACCACCTATACAACCTGGCCGCATGGAAGCGGGCACGGGCGCACCAGCTGCGCCTGGCGCCTGTGTGCCGCATGTGCAAGGAGCTGGGGCTGGTGGCGCTGGCCTCGGTCGTCGACCACGTCACGCCGCACCGCGGCGACCTCGACAAGTTCCTCGACTCGACCAACCTGCAGAGCCTGTGCAAGCCCTGCCACGACCGCCACAAGCAGGCCCAGGAGCACCAGCGCGACGGCCTCGTGCGAGGCGCCGGCCACGAGGGGCAGCCCATCGACCTCGCCCACCCCTGGCACTCGGCCGGCCGCGGCGGGGCAGGGGGGGGGTCAAATGTCTGCAGGGCAAGGCCACAAGAC
>NZ_JBMLSK010000295.1:0-1299 GCF_049240545.1 Roseateles sp. | reverse complement strand
AGCAACTGTCTTCAAAGTCAACCCGGCTGCGCGATGTTCAGGTGGCGCGTCGCATCCCAGAGTCTCTGGTCTCGCAGCATGGCGTTGAGGATGGTCAGCAGTTTGCGCATCGCAGCCACGATGGCGACCTTCTTCGGCTTGCCGGCTGCTAGCAGGCGCTCATAGAACGCGCGCATCACGGCGTTGTGGCGGATCGCGACAATCGCGGCCATGTACACGACAGCGCGCACGTTGGCGCGGCCGCCCCAGACACGGCGTTTTCCCTGTCGCGATCCCGAGTCATCAGCCAACGGGGCCACACCGACCAGCTTGGCGATCTGGCGCCGTCCCAGCCGACCGAGCTCAGGCAGCGCCGCCGTCAGCGTCAGGATCGTCACGGGCCCCACACCCTTGACGCTGTCGAGCAGTTCGCGCTGCCTCTTGAAGTGCCGGTCCATGTGATCGTCGATCTGGCCCTCGATCAGCCCGAGTTGCTTGTCCAGCAGCTTGATGACGCTGTCGATGGACCGGCGGGCACGCGGCCCGGCGTGTTCACTCCGGTTGTGCTCGGCCACGCGCATCTCCACGAGTTGACGGCGCCGGTCCATCAACTCGCCCAGCTCCCGGCGCGCAGGCTCTTCGATCGGGGTGATGTACTGGCCCCGCTTGTCGTGCCTGGCCAGCACATCGGCAAAATCGCGCAGCGTTCTTGCATCGACCTGGTCGGTCTTGGCCAGAATGCCCATCGACTTGGCGAAGTCCCGCGCTTGCCGAGGATTGACCCGTGCGACCGCAACGCCAGCAGCCTGCAGCGCGCAAACCGCCCCTCGCTCGTAGCCGCCGGTGGCCTCGATGACCACCAGGTCGACCTCCGCGGCCTTGAGCATCGCGACCAGCTCGCTCCACCCCTGCGCGTCGTTGCCCAACCGGCCGGATGATGAGTGCAAACAGACATCGAGATGCTGCTTACTCACATCGACCCCGGCATTGGGCCGCTGCACGCCACTGGCTACCCCACCTTGCAGATGCATGTTCATGATCGACAACTGTTCGGGCTACACGGTTGGAGGGAAGGAGCCGGTGCGTTGACCTGGAGCTAACCCGCGAGCTGCGTGCTCATAGGCATATCGGATTTGGCGCACCGGCCGCGAAAGCGCAACGCCACACCACGCGGTGGACAAGTGGACAGTTCGAGCTGCGCTCGAACCGGCCCGCTTGCCGTGGACAACGCTGCGCGTTGCCCACCGCGCCGGCCTCTGCCCACTTGACCACCGCCTCCCACGACTACTTGGTATGACGGTCTACTGGAAGATACAAGGC
>NZ_JBMLSK010000294.1:0-4344 GCF_049240545.1 Roseateles sp. | reverse complement strand
TGACGCCGGCGCCGTTCGTCCTGGCGCTGGTCGCCGCCATCGCGCTGACCTGGGCAGTCACTGCCAGCCGCCTGTTCGTCGCGGCACGGCGCCGCCCGATCGAGGAGCTCGGACATGAATGAACCACCGCGCGCGCTGGCGCTCATGAGGATCCACCCACCCAAGGAGCTGCAATGACCGGAAGACCCGAGTCGCCCAAGACCCTCGCCCGCGTGCGGACGCCCATTGCGGGAGCTTCCCTTCGCGGCATCGCTGCAACCGGCAGACGGCGGATCGCCCCCCTGACGGTCGCGGTGCTGCTGGCCGCCTGCGCCAGCCTTGATCCGCCGGCGCGCGTGCCCGCAACCTACCAGCCGGTGCCCGGGCTGGGCGAGTCCCGCTTCGCAGTCACGGCTGGCGATGCACAGGCGCGCGCGCTGTTCGGCCACGGCCTGCAACTGCTCTACGCCTTCGAGCATGCACAGGCCGCCCGCGTGTTCCGCGCCGCACTGGCGCGCGATCCGACCTGCGCGATGTGCGCCTGGGGCGTGGCGCTGGCGCAGGCGCCGAACATCAACAACGACAACCGCGGGCCTGTCGGCGACATCCGCCGCCATATCGCACGGGCGCAGGCGGCCGCGGCCGGCGTCACGCCGCTGGAACGTGCGCTGATCGACGCCATGGCGGTGCGCTACGGCCGCGCCGACGAGCGCGAGCAGCGCGCCTGGGAAGCGCGCGGGGTCGCCATGTGCGCCGGGCGGCCCACGGAGCGCAGCGTCGACGCGCAGGAGCTGGCCTATGCCGCGGCGATGGCCGATGTGGTGCAGCGCTTCGGCGACGACCCCGACGTCGTGACGCTGTACGCCGACGCCGTGATGACCACCAGCCCTTGGGACTGGTGGGACCGCAAGACCGGCGCACCCACGGGCGCGATGGCCGATGTCGTGGCCCGGCTGCGCACCGCCACCGAGGGGCATCCGCAGCACACCGGCGCGATGCACCTGCTGATCCACGCCGCCGAGCAGTCGCCCGCGCCCGGCCAGGCCGAGGCTGCGGCCGACCGGCTGGCCCGCATCGCCCCTGGCGCGCCGCACTTGGTGCACATGCCCAGCCACATCTACCAGCATCTCGGCCGCTTCGCCGATGCGACACGGGTCAACCAGGAAGCACTGGAGGTGCAGAAGCGCTACGACGCTGCGCTCGCCTCTCAGGGCGTGAGCCAGCGCGCCGGCGGCTGGGACTACCACCACCAGCACTTTGTCTGGTTTTCCGCACTCAAGGAAGGCCGCTTCGAGCTTGCGCTGGCCACCGCGCGCGCGTTCGAGCAGCGCTTCTCCACCATCCCCGGCGGGCACGGCGAGTACGCGCTGATGCTCGCGCCGTTGACCGCTCTGCGTGCGCAGCAGTGGGATGAAGTCCTGGCACAGCCAGCGCCGCCGCCGGGCCTGGGCGTGGCCGAGGCATTCCGGCATGCCGCGCGCGCGATCGCCCTCGCCCGCACCGGCCGCCCCGCATCGGCGCAGAAGGAACTGGCGGAGTTCGACAGCCTGATGGACCTCGGCACCGTGCGGCGCGCGCGCCTGTTCCGTGAACCGGCGCCTGAACTCCTGCGGGTGGCCGGGGCCTGGGCGCGCGGCGAGATCGCACGGGCCGAGGGACGGCACGAGGCGGCGATCGCCGCACTGCGCCAGGCCGCCGATTGGGACGACGAGGCGGGCGGCGAGCCGCCGCGACTGGCCGCCAGCGGCCGGCTGGCGCTGGTGGGTGCGCTTCTGGCGGCCGGCCGGCACGAGGAAGCGGCGAAAGAGACTGCTGCAACGGTCAAGCACTACGGGCCGAACGCGTGGACGCAGATGGCGGAGCTGCGGCTTGCCCAGGCACGCGGCGATTCGGCACAGGCGGCAGCGGCGTCCGAGCGGCTGCGGGTGATGTGGCAGGCGGCCGACCGCGCCGATCTGCCGGCGCTGTAGCCGCGGCGGCGCCGGCATGCAGCTCGATCGTGATCCGCAGCGCCGGGCACGTCGCTCGGAAGCGCAGCGCAGTGCCAGCCGGTCGACGGGTTGCGCCATACGCGACCGGCGTTGCCAATCCACGTCTTTCAACGCGTTGCGGATCGGCGGCCCGGCTGCGCATGGCAGCAGCAATGCGGCCTGCGCGTCCACTGGGCCGCGCACGCTGATCCGGCAATCCGTCGACCGCAGGAAGAACCGATGAACGCCACCACACGTCTATGGCTCAGCCACGCGGCGGTCGCGCTGCGCGCACTGCGCCGCGACGCCGTCGGCAGCGCCATCAACATCGTCGGCCTGGCTCTGGGTTGCGCCACCTGCCTGCTGGTGTTGATGTTTGCGCGCTACGAGATGTCGTACGACCGCTTCTGGCCCGATGCCGAGCGCATCGTCAAGCTGACAACCACCACCAACAGCCCGGGCCAGCCGCCGGATGTCAGCCCGGCTGCACCCGGCGTGGCCCTGCCCTTCATCCTGCAGGACCTGCCGCAGGTCGAGGCCGGTGCGCGCATGATCCCGCGCACGCTGCGTGTGCTGTACCGCAATGACCAGGGAGAGCGGCGCGAGAACCCGCAGAGCTGGTTCGTCGACGCCGACTTCCTGCGCATCTTCCCGCTTGAGTTCATCGCCGGGCGGGCGGAGACCGCCCTGGTGGACCGGCACTCGATGGTGCTGGTCGAGTCCACCGCCAAGGCCTGGTTTGGCAGCACCGATGTGATCGGCCGCGAGGTCGAGGTGGACCTGCCTTGCTGCGGCAAGTGGGTGTCTCGCGTCAGCGGCGTGGTGCGTGAGCCGCCGCCCAACAGTCACCTGGGTTTGCAGCGCGTGCTGATGCTCTACAGCGACCAGACGTTTGCCGCGCATCGTGCCACGTTCGAGTCATGGCGGGCCACTTGGTCGCGGACCTTTCTCAAGCTCAAGCCGGGTGCGTCGGTCGACGCCTTGAACCGTGACCTGCGCACGCTGGTCGAGCGGCGCGTTCCGCCCAGCGCGATGCTGGGCGAGGTGCCGCTGCGCAACGTGATGGCCCTGGGCGCGGCCCCACTTGTGGGCCTGCACCTGGACGCCAGTCTGGCCGACGGCCTGATGCGTCCGTCCGGCAGCGGCGAGCAACTGGCGATTCTGCTGTCCGTCGCCGCGGCGGTGCTGCTGATCGCAGCTGTCAACTTCCTCAACCTGTCGCTGGCGCAGGCCAGCCTGCGCCAGCACGAGGTGGCGTTGCGCAAGGTGATCGGTGCCAGCCGCGCCGAGGTGGTGCTGCAGTTCCTGCTGCAGTCGCTGCTGGCCGCCGGCCTGGGCGTGCTGGGCGCGCTGGCGCTGGCCGAGCTGCTGCTGCCGCCCTTCGGCGAGTTCCTGGACCGCCCGGTGCCGGCCGCGGGGCTGTGGACCGCTGCCGCTGCCGGACTGCTGGTGGCGCTGCTGGGCCTGGGGGCCGGCGCCCTGCCGGCACTGCGGATGGCCGCCGTGCGGCCTGGCGAAGCGCTGCACGCCAACCGCTCGACCACCACCGCCGGCGGCACGCGGCTGCGCACGGCACTCGTGGTGGCGCAGTTCGCGCTGGCTATCGGCATGCTGATCGCGCTGCTGGTGGCTCAGCAGCAGTACCGGCACCTGCAAGCGGCCGAGCGCCACATCGACACCGATCATGTGGTCACCTTATGGGGACTGCGATGGCCCGAGGTGCGCGATGGCGCTCAGGCGTTCATGCGGGAGGTCCGGGTGCTGCCCGGCGTTCTGGCCGTGTCTTCGTCGGAGCGGATACCGACCGTGTTCAACCCGGACCCGGTCTCGGCTCGCCTTGCCGACCGCCCGGATGCCGCGACCACGGTCATCGACATGGCGTCGATCGACGACACCTTCTTCGACCTGTACCGCGTGCCGCTGCTGGCGGGCCGCCGTCTCGGACAGGAACACGAGCTGGACGCGGGGCATGGCCTCACATTCGAGCAGACGGCTCGACGTGGCATCAACGTGGTGATCGACGCTGCTGCCGCCCGCAACCTCGGGCTGGCACAGCCGGCCGATGCGCTGGGCAGGACCCTGCTCGTGGCGCTCGGCGAGCCCCCGAGCACGGTGCCCGCGACCATCGTCGGTGTGGTGGCGGCCGCTCGCTACGGTGGCCTCACCACCGCGGAAGGAGCAAAGCTCTTCCACCAGAACCGCCGCGAGCACCTCTGGTTCTCGATTCGCGCCAGACCCGACAAACTGCGCGAGGTGATCCCGCAGGTGCAGGCGATCTGGGCCGGCATGTTCCCGCGCGTGGCGTTCGATCCGCTGATCCTGTCTGAGCGGCTGGCCAGCGACGCTGCCAAGCACCAGCGGCCGACCCAGGCCTTCGCGGTGGCCGCGCTCATCG
>NZ_JBMLSK010000293.1:0-1314 GCF_049240545.1 Roseateles sp. | reverse complement strand
CCCGGACTCAGCCTTGAAGTGCAACGCTCCAACCCCAAGATGGAGCGTGAAGATGGGAACGAAGTATTTGCACCTCTCCCAGGCGGAGCGGTGGGCGATTGAGTTCAGTCGCGGGCAGGGCCTGAGTTTTGCTGAGATCGGCAAGGCGCTTGGACGGCATCGCAGCACGATCATGCGTGAGTGGCGCCGAGGCTATGCGCGAGGCTTTGATCGCTATCTTGCTGAGTTTGGCCGTCGTTACTACATGAACAAGCGTTCGGCGGCCGGCCACGCTCGGCGCAAGCTGGACGCGCTGATGCGCAAGCCGGCGTGGAGCGTTGTGATGTTCGGTTTGCGCCAGGAGTGGTCGCCGCAGCAGATCAGCGACCGTCTGCGGGATGGGGCGCTGCCGGTCGATGTGGTGCCTGCGGGCCTGCGCACGCTCAGCCACGAGACCATCTATCGAGCCATCTACGGGATGCCCGCCGGACAGCAGCATGCGCAGCTGGTGCGGATGCTGCGCCGCAGCCTGGGCGGCCGCCGGCGGCCGCGCAAGGCCAACGGCAGGCGCTTTACGGGGGTACAGAACATGCGGCCGCTGTCCGAGCGCCCGCAGGCGGCCGAACTGCGGCTGGAGCCGGGGCACTGGGAGGGAGATCTGATCAAGGGAGCCGGTGGCCGCTCCCATGTCGGCACCCTGGTGGATCGCCACACGCGCATGACGCTGCTGGTCAAGCTCGACAGTGCACACGCCGATCACGTCGCGCGCGCGTTTGCGGCACGGCTGGGCACGCTGCCGGCGGAGATGCGCAAATCGCTGACGTACGACCGCGGCACGGAGATGGCGAGGCACCTGGAGTTCACCCGACGCAGCGGGATCCCGGTCTACTTCTGCGACGCGTACAGCCCCTGGCAGCGCGGGACCAACGAAAACACCAACGGCCTGATCCGGCAATACCTGCCCAAGGGTATGGATCTGTCCACCGTAAGCCGCCGGGAGCTGACGCGGATTGAAAGCCGCCTGAACGGGCGGCCGCGCCGGGTGCTTGGGCGAAAGACGCCGCTGGAAGTGCACGAGAAGGTCTTGCAGCAATTCGTGCGGGCCATCGCGGGCTGACTGCCGCGCCGAGCCAACCCAGCCTGTCGGGGCGCGAGCAAGAGGCGGCGGAGTCAAGGCCGGCGCAGACCGCCCGAAGGGCTTGGCCTTGACGCCGCTGGCTCTTGCGCTACGCTCGCCGCAAAGCGTTCAGGCTGCGCACTTCGCGGCCTGAACGCTTGGAGGCAATTCAGCGAATTCCGAAATACCTGCGTTGCACTTCGACTGAGAACACGCCC
>NZ_JBMLSK010000292.1:0-1712 GCF_049240545.1 Roseateles sp. | reverse complement strand
TGAAGGCACTGTGACGATGGTGCCCACTTATTTGAATAGGTGGGCACTTATGCATCCCAAGTCATCGCGTCGGGTACACGGCGCAGAGTTCAAGGCTCAAGTGCTGGCCGAGTGCCAGGACTCGGGCATGTCGGTGGCGGCTGTGGCGCTGGCGCACGGCCTGAACGTCAATCTGGTTCGCAAGTGGCTCGCCGGCCGTGACATCAAGCGCGCGGGACTGGCCGCGCCCCGCCAGGTCGTGCCGTCACCGCCGGTCATGCAATTTATCCCAGTAGAGATGGCCTGTGCGAGGGGTGTGGCTGCTCCCGGTGAGTCTGCCGCCCGTGGGGCGATGGATGTTCAGGCGCAAGACATCGTCATCGAACTGCGCCGTGGCGGCGCGCAGCTGGCGGTGCGCTGGCCCTCGTCGTCGGCGGGGACCTGCGCGGGCTGGCTCAGCGAGCTGGTACACAAGGCGCTGAAGTGATCCGAATCGACGCGCTGTGGCTGTGCGCGCAGCCGGTGGACATGCGCGCCGGCGCCGACCGGCTGCTGACGGTGGTGGTCAACACGCTGGGCGAAGCCCACGCCCACCACGGCTACCTGTTCGCCAATGCTCGAGCCAGTCGGCTCAAGCTACTCGTGCACGATCGCTTCGGCGTGTGGTGCGCCACGCGGCGGTTGCACGCTGGCCGCTTCGTCTGGCACACGCCGCAGGCGGGCGCGGCATCGCACGCTTTGCAGCTCAGCACCGAGCAGTTCGAGGCGCTGACGCTGGGCCTGCCCTGGCAGCGCTTGGGCGAACTGGCCACCATCCGGCGCTGCTGATCGCGCCACACGGTCGCCATTCGGCCGTTGACATCGCAAGTGCTGATTGCGCTGCAGTGCTGCAAGCGGCACCATGCTGCGCATGCCCGTTGAAGCCGCCGACGCGATCGATCTGACGAGCCTGCCAGCTGAGGCGGCCGCGCTCATCGAACGTCTGTAAAAGCGGGCTGCAGCCGATGCGCAGGAACTGGCCCGCCGCGACCGCGAGATCACACTGGCACGGGTCAAGATCGACAAGCTCAACTTCGAGCTTGCGCGGCTCAAGCGCTGGAAGTTCGATGCCAAGACCGAGGCCATGACCGCAGCCCAGCGGCTGCTGTTCGCCGACACCCTGGCCGAGGACGAAGCCAGCTTGCAGGCGAAGCTGGCCGAGCTGCAGCGCGAGCTGCCAGACACACCCAAGGCGCCGAAGGCACCGCCGCGCCGGCCGCGTCGCCAGGCCCTGCCCGAGCACCTGGAGCGAGTCGAGCACCGCCACGAGCCCGAGGACACCACCTGCCCGAACGCGGACTGCGGCCGGCCGATGCAGCGCATTGGCGAGGACGTCAGCGAGAAGCTGGACATCATCCCGGCAAAGTTCTTCGTGCACCGGCACATCTACGGCAAGTGGGCGTGCAAGTGCTGCCAGCAGGTTCGCCAGGAGCCTGCCGAGCCTGACGTGATCGACGGCGGCATCCCGGCTGCCGGCCTGGTGGCGCACACGCTGATCAGCCGCTTCGTCGACCATCTGCCGTACTACCGGCAGGCACCGATCAACGCGCGCTCGGGCGTGCACACGCCACGCTCGACGCTGGCGTCCTGGGGCGGCGCCGGCGGAGCATCGCTGGAGCCGCTGTTCGAGTTGCAGCGGCGCTTCATCCTCAGTTGCCGGGTGCTGCACGCCGACGAGACGCCGCTGCCGCTGC
>NZ_JBMLSK010000291.1:0-18989 GCF_049240545.1 Roseateles sp. | reverse complement strand
CGCTCTTGATCGCCAGCGAGGCGGCCTCGATGGTGACGTTGGGGCGGCTCTCGTAAATCATGCCGAACACGCCCAGCGGGACCCGCATCTGACCCACGCTGATGCCACTGGGGCGGCGGCGCAGATTCGTGATTTCGCCAATCGGGTCAGGCATGGCCGCGATCTGCTCGCAACCCTCGGCCACTGTGGCCACCACCTCGGACGTGAGCTTGAGCCGGTCCAGCATCGGACCCTTCAAGCCATTCGCCTTGGCGGCGGCCAGGTCCTTGGCATTGGCGGCCTTCAGCGCGGGGCCGGCGGCGCGGAGCCGCTTGGCCAGGGCCAAGAGGGCCTGGTTCTTGGCGGCGGTGGAAGCGGCGGCCATGGCCGCAGCGGCGCTGCGGGCAGCCAGGCCCACGGTGTCCATGTAAACGGTCAGGGCTTTCAGATCGGTGTCGGTTGCGCTCATGCGGCCATTTTCACCGATGGCTGCGCTGCGCGATTTCAAACCGGTTTCAGTCCCAGCGACGCGCCCAGCGCTGCAAGGTCGGCCGCCAGCGCAGAAAGCCGACATAAGCCCATTCCATCAGCCGCACCACGCCGGGCAGCGCCCCCAGCCGCGCCAACCAGCGCCAGCCAGGCAAGAGCGCCCACAAGGCCAGAAAGGCCGCAGCCCCTTGCAGCAAGCGGCCATCGGCGGTTTGCACATGAAAGCGCGCCATCAGCTGCGCTTGGGTCGCGCCCGGCGGCAAGGGCGTTGAAGCTTGGCTCACATCGGCATAGTCCACCGCCTGACGCGCGCAAAGCCCCTGGTACAGGCCGATCTCGCGGCGACACAAGGGGCAGGCTCCGTCGTACAAAGCCGTCAATGCCGGTTCTGCCGACTGCGCCTCCTGCGGCGGCTTCATCTCGGCACCTGCTGAGCAGCCAGCAGTTCGGACGCGGTGCGCAGGCCATGGGTGATGTAAGGCGAGAGGCCAGACACCGCGCCATTCAAGAAATCGCGGCTGCCCGCATAGGCCGCCGAGCGCACGGCCTCGATGCGCGCCTGGGCCGCCGCCAAGCTGCCTTCATAGCGCATGGTCATGGCCCCTCTCTTGCGTGGCAACGATGGCGCCTACTTCGCCGCGCCGCAGCGCCGCCGCCCGTTCGGCAATGGCCTTACGCTGCGCTGTATCCAAGCGCGCCAGATTCTTCACTTGCAAAGCCATGCGTGGGTTCTCGCTCAATCGGCGCTCATGTCGCATCAGAAAGTCCCAGTAAAGCGTGGTGAAAGGGCAGGCGCGCTCGCCCACCCGCTGCGCCGGATCGAAACGGCAGGTGCCGCAATAAGGGCTCATGCGGTCGATGTACTTGCCGGTAGCCACATAGGGCTTGCTGCCCATCAAGCCGCCATCGGCGAACTGGCTCATGCCCAGGCTGTTGGGCAACTCCACCCACTCCACCGCATCCACATACATGGCCAGGTACCAGGCATGCACCTGCTGGGGCCGAACGCCCAACATCAGCGCATAGCTGCCGGTCACCATCAGGCGTTGGATGTGATTGGCATAACCGTGCCGCAAGGTCTGGCCGATGGCATCACGCAAGCAGGCCATCTCGGTCTGTCCGCTCCAAAACCACTCGGGCAGCTCTTGCTCGGCGTCCAAGGCATTGCGTTCCAGATAGCCGGGCATCTGCGTCCAATAGACGCCGCGCACATATTCGCGCCAACCCAGGATTTGGCGCACAAAACCCTCCACGCTGCTCAAGGGCGCATGGCCGCTCTCGAAGGCCGCCACCGCCGCAGCCACCACCTCGCGCGGATTCAGCAGCTTGAGATTGAGCGCCGCCGAGAGTTGCGCGTGATACAGCCAGGGGTCGCCCGGCCACATCGCATCTTGGTAGCGGCCGAACAAGGGCAAGCGCTCGGCCACAAAGGCCTGCAAAGCCTGCAATGCTTGGCTGCGCGTCACCGGCCAAGCGAAACTGTCCAATCTGCCCGGGTGCTGGGCAAAGCGCTCGCGCACCAAGGCCAGCACCTCGCGGGTCAAAGCATCCGGCTCGAAACGCGATCGCTGCGGCATGAAGCCTGGCCCGGCGGCGCCGAAGCTGTCGCGGTTGTCGGCGTCAAAATTCCATTGCCCGCCCAAGGGCGCGTCCTCGCGCTGCGGGTCCATCAGGATGCGATGCTTTTTGCGCTGCTCCCGGTAAAAGTACTCCAGGCGCAAGGACTTGCGGGCGCGCGCATGAGCGGCGAAATCACGCACGCTGCAAAAGAAATGTCGGTCCTCCCGAACGTCCAGCGGCAGCTCGCAAGCCGCTGCGGCCGCTTTCAAGGCCTGCAGCACACGCCAATCACCAGGCGCCGTCATCAGCAGACGCTCGGGGCGCAAACGCGCCACATCGGCCTGCAGTTGCGCCGCCAGACTGCCGGCATTGCCGGCTTGGTCCAGGCGCGTGTAATGCACAACTCGGCCTGCCTCCCGCAAAGCCTTAGCGAAATGCCGCATGGCCGCCAGGAAAAGCGCAATGCGCGACTGCGCCGAGGGCACATGCGTGGACTCTTGCTGCACCTCGGCCATCCAGACCGCATCCACTGCCGGGTCGAAGCCGTCAAAGGCCGCGGCGTCCAGGTCCAGCTGATCGCCGAGGACCAGCACCAAATGTCGCAGTGGGGCCGCCATACTGATCAGGCCTTACCGCTGCGGCAAGCTACCGAGCAGAACTTCACCTCGGCCCAGTTCTTGGCCCAATGCTTGCGCCAAGTCATGTCTCTCCCGCAGGCCACACAGGGCTTGCTCGGCAGGCTCGCCTTATTGCCGCGAAAGCTGGTTTTCACAGCGAGGGAAGCTGAATGGCGCAAGCGCTCGCCCCTTGGACTCAAGGTTTTTTGGCCCAGGCACTGCACCAGCCAGCGCCGGCCACCTGTTTGCCAGCGAACAGCGGGCAGCCGCCGGCCTTGTCGCCCTTGGCTTGGTAGAGCGCGCAGTTGGCGCAGTTCTGGCTGGCGGCGAACTTGGGGTACTTTTTCGCGTCGACGCGCTTGGCGTCCGCCACATAGCCCAGCGCTGCGGCCTGGGCGTCTTTTTCATCGACCATGGCTTGGGCGCGCACCTCGGTGGCGACCACGGCGGACGAGGCCGCCAAGGTCATCAGAAAAACACGGCGTTGAATCGGCTGGCTCATAAGGAACTCCTTGCGATGGCTAACGAGACGGAACACAGAAGGCTTCACCCCTGCGCCCAGCAAGGATAGGCAATTTGGTTTCAAATCGAAGTCAACCAATCAAAGCCCCATCAAAGCCGTCCCTTATTCGGCGTCAAAGCCGCGTCACTTCAATGCCTTCATGAGCATCAGCCAGAAAAAACAGCGTCCAGCCGCAGGCGCACCGGCTGCGGGATCGAGCGCACAGCACCGCAGCGGCGCTGTCGCGCGCATGCTGCGCATGCCGGTCGCCACCTTGCGCGTCTGGGAGCGGCGCTACCAACTGACCCAGCCTGAAACCAGCCCCAGCGGGCAGCGCTTGTACTCGGCCGCCGAGGTGCAGCGGCTGGCCCTGATCAAGCGCCTGAGCGATCTGGGCCACGCCATCGGCAGCCTCGCTCGCTTGGACACGGCACAGCTCCAGGAGGTCGCGGCCACGCACGCACAAGCCTTGAGCCAGACGCAAGAGATTCGCCGCCCAGTGCTCACGCCAGTTCTTGCTGCGCCTGCGCCCGAGCTCTCGGTCTGGCGCGTGGCGGTCATCGGCGCGGCGCTGGCCGACCGCCTCGCCAGGCCCGCGCTGCTGCGGCGACTCGGTCGGCCTCTGCGCTTGCTGGGCCCCTTCGAGAGCCTCGCCGATGCACAGGCGGGCTTGGCTGAACAAACCGTCGACCTTTTGCTGCAACAGCAAGCCCGTCTGCATGGCATTGAGGCGCTGCCCCAAGCCGCCGCCGGGCAGGCATGGCGGCAGCACGCGCTCTTGTTCCGTTTCGCCGCAGAGGCCAGTTGCGAGCGCCTGGCAGACGCGGGCGTCACCCTGATGCGAGAGCCCCTAAGCGACGCGGCCTTGGGTCAATGGCTGCAAAGCCAGTTGCAAGCCTTGAGTCCAGGCGCGAACGAAGCCGGACCATCATCCAGCTGCAGGGACGCTGCTGAGCCCTCGGTCTTGAGCGAGCGCCGCTGGGATGACGCCGCCTTGGCCGACTTCGCCAGTCTGTCATCGACCGTGGCTTGCGAGTGCCCACGCCATCTCGCCGAGTTGCTGATGCAGCTCTCGCACTTCGAGGCCTACAGCACCGAGTGCCAGCACCGCAGCCCTTCGGACGCACAGCTGCATGCTTATCTGCGCCAAGTGGCTGCGCAATCGCGCGCCAGCTTCGAATCGGCGCTGGAGTTGGTCGCCATGCAAGAGGGCCTGGTCTTGCCGCAGCCCCGAGCTGAAGCTGCCCCCAAGCAGACCGAACCGCGCAGGCAGCCGCGATGAGCACGATTCGCAGCGAAGAGATCGCCAGATTCAACCGGCTCGCGGCCACCTGGTGGGACAGCAGCGGGCCGATGCGACCGCTGCATGTGATCAATTCGCTGCGCCTCGACTATGTATTGGCGCAGATCGCCCGCCACTGCGGTCGGCCCCACGGCGACCTGCGTGGCCTGAGGATTGCCGACATCGGCTGCGGCGCCGGACTGATGTGCGAGCCCCTGGCCGCCGCTGGTGCAAGCGTGGTCGGGGTGGATGCCGCCGCCAAGAACATCGCCGTGGCAAGACTGCATGCAAACCAATCCGGCCTCAGCATTGACTACCGCGAAGGCGAACCGAATGTCGCCCTGGGGCCGCTGGACTCGTTCGATGTCTTGCTGCTGCTTGAAGTCGTCGAACATGTGGATGATGTGCCCGCCTTCGTGGCCGACACGAGCGCGCGGCTTGCCCCCGGCGGCCTGCTGGTGGCCTCGACCATCAACCGAACCCTGCTGAGCTATCTCAGCGCCATCCTCGCGGCCGAGTACGTCTTTCGCCTGCTGCCCAAGGGAACCCACCGTTGGTCACAGTTCGTCAAGCCCGAAGAGCTCGCCCTGGCCGCCCGAGCCTGCGGTCTGCAGCCGATCGACAGCCGTGGGATGCTCTACCTGCCGGTGCTGCACCGCGCGCGCTGGAGCACGCATCAATCGGTCAACTACATCGCCACTTTTGGCAAGGAGAAAGCCCATGCGCCCTGATCTCTCGTCTCCAAAGTCGCTCGTGTTGCGCCTCCTGATGCTGCTGATGTGTGCCCTCAGCCCAAGTTTGAGCCTGGCCATCGAAGAGCCCGAGTACACCGTCATCCGCAAGATCGACAAGGTTGAGCTGCGCCAGTACGCGCCCTATGTCGTGGCCGAGGTGGTGCTGAAAAGCTCGGCCGATGCCGCGGGCAATCAGGCGTTTCCGATCTTGGCCGGCTATATCTTTGGCAAGAACAAGGGAGCACAGACCTTCGCGATGACCGCGCCCGTCACCCAGCAAAGTGCAAGCAGCGCGCCCGCCACGGAACCGATGCGCATGGCCATGACCGCCCCCGTGACGCAACAAAGCGCAGCGGACGGCGGCATGCGGGTGCAGTTCGTCTTGCCCAAGAGCGTGACGCTGGCCTCGGCGCCGGAACCCTTGGACTCCCGCGTGCAACTGCGCCAGATCGAGGCGGCCCAATGGGCGGTGCTGCGCTACTCGGGCACCTGGTCGCAGGCCAACTACGCGGAGCATCTGTCCATCCTCAGAGCCACGCTCAGCCAAGCCGGCATCACCACCCAGGGCGAACCGCTGCTGGCCCGCTACAACGGGCCGATCACGCCCTGGTTCATGCGGCGCAATGAGGTCTGGTTGGCCCTGCCCTGAGGCCGCTCAGCGCGGTAAGTCGGTCGACTTCAGGCCCACCCACCCCTACTGCCGCTTGATTACTGCCGCTTGAACAACAAGGTACCGAAGAGCGGTATGAAGTTGATGCCCGAGCTGTAGTTCACGACAGCATATTCGCCGTCGGGGCCGCTGATGGCGCCGACAGCGGAGCCGGCGTTGAAGCCCTCGCCATAAAAGATGCCACTCATCGCCTGGCGCCGATCAGTTCCTTCACCCACAAAGAAGGGCAGCCCCGCAATCGACCCTTCCGCCCGGAAGATCGCAGTGCCATACCAGGGGCTGAACGTGCCCACCGGGTGCTGACCAAACACGATCTCCAACTCCGCGCTGGAGATGGTGCCCGGGGGCACTTGAGCCTCGCCCGTGCCTCTGGCCAACATCACGCCTGATTGCGCGATGAGCTTGTAGCGGAAACTGCCTGTCTTGGGTGCTTTTGCCCCCGGCGCGCTCACCGCATAGGGCACCGACCAGGTCCTGTTCTGCTTGTCTGGATAGCTTTCGGTCACATTGATGCGACCAATGCTGGCGTGAGCGTTGCCGGCCAACTCGTAAACGGGGCCCGAGAAGGTATAGGCCCAGATTCTCCCGGTCAGCTCACCCGACGCGCCAAAACGAGCCTCTTTCGGCGCCCCCATATGAAACTGGGAACCGTTCACGTCCATGAAAACATTGGCCTCCCCATCGGCCGGCCGGGAACTCAAACCAGGACCTACTGCCCCGATGTAGCCGCAGCCCTTGGCCTGCGGCTGCGCATTGGGATCGCCAAACGCGGCAGCGAGCTCTGTTGTTCGCCCATCGACCTCCAGCGTGAACTTGGCTGCGACCTTGCGAGCCCCCTCACCGCCGACAGCCAAACGCATCTTCAGGTACTGGTTGGCGAATGGCCCGGTCGGTGACACCGGTTCCAGCGCGATGTACTCCAGCTTTCCCACCGCGCCGTTAGAAAGCCAAGGAAGTTCGGTCCCACCGCGCGTGCTGAAACGAACCACCGTTTGATCGGCCATGCGTAGACCGACCTCGGCGCCGACATAGGTGTCGCCCAGGTACTGAAGGCCCAGCTTGGAGTCCGCCGTCAGGCCGACAAAGGCCCGCTCGGTGCCGTAAATCAAGGTGGGCAAACTGGCTTCTGTATTCGCCAACAGATTCAAGACCCGTACACCGCAGGCCGGCAAGGCCGTCGCCGGCGCAGCCACGGCGTACTGAAGCGCCTCGCGATACAGCTGGTAGCTGCCGGGCTGGAACTCATCTCCAACCAGGGTCGCAGTAGCAATCCCGCCGCCATTCCAGCGGCCAATGCCGATCTCCCCGTCTCCAAACACCTCCGCCACGCTGCTCGTAAAGCTGATGGTCCATGGCGTCGCTTCGGTGCCTGAGGTGAAGCCGATCAAGGCACCGCGTTTGTTGAAGCGCGTTTTCCCTTGCGGGTCCTCAATCAGCTTGAGAACGTCGTTACGCATGGTTGCAGAGGCCGAACCACTGCTGAGCCCTTTGGTCGTTATCTTCTTGATCTCCCACTCGCCCAGCGGCTGCACGGCCCCGCCAAACAACAGCGACTTGATGCTGAGCTTTTCATTTGGGCCCAAGGCCATCTGATCGACGAAATCCGCCATGCCACCCAAGAAGGCGGGAAAGAGCCTATCGTCCTCCTGATCGATCAGCATCAAACGTTCCAAGCCATCCAGACTGCGAGCCATCGACGGGGCAGCGGCACCATCCAAACGCTTGGCGAAGCTGCTCACGGCACCAAGATAGAGGGACATGGCCACATCGGCATTGGCCGACAGATCGCCGACAAAGGGTTTTTTCAAGTCCAGCATCTGAAAGCTGAGCACCGAGTTCACGCCCAGCCACGCTGCAATCTTGGCATTGGCCGCAGCCACCGCGGGACTCGACCAATCAGGCGCAGCCTGCTGCCGGAGCAACCTGACGCCCACCTCGGTGTAAGGCGTGAGGTGCAGCTTGTGCGCGGCAGAGGCGCGCACATCGATGGCCCGAATGCTGGCATCCAAGGGCTGGCTCATGCCGGTCGATTCGTTGGCGTAGCTGCCTCCCGAGGCTTGCACCAAGAAAACCGCGGCTTCGGGCAGATTGACGGCCAGCTCAAAGCTGCCGTCGCTGGCGCTTCTTGTTTGGCCAAGCGGGGTTTGCGTGCCGTCTTTGGCGACCGCAAAGGCCTGCACCGAAGCGCCCATCACTTGCGGCCCCAGCACCTGCCCGCTGATGCGGGTGTTGGTCTGGATCGCTGGGGGCTCCGGCGTTTTGGCATCGCCCCCGCTGCTACTGCCGCCGCCCCCGCAGGCGCTGAGCAAGACACCAAAAACCACAGCAATCAGCTTCTTCATCCCGCTCGTCCTCCCGCGCCCTGTGTGGGCGGCATTCTTTGGTTCGGCGGATTCTATAGAGCAGCCAACAAGGCCAAGAACAGCGGCGCCGTCACGACAAAGAGCAGCGTCGAGGCGACGATGGCGGCCGTGGTCTCGGCCTCTTGCGTGCGGTAGCGCTGCGCGAAGATCAGCGCATTGGAGCCGGTCGGCAGGGCTGCGGCCATCACGATCACTGCCAAGGGCATGCCGCTCAGGCCAAAGCCCCAATGGCCGACCAACAAAACCAACAGCGGCAGCACCAGCAGCTTGCAGGCCACCAAGCCCATCACGCGGCGCCAGGTCTTGGGCCAGCCGTAGTAAGCCAGCGACATGCCGATCAGGGTCAGGCACAAGGGCACGACGGCCGTGCCCAACATCTGCAAGACCTCGTCCAGCACCACAGGCAGCGGCAGCCCGGTCGCGTTCCAGCCCATGCCCGCCAGCACCGGCAGCACCACCGGATGGATGACGGTGTTGCGCACCGTGCTGCGCAGCGTCGCCAGTAGACCCCGCGCATCGGGCCGGGCGCGCGCCAGATCCAACTCCACCAAGAGCGTCAACACGGTCAACAGCGTCAGCGCGTGCAGGCTGATGACGGTGATGTGGATGGCCAGACCGGCTTCACCGAAGACGCCCGCCGCCAAGGGCACGCCGATCTGCAAGGTGTTGCCAAAGGTGGTAGTGATGGCTTGCACACTGGGCCGCGCCGGCTCTGTGCTGTTGCCACCCCGCCAACGCTGCAGGGCGTACACAAGCAGCAGCAAGATCAAGACCGGCACAAAGAAGGCCGCCAAGGTCAGCCAAGGCAGTTGGGTCAGATCCAAGCGGGCGGTGGTCCGAAACAGCAGTGCGGGCACAAAGATGTAGAAGGCCACATTCGACAGAATCCGCGCCGGATCATTACCACCGGCAGCCCCGGCCTCGGTCGCTTCGCCCAGCCAGCGCATGCGACCGACAAACCAGCCAATGCCCACCGCGATAAAAATCGCCAGCAGCTTTTGAAACACCAGCCCGCTCATCGGCTGCGATCAAGGCCTGGCTTCATGCCGTGGTCGGCAAACTCAGCTCGAATGAAAACTGGCTGCCCTGGCCGAACTCGCTGTGCACAAGAATCTCGCCGCCCATCTCGCGCACCAGTTGCTGGCTGATCGACAAGCCCAGACCGGTGCCGCCCAGGCAACGGGCATCGTCCACCACCTGTTCAAAAGGCTGGAACAAGCGACTCAACTGGTGCGGGGCAATGCCAATGCCGGTATCGCCCACCTGGAAGCTCAGCTGCACCTGATTGGCGCCCACGCCAAGCACCTTGACCTTCAGACTCACTCGCCCTTGGTCGGTGTACTTGACCGCGTTGGAGAGCAGGTTCAGCAAGACTTGGCGCAGGCGCTGCCCGTCCACCAGCACCCGCGCCGGCAATTGCTGACTCAGGTCGATCTCAAAACTCAAGCGCTTTTGCTCCAGGCGCAAACGCACGCTGTCGCAGGTCATATCGAGCAGCGCCCGCAGATCCACCGAGCTGGGCTGCAGGCGCACCTTGCCGGCTTCGATGCTGGCGGTGTCCAGCACGTCGGAAATCAGGTTCAGCAAATGCTCGCCGGAATCGCGGATCAGGCCGATCTTGCTGTGCTGGGCGGCGCCCAGCGTTGTGTCCATCTGCAGCAGCTGGGTGAAGCCCAGAATCGCATTCAAGGGCGTTCTGAACTCGTGGCTCATGGTGGCCAGGAAGCGGCTCTTGGCCTCGCTAGCGCCCTCCGCGCGGCGCTTGGCTTCGCTGAGTTCCATGGTTCGCTCGGTCACCAGATCCTCCAGGTGATCGCGATGGTGGGTCAGTTCCTGCTCCGCCAAACGGCGCTGAGTGATGTCACTGACCATGCCTTCAATGCGCATGCCCTGTCCATCATTGACCGGCACCAAGTGGGCGCTGAGCTCCACCCATAACTGCCGCCCCTCACGGGTCGCGATCAACAAAGGCACTTGCTGCAACAAACGATGGCGCTGCAAGGCATGCACAACCCGCTTGTACTCGGGCCGCTCCACCCGAACCAAGGCGAGCAAGCGGGTGCCGGTCTGCAAAGCCTGCTCGGGCGAGGCATAGCCCAACATCTGTGCCAGGGCACGGTTCAGCCCCAAAAGCCGGCCGCGCGAGTCGGTTTGAAAAATCCCCTCGGCCGCGTTCTCAAACAGGCTGCGGTAGCGCTCTTCGCTGAGCGTCAAGCGGCGGGAAGAGGCCAGCAGGCGCTCGCTCATGGAGTTGAATTGCTGGGTCAGCTGCCCGATCTCGTCGGCATGGACCACATCAGCCCTCGCACCCAACTCGCCATCGGCAACGCGGCGAGCCAAGGTGCCGAGCTTCTCGACCGGCTGTTTAACAAAGCGGTTGACCAGCAAGTAGCAGGTGCCGATCACCGCAGCAATCACCGCCGCCAACAGGCCGCCGACAAAGCGCCGGATGTGCGAGACCTGCCGCTCTACCAGTTCGCTGCTGAACACCAGTTCGGCCCGTGCGATCGTCGCTGGCGTCGTGTCGACGCTGCTCAGATACAGGATGGGGAACTCACGGCGCAGCGGACGCACCGCTGGGGTGGCGCGTTCGCGTCGCATGGGCGTGGCGTTCTCCCCCAAGCCACTGAGCTCAATCGACTGCACCTCTGGATCTTCCATCACGGCATCCAGCAGGGTCTCAATCGCGGCGCCATCGAGATTCCAGATGGGAGCCGCAAAACTGCGCGCCACCAAATCTGCCATGCGCTGTTGGCGTTGATCCAGCGCCCGCGAGAGGACGCGCTCTTCGCTGCTACTCCAATACCAGCCCACCGCCAGCGCCAAGACCGAGGCCATCACGGCGATGCCGGCAATCAGGCGGGTCTGAAGTCCGATGTTGACGGGCTGGCGCATCATGCTTCCCTCAAATCTGCGCGGATGGTTGCTTGCATTTCACGCCGCAGCATAACGCCAATAGACACGGGGCCGCACCGGTTATCGAGGCGGCCCCAAGGCTCAGGCAGACTTCTTGGCCGCCACCCGTTTGGTGGCCGTCTTCTTGGCGGCTACCTTCTTCGCTGGCGCTTTCTCGGCTTTATCAGCTTTCTCGGCCTTTTCTGCCGCCGGCTTGGCCCCGGGCTTGGCCGCACGCGGCTCAAACTCGAACATCACCTTGCCTTCCTTCTTGTCATAAGCCAAGAAGGCCTTGAACTTGCGGCGTGTCTTGTTGGAGACGAAGTTTTCCAGCAAGGCAGTCTTGCCCTCGCTGAGCAGCTTTTGCATCTGGCTGATTTCAATCGGCTGCTGCAAGATGATCTTGCCGCTCTTGAAGTCGCAGCTCACGGCCGCGCCAACCGCATGCTCGCAGAGATAGTTGCTGCCATGCTCATACACCGCGCTGCCGCATTTGGGGCAGGCGCCCAGCGAGGTCTGCGCGCTGAAGTCCACCGGCTCGCCGTCGCCTTCGGCCTTTTTGGCATCCTCACCAAAGTCGAACTCCAGCTTCCAGTTGCTGATCTCGTCGTCATAGACCAGGGCCAGCTCGGCGGTGAAGGGCCAACCGGCCTTGGAGCGGAAGCCTTCCAAGGGGCCGATTTTCTTGTCCAGCAAGAACTGCTCGACCTCATGCAACTCAAAGCTGCGGCCGCCGGGGATCTTGCCGATCGAGAAGCCACAACCCTCGCCCTCACCAGACTTGCCTTGGCAAGTGAAGCGGCGGTAGTTCTCTTTCACCACGCCGCCGCATTTGGGGCAAGGGGCTTTCAAGGTGGCGTAGTCGCCGGGGATGGTGTCGCGGTCGTATTCCTTGGCTTTTTGCACCACTTTTTGCGTCATGGCGGCAATCTCGGCCATGAAGTCATCGCGGTTCAGGCGGCCTTTTTCCATCTCGGCCAGCTTGAATTCCCAGTTGCCGGTCAGCTCGGGCTTGGTCAGTTCCTGCACATCCAGGCCGCGCAGCAAGGTCATCAGCTGGAAGGACTTGGCAGTGGGCACCAGCTCGCGGCCATCGCGCAAGATGTACTTCTCCATGATCAAGCCTTCGATGGTGGCCGCGCGGGTGGCTGGCGTGCCCAGGCCCTTCTCGGTCATGGCGGCGCGCAGCTCTTCGTCGTCGATCAGCTTGCCGGCGCCTTCCATGGCGGAGAGCAGCGTCGCTTCGGTGTAGCGGGCCGGAGGCTTGGTCGCCAAGGCCTTCACATCAGTGCTCTCGGTGCGCACCACCTCGCCAGCTGCCACGGCCACCAGATTGGCGTCGTCCTCTTGCGCTTCCTTGCCATACACCGCCAACCAGCCCGGCTTGACCAGCACCTTGCCGTTGGTCTGGAAGTTGTAGTCCTTGCCAGCGGCCGAGACCGTCGAGACGCGGGTCGTAACCAGGAACTCGGCCGGCGGGAAGAACACCGCCAGGAAGCGCTTGACCACCATGTCGTAGAGCTTGGCCTCGATGTCGGTCAGGCTCTTAGGGGCTTGCAGCGTCGGGATGATGGCAAAGTGATCCGAGACCTTGGTGTTGTCAAACACCTTCTTGGTCGGCTTGATATAGCCCTCGTTGAGCGCCTTGCGGGCGTGAGCGGCCAGCTCGCGCAACGGGCCCGGCAGGTCTTCGCCGGCAATCATCTCGGCGGTCTGCTTGGCCACGGCCAGATAGTCTTCCGGCAGATAGCGCGAATCGGTACGCGGGTAGGTCAGCACCTTGTGCTTTTCGTACAAGGCCTGCGCCAAAGACAAGGTGGTCTTGGCCGAGAAGCCAAAGCGCGAGTTGGCCTCACGCTGCAAGGTGGTCAGGTCATAGAGCCCGCCGCAGCTGGAGGTGGTGGGCTTGCTTTCTTCCGTCACCCGCGCCGGCTGACCCAGTGCGGCCATGGCGATGGCGTCGGCTTCGGCGCGGCTCCAGACGCGGTCGGCCTTCAGCTCCGCATCCTCGGGGTTCTTCTTCCACTTCGGGTCGAACCACTTGCCTTCGTACTGGCCGGCTTGGGCGTCGAAGTTGGCGCGGATCTCCCAATAGTCGCGCGCCACATGCTTGCGGATCTTTTCTTCACGCTCAACCACGATGGACAGCGTGGGCGTCTGCACCCGGCCGACGGTGGTCAGGAAGAAGCCGCCATCGCGAGAGTTGAAGGCCGTCATCGCCCGCGTGCCGTTGATGCCGACCAGCCAGTCGGCCTCCGAGCGGCAGCGCGCCGCATCGGCCAAGGGCAGCATCTGCGCATCGCTCTTGAGCTTGTCGAAGCCCTCGCGGATCGCCTGCGGCGTCATCGACTGCAGCCACAGCCGCTCGACCGGCTTGTTGATGGCGGCCTTGGCGGTGCCCGCGTATTGAACGATCAAACGGAAGATCAACTCCCCTTCCCGGCCCGCGTCACAGGCGTTGATCAGCTGCGTTACGTCCTTGCGGCGGATCAGCTTGACCAGGGCGTTCAGCCGGCCCTTGACCTTGTCGATGGGGTTCAGATCAAAGTGCGGCGGGATCACCGGCAGATTGGCAAAGCTCCATTTGCCACGCTTGACGTCGAACTCCTCCGGCGCCTTGATCTCCACCAAATGGCCCACCGCCGAGCTCACCACGTACTGCTCGCTCTCGAAGTATTCGTCGTGCTTGTCGAACTTGCCGGCCACCGGCGTCAGGGCGCGGACGATGTCCTGCGCCACGGAAGGCTTCTCGGCAATGATCAGGGTCTTGCTCATGATGGTGATGATTTCTTCTGTTCAGTTGAACGGGGCTTCGCAAAACATGCCAAAGCCCTGCCTACAATCCGGCCTCGCGCACGCACGCTCGCACACACGCGCGCACACCCATGAATTCAATGTACCTAAAAAGCCGATGAGCTCATCAGCCGGAAAAAAAACTGCTGCCCCCACTGAGAAGGCCGTCAAGCCGGCGGCAGCCAGCAAGGGTCGGCGCATCCAGGTCAGGAATTCCGGGGTGCATGGGCGCGGAGTCTATGCGCTGGCGCACCTGAATGCCGGCGAGGTGCTGATCGAGTACACCGGCGAGCGCATCTCCTGGGACGAGGCCATGGACCGCCACCCGCATGATCCGGCCCAACCGAACCACACCTTTTACTTCCATGTGGAAGACGGCAGCGTCATCGACGCGCTGCACGGCGGCAACAGCTCGCGCTGGATCAACCACTCCTGCGAGCCCAATTGCGAGGCCGACGAGGTCAACTGCCGCGTCTACATCAAGGCGCTGCGCGACATCTTGCCCGGCGAGGAACTGTTCTACGACTACGGCCTCACCATCGACGAGCGCTACACGCCCAAGCTGAAAAAAGAGTTTGCCTGCTACTGCGGCAGCCCGGATTGCCGTGGCACCATGCTGACGCCGAAACGTTGAGTTAGCTTGCCGTGACCGAAAGCCACCAGAACTGGAACGTCGAAACCCTGTGGGAGCAACTGCTGCCCTTGCTGCCCGGCATCAGCATCGAAGTGCTGGCCCGCACCGACTCCACCAACACCGCCCTGCTCGAACGCGTGCGCAGCGAAAGCCGCAGCGGCGCGCCGCAAGCCTACGGCCGCCGCGCCCACGATATGCAGCCCTGCCTGCTGGTGGCCGAGCACCAAACCCACGGCCGTGGCCGCATGGGTCGGGCCTGGCTCTCCAGCCCCGGCAGTTCGCTGACCTTCTCGCTGGCGCTGAATCTGCAGCCACGCGACTGGTCGGGCCTGTCGCTGGCGGTCGGCTGCGCCATCGCCGAGGCGCTGGAGCCCCTGGCCGGGCTCGCGGCGGGTGCCCAGCCGCGCCTGAGTTTGAAGTGGCCCAATGACTTGTGGCTGGACGGCCGCAAGCTCGGCGGCATCCTGATTGAAACCGTGTCGGCCGGCGAAGGGCGCATGGTGGTGATCGGCGTCGGTCTGAACATCAAGGAACTGGTCTTGGGCCAAGACAGCCAAGACGGCGACAGCGCCAGCCCGGGCGGCCCGTTCAACACCGGCTTCGCCGCCTTGAGCGAGATTCATCCGGCGTGCACCGGGCCCGAGATCCTCGCGCGCATCGCGCCGGGCCTGGTCAAAGCCTTGCTGGACTTTGAACAGACCGGCTTTGCCGCCTGGGAGGCCGCCTATGCTCGGCGCGATTTGACCCTGGGTCGCCGGGTGACGGCGGGCGCGGTCGAAGGCCTGTCCGAAGGCGTCAATGCGCAGGGTGAGCTGCTGATCCGCAGCGCCCTCGGCCTGAAGACCATCAGCGGCGGCGAGGTCAGCGTGCGCCTCGCGCCTGACGCGCCGGCCGATCAAGCCGACTCCCAAGCGACCCACTGAAGGCCCCAAACCATCATGCTGCGTGCCCTGGTTCTGCTCTTGCTTCTGCTAAACGGGCTGTTCTTTAGCTGGACCCAGGGCTGGCTGGACGCCGTGATCGGCATCAAGGCCCGCAGTCAGCATGAGCCCTGGCGTCTGAACCAACAACTGCACCCGGAGCGCGTCGTCTTGCTGGAGCCCCAAGCCGCTGCGGCCTTGCAGACCCGGGCCTGCCTCGAATCCGCGGTGCTGAACAGCGAGGCGGCGCTGACGGAAGCGCAGACCGCCTTGCAAAGCGCCGGCTTCAGCGCCACCGATTGGCAGACACAAACTCTTGAGCACGCGGGCGTCTGGGCCGTGGCCTCGATCCGGCTACCCACCAAGGACTTCCTGGCCCGCAAGGAAGAAACCTACAAAAAGCTCAAGATCAGCTATGAGTTCCTGAACGGCATGCCCGAGGAAATTCCGACCCTGATCTTGAGTCGGCACGACAGCGAAAAGGCCGCTGCGGCCGCGCTGAACGCCCTCTCTCAACGCGCGCTGAAGGGGCTGCGGGTCTTGCAATTGCAAGCGCCAGCCAAGCACTACAAACTGCTATTGCCGCAAATCAACGGACTGCAACAGGCCAAACTGAACACGCTGAAAGGCGGGGCCCTGAGTGCAGGCTTCAAGGCCTGCCCGGTTCAGCCCGCCGCAGCCAGCGCTTCTGCCCCGGCCTCTGCTGCCGGTTCGACGCCGGCTTCCGTGACCGCCAGCGCCCCGCGCAAGCCCTGAAACCCAAGCCCCGCGCAGGCCCAGGGCGAATCAAGCACGGCGCGGTGCACGCAAGACTGCGCTCGCCAAGCCCAGCAAGGCCACCCACAGCGCGCTGAAGGCGCCACCGCCGCCGCCACCACCGCCATCACCACTGGCGGTGCTCGACGTGCTGGGTGCAGGAGTCACCACCGGCGCCGCCGCCACGTTAATGCTGCTGCTGGCGCTGTACTTGAAGCCCAGGTCATCGGTCAACTCAAGCTTGACCGAAAAGCTGCCGGCCCCAGTGGGCGTCAGCGTGGTGCTGATCTGATTGCTGGCAGAAGCAAAGGCGCTGACGATGCCGCCACCATCCACCAAGGTCCAGCTGTAGGCGGCGACGGTCCGGCCGGCGGGCAATACGCTGGCGGCGGCGCTGAGGGTGAGGGTTTGACCCGCCTGCGCTGCACTGGGCGTGACACCGATGCTGACGGCCCCCCCATTCAGCGCCTTGGCAGCGGCCACGGCGGCTGCGGCATCCAGCATGCCGGCGCCACAGGTGCTGGTGGTGCAATAACACTCATCCTGCGCGGTGGAAGTGGGTGCCCTGCACTGCGCGATGCCGGGGGTGGCGCCGATGCTCACAAACGGCCGGGCGGTGCTCTTGAGCAGGCTCAGCACCTCGCTTGAAGTCAGAGCCGGGCGCTGCGAAACCATCAAGGCCACCGTGCCGGCCACGATGGGCGCCGAAAAGCTGGTCCCCACCGAAGCGCCGTTGTTGGTGTAAGCCGCATCCGCCAGCACCGGTGCGCGAGTGCCGCTATTGCTGGTGCTGAGCATGGAGTAAAGACAAGCACCACTCAGGTTGACGCAGTTACCACCGGGCGCGGCAATTGCCACTTCCGGGCCAATGCTGGAAAAACCCACCTTGCTGCCCACATGGCGCAACCCGGTCACCGCAATCACGCCTGGGCAGTTGCCGGGCAGGCCCACCGCTTGGCCTTCGCTATTGCCGGCGGCAGCCACGATGATGGCCTTGGTGGCATTGACCTGGTTGATCGTGTCCCGGTACAGCGCACCGGTGCCGGTGCTACCGCAGTTGCCGGTAGCACCCAGACTGAGATTCAAGACCTTGGCAGGGTTTGGGTTGCTTGGCAGGCCCGGCACGTTGATGCCGGCCGCCCATTTCATGCCGGCAATGATGTCGGAGTCATAGCCGCCGCATTTGCCCAGCACGCGTATCGGCAAAATCTTCACGCCCCCAGCCACGCCGGCAATGCCTTGGCCGTTGTTGCTGGCCGCCCCAATCAGACCCGAGACCCGCGTACCGTGCCAGGAGCTGTTGGTGATATCCGATGCATCGCAGCCACTGCCGAGCGAGCCGCCGTCGATATCGGCCTGACTGACCCAATCGCCGGGGTCGGAGGCATCGGAGTCGGCGCCATTGCCGTCATTGGCGGTGGCCACGCCGGCCGAGGTGCTGAAGCCCACCATGTCGTAGCCGCCAACGAACTGGCTGGCCAGATCGGGGTGATCCATGCGCACCCCCGTGTCCAGCACGGCCACCACGATGGAGCTGCTGCCGATGCCATGATCCCAAGCCGCTGGCGCATTGATGCTGGACACCACTTGACCCGGCACATTGCTGGGCGCCTTCAAATACCACTGGCCATTGGCCGAACCATTGCCAGCCGTGGGCGCAATGCCCCCGTTGCCGACATAAAGGGGATCGTTCGGCGTCACCGCATAGTGGCGCCGGCGCTGGTCCACCACCACCATCTCGACTTCGCTGTCTTGGCTCAGGCGCTTGGCCAAGGTGGCTGAATCGATGCCGCGGGCGGTGAACACATGGGTGCGCTCATCCAAGCTCAGGCGGGCCCGTAGGCCGCCAGTGGCATGCATACCGGTCCGCAAGCCCAAACCAAGGGCTCGCGTCTGAGCCACATCCTGCGCCGCAGCCTGGCTCATGCGCGCCGCCATGATCCTGGCCCGCACGCTGGAAGCCTCGGACTTGAAACGCACGATCACGCGCGCGGTGTCGGAGGTCGAAGCCGAGGTCGCGGCCTGGGCGTGAGCGGCCGACATCGGAGACAAGGCGAGCGTCGCAGAGAGCAGCAGGGGCAGCAAGGGAAATACGGACTTCATGGTCTGCGACTCCAAAAAACTGGGCGGCGCCGCCAGACCGGCGCAGCTCGGCTCAGTTTAGTCCGCGTCCATGTCACCCAGGCGTGAAGAAGGGCAAATCTGACCCATCAGTTGCGCCGCTACGCAGGGCAAATACCCAGGGGCCGCTTGCCAAGCCTTCGCTATTCTTCGGCCCCATACAAGCTAAATCGTAACGAAGCCTCCAGCTCCGCCAAACGACGCATCACACCGGGGAGGGTTTCAATGAAGTTATTGGCAAGATCATCACGCGCACTTGCGGTTGTCATCACAGGTGCAGCACTTGGACTTGGGTTGGCACAGACCTCTGCACATGCCAAGACCGTGGTCGATGATGACGACCAAACAAAGACCCTTCAGTGTTTAACGAGATCAGGCGAAGCGCCTGTCTATCCGCCAGAAGACCTAAAGCGGCGACTGGATGGCTTTTATCGCATCAAGTTAGGTTTCATGGCGTCTGACAGGGCGCCAGAAGTCGCTTTTATCTTCAAGGCAGGGAGCGAGCGCCAGCGCGAAGAAATTGAGCGCTTCGCCCAAAGCTACCGCCTGCCTTGCTTGCAGCCCGGAGAACGCCTGGAAGTGGTGCAAGAGTTCAAATTCAATGCCAGTGATTTTGGTCAGATTGTGCTGGTCAAGTTTTTTCGGACACAGCGATAGGTTGTTTGATTGCCGAT
>NZ_JBMLSK010000290.1:0-1405 GCF_049240545.1 Roseateles sp. | reverse complement strand
TTGGCGACGCGCAGACTATGGCCAGGCGCAGCCCAGGATTTCGGCGTCGCTTCTCAGTTGAGGTGGGTGCGCACAACATGCATGTGCTCGCATCGGGCTCAAAGTTTGAGGCGCTCTCGGCCGAGGGTTCGACCCTCGACGGCTTAAACATCCACTTCGGTTGCGTAGACGAGTTGCATGCGCATAAGACCCGCACCGTGTACGACGTGGTCGAGACCGGGACTGGCAAGCGTGACAACTCGCTGCTCTGGGTAATCACCACGGCAGGCAGCAACCGCGCTGGCATTTGCTACGAGGTCCGAACCTTCGTAACAAAATTGCTGGACGGCGTGTTCGAGGATGACTCCCAGTTCGGGATCATTTATGGCTTGGACGACGGCGATGACTGGACCGCCGAGAGTGCGCTGATCAAGGCAAACCCTAACTGGGGCATTTCGGTAAAGCCGGAAGTGCTGCTGCCATTACAGGCCAAGGCAATGCAGCTGCCCAGTGCGGTCAATAACTTCAAGACCAAGCACTTGAACGAGTGGGTCAATGCAGACACCGCCTGGATGGACATGCGGGCTTGGGATGCTTGCGCCGACTCAACACTCGACATCGAGGCCTTCATCGGCCAGCCCTGCTGGATCGGACTGGATCTGGCCAGCAAGACAGACATCGCCGCATTGGTACTGGTCTTTCCGCACCCGGAGATCGCAGACGCTTACGCCGTCTTTGGCAAGTACTACCTGCCTGAGGACACGGTCAGCGCCGCAGGAAACAGTCAGTACGAAGGCTGGATGCGCACCGGTCGACTGACCGTGACGCCAGGCAATGTGATCGATTTCGGCTGGATCGAGGCAGACCTCCTGGAGATGGCCTCACGATTTGAGGTGCAGGCGGTGGCCTTCGATCCCTTTCAGGCGACCCAACTGTCAACCCGGATGCTGTCCGAGGGGCTGCCAATGATCGAAGTGCGTCCGACGGTGCTGAATTTCAGCGAGCCGATGAAGACGCTCGAAGCCCTGGTGCTGCAGAAGAAGCTCGCCCATGACAGCGACCCGGTGCTCACCTGGATGGCCAGCAACGTGGTGGCGCACCTGGACGTCAAAGACAACATTTACCCACGCAAGGAGCGAGCAGAGAACAAGATCGACGGCATCGTGGCACTGATCATGGCGCTCTCTCGGGCTATCAAGCCCGGGGAGAACGTGGTGCTGGGATCCGACTACGAATTGATGCTGCTCTGATCTGATGGGACTACTGAGCTTCTTTGACCGATTTCGGGCGTCCAGCGATGACCGCTCAAGCTGGGGTGACTTCTGGTTTGAGCCAGTTTCGGCCAGGACCTCCAGTGGTTTTCGTGTCACTCCTGATGCGTCCCTTCGTCTTTCAGCGGTTTATGCCTGCGTGCGCATCCTGTCCG
>NZ_JBMLSK010000289.1:0-2530 GCF_049240545.1 Roseateles sp. | reverse complement strand
CCGGCGCGGGATCTCCAGCGCGACGTCGCTCATGACGGCCCGACCGTCAGATCGTGGCGGTCATGATCGAGTCGATGATGGTCGGCACGTAGACCATGAAGAGCGCGAAGACCACGCCCGCCAGGGCCGGGATCGGCGAGGAGCGCGCCACTCCGATGCCCGCGCCCAGGATGAAGGCCGCGACTGCAATGGCCTTGCCGAGGTAGCCGGTGGCCCAGTTCAGCATGGTCGTGTACATGGTCTGGAACTCGGTGCCGGTCGTGCCAGCGAAAGCCGACGTGGCGCCGAGCGCGAGCAGCAGGGCCACCGGTGCGACGGTGGCGAGACGGGTTGCCGTCTGTTGGGTCGTGGGAAGGTAACGGTTCAAGGGTGTCTCCAGGGCAGTGAGGTTGGCGGGTGGGGTGGAGGGCTCGCGCGCCCTCACTGCGCGTGGAGACCCCGCGCCAGCCCGGGAGGGGTGGCCGACGCGAGGCGTTCGGGGGAGTCGTTCGATGCGGTACGGCGGTCGCTCGCGGCGGTGGCGGCCATCAGCTCGCGGTGGACCTTGTGGGCGTAGGCCCGGCGAAGTGGCGCGCTGCGCGCGTTGTAGGCACCGACCGCCTCCCACGTGTAGCCCAGGCGGGAGACGTTGCCCGCCAGGATCCAGGCGCCCACGTGGATGCTCGTGCAGGCATCGAACAGGTGGTGCTCGGCGATCCCGTGGCTGGCCAGCGTCGGCAGCCACGAGGAGTTGATCTGCATGAGCCCGATGTCGCGCGAGCCGTCGCGGTTGCGGCCCACGGCCGCCGGGTTCAGGCCCGATTCAGTACGGGCGATCGCGTAGAGCAGGTGGCTGCTGAGCCCGTAGCGGGCGGCCGCCTCATCCCAGCAGGCCGAGGATGGCGCTGCGACGAGCAGCCCGACCAATGCAGACAGCGCCATCGCGCCGCGCCGGGCCGGACTGCTCGTCGTCGAGAGCGCGCTGCGTGCGATGGGGCCTCCTGTGCATCGGTGGGTCCGTGACGCGGGGGTGCGTCAGCGGTGGAGGCATCGTAGGAAGCGCGGGCGGCGGCGTCTGGGGGAATCGGGGCTTGGGGGAGGGACTGAATCGGTTAGCAAGGAGCGCCATCAGCGCACGGGGTATGGTTACCCTGGCATGACCCGATTGAAGTCCCCACGTCGTTACAGCATGATTGATCGCACGGGAGGCACGATTGGCGACCAATGAGCAGCTGACTGCCGCGCTGCAAGTGGTGGTGAACGTCGCGCGATGCATAGCGTTGAAGCGCGCGCTTGCGGCGGCTGATCCGGATCCGTCGCTGAACTTCTGGCGGGTCGTCCACGGGAATCTGCTTGACGTCGCTGTGCTCGACTGGTGCAAACTGTTCGGCTCCGACGACGAGGACCGACAACTACTGCACTGGAAGAACGTCATCGGTGATGAAGATGCGTTCCGGGCAGGTCTCTTCGCGCACGTCCAGCTGGATCAGGATGCATGGCGTGGCTACTGGCAGCAGATGAAGAGCTACCGTGATCAGCATGTCGCTCACCTGGACTTCAATCGGCGAGACGTCTCGCACTATCCCGATCTCGAACCGGCACTCGCGTCGGTCTGCTACTACTACCGCCGCTTGATCATGGAGCTTCGGGCGATGGGTGACGCGCGCTTCCCCGACGATCTCAGCCGGTATCACGAGGCGTTTCTGGCGCAGGCAGACGAAATCGCGAAAGCGGCAACCGCAGGCACCCGAGGTTTTGCAGAACGCGTAGGGTGAGCATTGAATCCTTGGGGGGCACGGCGTGAAACCGCAGTAGCCAGCCGGCTTTCGAGAGCGGTAGGCAAGGAATCAGATCCCGAGCGGAGACTTCGTCTGCGCGAACAGTCTCCGTCGAGCGGCTGCCACCGGGCCGCGTACCTCAGCGCGTTGTGTGATCGCCACTCGGCGAAGACCGGCGACCGGGTCTGAAGTCAGGCCTTGCCCGTGAGATCCGGGGCCCATTCCCGCATCTCCTGCGCGATGAACTGGGCCAACGGCGTGATTTGACCATTGACGCTTGCGGCCTCCAGGGCCTTCATGTATTCATCTCGCCGGCTCATCCGGATCACCGTCCACGGGTAGCCGCCCGACGCCAGCAGCGTGTTCATCAGGAAGCGGCCGATGCGACCGTTGCCGTCGTAGTAGGGATGGATGAAGACGAAGAGATGGTGGCCGAGCACAGCGCGAACGCAGGCTTCGGGTTCCGCCTCGATCAATTCCCACAGCGCTTCCAGAGAATCGAGGATGGCCTCGCTGGGGAGCGGCGTGTGCATCGAATTGCGGATGAAAACAGGGCCACGCCGATAGCCGGCAAGCTGACTCGCCTCGATGATCCCGGCGGTCACGGACGGTCCGAACAGCTCGGCATACCAATCGTGGTGGTCGCGCTTAACAACGACACCGACGTTCTCCCCCGTCAACACCTTGCCGATGCTCTCTTTCACGGCCTGAAAGGCCTGGTAGTAGCCCCGAGCGGCCAGCGCGTTCCGGGTCTTGTCGTGCTCGGGTTCGCC